>CAYRUF010000008.1:0-102337 GCA_964427375.1 uncultured Desulfatibacillum sp. | reverse complement strand
TGAATCAAAATGAGGAACTATTGAGAATGCTGCAAAGAAATCAAATTGAACAAAGACTGCCGATTGAGTTCAAGGAGCAATACCATTTTGACTCTGGCTCTGGATGCTGGATCTCGAACGATGGGGTTGGAGAGTTCGCCTATTCTGACGGCGATGAGGTTGAGCGGCGAATCTATGAAACGGTTCTCTCTACAGATGACTTGAGCTCTGCCTCCGTAGAGCTGTCAAAGAAAATTACTGACTGGCCTTCAAAATATCACCTAAGTTCACTGCGAGGCAACCTTTTGCGCCCTTTCCATAGAGGGCTTCGAGGGAAAATTCTCGAGATCGGAGCCGGGTGTGGAGCCATCACTCGCTTTTTAGGCGAGTGCGGTGGCGAGATAGTGGCCGTCGAGGGCAGTCCGGTTCGTGCAGCCATTGCAGCGGCCCGATGTAGAGGGCTGATGAATGTCCATGTGATCATAGATGCCATTCATCGACTTTCACCCAGCCCTACTTACGATATTGTCACATTGGTGGGGGTATTGGAATACGCTCGAAAGTATTTTCCGGGTGAAGAAAATGATCGAGTAATTGACTTAATACGCCATGCAAAGTCTTTCCTGAAACGTGAAGGAGTATTAATCGTGGCGATCGAGAATCAGTTGGGGTTGAAGTACTTCGCCGGATGTGACGAGGATCATGTCGGCGCACCAATGTTTGGCATCGAAGACCGCTACCATGCTGAAGGGGTTGTGACATTCGGCCGGCGGGAGCTTAGGGAGTTAATATCCAGAGCCGGTTTGCCGGTACAGAGTTGGTGGTATCCATTTCCTGACTACAAGATGCCGACAGTTGTCGTTTCCGAGAAGACTATGTCCACTTCCTTAGGCGCAAAACTGCAGTCGGTTGTTGGAGCTGCGTTGGTAATGGATCCTCAACTCCCTCGGTCACCCCTGTTTTTGCTGGAACGCGCATGGGGGCCGGTTATCCGAAATGGGCTCGGACCGGATCTTGCGAATTCATTTTTGGTTGTTGCTGGGGAGCATGAGAACGATAGGATGTTTATCGGAACAGGAGACGCCTATCATTTTGCCGTTGAAAGGAAGCCTGAGTATGCTAAAGCAGTTGTTTTCAAAACCTCCCAAAACGACAGAATTACAATGCACCGGGAATTGCTTTACCCAGAAATTAAAGCTTCTGATAGCGCACAAATCAAGATGACGGTAGAGCAGAGTGAGGAATTTGTCGAAGGCCAGCTTTGGTCTCAGAAAATGCGATCGATTCTGTCCACTGATGGCTGGCTTCTTTCAGATTTGACCGACTGGGCACGACGATGGTATCACGAGCTCCTCATAGAATCGCAACTTAATCTACTCAGAGAAGAATTAAGTGTATCCACTTTAGTAGCTGGAAATCTTATTGATGCGATACCACGCAATCTGATTGTACAGGCAAATGGCGAAGCTGTTTTCATGGATAAAGAATGGTCCGCAGATTTTCCATTAGAGCTTGGATATATTGTTTTTCGCGGACTTTTTTTATCACTGCTTGAGCTTAAAACGATTGCTGACTCGAAGCACAGCCTGCCTAAGGAAAGAGTTTATCTATTTAAAATAATTGTAAAATCACTCGGTCTGTTTATTTCGGATTCGGATTTGGAACGTTATTTAAAGATGGAAAGTAATTTTCAAGAGTGGGTAAGCGGAAGAGGCATAGATGATCCGGAAGGTGTTCTTTCGTCCAAATTTGAAACTAGATCACATAAAGAAGAAAAAAATCAAAATGAACAAAAAAATGGTGGCGATTTGCGAAAAGAATTATTTACATTAAAAAAAGACAGTAAAAGAGCTAATGTATCCATTATTATTCCAGTATTCAACAAAGTAGAGTATACTAAAAAATGCATTGAGTCGATCAGAAATAACACGAGTAAAGTGGATTATGAGATCATTGTAATAAATAATGGCTCAACCGATGACACCATTAGCTACCTTAACTCAATTAAGAGTCGAGTTAAAATTATCAATAATGAAAAAAACCGCGGATTTTCAAAAGCTTGCAACCAGGGGATACGAGCAGCCAATGCGCCTTATGTACTGTTTTTGAACAACGACACAGAGCCTCAACCTGGCTGGCTGGAGCCACTCGTCGAAGTGCTCGATAAGGACACCAGTGTCGCAGCCGTCGGCAGCAAACTTTTATTCCCGGACCGGACGATCCAGCATGCTGGAGTCGTCATGGCACTGCACCAGCATTCTGGCAACATCTGTCCTTTTCACGTTTTCTACAAAGAAAACGCGGATCTGATAGCCGCCAACCGGTTGATGGAATATGCAGTTTGCACAGCCGCCTGCCTCATGGCACGCGCTGAGCGCCTTCGCTGGCTGGAAGGCTTTGATGAGAGGTTTTGGAACGGCTATGAGGACGTCGATCTTTGCCTCAGATTTTGCCAAAACGGATGGAAGGTTGTTTATCAGCCTAGAAGCGTCTTGATCCACTATGAGTCTCAAAGCGGCCCTGAACGGTTTAGTAAAGAAAAACAAAACATAGAGCTGTTGCAGAGGAAGTGGCGCGACAAAGCCCCCATCGATGTCATCATTCATCCGAATGGAAAAATCAGCCAACAGAAAGACACGCGGATTAAACTCTACTTTGATCCAAGCGATCAAGGCAAGTCACCAGAGGAAAACCATTCGGAAAATATAGAAAACAAGGCTTCGCCATTCGTACCAAAGTTGACCAGCATCATCATGCTGACTTTTAACCAACTTAAATATTCGCAGGAGTGCGTCGAAAGTATTCAAAAATACACCTCCGACCCGTATGAGATTATCTTTGTCGACAACGGTTCAAAAGATGGCACCGTAAAATGGCTCCGAACGCTCTCAAAAAGGAACCCAAACTGTCGACTGATCGAAAACTCGAAAAACCTTGGTTTTTCGAGAGGTTGCAACCAAGGCATCGAAGCATCCAGGGGTGAGTATATCCTGCTTCTGAACAATGATGTGGTCGTTTCTGAAAGATGGCTTGGTCGGATGCTCGAGTGCCTCAACAGCGCCGAGGATATCGGCATTGTCGGCCCCATGACCAATAATATCAGTGGTCCACAAAAGGTCCCTGAGATCGGCTACTCATCGATCGATGGGTTGAATGCCTATGCTCAGATTTTCGGAGAGAAAAACCGTTACCGCCGGGTATCTTATTCGAGAATTGTCGGTTTCTGCATGCTTTTTAAGCGCAGATTAGTAGAAAAAATTGGGCTATTCGATGAAAGATTCGGCTCCGGCAATTTCGAAGATGATGATTATTGCCTGAGAGCGTCGCTCGCCGGATATCGCAATATGATTGCCGGAGACGCGTTCATACACCATTACGGCAGCCGGACCTTTATCGGCAACCGAATTGACTATGGTTCATCCCTGAGTGGAAATCGGAAGATTTTTGTCGAAAAATGGAGTGGAGCAGAGGTGGCGCAGCGTTTTGGTGCGAAGCTTGTCGTAGAGAATGCTGCGGTAAAGGCTCAGGAACTATTCAACAAAGGAGATATCGAAAAGGCGACGGCGTGCCTGCTCGGCGCATTGGAACAAGCGCCTGGCGAGCGAAGTCTTTATTTCAAACTTGCCGAGATGCTTACAGAAGAAAAGCGCTTTCAGGATGCCGTCGATATTCTGGAAGCATTGAAGCTTAACGGCTTGGATTCCTTGTCGACGGCCCTGCTGGGTTATTGCGAGGAAGCTCTGGGGAACAACGAAAAAGCCCGCGAAAATTCAGAACGCGCCTTGGCCATTGATCCGCGGAACGCTCTGGCTACAAACGTTTTGGGCGTGCTTGCCTTCAAAAAGGGTGAATATGGCGCGGCAGAGGAATATTTCAAAAAGGCAATCGAGCTCGATCCGGGTTTGGGGGAATCCTATACCAATTTGGGTTCTCTGAAGTGGGCCGCCGGAAAGACCGAAGATGCCTTTAATTTTTTCGAGCGGGGTTTCATTTTGTCCCCCACAATTAACGATGTGGCAGCGGCCTACCATACCGCCGTGGTTGAAACCAGGTCTTTTCAAAATTCCGAAACGGTGGTTCGCGAAGCAAGGGCATTGCATCCCAACCACAGACGAATCGTTTTCCTGCTAATCGCCTTGCTGCTTCAGCAGGAAAAATTCGAGTCCGCCATGAAAGAGATCGAGAAAGCCATGATTCAGTTCGGCATCGACGACGAAATTCTTTCCGCGAGCCTGGATGTCCGCCGGCGCATCGGTGCGCACGGGCCGGCCCTCGCGATCGAGTCGGACACTTCGATTTCGCTCTGCATGATCGTCAAGAATGAAGAACGGCATCTGGCAGAATGTCTGATGAGCGCCAGACCGTTGGTGGATGAAATGATCGTGGTGGATACGGGTTCAACTGATCGAAGCAAAGGCATCGCGACCGCCTTCGGAGCCAAGGTATTTGACATGGAATGGGCGGAGGATTTCGCTGCGGCACGCAATTTTTCGCTTGTTAAAGCCAATGCCAAATGGGTTCTTATTCTGGATGCGGATGAGAGGATTGCTTCAAGCGATCTCGGTACTCTGCGGAAAATGGTGGCTCGGCACAAGAAAAGTCGCACGGCCTTCCGGCTCACGACAAGAAACTACACCGACGAGGCCGGCACCAAAGGATGGATCGAGAACGATGGCCTTTACCCGGACCTTGAAGTCGGCAAGGGCTGGTTTGCGAGCGCCAAGGTGAGGCTCTTTCCAAGAGACCCGGGAATTCGGTTCGCCAATCCCGTGCATGAAGTGGTCGAGCCCAGTCTTCAGAAAGCAGGCTTCAGGATTATGGACTGCGAGGTCGCCATCCACCATTACGGCAAGCTCGACCGATCAAGAGTAGTTGAAAAGGGAAGACATTACTACCGGCTTGGTCTGCAGAAGCTTGAAGAATTGAAAGAGGATCCCAATGCGTTGAAGGAGCTTGCCATTCAGGCATCTGAAATCGGTGAATACGACGAAGCGGTCCAGATCTGGAAAAAGGTCCTGGATTTAAACCCGAACGACGCCGGTGCCTGGATGAATGCCGGTTACGCGTGTCTGAAGTTGAAGCAGTACCGTCTATCCGCGGAGTTTTCCCGGAACGCCATGGCCATCGATCCTGCATTGAAGGAGGCGGCTCTCAATTACTCGGCGGCGGAGATCATTTCGGGCGACATCCAAAAGCCCTTGGCCGTTCTCGATGAATTGTTGAAAAAGCATCCAAACTATCCTCCCGCCCTGGGCCGCATGGCGGCCGTTTGCATTCTCAGCGGCCGCCGAGAAGAGGGGAGCGAATACCTCGAACGGCTGCGGATGAAGGGATTCGACGGCGCCGGAGCGCTCGAAGAGCAGGCGCGGGAGTTGATCGATGCCGGAAAAATCGACCTGGCCGACCGCCTGCTGGCATTCGGGCAAGAATACGGCATGAACAACCAGGACAGCAATCAGCTGTTGAGGATGTTGCGCCAAGGAGCCTCGATAAGGCCGGGCGGCGGCCCTGTCCGCCCCTCTTATTCAATCCGCCCCGAAAGCGGTATGGCGACACCGTGATGAAAAGCAAGGACCCCATCATCGGAAGAGCCGAGGAGCTTTATGCGGCGGGACAGTGTGACGAGGCGGTCGACCTTCTTTCCGCCGCCCTGGCCCAGAATGGAGCACCGGACGCAGCAGCGGCCGAGATCAGGTTGCGGCTGGCCGAGCTGCTGATCGACTCCGGCCGGCATGGGAGCGCGCTGGAACTTCTCCAAAACCTCGCGCCTACAACAGACAGCGCCTCGAATTCACTTATGCGCGCCGTATGCCACGCGGCGTTGGGGGACCCTGAAACGGCTGGGCGTATCGCAGATGAACTCCTTAACAGTCAACAAATGCAAGCCGAAGCACTCTCCCTGAAAGGCCAGCTCGCACTGAGCCTCGGCCGACTTCGATCGGCCGAAACATTGCTACAAGGCGCCATCGCCTGCGACCGCGACAGCGCCATGGCCTGGCATGGACTTGCCGCACTGCGGCGCTGCCAAGACGACGAAGAGGGCTACTTTCAAGCGTTGAAGAACGCCTTTCGGTGCGATCCTGAATCAAGAGATATCGCGATATCCTTTCATGTGACCGGTGGGGAGGCGCGCAGGCTTTCCGAAACCGTGGCGGCCTTTCGCGAAGCCGTCTCCAGGCATCCAATGAATCGACGGCTTCGCTTTCTGCTGATCGACCTGCTGCTGCGCCAGGCGAGCCTCACCGAAGCCATGTCCGAAATCGAATCCGTTATGGTGGATTTCGGTGTCGACCCGGGCGTTGTCGCCGCTGGCCTTAAGGTGAGGGAACGACTGGGGGTGACGAAAATATCCGAGCTGCCGCCCGGCGGCAGCGTTTCGCTGTGTATGATCGTCAGGGACGAGAAAGACCACCTCGCTCGGTGTCTGTTTAGTGCCAAACCGCTGGTGAACGAAATCGTCGTTGTCGACACCGGATCGAGGGACGAAACAATGGACATCGCGCGGGTCTTCGGCGCGAGGGTCTATCATTTCCCGTGGACGGATGATTTTTCGGAGGCTCGTAATCATGCTCTTTCAAAGGCTGCCGGAGACTGGATCCTCGTGCTGGATGCCGATGAGGTTCTTTCGAGAAAAGACGATGGGGAATTCAGGCAGGCGCTGGCGATGCGTCCCAAAAGGCCTGCCGCTTACCGGATTCAGACGCGCAATTATACGTTCATGGTGAATGCCGTCGGTTTCAACTCCAACCGGGGCGAGTACGCCGAGGAAAGAGGCTTGGGCTGGTACCCGAGCGACAAGGTGCGGCTGTTCACCAACGATGCCCGCATCCGGTTTGATTACCCCGTTCACGAATTGGTGGAGCCGAGTCTGCAGCGGCTGGGCATATCCGTGATGGACTGCCCGATGGTGGTGCATCACTACGGAACGCTGGAGGAGCGTCATACTTTAGAGAAAACGAAAAAGTACCAGGTGCTTGCCCGGAAAAAACTAAAGCGCGGGCTTAACAATAAGGCGGCGCTAAGAGAGCTTGCCGTCCAGGCCTCGCAGGTCGGCAACCACTCCGAGGCCCTGAGGCTCTGGGGCCGGTTCATCAAGCTGCAACCCGGTTCGGTGGAAGCTTACATCAACATGGGAAGTGCCTGCTGCAATTTAGGGAGGCTCGATGATGCGATGGCGTTTGCTCAAAAAGCGCTGCATCTTAACCCTGCGCTTAAAGAGGCCAAATTCAACAAGTCAATCGCTCTACTGCTGATGGGGCGGGCAGGGGAAGCCAAAACGCTGCTCGAGGGGCTCTCTAAAGAGCAGCCGGGCTATCTGCCGCCCCGGTTTCTGCTGTGCGTGGCCTATGCCTGCCTGCAGGAGGCCGCACCTGCCGAGAACATCATTGAAGGTTTGAAGACCTTGCCGATGGGAGAGCATATTGGCGAGGCGTTTCTGGATGTTGCCCGCCGCTTTTTGTCGGTCTCTCGTCGCGACTACGCCCTCCGGACGCTTGAGGCAGCCCTTCATTTCGGCTGTGGGAGCATGGAAATACGCGCGGTCTGCGAGGGTTGCGGCGGCGGCGCCTGAGGTCCCTGACCGGGGGGCTGTACCGCCGATAACGGCCGGCACTTTTTCCTTTTTTCGAGTGAAATCTTGCCTTCAATTCAAAGGCCAAGGGGAAAGGTCACGGTCATGCCGCCGCTTTTTCGCTTTGGAACGGTTTCGGTCTCGTGCGCAGCCCAGCGGCGATATTGTGATTGATGTTGATGAGAATGTCGAGCTTCTGCGGCACCGGATAGGCGATCGTCTCCAGCGTACGCTTGTCGATAAACGCGCTCAGCCGGAGCAGGCTGGTTTTGATTTCAGCGGGGAGGGGGTTTTCGGGTTTTTCTAGCTCGGCCTGGAGAATGGTCCAAATACGCTGATTGTGCTTCAGGGCGTCATTGAGTTTGGCCTCCCGAAGCGTTTCTTCCCAGTGCTCTCGGCAGTATTTCAGCCTCAGGGCCGCCTTGGTCAGGACTTCCGCCTCGATGTCCCGTCCGCTCATGGTGGACTTGTTCACGCTTTCATAGGCCTTAAATGCTCTCGGATACACTTTGAACCGCCTCCTGTTCGTATTCGATCAACTTTTTGGTCAGCTTCAGTGCCGGGTAATAACGCCGCTGCAGAATGTGTTCATTAATGGAATCGATCAGGGCAAGCGTGCTTGGCGCGGCGCGCACCAAGTCCTTCACGAGGTCCCAATAGATTTTGTGGTAGGTGGCGAGATTGTTTTCATCGATGTACATCAGCTGAATGGCGTAGTAAATGCGACGGCAGGGGGAAGTCGCCTTCTCTTCCGTCAGGATGTCCTTTTGCCGTAGAATCGGTGTCTTATTTTCGATTATGAGATCGCAGCTGGTGGAGCTGCCGTTGGTCAACACCGCCCCGCCGAGGATCATGCGTTCGCCAGGCTTAAGGGTGATTTTCAAGGCCATGGTTCTATTCAGTGTCTTATTATGAAGATGTTGGTTTGATTAACGGGAGGGGGCGCGCCCCCTCCCGGTGGGTCAATGGAGCTAGAACAATCTAAGGACCGACTGGGCCGCCTGCGAAGCGAGGCTCAGCGATGTCGTGCCCAGAGCCTGGCGGGTCTGGAGCATGAGCATGTTGGCGCCTTCCTCGTTCATGTCGGCGTTGGTCAGTCCCGCCGCACCATCCTTGAGGACGTTGATCATCCCTTGAGTGAATTCTTGCCGTGCGGTGATGATCCCGAGGTTGTTAGACAGTTTGCTAGACTCTGTTCTTAGTTTAATAACAGCGGAGTCGAGCAATCCGATATCCGTTTCGACCTTGGTTCTTTCAGCGCTGGATGGACCAGCCCATGAAGAGGCTGTGATGGCCAGGCCGGTCGTGCTGGCATCAAATCCGGTGAGTGTCAGTTTCGATTCGCCAAGTTCATCAAATTTGACGGTCGTGGAGCCGGAATTCAGCAGGTTGATGCCTTTGTACCCAGAATCCGCCGCCATCTCATTGATCTGCGCGCGCACTTCGTTGTATTGGGTGGACAACGCCGTGATATCAGCCGTTGAATCGGATGACAGTGCCGCAGTTGCAAGAGACTTGGCGGCTGCAATGAGGGTGCGGATGCTTTCGATACCGGTATCCGCTGCTTTGACCATCTGGATCGATTCCGCCATCTCGTCTTTTCGGGCAGCCAGGTCGGTGGCGCGCTGCTCATGAGCCACCGCGGTGAAATAGGCCACGGGATCGTCCAAAGCGCTGTTGACCTTCTTTCCGGAGGCCAGTCGCCTCTGGGTGTTTTCCAGCAAGCTGTTGGTGTTCTGAAGGCTGACCAGGTTGGCCCGCATGCCTGAGGTTAGGGTGATGGGTTGCATTGCCATTGTCTGTGTTCTCCTTTTCTGGTTCTGTTATTTTGGCATTCTTGCCAAGTTGGGTGGTGCCGTTGTTGAGTTGGTTTTTGGGTTTCGGCGCAGCCGGGTCAGGTATTTATCCCCTCCTTTCAGCCCCGTGATTCTGCGGCCTTCGCAGACTTTATCGGAAGCTAAGCGGCAAACTTTAGCTGTTTTTGAGTCGAAGGCCTTCAGGTTCCTCGGATTTGGTGGATGGTACGGTTCGTGCTATGATCAACACGATTTAAAAGGATAAGCCATGTGCCATTCGATCGAATGTCAATTCACCGACTCCATCTCAGAACCATGCCGATCGTAAACATAGAGGATATCCAGCCGGGAATGCTGCTGGCCGAGGCGGTGCGCAACCACCAGGATCAGTTGCTGCTGGATAGCGGCCGGCGGATCACGGAAAAGAGCATTCGGGTTTTCAAGTCATGGGGAATCCGGCGGATCCACGTCAAGCCGGGGTCGCCTCTCGACGCGTCGGACGAGGGCGCCGCTTCGACGGATCAAGAGCCGCCGATCGATGAAGCGCTCAAGGCTCGCTTCTCCGATGTATCCGCGGATCCGCTCATGCTCGCGATCATGCAGGCCGCCGCCCGGCAGCTCGCCGCCCGTCAACCCAAGAAGAAGATCGGACATGGCCGTCGCTGACCTCAAGCGCCTGATCGCGAAGGTCGAAGACCTGCCCACCCTGCCGCGCACGGTGCTCCGGATCACCGAAATGGTGAACGATCCGCGGGCATCGGCCCGGGATCTGGCGCGGATCATCACCGACGACCAGGTGCTGACGGCCCGGCTGCTGAAGCTCGTCAACTCCTCCTTCTACGGGTTTCCCCAGCGGGTCGCCACGGTCACCGGCGCCATCGTATTGATCGGCTTTGACGCCATCCGCAACCTGCTGCTCACCACCTCCGTGTTCGATCTGTTCCCGTCGCGCACCTCCCGAGACCGGCGGCACCAGGAGTCGCTTTGGGACCACTCGCTGGGCTGCGCCATCGGGGCCAAAAGCATCGGGGAGGTCCTGCGTTACGAGAAGCTGGAAGAACTTTTTGTCGCCGGCCTGCTGCACGACATCGGCAAAATCGTGACGATGACGATGCTGCCGGAGCAGTTCGAACGCATCACCCATCGCGTCGTTCAGGATCGTCTCCGGATTTCGGCCGCCGAGGCCGAAATACTGGGCTGTACGCACGCCGACATCGGGCGGCTGCTGGCCCAACGCTGGAACCTCCCCGCCAAACTGATGGGTTTGATCGAGCACCACCATCAGCCTGCGGCGGCGGGCGCATGGGCGCTGGAGGCCGCCATCGTGCACCTCGCGGACATCCTGGCCCGGGCGCTCAGCCTCGGCTCGGGCGGAGACGACCAGGTGCCGCCGGTCGACCGCTTTGCCTGGGACCTGCTCAAGCTGAAAAACGGTTCGCTCGATGCCATCCTGGCGGCGATGCTCGATGAGTTCGATGACATCGGATCGTTCCTCCGCTAGTAAAAAATGCTTCAGTCTCTTTTCGGAAGTGCCGATAAGGGCAGTGAAAACGAGAGTGCCGCCGTCGGCTTATAAGAAACCCCAGCTTGAGAGAAAGAGGGTATGAGCGATATTCAGACTTTGGATTTGAAGGGTTTCGCCACGAATTCCGTCAAGAGCGTCTTTCAGACCATGCTGTCCATGGAGATCGAGCTGGACCATCCCCCGCAGAAAGAAAGCATCTGCACGAACGGGCACATCGTCGGGACCGTCGGGTTCGCCGGGGCGGTCATGGGAACGGTCAATCTCTTCGTCAGCCGAACCTTCGGGCGCGAAATGGCGGCTGCGATGCTCGGCATGTCGGTGGACGAAATCGGCAGCGACGAAGAAGTGAACGATGTCATCGGGGAGGTGTGCAACATGGTGGGGGGCGACCTGAAGTCGCGGCTGTGCGATGCCGGCCTGACCTGTTCCCTCACGATTCCATCCGTCACCTTCGGCAACGGTTTCAAAATCGAATCCAAGGGATGGGTCCGCCACGAACAGCTGGGCTTCCGGAACAGCCAGCATTCCGCCCTTGTGGAAATTTATGTCAAGAACGGCAATTAAGCCTGCGGGAGGAGCCATATGACCCTGAAAGTATTAACGGTGGACGATAGCAAAACCATTCGCATGATCGTCAAGAAAGCGTTTCAGTCCTACGACTGCTCGATTTGCGAGGCGGAAAACGGCGCCGAAGGCCTGGCTGCGGCGACCAAAGAGAAGCCGGGCCTCATCATCCTCGATATCACCATGCCGGTCATGAACGGGATTGAGATGCTCGATCGCCTGAAGAGCGATCCGGACCTGAAGCATATCCCCGTCATCATGCTGACGGCGGAGTCCGGCAAGGACAACGTGCTCAATATCGTCAAGAAAGGCATCAAGGATTACATGGTCAAACCGTTCAAGGGCGAAGACTTGATCGAACGCGTCCGGAAGATCGTGCCGCTGGAATCCAAAACCGAAGCCGATTCGGCCGAGAGCAAACCCGTCAAATACTTCACGCAGGTGGAGGATATCGTCGTTCTGAGCTTGCCGGCGAAAGTCACCCGTCCCGTGACCGTCGAGGTGGAAGGGAAACTGCAGGCCAAGGTTCAAGAAATGACCGCAGCCCAGCTCAAGAAAATGATTCTGGACATGGGCGGGGTGTCGGAAACCAACCTGTCGCTCATTAAGCTGATCATTGCCGCATTTCAGCAGTGTCAGCAAACGGGCATTGCCGTTAAACTGGTGGCGAACCCCAAGCAGGGCGAGGAGCTGAAGGGATTCCAGGAAACGAGCCAGATATCGGTGTCCCATTCGATCGAGGAAGCCAAGGCCGTGCTTTGATTGGATCGGGTCTTCGCCCGGTGAAAAGACCGCTTTTCAATCTGGCTGAGCCTTGATGCAAAATGAAAGCGGTTTTTTTGCAAATTGCACCGGGCAGGGTTCTTTAGGGAGAGAAGCCCCTGAACGCGAGTGATCGAGCCGGCGCCAGAGGTATGAGTGCTTAAACGAAAAATCATTTAACCAACTGTAAAAATTAGTTATTTGCGTTTAGTTGCCATGTCTCGGCGCACCCCGCCCAAAATGATGCAATTGCCGGGGCGTTGACCCCAATTTCACTTTAAGCGGGTCGCAAAACCGCTGAATCCCATCCTCCGTAGGGCTTTTTCTTTGCAGCATGCAAAAGGCTTGGGCTTGACGGATATCTCGCGGGCGGCATCATCCGATGCGGCGCCTTACGATGAGCCGTTTTATTTTTCGTTGCCCGAATCCATCGGTGCTCTATCTTGACCCCAAATATGGTGGTGTCAAAATTCCCAAGTCCACCATAGCTTGAAACCCGTCCGTCCAGCCTCCGCAGCGGGCATTCAGCGGGAAAGGGCCTGTGACTATTTTTTGACGCGTGCGGTATGGAACTTGCTAAAAGCACGGTGCGTTTGATTTTTTGACGCCCCGCCTGTTGCGACGAATGACGCCTTCGGCGAAGGCGCCGTTTGTCCTGCAGGGGGGCCCAGGAGGTGCCCGTGCAGAACGCTGCCGTCCGCAAGCCCGCTTCCGAACAATTGGATCTGTTTTCCGCTCCGAGCGTCCAACCCGAACCCGAGCCGTCCGCCTGCCGTTTCGAGCACATCATCGGCCGCAGCCCGCGCATGGTCGAGATTTTTGATCTCATCGAAAAAGTGGCCGACTGCGACAGCACCATCCTCATCAACGGCGAGACCGGGACGGGCAAAGGACTGGTGGCCCGTGCCATCCATCAGAAGTCGCGCCGGCGCGGCAAACCTTTCATTTCGATCAACTGCGGCGCCATTCCTGAAAACCTGCTCGAAAGCGAGCTCTTCGGCCATCTTAAAGGCGCCTTCACCGGTGCGACCAGCTCCAAACCCGGCAAATTTGAATTGGCGGACGGCGGCACGGTGTTTCTGGACGAAATCGGGGACATGAGCCCCGACCTCCAGGTGAAAGTGCTGAAGGTCCTGGAAGAAGGCGAGTTCGAACCGGTCGGCGGCGCGAAGAGCATCAAGGTGGATGTGCGCATCATCGCTGCGACGCATCGCGACCTTTGCGAGGAAGTGCAGAAAGGCAACTTTCGCGAAGATCTGTTCTACCGTCTGTATGTCATCCCCATGACGCTTCCCGCCCTAAGGGACCGGCCGGAAGACATTCGCCACTTGGTGCATTATTTCCTGCAGCAGGCCAACTGCAAGAACCGCCGTCAGGTAAAGGGTGTCAGCGAAGATGCACTGGAGGCCCTGACGGGCCATGCCTGGCCGGGAAACGTTCGCGAGCTGCGCAACCTGGTGGAGCGTCTGATCGTGCTCAAAGGCACCGGTCTGATCAGCCGGCGCGATTTGCCGGAGGAACTGCGCGGCGCAACGCGGGCGGTGGAGTGCCCGGCCATGATCGAAATTTCCGAGGAGGGCATCTGTCTCAACAGCGCCGTCACCGAGTTCGAGAAGGCGCTGATTCTGCAATCGCTTGAAAAAACCAAATGGGTCAAAAACAAGGCAGCCAAATTACTCCATCTCAACCGCACCACGCTGGTCGAAAAAATCAAGCGCCACCAGCTCCGACCGAACGGAACGGTCGATCCTGAAGACGATTGACCCGGCGGCGTGAACGAACATCTCCGTAACAGGCGCTCCTTCCTTCTGCCGCAGCAACACTCCTTCTGTTGCCACATGGCATGTTATTTGCTGAATCACCCGGGATGACCAGCCCCTCCTCGTGCCCAGAACCTGGAGGAATTGGACGAAGTGAGGACCAACCGTGGCGGCCGAGCCGAAAACCATATTGATCGCAGGTGAGGATGCTGGCGCGCGTTCGGCCTGGATGCGCGCGCTGCAGCAGGACGGCTGGGCGATTGAAATTTCAGCCGACGTCCGCCAGGCCTTGCCGCGGATGTCGCGGGGAGGGTTGCACCTAATTGTTGCCGTTACCGAAAACGGCCGAGCGGACGGAGCCGAGCTGCTCGCGGCGGCCGGCCGGATGCGGCCGCCGGTACCGGTGATCCTCGTCAGCGCGGGCGGATCGGTTGCAGATGCCGTCCAGGCCATTCAGAACGGTGCGCGCGATTACCTGGTCCTGCCGGTGGCGCCCGAGCGGCTGGCGGCTGCCGCGCGGGCGGCCGCGGCCGCCGGCCGAGAGCATGCCCCCGAGCGCCGCGGGGGGCAGAACGCCTTCATCACTCATGATCCCCGCCTGCTGGAAGTGCTGGAAATGGCCCGCCAGGTGGCGCGCAGCACGGCCACGGTTTTGATTCAGGGGGAAAGCGGAACCGGCAAGGAGCTGCTGGCCGGCTACATTCACCGGCACGGCCTCCATCCGGAGGCTCCTTATGTGGCGGTCAACTGTGCGGCGCTTCCGGAAACCCTGGCGGAAAGCGAATTGTTCGGCCACGAGAAAGGCGCCTTTACCGGCGCCGTTACGCGCAAAATCGGCAAGTTCGAGCTGGCGAAGAAGGGTACGCTGGTGCTGGACGAGATCGGCGAGATGGCGCTGCCGCTGCAGGCCAAGCTGCTGAGAGTGCTGCAGGAGCGCGAGATCGACCGGGTCGGCGGCGGCATGCCGGTGCCGGTCGAGGCTCGGGTCGTGGCCATCACCAACCGGGATCTTTCGCAGTCCGTTTTGAACGGCACCTTTCGCGAAGACCTTTTTTTTCGGCTGAATGTCGTACCGCTGGCCATTCCGCCGCTGCGGGAACGGGTAGGGGATATTCAGCTGCTGGCCGATCACTTTTTAGAGCGTTTCAGCACCCAGACCGGAAAGGCCGGGCGTCGGTTTTCGGAGCAGGCCCTGCGGCAGCTGAACCAGCATGCTTGGAAAGGCAACGTGCGCGAGCTGGCCAATCGCATCGAGCGCGCGGTGCTCCTGGCTGAGGGCGAATTAATCCAGCCGCGGCACCTCGGCCTGGAGCCGCCCGCAGAGAATCGGTCGGGGGCCAGGCCGGCGATGCTTTTCCGTTCCGGCACCACCGTGTGGGAGATGGAGCGCCAATTGATTATGGGCACGCTGTCGGAAGTCGACCAGAACCGAACGCGCGCGGCCGAACTGCTGGGCATCAGCATTCGAACCTTACGCAATAAACTGCGTGAATACCGGGCCAGCGCCTCCGCGCCGGCGGCCGTTCACGGCGCTTGAAGATGCGTCGCGACGTACATGGTATGGAAATTGCTCGCCTCAGGGACGGCGCCGCCGGCTGAAAACGACTCACCCGGAAGGGCCCGATTCAGACGTTTCGCCCACGATGCGTGCGTTTCGGCAATGCCAATGGAGGAGAGGGACGACATGCCACAACCGACCGGCCTTTTCGGCGGAACGATGCCCCTGCTGCAGCGCGCCTTGAATCTCCGATCCGCCCAGCATCATGCCTTGTCCGCGAACATCGCCAACGCCGACACTCCGCGTTACCGGTCCTTCGAAGTGGCCGTTGACGAGGAACTGCGCAAATTGCGTCCGGACCGCCGCCGCCTGGAAATGGCGCGAACCCAGGCCGTGCATATGCCCCAGCCGGCCCACCCGGCCACGGACAGCGTCCATTTGCGGGCAGGAGCCGCGCCCGGTTTCAGCCTGCGGGCGGACGGCAATACCGTGGACATCGACCGGGCCATGGGGGATTTGGCCGAAAACACGCTCAAATATAAGACCGCCGCCCAGTTGCTGTCCGCGAAGTTAAAATCCCTCAAGAACGTCATTCAGGGAGGCAAATGAGCATGGATCTCTACGATGCGCTGCACACCAGCTCAACCGGTTTGGCCGCCCAGCGGCTGCGGATGAATTTGATCTCCGCCAACCTGGCCAACGTCAACACCACCCGCACACCGGAAGGCGGCCCCTATCGACGCAAGGAGGTGGTCTTCGAAGCGCGCTCCCGGGGCCAATCCTTCCGCGACGTGCTGCGGTCGCGCCAAAACCGCCAGCCGGCCGATGTTCAGGCCGCGCGGATCATCGAAGACCCGCGGACGCCGATCGTCAAGTTCGCCCCGCACCATCCGGATGCGGACGAAAAAGGGTATGTCGCCCTGCCGCACATCAACGTGATGGAGGAAATGGTCAACATGATTTCGGCCACGCGCAGTTATGAAGCCAACATTACCGCCGTCCGGGCTGCCAAAGACATGGCCTTGAAGGCGCTGGAGATCGGGAGATAGGCATGAACGACATCGCGTTGACGCCCCCCGTGGGCAATTTGACTGCCTTTCCGGAAGTCGGCCGTTCGGCGCCAGCCGGGGGCGGAGGGGCATTCGGCGAACTGCTGCAGTCCGCCCTGAACCGGGTCGGCACCCTGCATGCCGAGGCGGACCGGGCGGTTGAAGACCTGACGCTCGGGCGTGCGACCGACATTCATTCCACGATGATCGCCGTTGAGAAGGCCGGCATTGCCATGGAGCTGGCTCTGCAGGTCCGCAACAAGTTGTTGAATGCATACGAAACGCTCATGCGGCAGCAGATCTAACCAGGGGACGATATGGCGGCACTACCTCAGGCATTGCACCAGTTGGCGGCCGTTATCCGGGGCATGAGCCCGGCGAAACGCTGGACCATGCTGACCCTGATTCTGGGTACGGCCGCGGGACTGGCCTTCTTGATGAGCTGGTCCGGAGGCGTTGAGCTGCGGGCGATCTACACCAACTTGGACCCCCAGGATGCCGGCGCCATCGTGGCTCGGCTCAAGGAGCAGAAGATCCCCTACCGCATCGCCGACGACGGCCGCACGGTCCTGGTTCCGGCAGAGAACCTGCATGAAATCCGCATGCAGATGGCCTCGGAAGGCTTGCCGCAGGGCAGCGGCATCGGCTTCGAGGTGTTCGACAACACCAAGCTCGGCATGAGCGAATTCGCTCAGAACGTGAACTACCAGCGCGCCCTGCAGGGTGAACTGGCCCGCACCATTGCGCGCATCAGCGAAGTCGAGAGCTGCCGGGTTCATCTCGTCATGCCGGAAAAGACGCTCTTCGTGGACAACGAGCAGCCGGCCAGTGCCTCGGTGGCCGTTAAACTCAAGACCGGCCGGCGTCTCAGTCAGGAACAGGTCAACGGCATTGTGCACGTGGTTTCATCGAGCGTACCGCGTCTCAGTCCGGATCAGGTGACGGTGGTGGACAGCAGCGGCAAGCTGCTGGCCGGATCCCGCACCAAGACCGCCACGGGCGGCCTGAGCATGGACCAGCTCGAGTACCAGGGCCAGGTCGAACGGAACCTCGAAATGCGGGTCAAGTCCATGCTGGAGCAGGCGCTGGGGGAGGGCAAGGCCATCGTTCGACTGGCCTGCGCCCTGGATTTCCAGCGCCACGAAAAAACCGAGGAGCATTTTCTGCCGGACAACCGGGTCATCCGCAGCGAGCAAAGCTTGAACGAATCGTCCCGCAACGCCGACGCCCTGCCGCAGGGCGTGCCGGGGGTGCGGTCCAACACCCCCGGTCCGGACTTGATGCAGAACCCGGTATCCGGCTCGGGCGCGTCATCCTTTGAAAAGCAGGACCGCACCGTGAACTACGAGATCGGCAAAATCACCAGCCGCATCCAGGAACCGGTGGGCCGCATCACCCGCGTCTCGGTGGCCGTCCTGGTGGATGGCACCTACAGAACCACGAGTGAAAAGAACGGTGAGGCAACGCGCGAATTCATTCCGCGGGGCGACGACGAGATCCGGAAGATCGAGGCGCTCGTCAAGCGGGCGGTGAACTTCGACGCCGATCGAGGCGATACCGTCGAAGTGGTCAACATTCCCTTCGAGACGTCCGAGTGGGCCAGGGCGGAGGAGGCCAAAGGCGCTGCCGGCTGGACGGCGTGGCTGGAGCAGACCACCCCCTATCTCAAACAGGTGCTGATCGGATTGTTCCTGCTGCTGACGTTTCTGTTCTTTGTCCGGCCGCTCGTGCGCTGGCTGACGGAGAACTCCATCTCGGGGATCGACAGGTTGCCGCAGCTGCCCAAAACCGTGGGAGAGCTGGAGCATGAGATGAGCGGTGCCAAGCGGTTGCCTTCGTTGGATCAGGCCTCCATGCTGATCGCCAGCGACAGCGATGCCTCGGTCGGGGTCATGCGCAACTGGATTCGGGAAAAGTAGGTTGTCATGTCCAGCGAATCGCGGCAGCTGCCCGGGTCGATCAAGGCGGCCATACTCATCCGGTCCATGAGCGAGCCGGACGCGGCGGCCCTGCTGAACCGCCTGAGCCCGGAGGAGCGGGAGGTGGTTCAACGCCAGTTGAACCAAATCGGATCGCTCTCGCCCGAGGTGGTCGACCAGGTCGCGCGCGAGTTTACCTTGATGGCCAGCCATGCGCGCGGCGGAAGCGCTGCATGGCCGCAGCTGCCGCCGGCCGGTTCACCCGCCAACGCCTCGGAAAACGACGGCTCGAATATCCAAGGGCTGGCAGCGCTGAGGACGCTGGGTCCCGAAGATATTTTCGAACTGATCAAGGATGAGCATCCGCAGACCATGGCGGTCGTGCTGATTCACCTCAAGACATCGGTGGCCAGCGAGATCGTCTCGCTCATGTCCGATGAAATCAAGACGGATGTGGCCATGCGCATTGCCAACATGGACAAGGTGATCGCCGCCATGGTGGACGATGTCAACGAAATCTTCAAGGACATTCTCAAGAACAAAAAGAGCACCGTTACGAGCGTCAGCGGCGGTGTCGAACGCCTGGCCGAAATCCTCAATCAAGCCGATGAAATTTCGAGCGAACTGATCCTCAACGAAATCGAGGAGGCGAACGCCGAGCTCGCCGCGCAGATCAAGCAGAAGATGTTCGTGTTCGAGGATCTGGTGCTGGTGGACGATCGCGGGTTCCAGAAGCTGCTGCGGCGGGTGGAGACGAAGGAGCTGGCGGTCGCGCTCAAAGCAGCATCCGAAGAAGTCAAGAACAAAGTCTACCGCAACATGTCCGAGCGGGCGTCCGAAATGCTGAGAGAGGAAATGGACACCCTCGGGCCGGTGCGCATGAAGGAAGTTTCCGACGCCCAGCAGGCCATCACCGCGATCATCCAGGAAATGGAAGGGAAGGGCGAGGTGATCATCAGCGGGCGGCGCGGGGAGCAGATTGTCTCTTAACGCCAACGAGCGGATGGGACCACGGCGATGACCTCTCCCTCTTTTTACTGCTTTCCAGACATTTCGCGAAAAGAAGGTCGCGCGGCAGCGGCGTCGGCACGAACCCCGCCCGGGTTTCAACGCCTGACGCCGCAACCGCGCCCCGACGGGCCGCAGTTGCGGCCGTTCGGAGGCGCAGCAACCGGCCGGTCGTCCGGGGCGCTGCATGCCCATGCCGAAGACCTGGAACAGGCCGCCTTCTGCCGCGGGTTTTCCGATGGCGAGAAGAAGGGCTACGAGCAAGGGGAGCGCGATGGACGCGACGCCGCCTTGAAGCAGCTCGAACCGCTCCTGCAAAGCCTGCGGCAGATGCTGGCGGAATTGGAATCCTTCCGGGAGCGCGAAAGCCGGAATCTCGAGCAGGAATTGGTGGATCTGGCGCTCGCCGTCGCGCGCAAAGTCGTCGGCCGGGAAGTGACGGTCCGTCCGGACGCCGTGGCCCACCTGATGCACGACGCCATCGGCCGCCTGGAACAGGCAGGTCCCCTCACGATCCGGTTGAACCCGGCCGACTTGGAGCGACTGTCCGATGGTTCCCTGCAGGTGCTGAACGGTTTCAACGAACCCGGGCGGGTTCGATTCGAAGCCGATGCCAGCATCCGCGTCGGTGGTTGTTTCATTGAAAGCGCAGCCGGTGACGTGGATGCGCGGATCGAGCAGCGATTGCGCGTCGTGGAAGCGGCCTTTCAGGCCGCCGGGCGCCTGGATGCGGACGGTCCCGGAGCGCGCGGATGAACACCGCCATCCGCCTCGACCGATACGTCCGGTGTCTGGAAACGCTCAATCCCTCGCCGGTCCAGGGAAGCGTCGCCCAGTTGGTCGGGCTGGTGGTGGAAGCCAATGGCCCGGCCTGCCGCTTGGGTGCGGTGTGCGACATTGACACCGGGGATACCGAGCGTCCGCTGAGTGCCGAAGTCCTGGGATTCCGCAACCGGCGGGTGCTCTTGATGCCGCTCGAGGAGATCCGCGGCATTTCTCCGGGCTGCCGGGTCGTTGCCCGCCAGCAGCGGGCGACCGTGGGCGTCGGCCCCGGGCTGCTCGGCCGAGTGATCGATGGATTGGGGCTCCCCCTGGACGGCCGGGGGCCCCTGGACATGGCCGCAGACTATCCGCTCTATGCGATGGGCATCAACCCGTTGCAGCGCCGCCGGATTCACGAGCCGCTCGATCTGGGCATTCGCGCCATCAACGGCCTGCTGACCGTGGGCTGCGGCCAGCGTCTCGGTCTTTTTGCGGGGTCCGGCGTCGGGAAAAGCGTGCTGCTTGGCATGATCGCCCGCAACACCAGGGCGGATGTGAACGTCATCGCGCTGATTGGCGAGCGCGGACGGGAGGTTAACGATTTCATCGAGAAGGATCTGGGCCGGGAGGGGCTGCAACGTTCGGTGGTGGTCGTGGCCACATCCGACCGGCTGCCGCTGATTCGGACGCGGGGGGCTTTCCTGGCCACCGCCATCGCCGAATATTTTCGCGATCAGGGTCTGCGGGTCAATCTGATGATGGACTCGGTGACCCGCTTTGCCATGGCCCAGCGGGAAATCGGCCTGGCGCTCGGCGAGCCGCCGACGACCAAGGGCTACCCGCCGTCGACCTTCACGCTGCTGCCGAAACTGCTCGAGCGCGCCGGGACCACCAGCGGCCCCGGTTCGATTACCGGGCTTTACACGGTGCTGGTTGAGGGCGACGACACCAACGAGCCGATCGCCGATGCGGCGCGCTCGATTCTCGACGGCCATGTCGTCCTCACCCGCGAATTGGCCATGCAGAACCATTATCCGGCGATCGATGTGCTGCGCAGCATCAGCCGGGTCATGGACGAGGTGGCGGAAACCCCGCATCGGCGCAATGCCGGCCGCTTCAAAGAGACCCTGGTGACGTTCCGCAAGGCCGAGGACCTCATCAACATCGGCGCGTATGTGGCCGGCAGCAATCCGAAGATCGACACCGCCATCAAGATGATGGATCGGATCAATGCCTACCTGCGGCAGGACGTCAACGAGGGGGTGTCGTTATCCGAAGCGGTCGCTCAGCTGGACATGTTGTTCGGAACAGCGGCGTAGCGTGACGTCCGAGCCGGCGACGTTCCATCTCGCGGTTTTCAACAACCAGCGACCCGACACCCATATACGGATCCCAACACTGCCGTGTTTCAGTTCCGCTTCGAAGCATTGCTCATCGCCAGACGCCACGCCGAGGACTGCCTCCAGAAGGAGCTCTCCGCAGCGCGGCGCGCGCTGGCCGACGAACAAGCCGCCCTGAAAGAAAAGAAAAACAGCCGCCGGCAGTGTCTTCAGGAACAGCGCCGCAAACAGCGCCGGGGTTTTCGCGGGCCGGACATGCTGCTGTTCCAGACGTACCTGCAGCGGCTGGAGCGCGACATCGACGCTCAACAGAAGCGCGTGGCGGCTGCTGAACGCAAGGCTGCTCAAAAACGCCAAGCCCTGATCGAGGCGGTCAAGAAAAGAAAGATTCTGGAGAAGCTCAAGGAAAAGGATCAGGAGAGCCACCGGCAGAGGCTGGCAGAGGCCGAACGCAAGTTCATCGACGAAGTCGCCGCACGAAACCATTCCTTCGCACCACCCGTCTGAACCACTTCCCCCGATGCGCCGGATTCGCGCAACGGCGCCGGCGCGGCCGGGAAAACTTTGCCAGCGCGCGGAAAATCTTGCCCGCACTTTTTCCCGGAGGCCGCCGCCGGAAGGGTCCTGCCGGCGGCGCCTCACCTATGCCAAACCGCGAACCAACGAAAATAGCAATATTTACGACCGGTTGCTGAACAGGCGGGAGCGGCGGTCAAAAAAGTCGGAGCCCGCATTAAAAATGGCATGTTCCCTGCTAAATGGAGGAGCATCGCAGACGCCATATGGTCTGCCATTCGGTCTCCATCAAGGATTCGTTCGCAACCATGACTTCAGTGGATATGGGGTTTGAAGCCGCATTGAATCTGGGATTGACGCCGGCGGCCGCAGGGAAATCCGCGGTGTCCGACGTTCCGGTCAACGGCAGGGCCGTGTCCCGCGCCTGCCGTTCGAAGGACGCGGGGACGGCATGCTTTAAAACGACATTGAAGGCCGCTGCCGAAAGAGACCCGACCGGCGCTGCGGGTTCAACTTCCTCAACGACCGCGCCAGCCTCCGTCATAGCCGACGGCGGCCAAATGCCTCCGGAAGCCGATTCGATTGGGTGCGCCGGTGCAGCGGGCGAGTCGAATTCGGCCCAACCGCCGGCTGAAGCGCCGTTAGCGGACCATAGCGAGCTTGGTTGCGGTCCGTGGCTCGAGCCGGCACCGGCCGCCTCACTGACCGAAGATCCGGCGTTCGGCGCGGTCGCAGGCGGCGGCGATGCCGCCGATGCGGCCGTCGGCGAGGCAGCAGCCTCCCGAGAGACGATCGAGCTGCTGGATCTCCTGCGTCGGCTGCAGGCGTCTTCGGCCGGCGACCCGGCCGAAACGGCCGCCGTGATTCGGAGGATCGGCGAGCGCATCGAGTCCTACCCGGCGGCTCCCGACGGCGACACGGGGATTCGAGCGGGCGATATCCCCGCCCAGGCGCTGAAGCAATTGGGCGATGCGCTGTCCGCAGCCGCGCCGGAGTCCGCAGCCGCGGGCGAAGCCGATTCGGCTGCGGACCAGCCGGCAGCGCTGTCTGGAACGGAAGATCCGGCGACCGCCGGCCAGGAAGCTCCCGGCCTCCGGAGCGCGATCGACTCTGCCGATGGCCTTCCGGCGGTCCGTCGCCTTTTGGCCCGGCTTCATCCGGCGCACGAGGCACCGAAGAACCCCCCGGCGACCACCGCCGTCGATGGAGAGGCTCCGGCGGGACCTGCCGAAAGAGCGGCCCGTCTTAGCGCCTCGCCCGCTGCAACGGATGCGGCGGCCGGCGATGCATCCCCCTTGCGGACCAGCGCGCACCCGGAGGCCGCTCGCAACGGCGTCGCCCCGGAGCCTTTCCGGCAAGCCGGTGCGGAGGTCATGGGCAGGGTGGCGGCAACGGAGACCCGCCGGGAGCCATCGGCGGAGTCCGGCGATTTTCGGCAAGCCTCGGACGACGCCCTGTATTCAAAAATGCAGGCGGCTGCGTCTCCCGCGGCCGGCGAAGCA
This sequence comes from uncultured Desulfatibacillum sp., assembly GCA_964427375.1. Lineage (GTDB taxonomy): Bacteria > Desulfobacterota > Desulfobacteria > Desulfobacterales > SpSt-501 > SpSt-501. Next base: position 78,787 of record CAYRUF010000008.1, on the reverse strand, counting down.
GAGGGCTCAGCAGACGTATCGACGCTTGCGGATCGCGGGACCCAGTCCGCGCCGGTTGCAGAAAGGGTGCTGGAAAAGGCGGCCGAAAGCGCACCGGCCCTCCGGGACAAAGAGGCAATGGCGGGAACCGGCCGAGCGGGGATTTTTGATCAGATGGTCCAGCGCGCGGCGGTTCAGCTCAGGAGCGGCCAGGGCGAAATCAACATCGATCTGAAGCCCGACTTCTTGGGCCGCGTGCGCATGCAGATCCTGACCGAGAACCAGCAGGTTGCCGTGCGCATCGTGACCGAGCTGGCGGCCGTGCGGGATATGATCGAGACCGGCTTGAACCAGCTCAAGTCCGAATTGCAGAGCCAGGGACTGCAGGTCGAACGGCTGGAGGTCGCCGTAGCGGATGACCACCGCCAGCGGGGCTGGCAGCAGGCCCATACCGCAGCGGTCTGGAAAACGGCCGCCCCGGGCGCCGAACCGGCGATGGAGCGGTCCGATATCGAGGAGCGCTCTGCGGCACACTACTACCGGCCGCGTCCAGGCGGAACAGCGAGCATCGATATGTTTGTTTGATCCCGGTCGGCCGAGGCCCGATCCGGGCCTCGGGCCATCGCTTCGACGAAAGAGACGGAACGAATGGAAACCAACACCCTCTCCGGCATTACCAGCAGCGGCGGGACGTCGGCTGCGACGGCGGCGGCGTCCAAGACGATGGACAAAGAAGCCTTCCTGACCCTGCTGATCGCCCAGCTGCAGCACCAGGATCCGCTCAACCCGGCGGACAGCACCGAATTCACGGCGCAACTGGCCCAGTTCAGCTCGCTGGAGCAGTTGAGCAACGTCAACAAAAACCTGGAATCGCTCAAGCTCTATCAAGCCTCCATCAACAATTCCCAGGCGGTCGCCATCATCGGCAAGGAGATCGTCTTTGCGGGGAACAGCTTCGAGGTGAAATCCGGGCAGGCTTCGGCCTGCGAATTCGAGCTGAGTGGGGCGGCCAAGCAGGCGACGGTCACCATCTACGACCGAACGGGCAATTTCGTCGCCGATATCGCGCTGACCGGCCTCCCAGCGGGCCAGCAGAGCGTCACCTGGGACGGCAAGGACCGCAACGGCAACCCGGTTCCCGACGGCAGCTACACGTTCGAAGTCCAGGCCGCCGGCGCCGGCGGCGAAACGCTCACGGCGGCCACGCAATCCAGGGGCACCGTAACCAGCATCACCTTTGAAGACGGAATCACCTACCTGATGGTCGGCGGAGCCAAGGTCGCGATCGGCGACGTGAGGCGGATCAGCCAGGGGGCGTCCGCCAGCGCTTCATAAGGAATCGTAACCGCACCCATACCGAACGGAGGAACTCACATATGATCGCATCTCTTTACGCCGGGATTTCCGGGCTCAGCGCCAATGCCACCGCCATGACCGTGATCGGCGACAACATCGCCAACGTCAACACCACCGCATTCAAAGGCAACCGCTCGCACTTCGCCAACATCCTGAGCACCTCGCTGGGCGGGCAGTCGGCCACCGCCGGCGTCGGCCGGGGGGTCGAATTCTGGGGCGTCAACGCCCAGTGGACCCAGGGGTCGCTCGAAAACTCGTCGAGCGCGACCGACCTCGCCATCAACGGCAAGGGATTTTTCATGGTCCAGGACACCAGCGGCTCCAATTTCTACACCCGCGCGGGCAACTTCACGTTCGACAAAAACGGCTACCTCGTCAACCCGGATGGACATCGGCTGCAGGGGTATCAAATCGACTCCGACGGAAACATCGGCAGCATTTCGAGCATCTACATCCCCGGTGAACGGATCTCGCCGCCCGCCGCCACCACCGAATTCAACTTCGACCTCAATCTGAGTTCCGGCGCTGAGGCCGGAGAAACCTTTACGACCGCCCAGACCTTCTACGACTCGCTCGGCAACGCCATTCCGGTAACCTTCACCTTCACCCGCGCGGCCGCCGTGCAGACCTGGACGGTCACAGGATCTATTCCGGCCGACGCCGGCACGGGCGTGACCTTTGACGGCGCCGCCAGCATGGACATCGTTTTCGACGCGAACGGGGACATGACGACGCCGGCGGCCAACGTGACGACCGCCCTGACCTTGACCAACGGCGCGGCCAGCCCGCTGTCCATCACGTGGGCATTTGAGGATTCCAGCGGGAACAGCTACGGCGACGTCACCGGCTATTCTTCGGAATCCGGCGTGACCTTTCAATACCAGGACGGCTATCCGGCCGGCATGCTGCGCGGCATTTCCGTGGATGACGACGGAATCGTAACGGCTTCCTACTCGAACGGCGAAATGACCCCGATGTACCAGATCGCCTTGGCGGATTTCCCGAGCTACGACGGGTTGACCAAAATGGGGAACAACCTCTATGCCGAGTCCCTGGATTCCGGCCAGGCGCTCATCGGGGTGGCCGGCACCGGGCGGCTGGGCAGCGTGGCCCCCAGCAGCCTGGAGATGTCCAACGTCGATCTGGCCGAGGAGTTCGTCAAGATGATCACCACCCAGCGGGCCTTCCAGGCCAATTCGCGGGTGATCACCTCGAGCGACGAGATCCTGCAGGAGTTGATCAACATCAAGCGCTAAGCGCCGTGATGGGCTCCTTCGAGGCGCGACCGACCGACGCCATCGAAGCGCGCAGCGGCGGCTGACCGGCGGCGGGCGCCCGAATGCGCCCGCCGCCGTCCGAGCTTTCCTCGGGACGACCGAACGTCAAAGACTTGACTCCGACGTTCCACCTCGCCGGCCGGACGGCGGATCGCATGGATGCACCGGCCGGCGGCGCGCCGTTTCAATCCGGCCGCGGCCCTGGCCCTGCATCCGGCGGCACCGGCCGGCCGCATCCCTCCTCTCCCCGGTATGAAATCGGACAATGGCACAATCCTTGCTGAGGTGTACCTGAAGCCGGGGCATCCGCACGCGATGTCCCCGGCGGGGCGCTCGACGGAAGAGACGGCCAAGGAGAGGTCATGTCAAACAAACTGATCGTCATTCTCATCGGTGTGTTGTTCGTTTTGATTCTGGGCATGGGCGGCGGAATGTACATGCTGTGGACGAAGCTGGCGGCCGTCAGCGCCCTCACCGGGAATCCGGAAGCCGACCAGCACGGCGAAAAGAACAAGCCCGAAGCTGCCGGGAAGGTCATGGCGATGGACACGTTCATCGTCAATTTGGCCGACCCGGGCGCCAACCGCTACCTGCGGGTCACCATGGACGTCGAGGTCACCGGGGGGAAGACTCCCGAAGAGGAAATTACGCGGCGGACCTCCCAGCTGAGGGATGCGATCCTGATGATTCTGCCCACCAAGAAATTCTCCGATATCGTCACCACCGAAGGCAAGACGGCGCTGCGCGATGAACTCATCGGCGCCCTGAACGCTCTGTTAACCACGTCCAAGGTTACGCGCATCTACTTCAAGGAATTCGTCATCCAATAGGCAGGAACCGGGATGCCCGACCAGATTCTGACTCAAGAGGAAATCGACGCCCTCTTGTCCGCCATGGACCGCGGGGATGTCGACGTCGAACAGGAGAAGGGAGAGCCGGAGGCCACCCCCTACAACCTGACCTCCCAGAACACCATGCTCCGGGATCAGTTCAGCGCCTTGGAGGAGGTCTACGACAAGTTCGCCGCGCTGCTCAACAGTACCTTGTCGTCCCTGCTGCAGCGCTCCATCGAAGTCGAGTTCGTGTCCAACGAGATGGTCAAATACCAGGAGTGCATCCACGCCTTCTCCGCCCCCACGAGCTTCATCATTTTTACCATGGAGCCCCTCATCGGCTCGGCGCTGCTGGCCATCGAGCCCGGGCTGGTGTTTTCGCTGATCGATTGCATGTTCGGCGGCATGGGCAAGCCGCTCAGCCGCATGCGCGATTTCACCCAGCTCGAACAGCGCATGATCCATAAGCTGGCGCTGGAGATGCTGGGGCAGCTGCAAAAAGCCTGGCAGATCGTCCAGCCGGTCAAGATCAGCGTCAAGAAAACCGAAACCAAACCGGAATACGTTCACCTGGTATCGCCGAACGACATGATGGTCGTCATTGTATTCGCGATCAAAGGCAAGGAGTTTTCGGGCCATGTTCACTTCTGCGTTTCTTATCTGATGCTCGAACCCATCAAGGAAAAACTGTCTTCGAAATACCAGCGCGAGAAGGATATCGAGAACACCTGGAGCCAGCAGCTGCAGCGCCTGCTTCACGACACGCCGGTCCGCTTGATCGCCGAGCTCGGACGGACGCAGCAGACGATCGGGACGATCCTGAACATGCAGCGCGACGATGTCATTCTGCTGCCAACCGGACCGGAGGATTCGATCGTCATCAGCGTCGACCACGTCCCCAAATACCTTGCGTATCCGGGGGTGATCAAAGGCAACCGGGCGGTTGAGATTTCCGAGCTGCTGGATCCCAACGGAGGCAACGCATAGCGATGGCGACACCCGGCAACCCCAAAAGCGAATCGCACCGTCCGGTGGAACCCTCGGCCGGGGGCAACCTGGATTTCATTCTCGACATTCCGCTGGAGGTTACGGTGGAGCTCGGCCGCACGAAGCTGCTGATCAACGAGTTGCTCAAGCTCGGCCAGGGGTCGGTGATCGAATTGTCGAAACTCGCCGGCGAAACCCTGGAGGTGCTGGCCAATCAGAAACTGATCGCGCGCGGCGAAGCCGTCGTCATCAACGAGAAGTTCGGCGTGCGCCTGACCGAAGTGGTCAGCCCGATGGAACGCATCGAGAGGCTGCGATGAATGCGGCGCCGGAGCTGATTCCCTCGGCCTTCAAAATGATCGCCGCGCTGGCGATCGTGCTGGGCGGGCTTTTCGTGATGGTCCATTTCGCCCGGCGCTACCTGCGGCCCGCCGGCGCAGCGGCGCATCAACGCCTGGTGCGGGTGATCGCCTCCCAGGCCATCGGTGTCAAGAAAACCATCCTGTTGGTGGATGTGCCCGGCGGCGTATTGGTGCTGGGTGTTTCCGGCGACCGTATTCAGCTGCTTTCCCGCATCGACGACCCGGAGACCTTGAAACAGGTGCGCAGCCACGCCGGTCCGGCGGGGCGCCTCTTCCATGACCAGCTGGCGCGGTTGATCGCCCGCCGCAAGGCGGATGGACATGAGCCATAAGGCGATGGACAGGGCGATCGCGCCCAAACGCGCCCGGACGCCAGCCGACTCCTTCGGACGTCGCGTGGCGGCCGCCGGCGTGTTGGCGGCGTTGATGGTGATGATGATCCCGGGGACGGCGGGCGCCCAATCACCCGTCGTGGCGACGCCGTACTTCACCTTGGGCATGGCGCCCGGGGACGATGCCGCGCGCGGCAGCGCGGTCCTGCAGATCTTTTTGCTGATGACCGTGCTCTCGTTGGCGCCGGCCATCCTGACCATGGTCACCTCCTTTACGCGGATCGTGATCGTTTTGTCCCTGCTGCGCCGCGCCCTGGGGACGAATCAGCTGCCGAGCAACCAGATCGTGATCGGGCTGGCCCTGTTTTTAACGGTCTTCATCATGGCGCCGGTATGGCAGAAGATCAACCAGTCCGCCCTGCAGCCTTATCTGGACCAGAAGATCTCCAGCCAGCAGGCGCTGGAGCTGGGGGCGGCTCCGCTGCGGGAGTTCATGTTCAAACAGACCCGCGAAAAGGACCTGGCGCTTTTCGTGGACATCGCCAAGCTGAAGCGGCCCCAGAACCCGGCCGAAATCCCCACCAGCGTGCTGATTCCCTCCTTCATCATCAGCGAAGTCAAGACCTCCTTCGAGATCGGCCTGCTGCTGTACGTGCCGTTTCTGATCGTCGACATGGTGGTCGCCGCCGTCCTGTTGTCCATGGGCATGATGATGCTGCCCCCGGTGATGGTGTCGCTGCCGTTCAAGCTGCTGCTCTTCGTGCTGGCCGACGGCTGGTATTTGCTCGTGGGCTCCCTGGTCAAGAGTTTCATCTGATGGAGGCATGAACCATGACCGCCGACTACATCACCGGCTTTTTTTTCGAGGCCATCAAGATCACCCTGCTGTTGTCCGCGCCGATGCTGCTGGCGGGCCTGCTGGTCGGCCTGCTGGTCAGTATTTTTCAATCGGTGACCTCGATCAACGAAATGACCCTCACCTTCATTCCTAAAATGCTGGCGGTGGCGTTGGCCCTGGTATTTTCTTTTTCCTGGATGATGCAGACGCTGGTGGGTTTCACGGAACAGATGTTTGCCGGCATGAACCAATTCATCCGCTGAACGGACCTCCGTTCGGCTGCACCCGGCCCTCGACATCATGGTCTCTCTTACCGTTTCCATGCCGCAGCTGCAGATGTTTTTTCTGGTGTTCATGCGGACCGGTGCGTTTTTGATGTCGATACCCATGCTCAACTCCGCGAGCGTGCCGGTCTTGTTTCGGCTGGCGCTGACCCTGACGGCCAGCTGGCTGATCTTTCCGCTGCTGCGCCTGCCGGCGACGCCTGCGTCGGCGGATGTCTTCACCCTGATCGTCGCAGCCGGCGGCGAGGTGCTGATCGGTCTGCTGGCGGGCCTCGCGATCCGTCTGATCTTCGAAGGGGTTCAGCTGGCCGGCGAGTTGGCCGGCTATCAGATGGGACTGGCCATCGCCGAGGTGATCGATCCGGCCTCCGAAGACCAGGTGGCCATCCTGGCCCAGTTTACGAGCCTCCTGGCCACCGTGGTCTTTTTGGTCCTCAACGGCCATCACTGGTTCATCCGCACCCTCGTCGAAAGCTACCAGTTGATTCCACCGGTCGGCTTCCACGTCCATGGCCCCGTGGTCGAGCGGCTGGTCCGGCTGACCACCGAAATGTTCGTCATCGGTATCAAGGCCGGCGCGCCGGTGATCGTCGCGCTGCTGCTTGGAACGGTGGCCTTCGGGCTGGTGGCGCGCGCCGTGCCGCAGATGAACATTTTCGTCGTATCCATGCCGCTCAATATCGGTTTGGGGCTGGTGTTCTTCGGCCTGAGCCTGCCGCACCTGACCGGCTATCTGCGGCATCTGTTCGGCAGCGTGGCGCACCAGGCCGTCGCGCTGCTCAAGGCTATTTCGTGAGCGGAGCCGGGGATGGCGGAGTCAACCGGGCAGGAGCGCACCGAACGGGCCACCGGCAAACGTCGGATGGAAGCGCGCAAGCGCGGCCAAGTGGCCTTGAGCCGCGAAGTTCCGTCCGCGCTCATTCTCATCGCCGTCCTAGGAGTGTTTTATTTCGCAGGCTCACGGGTGTTCGACGACCTGATGCGCCTGTTCAGCCGCTTCTTCGGCCAGCTGCATACCGCCCGGATTCACACGATCAGCGACGCCAGCGCCCTGGCGGCGGCGCTGTTCCTGGACGGTTTTTGGCTGCTGGCCCCGATGGTGGTGCCGCTGCTGGTTGCCGGACTGGTCGGCAATGTCCTGCAAGTCGGGTTTGAATTCCATGTTGAGCCGCTGGCCCCTAAGCTGTCCAAGCTGAACCCCCTGGCCGGGGCCAAACGGATCCTCTCCCTGCGCGGACTGGTCGAAATGGCCAAGTCCATTCTGAAGATCGGTTTCGTCGCCTTGATCGCGTGGTCGGTCGTATCCGGCTATCTGACGGAGTTCCCCACGCTCGTGCGCCGGGACATCGGCAGCATCTGGGAATTCGCGCATACCGCCGCTTTTCGGATCATTTTCTATGTCTGCCTGGCGATGATGGTATTGGCGGCATTGGACTACGGCTACCAGCGCTGGCAACATGAAAAGAGCCTGCGGATGACCAAGCAGGAAGTCAAGGATGAGCGCAAACAGACCGAAGGCGATCCGCAGGTCAAATCGCGCATCCGCAGCCTGCAGCGGCAGGCGGCCTACCGACGGATGATGGCCGAGGTCCCCAAGGCCGACGTCGTCATCACCAACCCGACCCATCTCGCCGTCGCCCTGCGGTTTGACCCGGCTGAAATGGCGGCCCCCCGGGTGGTCGCCAAGGGGGCCGACCACCTGGCCGAACGCATCCGCGACATCGCCCGCGCGCACGATGTCCCCCTGGTGGAGAACAAGCCCCTGGCCCAGGCGCTCTATAAGTTGGCTGAACCCGGGGACGCCATTCCCGTCGATCTCTACCGAGCAGTGGCCGAAGTGCTGGCCTATGTCTACCGATTGAAGGGCAGACATACCCTGTAACCCCTGCCGCCGCCACCACCGGTTTTCCAGAAGCCGACCCTGGCGCCGAATCACGGTCCACCGTTCATGCCGGGGCGGAACGCCGGCCAGCACGTCAGTCCTCCGGCGGGTCGTTCCGACAAAAAATTGTCGGTAGCCGATCCGCCGCGCCGCTGCCAACGCCCGAGCCGGCCGAGCGAGCGCGGGCCGACGGCCCCGACGGCTATCGGATCCGCTCCCCACAGCAGGAAACCACCACCGGTGGAGCAACCGGCCGGCCATCCCGCGGCGCCGCTCGGCATGGTCCGGCGCGAAATAGTCACTCCCACCGGCGCGTATGGGCATGGAAAATGCACCATCCCGGGTCTGGATCAAAACCGTCCGAGTCTGAAGCGAGGATGATCGAAGAATGGCAGTCGCGCAGAGCGCACCCATGATCGGCCTGCTACCCCGATTGGCCCGCAACAGCGATATCTCGCTGGCCGCAGCGGTGGTCGGCATTCTGATCTTCATGGTCATGCCGCTGCCGACGTTTCTGCTGGATCTGCTGCTGGCCTTCAGCATCACCTTTTCGCTCGTGATCCTGCTGGTGGCCATGCATATCCAGAAACCCCTGGAGCTTTCGGCCTTTCCTTCCATTCTGCTGCTCACCACTCTGTTCCGGCTGTCCCTGAACATCGCCACCACCCGGGTGGTCCTGCTGCACGGCCACGAAGGAGCGGCCGCGGCCGGCAGCATCATCAAGGCCTTCGGCGGGTTCGTCGTCGGCGGCAACTACGTGGTCGGCCTGATCGTGTTCGTGATCCTGGTGGTCATCAATTTCGCGGTGATCACCAAGGGAGCCGGCCGGATTGCGGAAGTGGCGGCCCGCTTCACCCTGGATGCGATGCCGGGCAAGCAGATGAGCATCGACGCCGATCTCAACGCGGGGTACATCACCGAACAGGAAGCGCGCGCTCGACGCGAGACCATTTCCCGCGAAGCGGAATATTACGGGGCGATGGACGGCGCCAACAAGTTCGTGCGCGGCGATGCCGTGGCGGGGATCATCATCACCCTGGTGAACATCATCGGCGGTCTGGCGATCGGCGTTTTTCAAAAAGGCATGCCGTTCGGCCCGGCCGCTCAAGCGTATACTCTGTTGACGGTCGGAGACGGGCTGGTCTCCCAGATCCCGGCGCTGATCATTTCAACCGCCGCCGGCATCATCGTCAGCCGCGCCGGCAACGAATCCAGTCTGGGCACCGAAATCGCCTCCCAGGTTTTCTTTCATCCGCGGGCCATCAGCATGGTTGCGGGCGTGTTGTTCGGATTCGCGTGGATTCCGGGTCTGCCCACCCTGCCGTTTCTCGCCCTGGCCCTGCTGGCCGGGGGGCTGGCCTACAGCCTGGGTCAGGCCAAGCGTGCCAGCGAGCAGGCCCAGCAGGAACAGAAGGCGGTCGCTGAAAAAGCACCGGCGGCCGAATCCCTCTCGGCGCTGCCTCCGCTGGATCCCCTGGCGATCGAAGTGGGCTACGGCTTGATCCCGCTGGTCGATGCCGATCAGAACGGCGAATTGCTGGAGCGGATCAAGGCCATCCGGCGGCAGATGGCCTTTGACCTGGGGATCATCATCCCGCCGGTTCATATCCAGGACAACATGCAGCTGGCCTCCGGCGAGTATGCGATTCTGCTGAAGGGCAACGAGATCGCGCGCGGTGAACTCATGCCGAACTACTGCCTCGCCATGAACCCCGGCACCGCCGACGGCACGGTGGAGGGCATCGCCACCCAGGAGCCGACCTATGGGCTGCCGGCCGTCTGGATCCGGGACAGCGCCAGAGAAAACGCCCTGGCCAAGGGCTTTACCGTCGTGGACACCGCCACGGTAATGACCACGCACCTGTCGGAGATCATTCGCCGCCATGCCCATGAGCTGCTCGGTCGACAGGACGTGCAGCGCATGTTGGACTATCTGAAGCAATCTCATCCCAAGGTGGTAGAAGATCTGGTTCCCAACCTGCTGCCGCTGGGCAGCGTCGTGAAGGTGCTGCAAAACCTGCTGCGGGAGCAGGTCCCGATTCGCGACTTGCTGGCCATCCTGGAAACCCTCGGGGATTGGGCGGCGTTCACCAAGGATCCGGACGCATTGACCGAGCACGTGCGGCACGCCTTGGCCCGCACCTTGACCAAATTGCACCAGGCGCCCGACGGCAGCCTGACGGTCATCCTGTTGGGGCATGCGGTCGAAAGCGCGCTGGCCGAGGCGCTCCAGAAAGGCGAGCACGGTCGCGTGCTGGCCTTGGACCCCCAGACGGCCAATCGCATCATGAGCAGCCTGGGGCGCCAGATTGAGCTTTGCACCGCACGCAACCTGCAGCCGGTGGTGCTATGCTCCTCGCCCATACGGCCGGCGTTCAAGAAGTTGACCGACCGGTTCATCCCCCATCTGTTCGTGCTGTCCTATGAAGAGATTCTGAGCACGGTCGACGTGCGATCCATCGGAAGCGTGGAGTTGTCGGATGCAGATTAAACGGTTTGAAGCCAAGACCATGACGGCGGCCCTGAAGATGGTCAAGGACGAGTTCGGCGTCAACGCGGTCATCCTGTCCGCGAGGAGCCTGAAACGGGCCCGCGGCATCTTCGGTGTCGGCCGTGCGGCGGCCGTGGAAGTGACCGCGGCCAGCGACTCGGGCGAAGCGGCCTACTCCGCACCGGATCCGCCCGAATCCCGACGTCCGGTGCCGAGCACCCCGTCGGGGGCGCCCGAGCGAGGGGCGCGGCGGGGGCTGCTTCAATCGCTGAACGCCGGGCTGCGGTCGCTGACCCATCGTCAACCTCCGGTCGAACCGGTACGTTTATCCCTGCGTGGGGCGCCGGAGCTGACCCGGCTGTTCCACCATCTGCTGGCCCAGGACGTCGAACGGGAACTCGCCGGCGAGCTGATCGAGCAGCTTCAGCGCTCTCCAGGATTCGATCCGACGCTGGCGGCGAGCGGGCTGCAGCCCGCTGCCGCCCAGATCCTGCAGGACCTGGGAATCGGCCGTCCGGCCGATTCGGTGCAACGGGGCACTCCTCGGGTCCTGGTCCTGGTCGGACCCGGCGGGGCGGGCAAGACCACGACCGCGATCAAATTAGCGGCCGCCCCGACCGCACGGGCCGATGCCCGTAAGGTCGCGTTGCTGACCTTGGATGATCAGCGCATCGGAGCCGTGGATCAGCTGCGGATCTTCGGTTCCATCCTGAAGGTTCCCGTGGCCGTCGCCACATCCGCCGAACGGGTGCGCCAGGCCTGGCAGACCTCCCAGGGACTGGATTGGCTGATCGTAGACACGCCGGGGATCAGCCCGGCCGAACCGCAGCGGCTGAACGAGTTGCGGCAGATGCTGGAGCCGCTGAAGACCAAAGACGTGCATTTGGTCCTGAACGCCTGTACCCGGGAAAAAGATCTGGTTCGAATGGTCGACGCATGGAAGGGATTCCCCGTCCACCGCCTGGCGTTTACCCGGCTCGACGAAGCCGGAACCTGCGGACATCTGTTCAATCTGCTCACCCGGACCGGCCTGCCCGCGTCCTATCTCAGCACCGGCCCGCGGATCCCCGAGGATCTGGTCGCAGACGGTTTGGCGCTGCTGCTCAGCCGGATCTGGCCGGGCCGGGAGTCTTCCGGGACGATGACCGACCGCGCAGACCGCCGGGCAGAACCGGAGACGCCGTCGCCGCATCGTTCCCGACTGGTCGCCAACGGAAGCTCCGAGCTCTACCACCGCAGCGACTGCAAATGGGTGCGAAAAATCAAACCGGATCACTTAATTCATTTCACATCGGCCGCGGAAGCCGAATCCCGACAGTTCGTCGCCTGCCGCAATTGCCATCCGCAGCAGGACGTTCGAGCCGAGGCGAACGGCACATGGAGCGGTGTGCAGGCGGCCGGCGGCCGCTAAGCGACCGTTGATGAGGAGACGCGATCCGCATGACCTTAAAAGACCCCTCGAACAACGTTATTCCGATGCCGCGGCGCGGCCTGTCCCGCGATACGGACGAGCCGTCCCGACGCCGGAAATCGCATGCCCGCGTCATCGCCATCACCAGCGGCAAGGGAGGGGTGGGGAAAACCAACATCGTGGCCAATCTCGGATTCGCTCTCAGCGGCCTGGGAAAGAAGGTCCTGATCCTGGATGCCGACCTGGGGCTGGGAAACCTGGATGTGCTGCTCGGAGTCGCTCCGAAGTACAATATTTCGCACGTCATCCGCGGCGACAAGACGCTGGAGGAGATCCTCGAGGAGGGCCCGGGAAAGATGCGCATCCTGCCGGCGGCGTCCGGGATTCAGGAACTGACCCAGCTGGCCCATGAGCAGAAGATGCAGTTCTTCACCCATCTAGACCGCTTGATCGACGACATGGACATCCTGCTGATCGACACGGCGGCCGGCATTTCATCGAACGTGATGGATTTCGTCGTGATGGCGCATGAGATTGTGGTCGTCGTGTCTCCCGAGCCGACATCCATCACCGATGCCTATGCCCTGATGAAGGTCCTCTCGCTCAAGTACGCCGAGAAATCCTGCCGCTTGCTCGTCAACATGGTGGCAGGCCCCCGCGAGGCGCAGGACGTTTCCCGGCAGTTGGGTCTGGTCATCGACCGATTTTTGGACATTCACATCGATTATATCGGGTATGTGCCGCGGGATGACAAATTGACCCGGGGCGTCCGGCAGCAGCGGCTGGTGAGCGAGCTCTACCCGGACGCCAAGGCCAGTCACTGTTTCAACGAGCTGGCCCGACGCATGATCAAACTGGCGCCGTCGAGCCGACCGAAGGGCAACACCAACCTGTTTTGGCACCATCTGGTTCGTACGATTCCCCAATGAACCCGGGGACCATTGATAGGGGAGACCACTATGCACATGCAACTGGCAGAACGCCGATCCCGATATCCGCTCAAGAAAAAGCCGGCCTATCGCGAGCAGCTCGTCAACGAATACCTGCCCTACGTCAAACGCATCGTCCAACGGATTGCCACGCATCTGCCGGCGACCGTCGATGTCGAGGACCTCATGAACGTCGGGGTCATCGGGCTGATCCAAGCCGTCGATCGGTATGACCCGCGGCGCGACAACAAATTCATGACCTACGCGATTTTCCGAATCAAAGGGGCGGTGCTGAGCGAACTGCGTTCCCGGGACTTCCTGTCGCGCTCCAGCCGGCGCAAACTGCGCGAAATGGAACATGCCTGCCAGCGTCTCGAGCAACGACTGGGACGTGAACCCGAGGATGACGAGGTCGCTGCGGAACTGCATGTCGATATCGATGAGCTTCACCGCACCAGGCAATTGTCGAGCATCTCCTTCGTCAGCTTCGAAGAACTGGGCGTTTCCTCGAAAGATGAGAAGGAAAAGCTCATGAACTACCTGATCAACCACGACGAGGATGCGCTCTCCCAGACCCGGCTGAAGGAACTCAAATCCGGGCTGGCGCGCGCCATCGAACAGCTGCCCGAAAAGGAGCGGCTGGTGATATCGCTGTACTACCTCGACGAGTTGACCATGAAGGAAACCGGCGAGGTGTTAAACATCACGGAATCGCGGGTGTCCCAGATTCACTCCCAGGCGATCGTGCGACTGCGCAACAAGCTGAGGAAGGAGCGGCTGCTGGACGAGACCGGATGACCATGGACGGGGAGGGGATACCGGCGGGAACCCGGAGGGTTCTGGCATGGAACCGGTGGTATTACCCAAAGCGATTGCTCCGGTGACACGGCCCGGCCGTGTCCAACGGGCTCAACCGCGCGAGGATTCCAACCGAGGGTCGACGTTTGCGCGATATCTGCGGCAGAAAAAGAAAGACGCGGCGGACGCGCCGACCCATCCCGGGGAGAACGCCGGGGAGGCGCCGGCTACGGATGTTGCCGAAAGCCTGACGGAGCCTCCCGGCCGGTCCGCTCCCAAGCGGGTCGACATTCGGGTCTAGGCCAACGATGCGGCAGCAGGAGGGCCATCAACATGACGAGTTATTGGGAGGCAGTGCGGTGGGATTGGCTGGGCAGCGGTCTTCAGATCGCGCTGTGCGCCGGAATCCTGTTCGGCTGGGTCCGGCGGCGGATCCGGCGACGGTCCGCGCCGCAGAGCGAATCGGCCGCCGTCCGCCCGACCTTCAGCCAGGAAGTGTTTCTGCAAGCCATCCGCCAGCAGACCGAGCTGGCCTGGCAGAACATTCAGGCCGTGGTGGAGACCGAACGCGATCGACTTCAACGCGCATGGGCCGGGGCCGGGGGCTCATCCCTCACGGCTGAAGCGGAGAGCAGCGGTTCGACCGATGCCCTTGCCGCCTTCCGCTGGGGAGATCCGGAGGCCGATGAGCCCGGGCCGTGCCGCTACGATGCGCTGGACGCACTCGCCGAGCAGGGTTTGAACCCACGGCAGATGGCGGAGCGCATCCACCGGCCGGCCGGAGAGATCGAACTGGCGCTTAAGATGCGCCGGAGGCGTCAGGAGCTTCATCCGCCTGAGGCCATCCGGCAATAATTGCCGGGTATGGTCCTGGAGAAGCGGTTCCGCATCGCCTGCGGTCGAACGGCCCTTCCGCCCGACCGCAGGCGGGTCGGTCTTTCGGCGCCGCCGGGATGGACGGTCCCGGAGGATCCAACAACGGATGGTATGCGTCTTGCTTATTTCGATCAGCGAGGAAAAAAATCACACCGGATAGAAAGGCAGCGTCATGAGCGGCGAAATCTACATGGCGGCGGCAGCCGCACTGGCCTATGAAAAGCGCTTGGAAGTGATCGCCAATAATCTGGCCAATGTCAATACGGCTGGTTTCAAGCGCGACGACGTCGCCTTTCAGGCCTACCTCTCCTCCGCCGAAGGCGCCGCCACCGCGGTCTATCCACCCTATCCGGCGGCGCAGGCCGGTGCATCCTTCTGGGTCAGTTACGAGAGCCGCACGGATTTCGCGCCGGGGCCCCTGCAGCAGACCGGCAACCGTTTGGATCTGGCCCTGAGCGGAAACGGATTTTTCAGCGTTGAATCGCCAGACGGCCCCGTTTATACCCGCCGAGGCAATTTCACCCTCAACCCCGACGGCGTGCTCGTGACCCAGGAGGGCTGGCCGGTTCAAGGAACGAGCGGCGAGATCCGGCTGGATTCGAACAACGCCGGTCCGAGTGGTTTGGATGTCACCGTCGGGGAAGACGGCACCGTTCGGGTGAGCGGCCGAGATGTCGGCCGGCTGCGCATCGAAGACGTTTCCGACGGCAGCCGTTTGACCAAGATCGGACAGGGGTATTTCAGACCGACCGATGCGGCCGTGACCACCGAGCCGGAGATGATCCGTGTCGCCCAGGGTTTTCTGGAAATGTCCAACGTCGAGGCCGTGCGGGCCATGACCGAGATGATTGAGATCCTGCGCGGGTATGAATCCTATCAGCGGGTGATCCGGTCCGTTGACGAGGCCAACGCCAAGGCCATCAACGAAGTCGGGAGAACATCCTGAAACGAAATCTCAAATTTGAGATTTGAAATTTAAAATCACCTTTATCAGGAGGAGCCATGATCCGCAGCATGTGGGCCGCCGCATCCGGTATGCAGGCCCAGAGCATGAACATCGACGTGATCGCCAACAACCTGGCCAACGTGACCACCACCGGTTTCAAGCGCAGCCGGGCGGAGTTCCAGGATTTGCTGTATGAAACCATGCAGCCGCCCGGCGGGTCCACTTCCGAGAGCACCGAAGCCCCTACCGGAATCCAGCTCGGCCACGGCGTCCGTCCGGTGGCGGTGGCGAAGAACTTCACCGAAGGCGAGCTGCAGCTGACCAAGAACGAATTGGACCTGGCCATCGAGGGCAACGGTTTCTTTCAAGTGACGCTGCCGAACGGGACCACCGCCTACACCCGGGCCGGGGCGTTCAAACTCGACCGCGATGGGCGCATCGTCACCCCGGACGGCTTCCTGCTGGATCCGGAAATCAGCATTCCCACCGACGCCCTGTCCGTGTCCGTCGGCATGGACGGGACCGTGAGTGCCCTGCAGGCCGGGGACTCCGCACCGCGGGAACTGGGCACGATCCAGCTGGCCCGGTTTACCAACTCGGCCGGGCTGCAAGCCATCGGCAAAAACCTCTTTCTGCCGACCGACGCGTCCGGAACCGCCATCGTCGGAACCGCCGGGGAGAACTCCTTCGGGTACATCAATCAGGGGTTTCTGGAGATGTCCAACGTGAGCGTGGTGGACGAGATGGTCAATATGATAACGGCCCAGCGCGCCTATGAGACCAACAGCAAGGTCGTCACCGCATCCGACGACATGCTGCAGGTCGCCAACAACCTGAAACGATAACGGACGACCCATGGCGACAACCTCTTTCCGGAGCCGCTGGCTCCGACGCCTGGCGAGCAGCACCTTGATATGGACCGGGGTGCTGCTTCTCGGCCAGGCGCTTGGCGCCGCGGGGCTGACCAGCGTGCGGGTCTATGACCGTGCGGACGTCGTGGAGGATCAGATCCGACTCGGCGGCATTGCGCAAATCGACGGCGACGACGACGCTTTGGTGCGCCAGCTGCGGGGCGTCATCCTGGGGCGGTCGCCGCTTTTAGGAAAAACGCGGACGCTGGAGCCGTCGGCGCTGATCAGCCGCCTGCGGCAGAGCGGCATCGACCCGGAGCAGCTCGACCTGCAGATCCCGTCCGTGATCGTTCTCAGCCGTGAGGCGGTAACGATTGAGCGGGACCAGATCGAACAGATCGTGCGCGGGTTTTTGCAGCAGCAGGCTGGAAAGAAACCGGATGAAGGCATCGTGGTCAAGGATATCCGGGTGCCGGAAACGGTTCAACTGCCCAAGGGTCCGTTCACCGCCCGCGTGATCGCCCCGAAGAACGGCGAACTCGCCGGTCCGGTACCGCTCCAGGTCGTTTTCAACGTGGAGCCGGATTTCGAGCGGCGGATCGGGGTGACGGCGAGTCTGGAGCAGCGCGCGAACGTGGTAGTGACCCGGCGGCCGCTGGGACGGTTTAGGCCGATTGACGCGGCGGACGTCGAATTAAAGGCCTTGGACGTGGCCGGCCTGCCGGCGGACCGGATCGACGATCCCGAGGCCGTGATCGGCAAGCGCACCCGCCGGGCTTTGGATTCAGGGACGGTGCTGCGCCCGGATCTGCTTGAATTTCCGCCGATCGTCAAACGCGGCGACCGCGTGCGGATCATTGCGGAGTCCGCCGGCCTGCGGATTTCCGCGTACGGGCAGGTCAAACAAAAGGGGGCGCAGGGCGAACTGATCCCCGTGGTCAATCTGGATTCCAACAAGGTGGTTCATGCCCGCGTGGTGGACGCCATGACGGTCCGAATCGACTTTTAACGCTGCCGGGAACGGCTTTTCAAACAGGAGTGCCAATCATGTCGCGAATCGTTGACACCGCCGTCCGGATCCTGCTCGTCGCGAGCCTGCTCGCCATGGCGTTCGGATGTGCCGGCCGTTCGGCGCCGGCTGTGCCGCAGATGCCGCCTCCACCGCCGTCTGAAGCGGTGAACTCGCTGAACGCCGCACGGGTCGCGGCCTACCAGGAGAATTCGCTTTTCATCGCCGGCAGCGGGTTGAACGGATTGTTTTTGGATACGAAGGCGCGCACAGCGGGCGACATCGTCACGGTCAAGATCGAGGAATCGTCCAAGGCGACGAATAAGGCCAACACCAAAACCGCACGCGACTCGAGCCTCAGCGCCGGGATCGAAACGTTCATGGGAGTAGAGGACTGGTGGCAGGACAAGGTGCTGCGCTGGTTGGGCACCAACATGCCCAAAGTCAATCCGTTCGGTTCGGTCTCGGTCAAGGGGGGCATGGCCAGCGAATTTGAGGGCGACGGCAGCACCACGCGCAGCGGCGACCTCACGGCGTACATCACCTGCCGCGTCACCGACGTCATGCCCAACGGCAACCTGCGAATCGTCGGCACCCGGGAGGTGATGGTCAACCATGAGAACCAGGTGATCATTCTCTCCGGCGTCATCCGCCCGCGCGACATCGGCGACGACAACATCGTGCGCTCGATATTCGTTTCGGATGCCAAAATCGCCTACAGCGGTTCCGGCGTCATCGATGACCGCCAGCGGCCGGGCTGGATGGCCAACTTCCTGAACACCGTTTGGCCCTTCTAACCCGGTGTGGAAATGAAACGACCGATGCCATTGAACGAACCGGATCGAAAAACGGCTCCATTCATGCGGCGGTTGGCCGCCGCCCTGCTGCTGGTGCTCGGACTGGCCGACCTGCTGCAGGCCGCCCGCATCAAGGACATCGCTGCCTTCCGGGGAGTCCGGTCGAACCAGCTGGTCGGATACGGCCTGGTGGTCGGCTTGGCCGGTACGGGCGACGGCGACGACGCCGTCTTCACGCTGCAGTCCATGTCCTCCATGCTGGAAAAGATGGGGGTAACGGTGAGCCCGGATGACATCAAGGTCAAGAATGTGGCCGCGGTCATGGTGACGGCCGAGCTGCCGCCGTTTGCGCGCTCCGGCAGTCGAATGGACGCGTTGGTCAGTTCCATCGGCAATGCCAAAACCCTGGGAGGCGGCACCCTGTTGATGACCCCTCTCAAAGGCGCGGACGGCCAGGTGTATGCGGTGGCTCAGGGCCCGGTCGCCACGGGAGGATTTATGGTCAGTTCCGGGTCGGGCGACAAGGTGGCGAAAAACTTTCCGACGGTCGGCCGGGCCGTCCAGGGCGTCAGCGTGGAGCGAGAGATCCCCTTCGATCTCAACCAGAAGGACTCGCTCACGCTGGCATTGAACAAACCGGATTTTACCACGGCCACTCGGGTGGCGCAGGCCATCAACGCCGGGCTGAGAGAGAATGTCGCCCGAACCCAGGACTCCGGAACCGTCCAGGTCGTTGTGCCGCCGGTTTACTCCGGAAACATCGCTGCCTTGATTGCAACGGTAGAGGGGCTCAGCGTAACGCCCGACAACGTGTCCCGGGTGGTGATCAACGAGCGCACCGGAACGGTGATCATGGGCGAGAATGTTCGCATCTCCACGGTTGCGATCGCTCATGGCAACCTCAGCGTCGAAATCAAGCAGAGCTTCGATGTATCGCAACCGATGCCTTTTTCCAACCGAGGCCAGACGGTGGTGACGCCGGACACGCAAACGACGGTCAAGGAAGGGCGGGCCCCTCTGCAGGTCCTGGAGGCCGGTGTGAGCATCGGCGAGGTGGTGCGTGCCCTGAACGCATTGGGGGTGACGCCGCGCGACCTGATTTCGATTTTGCAGGCGCTGAAGGCGGCCGGCGCCCTGCAGGCCGATCTGGAGATCATCTGATGCCGGGGCCCATCCAACCGAATCCGTCCGTGCGCCTTCCGCCGCATCGCTCCATCACCGGCCGGTCCCCCGCCGAAGCCGGCTCGCCCCGCGCCGAGCCGGGCGCCGCCGAGCAGGAACTGAAGACGGCCTGCGAGGAGATGGAGGCGCTTTTCATCCATCACCTGCTCAGCGAGATGCGCAAAACGGTGGATAAATCCGGCTTGATGGACGGCGGCCGTTCCGAAGAGATCTACACCTCCCTGATGGATGCCGAGCTGGCCAAGGATATGGCCCGCGCCGGGGGCCTGGGGCTTTCCACCATCCTCCAGGAGGAGCTGGGCGGACTCAACGGCCCGCCGCGCGGCGCCTTCCGAAAGCGATGATCGTTTTAAATCCACCCATTGCACTAAAGACTTCAACGGCCCGTGCCGATAACCATCACATGCACGCTGCGTTTCATGGGGGAAAGGGGCATGCTCGACGAGCTGGATGAATTGCTGATTGCGTTGCGGGCGGAAACGGCGCTCTACCGTCAGTTGCTGGAGGCCCTGCGTCGCGAACGAGCGGCTTTGAGCCATTCCCGCCGGATGGAGCTCGAAGCCTGCACCTCCGAAAAGAGGCACCTGATCGAAGGTCTGGCGGACGTCGGTCAGCGGCGGGCGGAGGCGGTCCGGCGCCTGGCCGAGCACCTGGACCGTCCGGCCGCCGAGGTGACCCTGCGCCTCCTGGCGCAAACGGCGCCCGAACCCCAGCGGGGCGAGCTGCAACATGCCCGCGCCGAGCTGCTGGAGCTGATCGCTCAGGCCCAAGCCGAGAACCAGCGCAGCGCGCTTCTATGCCGTCACATCGGCGAACTGCTCCGAGCCGCATACGGAATGGCGAAGGGGCTGGCCGCCAAGGGGTTCGTCTATCATCGGGGCGGACGGCTGGAACGAGCGCCGCTCAATGGAAAGCTCGTCTGCGATGAAATCTGAGGCGGGCCGCCGAGCCGCCCCGTCCACATTGAGAGCAGGGTGAGGAAATCGAATGACAGAGTGCCATCTGCCGCTTCCGGCAAAAATTCGTTGCATCCTGGAACAGCTGGACGATATCCCGGTGAACGACGGGAGCGCCTGGCAGGCCTTGGCCGATGAGCTGAAAGCGGGCTCGAATAACCCGGCGGAGGTTGTCTCCCCGGAGGCGAGTGCCCTGTTGCAGCGGGTGATCGATGGCCTGGGGCGCCTATCTGCCGGCGAACCATCGGACCGCCTATCGGCGCTGGAAGCGTTGGCCACCGGCCTGCAAACGCTCGAGGCGGCTCTGCTGGGGCCGGCGCCGGCAAATTGGTCCTGCGAAGCCGTCGCCGGCCTGGATGCCGCTTTCAAACCACGCGGTGCCCCTGATGGTGGCTGCCGGCAGCAGCGCCCGGAAAGCATGGATGATGCGGCGGCGTTCTTAGTGAGCCTGGAAGCGGAGGATCGCGAGGGGTGGCATTCGCTGGTGTCGACCTTGGAGCAGGTGAAGCCATCGGGCGGCAGCGAGCCGCTGTTGGCGGAAGCCATCGGCCTCTGCCGGCAGATGGCTGCCGGCGGCGTCGCCGACGCCGCCGGATGCATCGCCCGCATCGGCGATCTGCTGGATGAGGCCGTCAGCCATCGCGACCGCACCGCGCCGCCGGAGGCCGATGCGGTGCCGGAGCCGCCCGCCGCCAACGAGCCGGCGCCTCCCCCACCGGCCTGCCAGGATTATATGCCGGCCGGTGCGGATGCCGACCTCCTGGCTGAGTTCATCACCGAAAGCACCGATCTCATTCAAAATGCCGAGGAAGCGTTACTGTCGCTGGAGCACGATCCCGAGGACACCGAAGCCGTTGGAAAGGTCTTCCGCGCGTTCCACACGGTCAAGGGAACGGCGGGGTTTCTGGAATTGACCCTGATCGCCGAACTCGGGCATCACGCCGAGACCCTGCTCAGCCGGGTCCGGGACGGCGAAATTCGATACAGCGGCGGTTATGCTGATTTGTCGCTGCAGGCTCTGGACGCGATCAAGCATTTGGTGGCGGCCGTCCGTAACGCCTTGGAGGGCGAGCCGTTGCGCAAACCCGACGGGTACGACGCCTTGCTGCAAACGCTGCGAAATCCGGAAGGGGCCGGGGTTTCGGAAGAGCAGCCCGATGCCTGCGCCCCGCGCATCGGAGATATCCTAGTCGCTCAGGGCAAGCTGGAGCGTGAACAAGTCGAAAAGGCCTTAAGCGACCATCCCGAAGAAAAAGCCGGCATGGCGCTGGTCAAATCCCAGGCCGCCAGCGTGGCCGATGTCAGCCAGGCGCTCCGCACCCAGAAACAGATGCGCTGCGGCGGCGGGCCGGTGGTGGATGCGTCGGTGCGCGTCAGCACCCAGCGGTTGGACCGGTTGATCGACATGGTGGGGGAGCTCGTCATCGCCTATTCCATGGTGGCCCAGGACGGTTCGGTCGTGAACAGCCAGAATCACGGGCTGGCCAAAAAGGTCGCGCACGCGAGCAAGATCGTGCGCGAACTTCAGGACATCAGCATGTCCATGCGCATGGTGCCCCTCAAGGCCACGTTCAACAAGATGGCCCGGCTGGCACGCGACGTGGCGCGCAAGCTCGGTAAAAACGTCAATTTCCTGACCGAGGGGGAAGATACCGAAATCGACCGCAACTTGGTGGACATCATCAACGATCCGCTGGTTCATATGGTGCGCAATGCCGTCGACCACGGGATCGAGACCCCGGACGTCCGCCGGGCCGGCGGCAAGCCCGAGCAGGGTACGGTCCGAATCGCCGCCTACCACTCGGCCGGAAGCGTGGTGGTGGAGATCAGCGACGACGGCAAGGGGCTGGATCGCGACGTGCTGCTCAAGAAAGCGCGCGAGCGCGGCCTGATCGGCGACACCGGCGATCTCAGCGACCGGGAGGTGTTCAATCTGATCTTTGAACCGGGCTTTTCCACCGCGCAGGTCGTCACCGACGTTTCGGGCCGCGGCGTCGGCATGGACGTGGTGAAAAAAAACATCGAACAGCTGCACGGCACGGTGGAAATCAAATCGGAAAAAGGGGCGGGAAGCATATTCCGAATGAGCCTGCCGCTGACCCTCGCGATCATCGACGGAATGGTCATCCGGGTCGGGCGGGAGACGTATGTGATCCCGACCGTATCGATCATCCGATCGGTGAAACCCACGCTCAGCGATATCGCGACCGTGTTCCAGCAGGGAGAGATGCTGCGGCTGCAGGGCCAGCTCATTCCCCTGTACCGCATGTCGCGCATCTACGGAATCGAAGAAGCCGAGGACGATCTGCGGAAGGCCATCGTGGTGGTGGTCGAGGACGAGGATCGGCGCGCGGGTCTGGTCATCGATGAACTGGTCAGTCGGCAGCAGGTGGTCATCAAGAGCCTGGGCGAGGCGTTGAAAAACATCCCCGGCATTTCCGGCGGCGCCATCATGCCGGACGGGCGCGTCGGTCTGATTCTGGATGTCGGCGGCCTCCTGCGGTTCGCGACCCCCGACCGCCGCGACGCCCATCGGGACGAGGCCGGCGTGCGGCCTTCGGCGCTGGCGGCCTGAAGCCGGCGGAAACAGGGGGCGTCATGGATTTCGATGCGGCCGATTGGAAGCCTCAGCAGGTGCAGAAAATCAGCGAGCTGGTCTACCGGGCGGCGGGCATCAACCTGAAGCAAAACAAGGAGGCGCTGGTTCGAGCGCGGCTCATGAAGCGGCTGCGTTCGCTCGGAATCCGCCGGGCGGCGGATTATCTGGATCTGATCGAAAAGCATCCGGACGGTGAAGAAATCGGATGTTTGATCGACGTGATGACCACCAACAAAACCAGTTTTTTCCGCGAGATGGAGCATTTCAACTTCCTGCGGGACAGCGTGCTGCCGCAGCTGACGGCGGCCCGGTTGCGGTTCTGGAGCGCGGCCTGCTCCTCCGGCGAGGAGCCTTACACCTTGGCCATCATCCTGCGCGAGCATCTGCCGGACATTGACGGCCGTGATGTTCGCATTCTGGCGACGGACATTTCGCGCCGCGTGCTGCAAAAAGCCCGGCAGGCCGTTTATTCCCAGACGGTCGTCCAGGAGACTCCGCTGCCGCAATACCGAAAGTACTTCGTCGGCCTTCCCCATGACCGCAACGGTGCGGTTCGGGTGGCGGCAGAGGCCCAGCGGCTGGTGCACCTGGCATATCTCAATTTGATGGACCCTTGGCCGATGAAAGGCGGGTTTCAGGTGATTTTCTGCCGCAACGTGATGATCTACTTCGACCGGCCCACTCAGCAGACGCTGGTCCGGCGTTTCTGGGATATTTTGGAAGACGGCGGGTATTTGTTCGTTGGGCATTCGGAAGGTCTGTCGGCGATCCAACACCGCTTCCGGTACATACGCCCGGCGGTGTACCGCAAATAAGAGGTGCCGATTGCGGGAGATGATGGGTTCATGAACCTCACCGTATTGGTCGGTGACATGAAAACCGGACGGTCCGGCGACATTCTGGTGACCCATGCGCTGGGCAGCTGCCTGGGCCTGATGGTGTTCGATCCGGTCCTGAAAGTCGGCGGGCTGCTGCACGCCATGTTGCCGCTGTCGAACATCAATCCCGAAAAAGCCAAAGGCAACCCGGCCATGTTCGTGGATACCGGGGTACCGCTGCTCTTTAAGTCCGTCTACGAAATGGGGGGCGTCAAGGAGCGGTTGATCGTCAAGGCCGCCGGCTGCGGCAATCCGATGGGCAAGAACGAGATCTTCAAAATCGGCGAACGCAATTACACGGTTTTGAAAAAACTCCTTTGGAAGAACAACATCCTGTTGAAAGCCGAGAACGTCGGCGGAACGGCCAGCCGTACGATTCACTTCGAGGTGGACACCGGGGCGGTGTTGCTGAGCTGCAACGGGTCAAAAGGCCCCTTATGAGATCCAACATGCGTATCGATCAGATCGGCGGAGCCATCAAGGCCTTTCCCGCGATGCCCGGAGCGGCGCTCAAGCTGTTGACCCTGGCGGACGCGCCGAGTGCCACCGCTCAGCAGATCGAAGAGGTCCTGCGCCAGGACCCGGGCCTGACGGCGAACGTGTTGAAGATGGCCAACTCGGCTTATTTTGGAATTCCGTCGAAGATCGGCTCGGTGCGTCAGGCGGTCATGCTGCTGGGTTTGAAGCGCTTGGTCCAGATGGTGGTGGCGGCCTGCGCCAGCGTCGTCATCGACCGCGGGGTACCGGGCTACGATTTGCCTGCCGGCGAGCTGTGGCGCCATTCGCTGGCCGTTTCCGTGGCCGCCAAGGGGCTGGCCGCCGAACTCAAGCTTCCCGCCGCCGATGAGATCTTCACGGCCGGCTTATTGCACGACGTGGGCAAGCTCATTCTGGGGCAGTTTGTTCAGGAGGACTATCCCGAAATCGAGCGGGTCCTGGCCCACGGGATGACCTTCGAAGCGGCGGAAGCGGCCGTTCTGGGAATCGACCATGCGGAAATCGGTGCCCGCGTGCTGGCCCAGTGGTCCCTGCCGGAAAACATCGTTCATGCGGTGCGGTGGCATCACGCTCCGGAAAAATTCGGAAGCGTCGACATCATGCTCGATGTGGTCCACGTGGCCAACATGCTGTGTTTGATGATCGGTATCGGCGTGGGCCGCGAAGGGCTCCGGCATGAGCCGTCGCCCGTCGTCACCCGGCGCCTGGGACTGGAGCCGCCACACCTGGAGAAGGTCGCCAGCCAGACCCTGCAATGGGTCAGCGAACTGTCGCAGGCCATGGCGGTGGCGTAACGCGACGCGCTGCCGACCGGGGGTTGCGGCGGCGGATCATGGAAAGAAAGAAGACCCGAAAGCGAACAGGTGGTCCATGGCAGTCAACATCCTCATCGTCGACGACAGTGGTGTGATGCGGTCGATGATCCAAAAGAGCGTTCAGATGAGCGGCCTCCAAATCGGTGAAGTCCACCAGGCCGCGAACGGCCGAGAGGGGCTGGATGCGCTCGATCAGCACTGGATCGACTTGGTCATCACGGACATCAATATGCCGGTGATGACCGGCGAGGAGATGATCGGGCAGATGCACGAACGGCCTGACTTGAAAACCATCCCGACCATCGTGGTTTCTACCGAGGGCAGCCAGACCCGCATCGATCGTTTGAGACGCAAGGGTTTGAAGTTTATCCACAAGCCCTTCACCCCGGAGATGATACGGGACACGGTCCAAGACGTTCTGGGCAGCGAGGTGTTCAATGAACCCCATGCTTAACCATAAATTAATCGAGGTGACGGCGGATACGCTGGAAAAGCTGGCGTTCATTTTTACGTTTCCGGCGGAAGAAGCACCGGTCATCGATGAACAGGACCAGGAGAGCGTCCGGGTAGACTTCAGCGGCCCGTTCGCCGGCGGCATGGAACTGAGCCTGCCCGCTTCGGCGTTGGGCGAGCTCGCCGTGAACATGCTGGGAGCCGAGGAGGGTGAGGAGCTGTCCGCCGAGCAACAGCGCGATGCGTTGAAAGAACTCATCAACGTGGTCTGCGGCAACCTGCTGCCCGTACTGGCCGGTCATGCCGAGGAATTTCATCTGCGCACTCCCTATTTGGTTTCAGGCGAGAGTCCAGCTTGGAACGATCCGGCCGCCGTCGGTTATCTGACGTTGGAAAACGGGGCGTGTCGGGTGCGCATGCGGCTGGATGGCTCGCCGGAGCAGTGCCTGCCGGGTTTGGGTTCCGGCGACGGATCGATGTCGAATGGAGAAATGAGCCATGATCAAGGTTCTGGTGGTGGATGACTCGGCGGTGGTTCGCAAGGTGATCTGCGAGGAGCTGTCGCGCTACCATGACATCCAGGTCGTTGGAACGGCGGTTGATCCTTACTTTGCCCGGGACAAGATCGTGGAATTGAATCCGGACGTCGTGACGCTCGATCTGGAAATGCCGCGCATGGATGGGCTCTCGTTTCTAGCGAAACTGATGAAGCATCACCCCATGCCCGTCGTGGTGCTCAGCTCGCTGACACCGAAAAACAGCGAATTGGGAATCAAGGCGCTCGATCTCGGTGCGGTGGAAGTGCTCTGCAAGCCGGGCGCCTCGTATTCCACCAAGGACATCGCCCAACCCCTCGTGCACGCCATCCGTTCGGCGGCGGCGGCCAAGATCCCCGTGACGCCGGCCCCGGCGGCCGTTGCTTCGGTGCGTCAGCCGTTCGAAAATCTCCTGGTGCAGACCACCCATAAAATTATCGCCATCGGCGCCTCCACCGGCGGCACCAAAGCCATCGAAGCCGTACTGAGCCGAATGCCTCCCACGGCTCCCGGCATCGTCATTGTTCAACACATGCCGGAGCATTTTACCACCTCCTTCGCCAAACGGTTGAACGATATCAGCGCGCTGCAGGTCCGCGAGGCCTGCGACAACGACCATGTGGTTCCGGGCGTGGCCCTCATCGCCCCCGGCAACCATCACATGCTGCTGGCCCGCAGCGGCGGAACCTACGTGGCCAAGATCAAGGCAGGCCCCCGGGTCCATTACCAACGTCCCAGCGTGGATGTCTTGTTTCATTCCGTTGCCCAGACGGCCGGCCGCAACGCCGTCGGCGCCATTCTCACCGGAATGGGGGCCGACGGCGCCCGGGGGCTGCTCGCCATGCGCAACAGCGGCGCCTATACCCTGGCACAGAACGAGGCCAGCTGCGTCGTTTTCGGCATGCCCAAGGAAGCCATCAAACTGGAGGCCGCCGACGAGGTGGTGGCCCTGGAGGACATGACCCATTCCATCTTGCAGGCCCTGCAGGCGCAACCCAAAGCCCGCCGGGCGGCAACGGGAGGCTGACCATGACCCATCTTTTCGGGGTGTTGAGCACCGGCGCGAGCGCCTTGTTGACCCAGCAGCGGGCCATCAACGTCACCGGCAGCAACATCGCCAACGTGAACACGCCGGGATACTCGCGGCAGAGACTGAACCTGGAAACCAACACGCCCGTCTATACCGCCGCCGGGCTGATGTCTTTCGGCGTCCATTCAACCGGCATCGAACGCATCTACGACCGCTTTCTCGGCGTCCAGTTGAACAACGAGAACGCCGCGCTCGGGCGCTGGCAAGCCCAGCGGGGCATGCTCGACCGCGTCGAGGTCGTTTTCGACGAGAGCGGCGGCTATGGATTGAATCAGGCGATGAGCGACTTTTGGAACGCCTGGCAGGATCTCAGCCTCAATCCCTCGGGGACGACCGAGCGCTCGATGGTGGCCGCGACCAGCCAGGGACTGGCCGACGCCATCCGCGAGAAGTACGCGGAGCTCGAGCAGATCCAGAAAGACATCGATGCCGCCCTGGAGAACAGCGTTGAAACGGTCAACCGGCTGGCGGCGCAGATCGCCGACTTGAACCAAAAAATCGCCAGCATGGAGGGCAGCGGAACCCCCGCCAACGACTATCGGGACCGCCGCGATCTGGTATTGAAACAGCTGGCGGAGGTCATCGACATCAAAAGCTACGAGAATTCCGACGGACAAGTCGTCGTTTCGGTGGCCGACGGGCGCCCGCTGGTCGAAACCGGCACCACCTGGCAGCTTCAGACGCAGACGAATGCAGACGGCCGCACCGAGATTTTGTGGCCGGACGTCACCAGCGGTCCGGTGGCCATCACCGGCCGGATCGCCGGCGGCCAGATCGGCGGATGGCTGCAGACCCGGGATACGAAGATCGCCGGCTATCAGGACCAACTGGATGCCCTGGCGGATGGGTTGAGAGGTCAGGTCAACGCGGTTCACGCCGCCGGCTATGGCCTCGACGGGACCACCGGCACCCCGCTCTTCGACGACCGCAGCAGCGGCGCGGCCGATTTTCAAATCAACCCGGACATTCTCAACGACCTCGATCTCATCGCCGCCTCGGCAACCCCCGGCGGGGTTCCCGGCAACGCGGACAACGCCATCGCCGTTTATGACCTGCGCACGGCGATGACGATGAACGCCGGCACGGCGACGTTCGATACCGCCGTCAACGCTTTGGTCAGCTCGGTCGGCTACGATGTGCAGACCGCCAAGGCCAACTCCAGCCATCAAGCCGAAATGATGACCTATCTGGAGAACTACCGTGAGTCCGTGTCCGGGGTTTCGCTGGATGAGGAAATGGTCAATCTCGTGAAATTCGAGGCGGCTTACAACGCCGCGGCTAAAATGATCAGCATGGCCGATGACATGCTCAACACGTTAATGAGCGTCGTCGGTTAACGCGAGGCGTCTGGCGGCCGGGTTCGTGAGGCGTCCGGTCTTTTTAAGGAGGAAAAAATGCGGATCACCCAAAACATGATGTCCAATATTTTCATGAACAATTTGCGCCGCCAAACCGAGGCCATGCTGCAGCGTCAGGAACAGATCGCCTCCCAAAAACGGATCAACCGGCCGTCGGACGACCCCGGCGGAATGGGCCGGGTGCTGGCGGGGCGCTCCAGTCTGTCCGCCATCGGTCAGTATACGGACAACATCAAACAAGGCAAGACCCGGCTGGAGTTCACGGAGGAGACGTTGAAGCTGGTCGATGATCTGGTTCAGCAGGCCCGCCGCATCGCCGAGGAAAAGAGCGGTGGCGGCGTCACGGCGGCCGAGCGCTCGTTTGCCGCCGGTCAAGTCCAGGAGATCTACGACCAAGTGCTGCAGCTGGCCAACTCCAAATTCGGCGACCGCTACCTGTTTTCCGGTGATCGAACGGGCACGGCCCCCTTCGTGCGGGACGATGCCTACAACGCCACCTACCAGGGCGACGACGGCCGCTTCCAGATTCCGATCGCCGACCATGTGGTGGTCGACATCGATGCGGATGGTCGCAATTACTTTCAGGATCAGGCCGACGGGGGAGTTAACCTCTTCGACGAACTGCGCGACCTGATCCAGGGATTGGAAAACACGGATTTGGCCGCCGGCTCGACTCAAATCCGGGCGACGGTCGATCCCCTCCAAAACGCCCACGTGCAGATCATGAACAAACGCTCCGAAGCCGGACCCAAGCTCTACCGCTTGCAGGCCACCGAGGAACACTGGGCCAACGTCAAAACCGCGGTGCAGAATGCCATCGGACGGGAGGAAGATGTCGATGTGGCCCAGGCCGTGATCGAGTTGAAAAACCTCGAAACCGCCTACGAATCCACGCTGGCCGCGGCATCGCGAATCATCCAGCCCAGCCTGGTCAACTTTCTGAAATAGGCAGTCGGCCGGCCGGGCCGCTGCCCGGCCAGCGACCGGCGACAAGGGGCTTCGCCTTCGTCGACGCCGTCCGGCGATGGGCAGCCGCAACCATTGGAGGCCATCATGACCCTCATCAGATGCTGGTTCATGCTGTTGATCGCCGCGGGGTGGGCGGTGCCGCCGGCGGCAAACGCACTGGATGCCCAGAGCCTTGCTCGCTTGAAAAAAGCCGGCATCGAGGATGCGACCATCGAAGTCATGGTGCGGGAGCGGAGCATTGAAACCGCGGCGTTCACGGTCGAGGAACTGCTTGCGTTGAAGCGGGCCGGGGTCGGGGAGCCGGCCCTGCGCACCCTGATCAGCGAAGGCTCCTTTCTGAAAGACCGCGAACCGGTCGTCTACGGCAACGAGCTGCGTTCCATCCGCCTGACCACAGCGAACGACATCATCCGGTTGAAGCAGGCCGGCGTCAGCGACGAGGTGTTGCAGGCCATCGTGGCGGCCAGCCGGCGCGGTTCGGATGTGGAACGGGAGCAGGCGTTGCAGCGGTTGCAGGAGACGGGCATATGGGTGGAGCGCTCCCGGTGAACCGCGGGTCGGCCTGCCGGCCCATGGAGCGATAAATGGCGGCACCCCGTATCGAGTGCCACTGTTGCGCGCACTATTTTGTGACCTGGGATCCCAGCTTTCCCCATGGGTGCCGGTGCATGGGATTCAAGAGCCGAGTGATTCCGATCGAGGAAGTCCGGCGGACGATGTCCGGCCATGAATGCCTGCTGTTTCAGGCCAAGGCGCCATTCCACGGCCATGCTGCGCGCCTGTCGCGCTCCGATACGCCTGAAAGATCACCCGCCGAATGACCGCGTAACTGATTCAAGTTTTTTCGAAACATGCCGAAATTCATGATGAAAAAAAGAAAAACCCTGTTAGGGGGGGTGGCCTAACAGGGTCAGTCGGAGGTGGGAATGAAGGAAAGGAGGAAACTTCATTCCGCTGTATAATTAAGCAATATAGATGCCAATATTTTCTTGAAAATCGAAAGATAGGCCCTGCGACCGCTCTTTTTAATAAAAACTGTATAAATCAAAATAGTTACAATCCGGTTGCTGATGCGTTTTCAGACGCTGGCAGCACCGGACGGGATTTTCGATTAGACGGCATTTGGAAAATTCCGTCAAAATTCCGACAACGGTTATTGCTAACGCCACCGGCGAGAACCGGGTTCGTTCTGAGAAGGACTGCAATTAAAGCAACAGCACGAAATTTGCATACTTTTTTGCTGCGGGCGAAAGCCATAACCGGACCAGCAGGGCGTGCGAACCGCGGCCTGCCGCCGAAAGGACATGGGGTGTATGAAAATCATCGGAAACGGAAATCTGCCCGGACCCGGTCCGGTTGAAAAGACGGCTTTGCACCGGCCGGCCGCCGTCAACGACTTTGGCGAGATCTTAAAAAAGACGATCGATCAGGCTTCCGCATCCGACCCGGTGGCGGCGGCGGCTGCCGCCCTCCGCTTTCAATCCGTGACGCCGACGCCGGACCCTTCGGTGGTCGGCTGCCTGGAGGGATATCTGGACCTGCTCGAAAACTACTGCCAGAAGTTATCCAATCCCCGGGTCAGCCTGAAGGGCCTGGAAGCGAGCATCCGGCAATTGGAAGAGGGCCGGGATGCGCTTTCGCAGGCCCTCGGTTCACTGCCGGAAGACGACCGGCTTAACGACGTACTGAACCAAACCCTGGTCACGGCGGAGTTAGAGATTATCCGGTTCCGCCGCGGGGATTACCTGCCGGCGTGATGGCCGCAGCGGACACGGCGGCTCCGGCGTCTCTCGGAAAGCTCCGGGCGCACATCCTGCGAATGGCCGGGCTGTCCACTACCGCCATCAAGGTGCTTCGGACATGCAATGAACCCGGCGCGTGCGCCAACGATTTGAACCGGGTCATCTCCCTGGATCCGGTGCTGACCGGCCGGGTTCTGCAGGTGATCAACTCTGCTTATTACTCGCTGCCGAGCAAGGTCAATTCCCTGACCCGGGCGATCATTCTGCTCGGCATCAATACGGTCAAAAACGTCGTGCTGAGTTTCGCCATATTCCAGAGTTTTTCTCAACGCGACGCCTTCCGGGCCTTTACCGCCGATCAGTTCTGGACCCATTCGCTGTGCACCGCCGCCGCCGCCAAGCTCCTGGCCGCCAGCCGCGGCGTGCCGCTGGCGGAGCGGGAGGAGTTTTTTGTCGCCGGCTTGATGCATGATATCGGAAAAATTCCATTGAACCACCTGTTTCCGGAGGCCTATCATGAAGCCGTGATCCATTCGCAAAGCTCGGGCAGAGGCATGCGCTGCGAGGAAAATGCTTCGATCGGAGTCGACCATTGCCGGGTCGGCCATATGATCGCCCGCAAGTGGCAGCTGAGCCCGGCGCTGACCGCGGCCTTGTCGGACCATCACACGCACCGCGCCACCGGGGCCGAGCCGTTCAGCCTGGTCGATGCCGTCGCCCTGGCGGACACTCTGGCGCACCACATGGGAGCCGGAACCCCCGGCGGCCTCAGCCTGGACGCGGACGGGCGCCGCCGGCCGCAGACGCACCGGGACCTTGCCGGCCCCGAGCTGACGAAGCTTTCCGCAGCGGTGGTGGAGGAGATCGAGAAAGCGAAGGTATTTCTTGAAATCGCCGGCCGAAATTGAGCAGCTGCGGGTCACCTTCTGGGGGGTTCGGGGGTCGATCCCGACCCCGGGCTATGAAACGTCGCGCTACGGCGGCAACACCCTGTGCGTGGAGTTGAAATTTCTGGCCGGTCGGCGCACGCTCATCATCGATGCCGGGTCCGGCATCCGGCGGCTGGGGGACGAGCTGCTGGCGCGCGCCGGGCCGGCGGACGGGTTGGCGTTGGATCTTCTGCTGAGCCACACTCATCTCGACCACATTCTCGGACTGCCCTTTTTCGGTCCCCTCTACCGGCGCGACACCCGGCTCACGCTCTACGGACCGACCATTTCCCCGGAAGATCGTCTGGAGGAGGTGATCGGCGGCCAGCTATGCTACCGCTACTTCCCGGTGCGGCAGGTTGAGCTGGCCGCCGCCATCACTTACGTCGATCTCCGCGAAGGGACCTATGATCTGGGGGACGGGATTACGCTGACGGCCACTTACCTCAATCATCCGCTGCTGTGCATGGGCTACCGTTTGGACTGGCGCGGCCGGTCGGTGTGCACGGCCTTCGATACCGAGCCCTTCCGCAATCTGTTCATCAGCGATCCCGAGGATCCCGGCTACGACGCGATCATGGCGCTGGAGGGCGAGCAGGCCGCGCGGGAAGCGGATTCGAGAATGCAGTCCTTTTTCCGAGGTGCGGATCTGCTCATCCACGACGGCCAGTACACGGAGCAGGAGTATCAAGCCGGTCGCGCCGGCTGGGGGCATTCATCCATCGAGCAGGCCGTTCGAGCGGCCGAGGCGGCCGGATGTCGCCGACTGGCATTGATTCACCACGACCCCATGCGCTCCGATGCGGAGCTGGATGGTTTATCCGGGCGCTACAGCGGGCGCCGGGCGGGGTCCGGCCTGGAGGTATGCTTTGCGCGCGAGGGGGCGTCCATCATACTTTAGCCCCGGACCACCATGAATGACCTTCGTTGGGGCCGCCGGCGGTCACAGGCGGGCGATGCTTTGGGCGAGCGACGGGTCTTTCAACAGCTTTTTGGCGAAGTTCAGGTACTTCGCCGTGATGGCGCGCACCGCCAGCTGAAGCGCATAGGGTTTCAGCGGTTTCTCAAGCAAATAGGTAACGTTAGAGGCCAGGCACATATCCACGACATCTTCGCTGGCCTTGCCGCTGATGATGATGGCATCCTGGTGGGCGGACGGAAATTTCGGCTCGATCGAGTCCAGAAAAAAGAAGCCGCTCATGCCTTTCAAAAAGACATCCACGACGAAAATGCCGAGCCCCACATCGCTCTTCAGGCACCAGCCGATCGCCTTTTCCGCGTCGGAAAAAGCCACCACCTTGCCCCATGTGTAAAACGTTTCAATCAGCTCTTTGAGCACCTGGCTGATGCCCGGGTCGTCATCCAGAACCACCACATCCAGACCGTCCGCCATGTAGTCTCCCTCTGTGGATCGGCCGCCTCCGGCGGCGGCCGCGGTCAATTCGATTCGAAATGCTTATCCGTCAGATGGTATTTTTCCAGCTTGCGATAGATGGTGGAAACGTTGATGCCGAGGATCTTGGCGGCCTTGGGGCGATTGCCGTTCGTAGCTTCCAACACCCGTTCGATGTGCCGGCGCTCGAGCTCTTCCAGCGTGATCAGCGGTGAGTTCCGGCGGCGCTCGGGACCCTCGTAGGGCAGCAGGTTGCGCGCCGCCGCCAGCGACAGCGTTTTGCCCTTCTCCAGCAATACCGCCGCCGCAATCATGTTTTCCAGCTCGCGGACGTTGCCCGGAAAGGCGTAGCCCAGCAGCCGTTCGACCAGTTCGGGGGCCAGGTCCGCGATTTTTTTCTTGTTGGCGCCGGCATGCAACCTCAGAAAGTACCGCGCCAATGGCAGGATGTCCTTACTGCGCTCGCGCAGCGGAGGAATTTTGATGTTATAGGTGTTGATCCGATAGAACAAGTCGGCGCGGAACCGCCCCTTCAGGATCTCTTCGCTGATGTCGCGATTCGTGGCGGCGACGATTCGCACGTCCACGTTGCGGACCTCGGTGCTGCCGAGCCGGTAGAACTCGCGTTCTTCGATCACGCGCAGCAGCTTGGCCTGCAGCGACGGATCCAGTTCGGTGATCTCATCCAGGAAGAGCGTGCCGCCGTTGGCGGCCTCGAAAAACCCGCGGCGCTCACCGCCGGCATCCGTATAAGCCCCTTTGGCATGACCGAAAAATTCGTCCTCGAAAAGGGTCTTGCTGAACGAAGCCATGTTGACGGCGTAGAAAGGCGCTTTGGAACGGCGGCTCAGTTGATGGATGACGCGGGCCAGCATCTCTTTGCCGGTTCCGGATTCGCCGTTGATGACCACACTGTAGTCGGTGCCGGCCACGGCCTCGATCTGGTGAAACACCAGCGCCATGGATTCATCTTCGGCGATCAGATGGGCGAACGCATCGGGCTGCTTCAGATGATCGAAGATCTTCTTCCGGCCGACCCGCGCCAGTTCGTCGCGGAAGCGGTAACGCTCGAGATTGTTTTGAACCAGCGCCACCAGCTTGTCGCTGTTGAGAGGTTTAACGAGGTAATCGCTCGCGCCGTTGCTGATGGCCTGCACGGCGGTGGGCACGTCGTCCATGGCGCTGACGATCACGCAGTCCACCTCCGGGAATTCCTCCTTGATGCGCTGCATCACCTCCATGCCGCCCATATGCGGCATCATCAGATCCAGCAGCACCAGCGGGAAGCGCTGCGAGCGCAACACTTCCAAAACCCGGCGACTGTCGGACACCAGAGCGGGTTCCGGCAACCCGGCGCTGACCAGAGTGGCCTTGATGCTCAACAGCAGCCCTTCATCGTCATCGACGACCAGGATCGCGGGCATTTGATCGGGAATTGATTTCATAAGAAGCGCAAACAGGGTGCGGCTGTGGTTCTCGTTATGCGGATCGGCCTCGTGCGATCAGCTGCTTTTATTTTAGTCGGAAAGCGTTTGTCCGTCAAGCGCAAGGGCGTCGTAGAAAATAAAATTATTATTTTATAACAAATAGTTGGCAATTTTTCGGGAAAAGGCTGGTCGGTTGAGCGGCGGCCTTTTCGAGCCTCACCCAATGCGTTCGTTCACGGATAGCAGGCGGTCGACGGTCTTCTCAATGCTCTGCTGCCACGGAGGAGGGGAGATGCCGAATGCGGCTTCGATCCGGGTGCAGTCCAAAACGGAATAAGGCGGACGGCGGGCCGGGGTGGGGTATTCGGCGGTCGTGATGGGCCGGAGCCGAAAGGAGGTGATGCGGCCGCGGGCCTTCAGCGTTTCCAGCACATGCCGAGCCATCCCATACCACGAGGTAACGCCCCTGCCGCAGTAATGGAAGGTTCCCCAGGGAACTTCTGCGCCCGGAGCCAGCCGTCCGACCATTCGCAGCACCGCGTCGGCCAGATCGGCGGCGCAGGTCGGACAGCCGATCTGGTCGTCCACGATCCGCAGCTCGTCGCGCTCTGCGACCAGACGCATCACGGTCTTGACGAAATTGGCCCCGTGCGCGCTGTAAAGCCAGGCCGTGCGCACGATGAGGTGCCGGCTCAGATGGCGGCGTACGCCGGCCTCCCCCTCGGCCTTGCTGCGTCCGTACACCCCGAGGGGGGCCACCGGATCATCCTCCCGGTAGGGCGATCCCTTCAATCCGTCGAAAACGTAGTCGGTCGAAATATGGATGAGCGGGATATGCTCCTGCGCGCAGCGCCGGGCGATATGCGCCGCGGCTTCGGCGTTGACGGCAAAAGCCAAGCCGGGTTCGGATTCGGCGCGATCGACGGCGGTATATGCGGCGGCGTTGATCACCGCAGCAGGTTGGAACGCTGCCCAGGCGCGGTCGACCTGCTCGGGGCGCGTCAGATCCATCTGCGCCAACGGCGGCGCCAGGATGTCGATGCCGTGGGACGCTGCCTGAGCGATCAACTCCGTGCCGAGCTGGCCCTCTCCACCCGTGACGAATACTTTCATGAAATGGGATGGCTCTCCTATCTGTCTGGTTTGATCTGCGGATGGTGATACTCGGCCTGCATGGTTTGCAGCATCTCGGAGAGTTCCTGGTGGCTCAGCAATCCCTTCTCCACGAGCAGGCGCGCCAAAGCCTCCAGGCGCACGGTCGTCGAAAGGATCAGCTTTTCGATGGATTCCGTGCGCGCGGCAGCCGATTCGCTGGTTTTTAAGGCCTCAAGGGATGGAGATTCGCCGCGCCGATCCCGGCCGCTGCGGCGGTCCACGCCATGATACGGTGTCTTGATCCAGCGTCGATTCATGCCGGAACGTCGTTCGGGCTCCGTCTCGTCCATGTCGCTGCGGCGTTTGAAAGTCATCACGTTTGCCTGGGATTGGAATAGGGTTAGAGGTGCATTTTCCTAAAGCTTAGTATAAAATGGAGCATTGGTCAAAAGAAAGGGGTAGCGGTTTTCGATGTATCTTGAGCATTTCCATCTCAAAAAAGAGCCGTTCGGGATTGTTCCGGATCCGGAATTCATGTGGCTGGGCCGCCGACAGACCCAGGCATTGGAAACCCTGAGAGCCGCTGTGGCCGAGCGGGACGGATGCCTGGTGCTGACCGGAGACATCGGCACCGGCAAAACCATCCTGGTCAAACGGCTGGTCGCCCAGAAAGGTCTGGCCCCGGTGTTTATTACGGCCAGCGGCCCCGAGCTGACCGGATTGGATGTCTACCGTCTCTTAGCCGAAGAGTTCCACCTGAACGGCCGTTTCGAAAGCCGAGAGGAGTTTATGGCTGGTTTTAGCCGGGTGTTGTTGCAAGCAACCGGTGCCGGCCGCCAAGCGATCCTCGTCATCGATGAAGCCCAGCGACTGACGCCGGACGCCCTGCAGGACATCGCGGCTCTGGCCGGCTTGCAGTCGGACGGAAAAAAGCTCCTGAAAATCCTCCTGGTGGGGCAGTTGGGATTCAACGCCGATGAGGCGGTCCGCATGAAGGGCGGTGCCGGGCCCGCCATCGCGGCGCGCTGCCGTCTGGAACCGCTGGCTGAAGCGGAAACCCAGCGCTATATCGAGCATCGCCTGCAGCTGGCCGGAAGGGCGCAACCGTTGTTCAGCCCCGAAGCCGTGCGCGAAATTCACGCGTTGTCCAAAGGAGTGCCGCGGCTGATCAACTTCATCTGCGATCATGCGCTGCTCTACGGCTACAGCGCCAACCTACAAACGATCGACCATGGCGTGATTCGAGATTGCAGCCATGATTTGAGCGTGGCGCTGGACCTGGATGACGAGCCGGCCGAATCTTCCGCGGCACCGCCGCTGGCGGCGCCGGCCGCCGGTTCCCCGGCGCCGGCGCCGGAACCGTCCCCCAGGCAGTGGCGCTCCTGGCTTTATCTGGCGGCGGCCATGGCGGCGGCCGGAACGGCCTTTTACCTGGTTTCGCGCTGACGTCGTCGGGTACCCGATAGGGGCGTCGGCTGACGCGGCAAAGCCTCGCCGCCCGCGTACATCTCGAACTTGGCCAGTCTCCCATCCAATCCGCCGCTTTTAAGCGGCCGCTTCCAGGAAGGCTTCAGCCCGATGTGCTTCAGCATGTCACGATCCCCGAAGTAGATGAAAGCGGTCGCACCGGCGCAGCGCTGCTTCAGGAAGTCGCCGATCTCCCGGTAGAAGAGCGTAATGTCGGTGGTCGGTCTGAGCCGGATGCCGTAGGGGGGGTTGCAGACGATGACCCGGCCGGACAAATCGTTGCGCCGTCTGAAGTCGGAAACATCGACGCGGATGGATGCCCCGTGCGGCAGCCGGCGCAGGTTGGCCCGCGCGGTTTGCACGGCCGCGGCGGCGATATCGCCGCCGCGGATATGATCGGGGATCGGCGGCCGGATCGCCTGATCCGCGGCGGCTTTCACAGACGACCACAGGCTGCGCTCGAAATCCGGCAAGTGCTCGAAGCCGAACCGGCGGCGCAGGAAGCCGGCCGGGATGCGGCAGTGGTGCATCAACGCTTCCGCGAGCAGGGTGCCTGAGCCGCACATGGGGTCGACCAGCGGCCTGGTTTCATCCCACTCGGCCCACTGAATGATGGCTGCCGCAACGGTCTCCTGCATCGGGGCCTCCGCTCCCTCCTGCCGGTAGCCGCGGCGGTGCAGCGAACCGCCGGAGGTATCCAGGCTGACGACCGCCCGGTTGTTCTCGATGAAAAGACTGATCCAAACATCGGGGTCGATGCGCCGGACGTCCGGGCGCCGGCCGCAATCGTCCCGGAAATAGTCCACGATGGCGTCCTTGAGGCAGAGGGCGGCATACTGCGAATGGCGGATCTGGCTGTTGGACACGTTGGCGAACACCGCCAGGGTCTGGCTCACCCCCATGATCGCTTTCCAGGGCACCTGCCGGGCCGTGCGGTAGAGGCGGGCCGTGTCGGTGCAGACGAATCGGGCGAGCGGCGCCAGCACCCGCGATACGAGCCGCGACTGGTAGTTGATGCGATACAGCGACGCCGGGTCGGCCTTGAAATGCAGCCCGCAGAAAGACGGCCGGATCGCGGCGGCTCCCAGACGCCCGATCTCCATAGCGCCGAGATCCTCGAGCCCTTCGGCTATCTGGGCGAAAAAGGTCTGATCCTGTTGATAGGCGAACACGGGAAGGAGTCCTTATTATTCGTGCCATCGCGTCCTCTAGACCTTAGCGCCGATACAGACGCTTTGATACGGTTTTCTGGCAATGCATTTGGATATTGAAGCCGGCCGGCCGGCATTGACATCTCCAGCCGGCTGGGGCATTTTCGATCCAAAAGCCGCCCGCACCGGGCGGTCTCTTCCGGCTAGGGATCGCTCCATGTTTCTGCAGTTTTTCGGCTTGAAGGACAACCCGTTCAAGCTCACCCTTGATTTGAACAGCCTCTTTTTCGGCAGGCACCATGAAGAGGCGCTGGCCCACCTGCGTTATGCGGCAGCTGAGGGCGAAGGGTTCACCGTCATCACCGGTCTGAACGGAACGGGCAAGTCCACGGTTTGCCGATTCTTTGTCGAGTCGGTTCAAAACGGCGCCACGGTCGCCTTTCTCTCAAGCCCCATAGCCGGCCCGACCGAACTCCTACAGCGCATGAACCGCAGCTTCGGAATAGCTGCCGGCGCTCAAACGGCCCACGAGTTGACCGGCGCCCTGAACCGCTTTCTCATGCAGGAACGGATCGCCGGCCGCAAAGTGCTGGTGTTCATCGACGACGCGCAGATTCTGCCGCCGGCGGTGCTGGAACAAATCCGGCTGATCTCCAATCTCGAAACGACCCGCGACAAACTGATCCAGATCGTGCTGGTCGGCGAACCCGAACTGATGCAGCTGCTGAACTCCCATCAGCTGCGTCAGATGGGGCAGCGCGTATCGGTGCGGTATGAAATCGGCCCGTTGAGCCTGGATGAGACGGCGGCCTACATCCAGCACCGCCTCAGCGTGGCATCGATCGGTGCGCCGTTGCGGTTCAGCCGTGAAGCGGTTCGGAAAATATTCCGGCATGCGGGCGGGAACCCGCGCCGGATCAACATCACATGCTCCACGATGCTGGCAGCGGCTTTTAAGCTCGGCCAGAAGGAGATGACCGGCGAACTGGCGCAAGCCGTCATTCGGGATTTAAGGCTCCTGGAGGGCAGGGGCGGCGACACGCCGGCCCGGGCGCGCTGGCGAATTCCGGCGGCGGCGGCAGGCGTCCTGGTGCTGCTGGCCGGGATGGCGTTCTTTGCGCTTCAACCCGCCCAGCAGCGCACCGCCTCCGAGCCGGACGCATCCGAATTTAAGGCGGCCGCCGCGCCGGGGACCGAAGATCCAGCGCCATCGCCGCCCCGCCCGCCTGAAACACCCTCCGCCGAACCGGCATGGCCGGCGGCAAGCCCCTCTGCACCTGCACCGCAGGAGCCTGAGCCCGACCGCGCCGGCGAAGTGAGGAAGCCTGCCATGACGCATTCGGTCCAAGTCGGAGCTTATTTATACCCTGAAAACGCCCAGCACGTGAAGGCCCAACTCAATGCCAAGGGGTATCCGGCCCGGATTATGAAAATCACGGACGCCGGAGGCCGCATCTGGTACACGGTGAGGATCGGTGACCACCCCAGCCGCCAGGCCGCCCAGGCCCAGGCGGATGAATACACCCGCCGCGAGCAGAAGCAAAGCGTGGTCAGGCCGTTCGGCGTTTATTGATTTTATTGGTGCCCCTGGCAAGAATCGAACTTGCGGCACATGGATTAGGAATCCATTGCTCTATCCACTGAGCTACAGGGGCGGATCGGCGCGGGCACGGGTTGGGCGGGACTGAAGACCGCAGCCAGCGAATATCAAAAGGCGGTTCAGAATTCAAGTTTGAATTTCTCCGGGATTAAGGTAAGGTGCCGAATAGGGTGATTAAACGGGTGGACATGGACTGCACCGTCGGGATCGTCGGCTTCGGACGTTTCGGGAAATTGGCGGCCAGATATCTGACAGGCGATTTTCCGGTGCGGGTATACGATCCGGCAGCGGCGACTCAGGATGTGGCATCGATCGGCGCAGAGCCGGTTTCCCTGGAAGCCGCCTCGCGCTGCAAGACCGTCATCTTAGCGGTGCCCATATCCTGTCTTCAGAGGGTTCTGGGTCAGGTGCGGCCGCATCTGGCGCCCGATGGCCTGGTCGTGGACGTTTGCTCCGTCAAGGAATACCCGGTGCGGTGGATGCAGGAGATCCTGCCTGCGAACATCGCGATTCTGGCAACCCATCCCATGTTCGGGCCGGACAGCGCCGCTGAATCCCTGCAAGGCCGCAAAATCGTGCTCTGTCCGGTGCGCATTCCCGCACCGCGCTTCAAAGCCGTCCAAAATTATCTGACGGCAAAAGGTCTATCGGTCATCGAAACAAGCCCTTCCGAACACGACCGCCAGATTGCGATCAGCCTGGCGTTGACCCATTTGATCGGCCGGAGCCTGGCCGGAATGGGCGCCAGGCCGCAGGAGATCGATACCGAAGGATACCAGCGTCTGCTGCGGATCCTGGATGTCGTGGAAAATGACACCTGGCAGCTGTTCGAGGATATGCACCGCTTCAACCCATA
The DNA here is from genome assembly GCA_964427375.1 of uncultured Desulfatibacillum sp. Classification (GTDB taxonomy): domain Bacteria; phylum Desulfobacterota; class Desulfobacteria; order Desulfobacterales; family SpSt-501; genus SpSt-501. The sequence continues at coordinate 37,555 of CAYRUF010000008.1, read as the reverse complement.
CGCTCCGGATGCCAGACAACGCTTCATAGAGGCCATGCAGGCCATCGAAAAGAAAATCGGCTGAGGACCGCGCCCGGACTTTCGGGCAGAGCGTTGCTTCGTGTCCATGACGTCTTCCAAACCTCCTGAATCGGTTGCAGCGAACGGGCCCATGCTATTGGCCGCTACCCGGGGGAAGCGCGGCATTGTTTCCCGGGCGCTGGCCTTTCGAGTTCGGGTGGGGAGCCGTCTGAGGCTGGCGCGGACGACGCTCCGGGGGATCTTCACGCTGTTCGATCCGTGGCGGCGTTCTGCCGCCACGTTCAAACTGACGCGGTGTGGTTGATCCGGTCCGGTTCGGCGCGAGCTGGCTGGCCGGCTCGCCCGGCAGCTTCGGCTGGGACTGGCGATGCATCTGAGCGGGGTTCGGCGCTGAGGGCGACGGCGTGGCTCGAACCTCTGCCTTCTCGTTCTCTTCCATGCGGCGGCGGTCCTGAGGCTCCGCGGGCTGTCGACGCTGGGCGGGGCGGGATGGTTGCTCGAGCTGGCGGCCGGACGGAGCACGGGCTTCGACGGACGGCTCGGCAACCCGGCGCGTGCCGTCGTTTTTAGAAGACATCGCGGCCGGCGGCCGGCCCGGCTCCGGCCGTCGTTCGACCGTGCCTTTACCGAACGGCGGCCGGGGCAACGGCTCGGTGTTCTTGGGCTGCTGCGGGGCTGGAACAATGCGCGGTGCAGAAGCGCGCGCCGGCGTTTCGTCCGGCTTTCGTTGCATCGAATGTTCTTTTCGATCCGACCCGGAATGCGGCGGGCGGGTGGCTACCACCGGGCGGTTCAGGTCCCTATCGGCCGGGCGGACGCCGCGCTGCCGGTCTGGCACCAATGCGGCCGGAGTGGGACTGACCTCAGGCCCCTTGTGCATGGGGCGCAGGTTTGCGGCATGAGCTCGATCGAAGCGCTCCGGCGGGATGCGGCCGTGACCGAAGCGATCCTTGTGGATGGTAACGATGCCGTTGCGCACGCCGGCGTTGCGATAGATATGAATTTCCTCCGCCCTCACCACGGTCGTGCGGTGCACGACGACGTTGTTCACGATGCGGGGGCCGCCCCAACCGCCCCACCACGGCCGGTGAATGAAGCCCGGGCGGCCCCACCACGGCACGCACGGCTCGCCCCAGCTCAGCGCCACCCAGCCCACCATCGGAGCCCCCACGCTGATGCTCACCTGGGTATGGGAATCGCCGTAAAAAGCCACCAATGCCGGAGCGTAGACCGGCCGCACCACCGCCGGCCCCGGGGCCCAGCCCCAGTAGCCGCCGACGTGAACCCAGCGGCCGTAATGGTAAGGCGCCCAGCCCCATGGAGCGGTGTCCACCCAAGTCCAGCCATAATAGGGGTCATGAATCCATGTTCCTGAGGTGTAGGGCGCCCAGCCCGCCGGCACTCCGGTCGGAACCCAGACCGGCCCGTAGTCCGGAACGACGCGCCAGCGGCCGTGGCGGTCGAGGTCGCTGGCCCCGTAAATCCCGGGAACGACGTAGCGGGCGCTTTCCGCTTCAAGGAGCCGGTCGGTGCGCGCGTAGTTCCATTGGTCCCAGCTGTCGAGCGGAGGCGCTGAAAAGGAGGAAACTTTTGGAGGGCTTTCACCTTCGATGACGACCTCCTCGCTCGGCGCGACGCCGAACGAAGCCCCGTCCGCGGGGGTTGCAACCGCCCGCCCCCCGCGGCGGGCGATGAACGCCGTGCGGTCGCCGACGACGTCCACGCGGTAGTAGCCCGGCCGGTCGATCGTAAAAGCGGCATTCGGCGTGGCCACCTCCAGCGTCAAGCCGGGCTCGATGGTGCGCACGTCAAATGCGGCGTGACCGACCGTTACCTTAAACTGAATGAAATCCGGCTCATGGTTTTCCAGCCCGATCTGGGTGTTGGCCCAAGCGCGCACGAATGCACGGGGGCCGATCTGCAGCTCCGCATTCCCCGGAGAACCGGTGTAGAGCTGGTCGCCCGGAGAAAGCGGCGTGTTGATCTGGGCGCGCGCCCAGTCTTCGGCTCCCGGCCGAAAGAACGAGACCTGCCCGTCCGTGAAACTCAAACGGGGAGGGGTTCGGCCGAATTCTTCCGCCTCGGCCTCCGGCGGCGGGTTGTTCTGGGCGCTGGTCCCCGTAACGGGCAGCACTCCGAGCACAAGTGCCAACGTCAAGATCAGGCAAGAGCGCATGCATCGTTCTCCTTGGATATGGTTCTTGTGCGGGTTAGACGCCGGATCGGCATGGCTGGATTACACACCATCGTCGACATAGTAGCCGTATTCCTTGGCATTCACGTTGTGGCGCTTTTCCCAAGCGATGGTGGAGAAAGGGGTGGGGCCGTAGTCGTGGCCCGGCCAAACAACGGTGGAATCGGGAAGCTGCATCAGACGCCGAATGGAAGCGGCCAGGGTCGGGCGATGGCCCCCGGGCAGGTCGGTGCGGCCGCTGTCGCCGACAAACAACGTGTCACCCGTAAACAGCTGCCCCTCACCATAGAGGCAGATGCCGCCGGGTGTGTGGCCGGGCGTATGAATCACGCGCAGCCTCAAGGCCCCCGCCGGCAGATCGATTTCATCGGATAAGCGGATGTCCGCCTCGGGGACGGCGTCGGCATCCAGTGCATGAATGATAATTCGGGCGCCGGTCAGAAGTTTGAGCCGGGCGCTGCCGGCCGTATGGTCCCCATGGCCATGGGTGTTGACGATGGATTCGATGCTCAGTCCCTGCTTCTGGGCTTCAGACAGGACGCGCTTCACATTTGGACCGGGGTCGATCACCATCGCCCGGTGGGTCTGTTCACACCCGATGAGATAACTGAAGTTGTCCATCGATCCGTGCTTGAGTTGTTTGATGATCATGGTCCACCTGCTTTCCTGAGATCCATCCAACGGGGTATGCCGAATCGACGCTGGGTGCGCAGCCTGCCTGGCCGCTTCGTCAAACGGCTTTCGCTTCCCATCTTATCATAGCGATGGCATCCCCTGGAATCAATTCCCCGAACCAGCTGATTGAGTGCCACCGCGTAGAGAGGTCCAAAGTGTTGCGCGGGTTCATGCAAGGGATCTCTTGATTCCGGTTGCTGCACGGAGTATGAAACCATAAAGCCCGCCGGAGCGATCGGCCGGGTTGAAAGGGCGCTATGCAACTAAACCATCTCTTTTCGCCGATTCGTTTGGGGCGGATGGATGTCCGTAACCGCCTGGTCATGCCGCCCATGAGCGTCAACTTCGGGGTGGATGAGCAGGGGTTTGTGACCGACCAGCATTCGGTCTATCTGGCGCTGCGGGCCAAGGCCGGCACCGGAATGATCGTCATGGGCGGCGGGACGGTCCACCCGGACGGCCTGGATCTGCCCCGCATGCCGCGGGTGTGGGACGATGGCTACATCCCCGGTCTGAGCCGCCTGGCCGCGGCCGTAAAGCGCCACGGGGCGCGGATCGGCCTGCAGCTCCTTCACGGCGGCCGGCAGGCCTTTCACGACCGGCGGGTGGCGCCATCCCCCCTGCCCTCGCTCGCAGTCGTCAAGGGCGTGCCCAGGGAATTGACCCGTGACGAAATTCTGGAGCTCGTCGTTTGCCATGCCGAAGCAGCCCGGCGCGCGCGGGATGCAGGATTCGATTTTGTGGAAATCCACGCCGCCCACGGCTATCTGATCAGCGAATTCCTGGCCCCCAACGCCAATCGCCGCACCGACGACTATGGCGGATCATTCGAGAACCGCACGCGCTTCCTGCTGCAGATCTTAAAAGCGATCAAAGACCGCTGCGGCGCCGAATATCCGGTGGGTGTGCGCTATAACGGCGAGGACTACCTCGCCGAAGGCTGGCATCTGGAGGAGGCGGTTCGCCTGGGGCCGCTGCTGGAAGCCGCCGGCGCGGACTGGCTGCATGTTTCCGCCGGCGTCTACGGCTCGCTGCCGGTGACGATTCCGTCCATGTACGTGCCGCCCGGCTGCTTCGTTCACCTGGCCGAAGCCGTCAAGCGGGCGGTTTCGATCCCCGTGATCGCCGTCGGCCGGATCAAGGACCCGGTGATGGCCGACCGGCTCATCGCCGAGGGCCGCGCCGACCTCGTGGCCATGGGGCGGCCCCATCTGGTCGATCCGGAGCTGGCGGCCAAGGCGTCTGCGGGCCGTCTCGATCAGCTGAGGCCGTGCATCGGCTGCTGTCGCGGCTGCATCCAAAGCGTGCTGGCGCTGAGCGAGGCGACCTGCGTCATGAACCCGGAGTTGGGACGCGAATATCGTTTAGGGCCGCTCCAGCGGACCGATCGGCCGAAAACGATCCTGGTGGTCGGCGCCGGGCCGGGAGGCCTGGCTTGCGCCCGCTTGTTGGCCTTGCGGGGGCATCGGGTGGTTCTGGCCGAAACGCAGGATCAGGTTGGCGGCGCCCTGATCCTGGCTTCCAAACCGCCCGGTCGCGCGGAACTCTGGGAGATGGTCGAGTACCACCGGGCTGAACTTGAGCGCCTCGGCGTGACGATTCGGCTCCATGCCGCTGTCGACGAACCCCTTGTGCGCGAGCTGCAGCCAGACGTTGCCGTGGTAGCCAGCGGCGCCAACCCCCGCATGCCGCAGTTGGAAGGCTTGTTCGAATCCGGGCTGCAGCTGTCCACCGTGCCGGATGTCCTGTCCGGCGGAGTGATTCCCGGACCGGGAGCGTTGGTTCTGGGTTCCGATCAGGCCGCCATGGTCACCGCCGATTTTCTGGCGCAGGGCCGGCGCCGGGTGGCGGTATTGGGCGGCGACCATTTCGCTCCGGAACTCGCGCCCAATGACCGGACCTCCCTGCGCCAGCGATTGTCCGATGCGGGCGTGCGGCTTTTCAAGCGCGCCTCCATTCGGGAATTCCACTCGGACGGTGTGGTCGTCGACCATCAAGGAGGGCGGGATACGCTCAAGGGGTTCAGCGATCTGGTCATCGCCGAAGGCTTTCGACCGGAACGGAGCACGCTCGACCTGTTTCGGAAGCTGGGAATCGAGGTTCACGTGATCGGTGATGCCAAGTCGCCGCGCACGCTGCTGGAGACCACCGCAGAGGCCGACGAACTGGGCCGGGCGCTGTAGGCCTCGGGTTGCGCGCTGCCCGGATCGGATTTGATTTTTCGCATGCTTCCAATCTTCGATGACATCGCGATTCCCCTGAATGAGATCGATATCAGCGCCGTCCGCTCCCAAGGGGCGGGCGGCCAGAATGTCAACAAGGTCGCCACCGCCGTTCATTTGCGCTTCGACGTCGCCGCATCCTCCCTGCCGATGGATCTGAAGGAACGCATTCTAAGGCTGAAGGACCGGCGCATCACGCGGGAGGGGGTGGTCATCATCAAGGCCCAACGTCAACGGAGTCAGGAGCAGAACCGGGAGGACGCCCTGCAGCGCCTGAGGGACCTCATCTTGAGTGCCGCCGCCGTTCGGAGAAAACGCCGCTCCACTCGGCCGACACCGGGCTCCCGGCAGAGGCGCCTCAGCCGGAAGGTCATGCGGGGACGCTTGAAGGCAACTCGAGGGCGGGTGACGACTGCGGACGAATGAGAATGCTTCAATGAAAACGCAGCGTTTTACGGAGGGAGCCATGATTCGGGCAACGGCAAGGGCGATCGCCTATATCGCCGAACGCGGCGGCCATCTGACGCTTTATTCCAAAACCCTTGCGACCTGATGCAGCAGCCGACAGATCCCTGCGGTCCGCATGGGAACACCCGGCATCAACCGACTTGAACCGTTTGAAAAAACCTCTACAGACGGCATAACCGTATGGCGGTCTCATTCAGTCTGTCCGGCCGATCCGGATCAACCAATCACGATCGACCTCAACCATTGGATTTTTTTCGGCAAGCGCATCGTGCTGAAAAATGCACGGTAAGCACAGAAAGCCCAACGGTTGGTACCGCCGGAAGCAGCCCGTGATCGGTCGGTGACCGCCGCCATCGGCCGGATGAGTCCGCTGGCGCAGTCCTCTTTCAAAGGACCCGTTCTAGGTTGATCGTCTTTGATGGACTGAACTGGTTCGCACTGAAGAAATGAATCAGTTTGGAATTATTCCAGTCGACCAGAGTGTTTATTTTCTTGACGCCCAGTTTTTTCAAATGGCTCATGAATTCCGTCAACAGTCGGCCACCGATGCCTCGGTGCTGGTGGGACGGATCGACGCCGATGGTATCCATTGTGGCTTCTTCCTGGAAAATGCCATATTCCCCCATGTAGATCTCTCCCATTACGAATCCCACCACGGAACCGTCCTCTTCCTCCGCGACCAGCGAAGCCGGCAAATAATCCTTGGATTTGAAGAGCTTTTCAAATTTCATTTCATAGTATTCCGGCCGAGAGACCTTGAGCACCCTTTGGTCGATCCCCACCACGGCATCGAAATCGTCAAGCTGCATGAGCCTTATTTTAATGCTGTTCGCAGTCATGGGGCCTCCTTATACCTTCTACAGGGTTGCACCGAGTTCAAGCTGCACCTGCCTTCCAAAATCATGGCACACCGTCCAGTGATTCCGATTCCGCACTCGGCTCAGCCGGTTAAAACGCTTTGCATGGCTAGGCGCAAACCGGCCACGACCTGATCGATTTCGGCCTCTGTGATCACAAACGGAGGTGCTACGATCAGCCCGTCGCCGTCGGTGCCGGCCATGCCGACGGATTTGTAGAGAAGGACCCCTCGTTCGAAGAGCGCCTGCCAAAGCCTTTCGGCGACTCTTTCGGAGCGTGGAAACGGTGTACCGGTTTTTCGGTCTTGAACGAATTCGACGCCCCACATCATGCCGATGCCGCGAATGTCTCCCACGTGGGGCGATTCCGCCAGCGCCTCTTGAAGCCTCTCGCCGATGCGGCGGCCGATCCGGGCGGCACGCTCGACCAGTTGTTCGCGCTCCAGGATTTTCACGGCGGCCAGGCCGGCGGCGCAGGCGATGCCGTTGTGGCTGAACGTTCCGCCATGGATGAAGTTTCCGCCGTTGGCGCGCACTTCCTGCATCAGCGACGTGGTCGTGGCCACGGCCGAGAGCGCCAGCGTCCCGCCCGAAAGCCCCTTGCCCAGCACCAGGATATCGGGCACGGTATGATAATGCTCGGCGGCAAACCATCGGCCGGTGCGGCCCATGCCGCACATGACCTCATCCATGATCAACAGGACGCCGTGGCGGTCGCAGATCTCGCGAACCAGCGGCCAGTAGCCTTCGGGCGGGGGACAGACGGCGATGCTGGCGCCGCCCACGGTTTCGGCGATGAAAGCAGAAACCGCCGCGGGCCCAAGGTTTTGAATGGTTTCGTCCAGGGCCAATGCGCAGCGCAGGCGGCAGGCCGGAAAGGCGAGACCGTAAGAGCATCGCAGGCAGTAGGGCGGCGGAATGTGCACGGCGTCGCGCATTAGCGGATAAAACGGCAGACGGAAGGAGGTTCGGCCGGCTGCGGCCAACGCCCCCATGGTTAGACCGTGGTAGGATTTCCAGCGCGATATCAGCACCTGCCGCTCCGCGTTGCCGCGCGCGATCTGAATCTGGCGCGCCAGTTTGATGGCGGTTTCAACCGCCTCGGACCCGGAGGACATGAAGTAAAACCGGTCCAGGCCGCCGGGGGTGTGAGCCTTCAGTGCGAGGGCGAGATCCTCCACGGCTGACGAAGCGAACATCGTGGGATGCACGTAGGACAGGGTCTGCAGCTGCTCGCACACGGCCCGGGCGATTTCCTCACGGCCGTGGCCAACGTTGACGACCACCGCGCCGCCGCTGGCGTCGAGATAGCGCCGGCCGTCCGCGGTTTCGATCCAGACCCCCTGCGACCGACGGGCCATTGGAAGCTCTCTATCCAACACTCGGTGGAATACCGCGCCTGGAATAGGGATCATCTTCAGCGCACATCCTTTCTTGGTTCGCAAGCGAACCGTTAAGGGCGTTGGGGCGTTTGACGGATACCTTGTACCATGCCGGCCGTTCCACCGCAATCGAATTGGCACCGGCGGCCAGGGCTGCATCCCAGTCCCAAAAAAGAGTTGTGCCGCCGAGCGTTTTCGAATAATCTTGAGGCGCATAACCAGCCGAAAGGAGGATATCATTTCATGACGATCCGCAGAAAGATCGCCCGGATGGTAATGGTGGGGTTGGCGCTGATGGCGACCGTTTCCTGCGCCATGTTCGAAAAGGGACCGGCCAAGCCCGAAGCGACCCAGAAGCGGCTCCCGGATGTCCGCGAATTTGACGATGTGCTGATTCCCCGGGAAATGGACATCCACAAAGAATCCTCGGCGATCTACCGCCGCGAGGGCATGAGCGCCGGCCTGCTGCGCCTGGCCGGCCGGGTCGAGACGAACTCGCTCATGCGCTATTTCCAGAACAACATGACCAACGAGGGCTGGCGCCTGATCAGCCAATTCCGGTCGCCCCAGTCCCTCATGATCTTCCAGAAAGGCAACCGCATGGCCGTCATCGCCATCGAAGATGGTGACATCGAGACGTTCGCCGACGTTTGGGTCGTTCCGATGAACGAATCCATCGACAACCTGCCGCCGAAGTAAGCCGGCCCTTCCGGCAGCATCGCCATGGTCAAGCCCCGGGAATTCATCACGATACTCGACGAACTGGCCGGCACCCTGCGGCAGATGGCCGAAGCCGGCATCACCCGGGTGGACTGCTCGCCGGAGAGCCTGAAGGCCCTGGAGGCCTGGGGGCGATATCGCGGAGCACCGCCCGCCGGCGTCCGGGAGACGCTGGAGGATATTCGCGCCCATCTCGGCGACTGCCAGCGGTGCAGGCTTTGCCGCAGCCGCACGCACATCGTGTTCGGCGCGGGCCACCCGCAGGCGCGGCTCATGTTCATCGGCGAGGGGCCCGGCCAGGAGGAGGACCGGGCCGGAGAGCCCTTCGTCGGCGCAGCGGGCCAACTGCTCAACCGCATCATCGAAGCGATCCGGCTGCGGCGTTCGGATGTCTACATCGCCAACGTGGTCAAATGCCGTCCGCCGGGAAACCGTCTGCCGGAGCCGGATGAAATAGCGACCTGCTCCCCGTTCCTGCGGCGCCAGATCAGCGCGATCCGCCCCAGGTTCATCTGTACGCTGGGGGGCTGCGCCGCCCAGACCCTGTTGAACACCTCCGAGCCCGTTTCCCGGCTGCGCGGCCGTTTTTCGGATTACCAGGGGATCCGGGTGCTGCCCACCTTCCATCCCGCCTATCTGCTGCGTCATCCCGAGAAAAAACGCGAGGTGTGGGAGGACATGAAGCTCTTGATGAAGGAGTTTCCATATGGGGATTAGGATCGCCGCCGTTGCCGTCGGGATCCTGATGGCGGTCGGGTTAGCGCAGGCCTGGGGAGCCGCCGGCGACGTCTACGTCCTGCGCGTCTCCGATGCGATCAGCCCGGGCACCGCGGAGTTCATCCACACCGGCCTCAAGAAAGCTGAAGCGGAGCGCGCCGCCTGCGCGATCATCCAGCTGGACACGCCCGGCGGATTGGCCGAATCCATGCGCACCATCGTTCAGGACCTGCTGGCCAGCCCCCTGCCGGTGGTGGTGTTTGTGGCCCCCGGCGGCGCCCGGGCGGCGTCCGCCGGAGTGATGATCACCATGGCCGCCGATATCGCCGCCATGGCGCCCGGCACCAACATCGGGGCCGCTCACCCGGTAGGGGCGGGCGGGCAGGCCATCGAAGGCAAGTTGTCCGACAAAGTGGTCAACGACATGGTGGCGCATGCCAAGAGTGTGGCCGAGCGCCGCGGACGCAACGCCGCATGGGTGGAAAAGGCTATCCGCGAAAGTGTCTCCGCCACGGAAACCGAGGCGTTGAAGGAGGGTGTGATCGACCTGATCGCTGCGGACATCGACGACCTCATCCGCCAGATCAACGGACGCCACCTGGCCGGCAAGGGCACCCTGGCGCTCGAGCGCTCACAGCCGATCGTGATCGAAGAGAACTTGCGAACGAAAATTCTTCGCGCGGTCAGCAACCCCAACATCGCCTACCTGCTGCTCATGATCGGTCTGGCCGGTATTTATTTCGAACTGTCTCATCCCGGGGCGGTGTTTCCGGGGGTGGTCGGTGGCATCTGCCTGGTTCTGGCTTTTTTCGCCTTGCAGACGCTGCCGGTCAACTATGCCGGCATGCTGCTGATCGCGCTGGCGGTGGTCTTCTTCATCCTGGAGATGAAGCTGACGAGTTACGGAATGTTGAGCGTGGCCGGCACGGTGTCGCTGCTGCTGGGATCGCTGATGCTCTTCGAGAGCGAGGCGGACGGCGGCGGACTATCCTGGCAGGTGCTGCTGCCCACGCTGGTGGTCATCTCGGGTTTTTTTTCGGCAGTGGCATGGGTGGTGTTCCGCGCCCAGCTTTCTAAACCCAGGACGGGAGCCACGGGGCTCGTGGGCGAGATCGGTTCCGTGAAACAGGCCCTGAACCCGCAGGGCAAGGTCTTTGTGCACGGCGAACTCTGGAGCGCCGTCAGCCGGACCCCGCTCACAGCCGGCGCACGGGTGCGAGTGGTGAAGGTGACCGGGCTGACGCTCGAGGTGGAACCGGTGCCGCCGGACGAGGTTCGCACCTAACCGGGTTGCGGCGGGGCGCATCTTTCACTGCGGTGCGGCGCCCGGTCAACTCAAACGCAGGGCAACCCATCATGCAGGAGACCGCCATGTACGCATTGATCGCGTTGGTGCTGCTTTTCGTTTTCTTTCTAGCCGCGGCGTTGAGAATCCTGAACGAATACGAGCGCGGCGTCATTTTTCGACTCGGGCGGGTCATTGCTGCGAAGGGACCCGGTCTGATCATCCTGATTCCCGTCATCGACCGGATCGTCAAAGTGAGCCTGCGGCTGGTGGCGCTGGACGTGGATCCCCAGGATGTCATCACGCGCGACAACGTATCGGTTAAAGTCAACGCGGTGCTGTACTTTCGGGTCATTGATCCGGTAAAGGCCATCGTTGAGGTCGAGAACTACGCGTATGCCATGTCCCAGCTGGCTCAAACCACTCTGCGCAGCGTTTGCGGCCAGGCTGAACTCGACGACCTGCTGTCCGAACGCGAAAAAATCAACGTCAAGCTCCAAGAGATTCTGGACACCCATACGGATCCCTGGGGCATCAAGGTCACCACGGTCGAGCTCAAGCAAATCGATCTGCCCCAGGAGATGCAGCGGGCGATTGCGCGTCAGGCCGAAGCCGAACGCGAGCGCCGCGCCAAGGTCATCAACGCCGAGGGCGAGTTCCAGGCGGCTGCCAAGCTCGCGGAAGCCTCCGGCATCATCGAACGGCACCCGGTGGCGCTGCAGCTGCGCTACCTCCAAACCATGCGGGAAATGGCGGCGGAGAGCAACTCGACCACGTTTTTGCCGATTCCGATCGAGCTGTTCAAGCCGTTTTTTCAAGACTTCCCGACCAGGCCGAAGACGGACGAGAGCTAAGCCCAATGCCCGGTCCTTGGCTATTGACATCGCAAAAAGAAATAGTTTAAGAAACGAGGCGCTGCACGTTGTCCACCGGCTGTGCCGGTCGACCGTCACCACGACACCGCACGCATTTCCGGGCGGGGGCTTTTCAGCCTCCGCTTGTGCTTTCCAACCTCCCATTCAGGAAAGGAGCTGCGCATGAGCGAAAAAGAGGTCGAAATCTGGGGGCGGCCCCTGACCAAAATGACGACGCCGGAATTGAAAGAAATCGCCAAGGGAATCGAGGGGGTTTCCGGCGTTCACGGAATGAAGAAGGAAGAGCTGATCGATGTGCTGCGCAAGTCCAAGGGCATTGCGGCGGCTGCCGCCAAAACAGCAGACGCATCGCTGCGGTCCATTAAGAAAAAAATCCGATCCATCCAGGCCAAACGGGCGGAGGCGCTGGAAAGCCGCGACCGCAAACTGGCCGACATTTGCCGGCGCCGGATTTCGCGGCTTAAGAAGAAGACGCGACGGGCCGCCGCCTGAACATCCTATGATCGATTACGGTTTAGACAACGCGGCACGGATGCCGACCAGCGGCATCGCCCCCGAATCCATCGCCTTCGACATCGACGGGGTGATCGCCGATACCATGGCCTTGTTTCTGGATATCGCGCGCGACGAATTCGCCATCGAAGGCATACGCTACCAGGACCTGCGCTGCTATAATGTGGCGGACTGCATCGACCTCGAGCCGGTGGTGATCGATTCCATATTGACTCGTATTCTCGATGGAGGGTACCGCGCGCCGCTTCATCCGATTCCCGGCGCGCCGCGAGTCCTGGAGCGGCTGGCGCGGCGCTGCGGGCAGGTGCTGCTGGTTACCGCCCGGCCCTACCTCGGCCCGATCGGAGAATTCATGCGGGGCCTTCTGCCGGACGAGCTGAGCGGCATCGACATCGTGACGACCGGCTCATTCGACGGCAAGGCCGCGGTGCTGAAGCAACGCCGGATCACCCATTTTGTCGAAGACCGTCTGGAAACCTGCTTCACGTTGGACACGGTCGGAATCACCCCCGTGCTCTTCGCGCAGCCCTGGAACCGGTCGGCGCATCCCTTCATCGAAGTCTCCTCCTGGCGGGAGATCGAAGAGCTGATTCGCTGGTAAGGGGAAGTCAACGTGTCGAGCCTATCGCCGCTGATGGATGCTCTGCGGTCATTTATCGCCGCGCTGCCCGCCGAAAGAGGCTATTCGGTGCATACCTGCCGGGCGTACACGCGGGATCTGGAGGAGTTCACCCGATACCTGGAAGAAAGCGGCGCCGCCCACGTGCCTTCCGGCGGGGCCTTTGGACCCGGGCATGTCACGGCGGCGATGATCCGCCGCTACCTGGGGTATCTTCACCAGAAAAACCAGAAATCGAGCATCGCCCGCAAGCTTTCCACCCTGCGCAGTTTCTTCAAGTTCTTGATTAAGAAAGGGCTGATCGAGTTCAACCCGGTGGAGGGCATATTGACGCCGCGGCGCGAAAAAAACCTGCCCGTCCATCTGTCGGTCGACGCGGTATTCCGGTTACTGGACTCCATCGAAACGGACAGCCTCAAAGCGGTGCGCAACCGGGCTATTTTCGAGACGCTGTATTCCTGCGGCATTCGTGTTTCGGAGCTGGTGGGGCTGAATGTGCATGATGTGGATGCCGCGGCCGGCACGCTTAAAGTCCTCGGAAAGGGCGGTAAAGAGCGGCTGGTGCCGGTCGGTCGAAAGGCGCTCGACTCCATCCACGCCTACTGCCAGCTGTTAACCTCCAGGCGCGGCGTCGGAACCGAGTCGAACGGGCCCCTGTTTTTGAACCTGCAGGGGAAGCGGTTGACCAGCCGCTCGGTGGCGCGCATTCTCAAGAAAATTGCTGCGGCTTGCGGCATTCTGACCCCGGTGTCTCCCCACACCCTGCGCCACACGTTTGCAACGCATATGCTCGATGCCGGGGCCGATCTTCGAAGTGTGCAGGAGATGCTCGGCCACCAGAACCTGTCCACGACCCAGAAGTACACCCACGTCAGCATCGACCGGCTGATGGATGCCTATGATCGGGCGCATCCGCGCAAATAGCGGCTGCGGCAGCCGGATGACGTCCGTCGATGAAACCTCTTCGATCGGGATGATGGTATGATGGTCTGTCATGGCACCACCATTCTGGCCCTGCGGCATCGCGGCCGGACGGCCGTCGCCGGCGACGGCCAGGTCACGATGAACGCCAGCGTGGTGAAGCACCGCGCCCGCAAAGTGCGGCGGATTTACAACGACGCCATCATCGTGGGTTTTGCCGGTGCGACCGCCGACGCGCTGAGTCTGACGGAACGGCTGCAGGAAAAGCTGGAGCGTTTCAACGGAAACCTCACCCGTGCTGCGGCCGAGCTGGCCCGCGATTGGCGCACGGACAAGGCGCTCCGCCGTTTGGAGGCCGTAATGGTCGCCGCCGACGCTGAACGGATGTATCTGCTTTCGGGCAACGGCGATGTGATCGAACCGGACGAGGCGGTGATCGGCATCGGCTCCGGCGGCACCGCCGCTCAGGCCGCCGCCGTCGCCCTGATGCGGCACACCGACCTGGACGCAAGCCGCATTGCCGAGGAAGCCCTGCGGATTGCCGCCGGCATTTGCGTTTATACGAATGATGTCATCACGGTGGAAGAAATATGAAAAACCTGAAGCCTGCCGAGATCGTCACCGAGCTCGACAAATATATCGTCGGCCAACACCAGGCCAAGCGTGCCGTGGCCGTCGCCCTGCGCAACCGCTGGCGGCGCCAGCAGGTCCCGCCCGACCTGCGCAATGAAATCGCACCCAAGAATATCATTCTCATCGGGCCGACCGGGGTTGGCAAGACCGAGATCGCACGGCGGCTGGCGCTCCTCACCGAATCGCCGTTCTATAAGGTGGAGGCCTCCAAGTTCACCGAGGTGGGTTATGTCGGACGGGACGTCGAATCGATGGTGCGGGACCTGCTCGAAATCACGGTGACTCTCGACAAGGCGCGCGAGCAGGAGGCCGTCCGGGACAAAGCCCGCCAGCTGGCCGAGGAGCGCATGCTGGATCTGTTGCTGCCCAAGGCCGGGCCGGCGCCGGTTGCTCGGCCAACCGGCGAGCCCGGCGACCATCCGATCGAACTGGTTTCCGCAGCCGGAGCGGAGGCTCCTTCCACCCGTGAAAAGCTAAGGGGTCTGCTGAGGCAGGGCAAACTCGACAGCCGCTATGTCGACGTCGAGACCCCCGACCGGAACCTGCCCATGGTGGAGATATTCTCCAATGTCGGCATGGAGGAACTGGGCATCAACTTTAAGGACATGCTCGGAGGGCTTTTCCCCAAAGGGGTCAAGCGGAGGCGGTTGAAAGTGCCGGAAGCCCTTGAGGTTCTCGCTCATGAAGAAGTCCAGGGTCTGGTGGATGTCGACAAAATCGTGAAGCAGGCCGTCGAACGCGTCGAACAGTCGGGCATCATTTTTATCGACGAAATCGACAAGATCGTGGCCAAAGGAGGCGCTCACGGCCCGGACGTTTCGCGTGAGGGCGTCCAGCGGGACCTTCTGCCGGTGGTCGAAGGCTGCACGGTCACGACCAAGTACGGCCCGGTTAAAACCGACCACATTTTATTCATCGCCTCGGGCGCCTTCCACACCGCGAAGCCGTCCGACTTGATCCCGGAGCTGCAGGGCCGGTTTCCGATTCGCGTCGAACTTGGGGCGCTGGGGCGCGATGAATTCGTACGTATTCTGACCGAGCCCAAGAATGCGCTGTTGACCCAGTACTCGGCCCTGTTGCAAACGGAGGGACTGGAGATCGAATTCGCCGACGAAGCCGTTGCGGAGATCGCTCGGCTGGCGGAGGAGGTCAACGCGCGGACGGAGAACATCGGCGCCCGGCGGCTGCACACACTCATGGAGCGTCTGCTCGAGCAGGTCCTCTTCGATGCGCCGGATGCGGCCGAGAAGCGGGTGACCGTGGATCCGGCCTACGTGGAAGCGCGCCTAAAGGGAATCATCGGCAATGAAGACCTCAGCCGCTACATTCTTTGATCCCGGAAGGGCGCCGGTCGGCGTCGGACCGCCGGCGTCGGCCCAGTCCTACGGTTTCGAGCCGATGACGCTGTATCCATGAGATGATCAGGAGGATGCCGAATGGAAAGTCCAACGATGGCACAGGCCAACGACGTCATGGCCAAGACCTACAAGCGGTTTCCGGTGGTGCTGACCCGTGGGCGCGGTTGCACGCTGTGGGATGAAGACGGCAAGCGCTATTCGGATTTCGTGGCCGGCATCGCTGTCTGCAACCTGGGCCATGCGCATCCGAAAATCGTCCAGGCGCTGGCCGACCAGGCCGGCAAACTTTGGCACGTGTCCAACCTCTTTTACACCGTTCCGCAGAAAGACTTGGCCGCCTGGCTGACGGCGCACAGTTTCGCCGATCGGGTGTTTTTCTGCAACAGCGGAGCGGAGGCCAACGAAGCGGCCATCAAACTGGCCCGAAAGTATTTTAAAGAAGCCGGTCAAAGCCAACGCTACCGGATCATCAGCATGGAACAGTCCTTCCACGGCCGCACCATGGCGACGCTGTCCGCTACCGGGCAGGAGAAGGTCAAACACGGATTCGACCCGTTGCTCGAGGGTTTTGATTTCGTGCCCTTCGACGACCTGGCCGCCCTTCGTGCCCAAATCGGACCGGAAACCTGCGCCGTGCTGCTCGAACCCATTCAGGGGGAGGGCGGCGTGCGCTGTCCATCCCCTGATTTTTTGAGACAGGTGCGCGCCCTCTGCGACGAGGCCGGCCTGCTGCTCGTTTTCGATGAGATCCAAACCGGCATGGGCCGCACCGGGAGGCTTTTTGCCTATGAGCATTTCGGAATCGCCCCCGACATCATGACCCTGGCCAAAGCACTGGCGAACGGGCTGCCCATGGGCGCGATGCTCGCCCGCGAACAGGTGGCGGCCGCTTTCGGTCCGGGAGCGCACGCCTCGACATTCGGGGGCACGCCCATCGTATCCGCCGCCGCCCTGGAAGTCTGCCGGGTGATGGAAACGGAAGGAATCGTCGATCATTGCCAACGGGTGTCGGCGTATTTCCGATCCCGCCTCGAATGGCTCAAACAGCGCCATGCGATCATTGCAGACGTGCGGGGAATGGGGCTGCTGCTGGGCATCCGCCTCAACGCGGACGGGGAGCCGTTTGTATTGAAATGCATGCAGAAAGGGTTTTTGATCAACTGCGTCCAGGGCAACATCCTGCGGTTCGTGCCGCCGCTCGTCATCACGGCTGAGGAAATCGACGCCCTGATCGCCTGTCTGGATGAGATCCTGGACGCGTGAGCTCGATTAAGGCGGAATACCCATCATGGCTGAAAAACTTTGGAAGGGGCGTTTCACCGAGAAGACCGCGAAAGTGGTCGAACGATTTACGGCATCCATCGAGGTCGACAAGCGCCTCTACCGCTACGACATCGAGGGCAGCATCGCCCACTGCCGCATGCTTGCTAAGACCGGCATCATTTCGGAGGCGGAGGGCGACAGCCTCGTCCAGGGCCTGAACCAGATCCGCCGGGAAATCGACGCCGCGAGTTTCCAGTTCGACGACCAGCTTGAAGACATCCACATGCACATCGAGTCGCGCCTGTTCGAAATCGTCGGCAAAGTGGCGCAGAAGCTGCACACCGCCCGCAGCCGCAACGATCAGGTGGCGCTGGACGTGCGCATGTACCTGCGCGACGCCCTGACGGAGCTTATGCTTCGACTGGGCCGCCTGCAGCGTCGGTTGATCGAGCTGGCCAGGACCCACATCGAGGTGCTGATTCCGGGTTATACCCA
Organism: uncultured Desulfatibacillum sp.; assembly: GCA_964427375.1. Lineage (GTDB taxonomy): Bacteria > Desulfobacterota > Desulfobacteria > Desulfobacterales > SpSt-501 > SpSt-501. Next base: position 20,337 of record CAYRUF010000008.1, on the reverse strand, counting down.
TCTGCAGCGTGCCCAGCCGGTCCTGCTCGCCCATCATTTCATGGCCTATGTCGAGATGTTCCACCGCGACTCCCAGCGCATGCAGGAGTGCCGGGTGCGAACCAACGTGATGCCCCTCGGCAGCGCCGCGCTGGCCGGCACGCCGTTTCCGATCGACCGCGCCTACGTGGCCGAGCTCCTGGAGTTCCCGACGATCAGCACCAACAGCCTGGATGCCGTTTCGGACCGTGATTTTATCATCGAGTTTCTGTCGGCGGCGGCGCTGTGCATGATGCACCTGAGCCGGCTGTCCGAGGAAATGATCCTGTGGTCTACGGCCGAATTCGGATTCATCGAACTGCCGGACGCCTTTGCGACCGGCAGCAGCATCATGCCGCAGAAGAAAAACCCGGATGTGCCGGAGCTGGTCCGCGGTAAAACCGGACGGATCTTCGGCCATTTGATGGCGCTGCTGACGCTGATGAAGGCGCTGCCGCTGTCGTACAACCGCGATCTGCAGGAAGACAAAAGCGCGCTTTTCGACGCCGTGGACACCTTGAGCCTCTGCATCGACGTGTTCGTGCAAATGCTTCCCGGCATTCGGATCCATACCCGCCGGATGGAGCAGGCGGCATCGACGGGCTTCATCAACGCCACCGATCTTGCCGATTACCTGGTTCGGCAGGGGCTGCCGTTTCGGGAGGCGCATCACTGCGTCGGCCAGGCGGTGCGCCTGGGGCTGGATCAGGGCAAAGAACTGCATGAGCTGTCCCTGTCGGAGCTGCAATCCTGCTCCCCGCTGGTCAAGGAGGATGTCTTCGACCATCTGGCTGCACGGGAGGCCGTCAACCGCCGAACCGGTCCGGGCGGTACGGCCCGCAGCGCTGTGCTAGCGGCCATTCAGGCGGCCGAGCAACGGTTGGCTTAGCCATGTCATCGAAGCCCTCATTTCAGCCGAGCGGGTGGCTGGCCGCCGCCTGCATGGGTCTTCTGGGCATCTCGCTTATCGTCGGCTGCGGGCGCAAGCTGCCTCCGATTCAGCCGGGTGCGTTTCCGCCGCCCGGGGTCGTGGACTTGACGCACGAGGTGCGCGGCAGCGACATTTTTCTTTTCTGGAGCATCCCGCCTGTCAACCCGGCCAAGGAAAGAGCCGCCGCCGGATTCAAGGTGCTGCGCGCCCGCCAGACGGCTGCGGAGGGCGAATGCCAGACGTGTCCCGTACCGTATCGGGTGATCGCGGATATCGCGGCCTCCGGCCGGCCTCCCGGCAGTCGAATGAAGTTCCGCGATGCGCTTGAACCGGGCTTTAAATATAGCTATAAATTGCAGCCGTATACGGCCGATGAGGTGATTGGAAAAGACTCCGCATCGGTGGCGGTAACCTACTGAGTTCTTCTGGCGTGAAGGCATGAAACCGACCGGTTGGGATGAAGTCGCATTCGTCAAAATGAGCGGAAACGGCAACGATTTCATTCTGATCGACCACCGGGCGGGCGGATTGGATGAATCGACGCTGGACGCCTTTGTCGCTGGAATCTGCCGGCGACGGTTGTCGGTCGGAGCCGATGGCGTCATCCTGATCGAGCCTTCGACAACGGCCGATTTCCGCTGGCGGTTTTTCAATGCAGACGGCAGCCGTGCGGATATGTGCGGCAACGGGGCCCGTTGCGCCGCACGCTATGCCCATCGGCTGGGCCTTTGCGGCCCGGATCTCTGCTTCGAGACCGCGGTCGGGCGGATTCGGGCACAGGTCAGCGGCCGACGCGTCACGATCGGTCTGCCCGACCCGCACAGCCTGGCGTTGCAGGTGCCTATTTCCCTTCAGGGCCGGACAATCATGGCGAGCAGCGTCAACACCGGTGTACCGCATGTGGTGGTGGAGACAGCAGCCGTCGATGAGGTCGATCTGCCGTCACTCGGTCGTGAAATCCGATTTCACCCTCGGTTCGCACCGGAGGGAACCAATGTCAATTTCATCTGCCGCGGGCCGGACGGCGAAGGCATCCGCATTCGCACCTATGAACGCGGCGTGGAGGCCGAGACCCTGTCTTGCGGGACGGGGGCGGTGGCGGGCGCGTTGGTCGCCGCCGCGCAGTTCGGCATGACGTCGCCGGTCCGGGTGCACCCGCGCAGCGGCAGCGCCCTGACGGTTTTCTTCGAACACAGCGAGGGACGGTTCCATGACATCCGCCAGGAAGGGGAGGTGCGCGTCATCTATTCGGGCGTGCTGAGTGCGGAGGCGTGGCGTTAGGATCGTTGGCCATGGTTGAGCATCACGTCGCCTACGTTGCGATCGGAAGCAACCTGGGAGACAAGCTTGAGAACTGTCGCCGGGCCATTGCCGAACTGGAGGCCGTGGCGGGGATCCGAATCACGGGAAGATCGCGATTTTACCAGACAGAGCCGGTGGACTTCACCGCACAGGATTGGTTCGTCAATGCTGCTGTCCGCATGGAAACCGTCCTATCGCCCCTGGAGTTGCTCGAACGGCTGCTGAACATCCAGCGCCAAGCGGGACGCCCGCCCGATGGTCTGCGATTCGGCCCCCGTGTGCTTGACCTCGACCTGCTGATGTACGATGGATGGGTTTGGGACGACCCTCGACTCACTCTGCCGCATCCACGGATGCATCAGCGCCGTTTTGTTTTGCAGCCGATCTGTGATATAGACCCGAATCTAGTCCACCCGATTCTGGGCAAGAACGTTCGAAAGCTGTTGTCGGAGCTGAGTGAACGCGGGCAACAGGTGGTGGAATTGCGATGATCCGGGTCTTCATCCTCGCCTTGCTGGGCTACCTGGCTTACCGAGTCGCCAGGCGCTGGGTACGCGGCAAAATCTTCTCCGCGCGCGTGGACGGGCGCACGCCCGAGCGCATCGATGACGTCATGGTGAAGGACCCTCAATGCGGTGCATACTTCGCCCGGCGCGATGGCGTGGCCCTCAAGCAGGGTGATCGGGATCTCATATTCTGCAGCCGGGAATGCCGCGACAAGTACCTTGCCGCCAACTTCCCGCCGGGAGCCTAACCGGCCATCATGGAACAAATGCCATATTCTCAGCACCGGATACCGACCGCTCCCGAGCCGGACGGCGCCGGTGGCGCCCCGGCAGGTGCATCCGGCATGGGTTCCGCAACTGCCGGAGCGAGTGCGGACATCTGGCGCCGTCTGCGAAGCACAGCCAATCACCCCAATGGTCTGACCCTTATCCGGATCGCCGCTATTCCGCTGATCATCGTGCTGTTCTCTTTTCCGTCGAGCCGATTCATGGTTTTTATGGCCGCACTGGCCTTCAGCGCTGCGGCGTTCACCGACTATCTGGACGGCTTCCTAGCGCGTCGCCAGGGCAAGGTAACGTTTTTGGGCAAGGCCCTCGACCCGGTGGCGGACAAACTGCTGACGTCATCGGCTTTCATCATGCTGGCCGCTCACGGATGGGTGCCGGCCTGGATGGTCTGCGTCATCGTCGGCCGCGAGCTGGCCATTACCGGTCTGCGCAGCGTGATCGCCGGCAAGGGGTTGGACATATCCGCCTCCCGGCTGGGAAAACTCAAGACCGGGTTCCAGATCGCGGCGATCATTCCACTGATGATCCACTATCCGCTCTGGGATCTCGATTGCCAGGCCATCGGGCAGGCGTTGATTTGGGCCGCTCTGGGGTTCACCGTTTGGTCCGGCATCGATTATTTCATCAAGTTCAAAAGATTGGTTTGAACGCCGATTTAGGGTTGACAAGCAAGCCAGAAGTCGTTAAATGTCCAGATTCAGTTGAGCGGGAATAACTCAGTGGTAGAGTGCGACCTTGCCAAGGTCGAAGTCGCGGGTTCAAATCCCGTTTCCCGCTCCATTTTTTTTGGCGGCATAGCCAAGTGGGAAGGCAGTGGTCTGCAAAACCACTATTCTCCGGTTCGAATCCGGATGCCGCCTCCAGTTTTTTTATATCATTTCGGCAGGTCGAAGCGCATAGACGGATGAAACGCATGTCCTGCCGAATCTTCAGGTTGCCCATCGAGCCCAGCAGACGATGCCGCCGGAAGCGGCAACGTTAGTCGTACCGCTTACGATTGCGACCGGCCTCCACCGGGCGTCTCAGCGTCCGGGTCATCTTTCTTCCGCGCTTTCCGGTTTCTGAAACTGCAGGGGTGGCCAGGCCCATGATCAAGGTGTTCTACAAGGCGGATGCAGGTTGGCGATGCGACGGCTGGGGCGACCAGCCGTTTCCCTCCCGCGATACATGGTTCGACTTGATATCTCCCAGTACGGATGAAGTCGACCAGGTCCAGAAATTCCTCTCGATCGAAATCCCTTCGCGGGCGGAAATGCAGGAGATCGAGGCCAGCAGCCGGCTCTACCAAGAAAACGGCGCGTATTTCATGACGGCCACCGCGGTTACCAGCCCCGAGCACGATGGGTTGGAGTCCTCGGCCATCACCTTCATCCTTTCCGAAGCCTTCCTCGTCACCGTCCGGTACATGAATCCCAAGCCGTTTGACACGTTTGCAGCCCGGATTCAGAAATCGGGCAGCGGTTACTCGACCAGCACGGACCTGATGATCGGCCTCCTCGAAACCATCATCGACCGCATGGCCGATATTTTGGAGATGCACAGCGCCGAAGTGGAGCGCATATCCAAGGCCATCTTTGCCGCGAACGGCCATAAAGGCGCGCCTCAAGTCAACCTCAAGGAAACGATCAAGGACATCGGTATCGAGGGAAACCATGTGTCGATCCTGCGTGAAAGCCTGGTGAGCGTCAGCCGCATGGCCATCTACCTCCATCAGGCGGTCGCGCAGCATCCCCACGTCGCCGATATCCGCGAGACGCTGAAGGAGATCAGCCGCGACCTGGCATCTCTCGCCGACCACGCCACCTTCATGTCGAGCAAGGTCAATTTCATTCTCGATGCCACGCTCGGCATGATCAGCATCGAGCAGAACCAGATCATCAAGCTGTTTTCGGTGGCCGCCGTCGTGTTTCTGCCGCCCACCCTTATCGCCAGCATCTATGGCATGAACTTCCACTTTATCCCCGAACTACACTGGCCGTTTGGCTATCCTCTGGCGATCCTGCTCATGATTGTTTCCGGGATTCTGCCGTATTCCTATTTCAAGCGCAAAGGCTGGCTGTAGTATGACGCCCCATCAGCTGGCGTAACCGCCGGTGCGAACCAAGCCTGGAGGCAAGACCGATGGCGAACAACGCCGCATTCAAATGGCCGCTGGAAACCCCGCCCTGCATTTCCCATCCGTTGCCGGAACGAATGAGCGCATTGGCCATCTTCAGGGACCAGTACGGCCCTCCCCGGCGGTTTCTGAATGTGGTGGAGGTTCCGGCCCCCCGGCTTTACCCTGCAGACGCAGGAAGAGTGCTGGTTGCCGTCCTTGCCACCGGCCCGAACTTCAACACCAATTTTGCCAGCCTGGGTCTGCCGGTTCCGGTTTTTGGGCGGGGCGACAGCAGCACGCTGCACATACCCGGCAGCGATGCGCTCGGGATCGTCGTGGATGCCGGTTCGGCCGTGAAGACGCTGCGGGTGGGTCAGGCAGTCATTTTGGATTCCTGGACCGGCCGGAACATCATTCGGGGCTACGAGACCCACGACGGATTCAACGCCCAATTCGCCATCGTCGATGAGGAGCGTGCGATTCCGGTTCCCCCCGCGCTGAAGGCCCAAAGCCCCGAGCGGCTGGCCGCCATCCTGCTGACCTATGGCACGGCTTACCGGGCGATCGTGGAACGTCTGGCCGTCGCGCCGGGCGATGCGGTGCTGCTGATGGGAGGCGGCAAGGGCACCAGCTTCGCCGGGGCGCAAATTGCCAAAAGACTCGGCGCGCGGGTCATCCTGATGGGCTCCAATGTCGAACTCGGCCGCCGGCTGATGGAGCGCAAGATGGCGGATGCCTTCATCGACCGGCGCAGCATTCCGACTGCGGTCTTCGGGCCGATCCCGTCTGGACTTCCCACGGAGCAATGGCTGGCGCAGACCGAGCCGTTCCGCCGGGCGGTCTATGCGGCCAACGAGGGCCGGCCGGTGGACAAAATTTTCGAGCACACGGGTGGCCGCAATTTTCCGCTGCTGGTCTCCGTGTTGTCCGAAAACGGCAGGCTCGCTTTCTTCGGCGCCACCGGCCAGGGCCTTAAGGGGGAATACCAGGAGACTTTCTATTACGCCAATCGCCGGTTGGTTATGGACGCGCGTTGGGTGTGGATGCGCCAGAAGCAGGTGCTTTTCCGCAACCATTCGCCGCGGGAGATTTTTTCCGAGATTGGGCTTCCGATCGGGCGGCGCGGATTGATCTGGGGCGCCGACGCCTATGCTCAGGACTTCGTCCGGGCGGCGCTGGAGCGGAGCGCCGAACTCGCCGTCATCGCCTCCCGTTCGCAGGACCGGGAAGGCATCCATGCGCTGAAGCGATTGGGTGTCGCTGACGCGCGCATTATCGACCGCGACCGGTTTAACCTCACGGACGACATGCCCGACCCGCTGGCGGAAGACGGGCAGCCGAATCCCGTCTACGGCCGCCAATACATGGCCAGCGCTCGGGCATTGGGCAAAGCGGTTTGGGAGGTCTTCGGTCCGAAGCTCAGTCCCGATTTCATTGTTGAACGAGTCGATCAAAGCACCATGCATTTCAGCACGTTTTTGTTGCGCGACTTCGATGAGTCGGACGATATGCCCTGTGGGTACGTGCTCGTCCGGGGGCCGTCCAACCGGTCCATTCTCGGGTCCCACATGTACCGGTCGTCCCAGGCCCGCGAAGTGGTCCGGATGCTCGCCCAGAACCTGCTGGTGATGGAACAGGAGGATTTGGATGTCGTCCCGCTCTCCGGGCTGGCGGACATCCAACAGAAAATGCTGGAAGGACGGATGGGCAAGCCCAAAGGGGTTGCGCTGGTCCAGACCGACCGGGCCGGACGAACGATTGCCTCCATCGAAGACGACTATCTGGGAGAACCCGTGATCCAGGCCGACCCGGAACGGCAACGTTATCTCAGTGTGCATGTGGCGGAGAAGATCGCCATTTTGACGCTGTGTCGGGAGCAGGCGCTCAATGCGTTGAACCGCGATTTGATCAGCCAGGTTTCGGACGTCGTGGCCGGCCTCAAAAAGAACCGGCGCATCCAGGGGCGTCTGGTGAGGGCGCTCATTATCCGCGGCGCCGGCCGGGCATTCGTTGCCGGTGCGGATGTAACCGAATTCCACGGCAGCCCGGCCGATCGCATCGAATCCATCGCGCTGCTCAACATCCGGTTGTTCGACGCTATCGAGAGCCTTAAAATTCCGGTCATTGCTCTGTTGGACGGGTTTACTTTAGGCGGCGGCAATGAGTTGGCCATGAGCGCGCATTACCGCATCGTCACGGAAAACACCCGCATCGGCCAGCCGGAGGTCAAACTCGGCATCATTCCAGGATACGGAGGCATGCAGCGCCTGCCGCGTTTGGTGGGGCCGGCAAAAGCCGCGGAAATGAGCATCAACGGCGAGCCGATCGACGGCCGCGAGGCGGTTTCAGCGGGGCTGGCCGACGCATTCGCGCCGGCTGCCACGGCGCTGTCATACGCCTTTCGAGTGGCTCAGGACGTGCTGTCGGGAAAGAAGAAATTGCCGGCGAGAGACTGGGACGCCATGGCCGCCCGCCAGGAAAAACAATTGAAGCGGTTGCTGTCAAGGGCGGAAATAAGAGAGATGCTTGCGTTGGGGCCCCCGCCGAACGACAGAATCGGCGAGCCGGCGGCCGCCCGGGCCTACGCCGCCCGCTATGTTTTAAAAGCGCTGGAATACGGCTATGCGGCCGGATTCAAAAAAGGCCTGCGCAACGACGCACGTCTCTTTGGAGAAGTCGCCGCTTCACCCACGGGCCAGGAATGGATCCGACGGTTCATTGAAAAGGACCCCTTGCAATCGGCCTTCATGAAGCTGGTCGCGCTCTAACTCCCATTTTCGACATTAACCGCTTGAAGCCCTTGAGAAACTTATGCAACGGCATCGAAATAGGGTTTGAGGGCCATTTGGATACAGCGGCGAATCAGGGTCGCGGGGTCGATGGGAGATCGGTCGGAGGGCCGGGCGGCGTTGAGCCCCGGCCAATGGGCTTCAACCCAGGCTGGAGATAGGCCCGGTTCGAGGTTGGCCAGCAGTCGCTTCAGGGCGCCGGCGACAGCCGGATGACTCCAGTAATACCGCAGGCGGTCGCGCCGGCTGTGCAAGCGCAGAAAGCGCAGTTTTTCTGGGCTGCCGCGGTAATGGGATTGCCAATGCACCGGGTTTTCCAGCATAACCGCCTCCAGCACCTCTGCGATGTTAGAAAGCTGCACCCCCAGCCGTCGATGGAGTTGCTCGTATTCAATGCGGGCCAGTCCGAACACCGCCTCCCCGAACGCATGCGTAAGGCAGGGCCCGACTTTGAGAAGAGTGAAATGGTCTGCCGCCATCTGGGATAGGTTGCCGGCGGACTGGTAGTCGGTGGAATGAACCTCATAGGTCATGTCGGCTGGAAGCCGGTCATGAAACCTTGAAAGGGTGCGGGCCCGCTCGCTGCAATAGGGGGCGACCAGGCAATCGCCGAACTCGACGCCGGGCTGAACCACGATCGCCATGATCCGATTCCACGCGGGCTCCAGGCGTGCGGCCTTGAATCGCGCTTCATAAAGGCGCAGCGTCTCTTCCACTTTTGCGACCGACGTGATTCCGAGCGTCCGAGGGTTGTCGAGGGCCCCTCCGGGAGGCGGAACTTCGGCGCCGATCACGTAAAGGGGGCGCGAAGCGGCGGATGGCAACTGTTCGGCGGCGGATTCGGCCGCCCGGCAGAGGGTGGCCGCGCGTTCGGCGGCTGTTTCCGGAGGAAGAACCGGGGCGGCATCCTCGGCGCAGCCGAATCCCGTATCGATGTGAATCTTGCAGAAGCCGGCCCGAACGCATTGTCTGGCCAATTCCAGTGCCTTCGGCATGGCCCCCTCGATCGGTTCGTTGCGCCAAATGTGAGGCCCCAGATGGTCGGCGCCCAGCAGAATTCGGCTGCGCGGAAAACCCATGGCGAGAGCCAGGCGGTCGATCTCTGAGGCGAACGCTGCGGGAGTCATCCCGGAGTAACCGCCATATTGGTTGACTTGGTTGCCCGTAACTTCAATGAGGAGATGATCGTCCCGAGACATGGCCAGCTCGACGGCCGCCTCCAATACGCTTCGGTGTGACGAGCAGATGGCCACCCGACCGCGGCGGCGGCCGGCCAAGTGGTCGTTTCGCAGATCAAGCAAAATAGTGCTCATGAGCTTTCGGGACGCACCGATTCTTCGTTGGATCCTAACTGGCTCATGATACTATCCGCCGGCAAGCCGAGCAATGGTTTTCCGCTGTCATAGCGCGTCGCCGCGGACTATTGAAAACCCGACCCAACGGCCGACCCATAAACGTCCGGCCATGATCCTGCTTTCAGTTGTCAGCGGGTGCGTGGTGTTTTTCGGTCATACGGCCTCCAATCCTGCCCAGTCTTTTCCGACGATCGGCATCATCGAGCCATCAGCGGCGAAAGCCGGCCGCCCAGCTGGGGGGGGACACGCGTGCCGACGACCTGCTGCGATACGCCCCGAGACCGATGGAAATCCGACCGCCGCCGGCCTTGCCAGCGGTGCCGGCACGTATCGTTCACCAGGGCCCCCCGCAACGAGCCGCGCCTCGCGTTGACCTTCGATAAGTGGGCTGATCCGCAGTCCGCGCGAAGGAGGGGGCTGTTGACAGCGCATGCGCTATCGAATAAGCCAATCGCATTACAGGCCGCAGAGGATGAAGATGACAACGGTAACGATCCCGTTTGACGGAAAGCCGCTACGCTTCGAGGTGCCGGACGCCAACCTGTCCCAGGTGCTGCGTCCCCACCCGTCCACTCCGATCCCGGACTTGGATGCTGCCATCGAAGCGGCACTGGCCCACCCGATCGGTCAGCCGCCGATCGAGCAATGGGTGCAACCCAGCGACCGCGTGCTGCTGGTGAGCGACGACAACACGCGCTTGACCCCGGTCGACCGCATGATTCCAGCGCTTCTGAGACGCCTGAACCGGGCCGGCGTCCCCGATCGACAGATCGCCTGCATCATGGCGCTGGGGACCCACCGTTACATGACCATCGAGGAAATGAAGGCCAAGGTGGGCATCGAGGTGTTCCGCCGAATCCGGGTTTTCAATCATGAATGGCGCGAACCGGAAAATCTCATCGATCTCGGACAGTCCGCCTATGGAACACCGCTGCAGGTGAACCGGGCGGTAAAAGAGGCGAGCGTATTGATCGGCCTGGGCGCCATCGTTCCCCATCACATCCCCGGTTATTCCGGCTCATCCAAAATCATCCAGCCCGGTATTTGCGGACCCAAGACGACGGCCGAGACCCATATGCTGTCTTGTGAGGGCGGCGGCGATTCGTTTCTGGGGATCGAAGACAACCCGGTGCGCCGGGATATGGACGACATGGCCGACCGGGTCAACATGAAAACCATTTTCAATGTGGTCATGGACAGCGAGGGCCGAGTCACCGGACTGTTTTATGGCGATAGGCGCTCGGCCTTCAAAGCCGGGGTGCAGGCCGCGCGGTCGATCTACGGCGTCGAATATCAAGAAACACCCGACATCGTGGTGGCCAACTCCTGCCCGTGCGACCTGGATTTCTGGCAATCCCACAAAGCCCAGTACCCGGCTCAGCGGATGGTCAAACCCGGCGGCACCATTGTGGTCTGCACCCCGGCGCCGGAGGGCGTGAGCCCGGTCCACAGCGACCTGCTGGATTACACCGCATGGCCCTCGGCGGAAATTAAGTCGGCCTACCGGTCGGGGCGCCTCCGAAACGGCGTGGCAGCGGCCCTAGCGGTTGCCTGGGCGCTGGTGCGCGAAAAAGCATCCGTGATCAACTATTCGCCGGGAATCCCTCCGGATCATAAGGCCAGGCTCGGCCACATCCATGCCCCCACCCTGCAATGGGCGATAGATGAAGCATTGCGGCGGCGAGGGCAAAACGCCCGCGTTGCCGTATTGACGCATGCGCCGGAATTGCTCCCGGTTCATAAAAACCGCGCGCGACCCGTGGAATAAAAACGAAAAGGGCGGTCCACGAGGCTGTGGACCACCCAGCGAGAAAAGGAGGAGGTTGAGAAAGTTCAGGTGGTTGACTTCTCAACGGTTCGAATCCGATTCGAACCGAGAATAGGGACCCTTTTGAAACAAAAAGGTTACAATGAGAATCTCCGGAGCAACTGAAGCGGTTGTCAGAGGAAGGAGCGCAATCCGCCTCCATCTCAGGCACGCGAGGCCACGACATGCTCAATGACCGCGTCCGGTGGAACGAAAAATACCGCCGGAAGGATTACCCAGAAGAGCCATCCGCCATCGTGAGAGATTTCTGCGGATTGGTTGAACCGGCAACGGCCCTGGACATTGCCGCCGGAAGGGGGCGCAACGCGCTCTTTCTGGCCGATCAGGGGTTCACGGTCGATGCCGTGGACATCTCGGATGAAGGGCTATCGTTTCTGAGAGGCCGGCACCCGGCGATCCGAAGCATTTGCGCGGACCTCGATACGTTTGATATTCCCACCGGACGCTACGGCCTCATCATCAATATCCTTTTTCTGAATCGGCGCCTGTTCCCTCAAATCTGCGAAGGACTGAAGCCCGGCGGGCTGCTGATTTTCGAAACCCTGCTGGAAACGACCGGGCATGCCGAGCACTCCCCCCGCGGCCGTGATTATTTTTTGCGAGAAAATGAACTGTTGCACAGCTTTTTATCGCTCCGGATTCTCCATTACCACGAAGAACGCGATGCCAGCCAGGAATCTGGCAGGCGCCTGGCATCGTTGGTGGCGTTAAAGGATAAATAAAGGGGTCGCATGGTCTGGCAGAGCCTATTCGGGTTGTTCGCCTTTCTGGCCATAGCCTGGCTGTTGAGCGAAAACCGCCGCCGCGTCAACTGGAGACTGGCGGCCGTCGGAATTCTGCTGACACTGGCGGTGGCCTGGATCTTGATCCATGTGCCGATCTCCCGTGAAGCGTTCATTCTTCTCAATCGCCTGGTGCTCGCCCTGCAAGCGGCGACACTCAGCGGAACGTCCTTTGTGTTCGGATACCTTGGCGGTGGCCCCCTGCCGTTTGCGGAAACCTATCCGGGGTCCAGTTTCATTCTGGCATTTCAAGCCCTGCCGATGGTGCTGGTGATGAGCGCCCTGTCCTCGCTCTTTTTCTATTGGAACGTCCTGCCCATCGTTGTTCGCGGATTTTCATGGGGATTGCGCAAAGCGATGAGAATCGGTGGCGCGGAAGGTCTGTCGAACGCCGTGAACGTGTTCGTAGGGATGGTCGAGGCCCCGCTGTTCATCAGACCTTACCTGGGGCGCATGACCCGCAGTGAGTTGTTTTCGGTCATGACCTGCGGGATGGCCAACATCGCCGGAACGGTGATGGCACTCTACGCAGCGATCATCAGCGCTGCAGTGCCGGATGCCATGGGCCACATCCTGATTGCGTCGATCATCAGCCTGCCGGCCTCCATCACCATCGCCAAGATCATGATCCCGGAAACCCAGCCGGTGACGGCCGGCGAACTGACGGCGGCGGATACCGCCAGCAGCTCCATGGACGCCATCACCCGGGGCACGCTGCAGGGCGTGGAGCTGCTGCTGAACATCATCGCCATGCTGGTCGTTCTGGTGGCGCTGGTGACCCTGGTCAATTTGATGCTGGGCCTGCTGCCGGATGTTTTTGGAAAACCCATCACGCTGCAGCGCGGAATGGCGGCCATCATGGCGCCGTTTTGCTGGCTCATGGGCGTTCCCTGGAGCGAGGCCCCCGTGGCCGGCGCCTTGATGGGCACCAAGACGATCCTGAACGAGCTGATGGCATATATCGATATGGGGCGCCTGCCGGCCGGCTCGCTCAGTCCGCGCAGTCTGCTGATCATGACCTACGGCATGTGCGGGTTCGCAAACCCCGGAAGCTTGGGAATCATGGTCGGGGGCATGGGCACCATGGCTCCCGAACGCCGGCCTGAATTGGTCGATCTCGGACTCCGCGCGCTTGTTTCCGGTACGCTTTCATCGGGCACCCTGGGGTGCGTCATCGGCCTGATCGGTGCCTGAACGGACTCGGCCTGCGATCCGCGCCGATTCACCCCCGATGCGCTTGACACGTTTGCAGGTATTTTCTATGGTGCAGGTCGAACAGCGACTTCAAATTTCCCAGGAGGCTTTCATGTCCCAGAAGCATAAATACGAATGCGAAAACTGCGGGAAAAAAGTGGAAGTGGACGCCGGCGCCAAGGTTCCGGATTGTTGCGGCAAAGCCATGCGCGGCGCGGAAAAGCTGCCGGTGTGCGAGATGAGCAGTACGGCCGAGCACTCGCGGTTGAGCGGAAGCGATGATGCCTGCGATGACGGTCGTTCCGGAAACTGAGCCTTTTTCAAAAAGGCCAGAAACGGTTATCGTGCCATATCTCCTCCGTCAACTCCCGATCAATTTTGCTCAGAACCTTCAGATGCTCGGCCTCCCAATCAGCCAGCCATAGATAGAGGGCCTTCTCATCGGGATCGGGGGTCTCCGATGCCCGGCTGGAATAGACCTCGATGGCGTTTTTTTCCATGGACATGGCGGCCGCGATGGCGGCCGCTTCATAGTCCGCAGCGGCTATCTGACGCTTCAGATCTTTGGTGAGGATCGCGGATACGGTATTGAACTCGGTGTGTTCGATCTGATCACGAGGCTTGAATTTCTTGCTGGAGCGGTAGGACTTGAACTGCTCGGATAGCATTTTGACATGATTCACCTCTTCTTCCGCCATCAAGTGGAAGAATTTCTTGACATCGTCGCCGTGCGCCTGCTCGGCGACTTTCGAATAGAAGGCATAACCGCGTTTTTCTAACAGGATCGCATTCTTAAGGATCTCCGTGGCTCGGTCTTCACTCATGAATCCTCCTCCCTCTTGAAGTTGTTTGAGCCTCAATCTAGACACGGATCGCTGGAAACGCAACCCGCTGTTGGAACATCGGCGACCGCCGCCATTTCTTTGTAACATATCGGCGGATCAGGGGATGCGGTCCGCCCGTTGGGTGGATTCCACCGGATCCGATTACCGGGCGGACGGCGGCGACAAGGTTCACGCCGCCATCCGCGGCAAGGATCTCCGCTCTCGCCGACGCCTGCATTTCATGGGTTTCCCGCGTCCGCAGGGAACCGCCGGCCAAGAAGGCCTGAATGCGTCCGTTGCGGAGCAGGAGCGGAGGATGGTTGGGAGCGCTCCACGTGCCGTTCACGCTGTCCCGGAAAGAGCGCCTGCGGCGGCGGCGTTTTTTACGTCCTGGTCTTGGAAAAAAATCATCTGCCACTCGTACGTCACGACATCGTGGCGAATGATTTAGAGAGCCCCATCATCCCCCCTGAATTTGAAATAACGGTGATCCGGCGCCAGCCAGCGGTCGATGATCTCGGCCACCAACACCCGACGGTCTTTAAGGTGGACCGCCTGCGGCGTCTCCTCTCCGCGATATCCGCTGTAGCATTCCACCCGAATGTCAATCGGCAAAACCATGGGCCCCTCGATCTTCAAAAACCGGCTTGAAATCAATAGGGGAGGGGGGCGCTCTCAGCCTAGGTCCCTTACTTCACTTCCCCGGCTCCCCAGTAGGCCAAGGCATAGCATATAATTGCCGCGCCAAGGATCCAATGCAAGCCTCCGCTGATGGCGATCTGAGCAGCGGCGATCGATGATAGGATTGAGGCGCACCCGTTGGCGGCCCAGGCAAACGCACGATCCTCCGGGAGGTGCAGCAGGAAGCGCATGCCGAGCGGGAAGGGCATGCCCATCGCGAATCCGGGGAGCACGACGCTGACTGCCAGCACCGCGTATCGCCAGAATTCCGGCAGGGCGAGCAGGCGGCCGGCGAAAATCCATAACAGGACGCCGACCCATACCAGGGCCACGGCGGCAGCCAGCGTCGTCCGTCTGATCCATAATCGCCCGCGGCGCTGAGCCCAGAGCCCACCGGCGCCGGATGATACCAGAAGCGTCGCGAGCACAACGGCCAGACTGGTTACCGGGTTTCCGATGAAAAAGGTCGCGACATAGATGAAGAGCATTTCGGCGAACAAGAAGCCGGCCCCGATACCCAAAAAGAAAAGAACGCTGGATGGAGGCATCATGCGGGATTTCTTCGACATGGCAACGGCCGGAACCAACAGGAGGACGCAGGATACCACTGCGGCCTGCACGAACACAACCGCCACGACGACCTCGCCGGCCAAAAACATGGCCTGCCACCGTCCGCCGAGCGACCGATAAAGGTCATCGATTCGATCCCATTTCAGAAAGTGCCCTGGAAAGGGTTGCAGGTCCGTGCGAGGCTCCACATCGAGAAGATACTCGGACAGAAAGCCCTCGGCCGTGCCGTCCCGGACGGCGTTTTCCAACTCTCGAATCTCGCGGAAATGATACGGTTCATCGAAGACGTTGAACCGATTGGCATCTGATTCCGCAGCGCCGGAAAGGTAAACAATATCGAAATTCAGCCGGCGCGCGAATTCCAGAATCCGCTGCGGGTCATCCAGCGGGCGCGCCACGGCCGCTAGGGTAAACGTGTCCCAATTGCGCAGCATCGCCATGCAGCGCTCAGGCTCTGTCTGGCCGGCACGGACCAAGGCCTCCCGCAGGGTCGCCCACAGCCGCAGCGCGGTGGACGGCGGCAGCAGAAGTTTGCCTGAGACGACCAGCGCACCCTGCGGCGCGAGACGACGCAGACATTCCTGCAGGCCGTCGGCGGTCAGCAGGTGGTCCTGGTGCAATGCATCGGCCCCGGGTAGAGAGGAGCCCCAATTTTCGATATGGATCAGATCGAAGGTCTCGCCGGTTCGAGCGAGCAGGGCCCTTGGGGTTTCGGTGGCGACTTCGAGCCGGCCGTCGTGCTGCCTGATCATGTTGGCCAGGTTGGGATCCGGCTGGACGATGCGGATCTGCTGCGCGCCGGCAGCCCGAGCGCATGCCAACGCCAAGCCCCCGGTGCCCATCATCAGCAAAACCCGGCCGGGGGTACCGGCCATTTGATAGCCGACGAAGGAGTGCGTAAAGCGTGCAAAGCCAGAACCGTCGCCGACGCCCGGCTCGTAAAGGAACAACGGCTGGTCTCGGTCAACGAACACGACCTCGGCCGCGGGCAGAGGGTCGGTGTATTTCAGGCTGAGGCCCGGTGCGAAGCGGAGATGCGGGCTCCGGACTCTTTCGATCCGGCCCCGGATCCCGGATATCGATTCGACGACCCGGGTATCCGGAAATTGAAGGGCCTGGGAGAGCATTTTGTATTCCGACGATTGGATGTTGAAGCGGGTTTGGGCCGCCGGGGTCAGCAGCCATATGCCGGTGCTGGCAACCAGCAGCCATCCCAGAACGAAAACCGGAGCAGCACGGCGGTCGCTTCTCTCTGAAACCGCCCGCTTTTTCAGGTCGGCGAAGCCGAATAGAAGCGCCGTTGCGGGGGCCAGCGCGGTCAGCGCCACCATGGCAGCCTCGCCGATGGCCGCCAGCATGGCCGCAACGGCGATCGCTCCAAGGGCGGAACCCGTCATGGATGCGAAATAAACCAGCCCTGGACGCTGGGGATCGGCTACGTACGCCAGGGCGATGACCCATCCCCCAAAGAGAAAGGGCAGGGTCAGCAGCAGGTAGAGCGCCAGCAGATAGATCACCTGAATCGGCTCGAGCACCATCCGGAAATAGTCCAATGGAAGGCGGTCCATTCCCAGGAAGGCGATGAAGATCGACGCGGAGCACAATAAGGTGGGCAGCGCGATCCGCGCCGGGTCGAATCGGCCGGCGGCGTCAATCCAGCGTGATGGGTCCTTCAGGCTTAAAAGCGATCCGCTGGCAGCGAAGCCGAACAGGGCGATGCTGATTACCATGAAGGACAGGTGATGCCATTGGCTGATTGAAAACAGGCGGGCCAGGATCACTTCGAAAGCCAATGTCGAAAACGAAACCGCGAAAACCGCCATGCGTGCCATATTCAGGGCCGGCCCTTCTGGATGGCGTGGCCGGTCATGGGAACAAAGAGCACGCCGGTTACCTGTTTGACCGTCGTGTCTTCGCCGTGCTTGGTCACCAGCACAAGATTTTGATAACCGAAGGGGCTTCCCAACGGAAGCGCCAGCCGGCCGCCGTCCCGGAGTTGCTTCAAGAGCGGCGGCGGAATGTGATCAACCGCGGCGGTGATCATGATGGCGTCGAAAGGAGCCGCTTGCGGCCACCCGAAATAGCCGTCCCCGTTGCGGCAGTTTATGTTTTTATAGCCTATTTTATTCAGTGTGTTATATGAGTTTTCATAAAGCTTAGTCTTAATTTCAATCGTATAGACCTCAGCTGCTAAGGCGGATAAAACAGCCGCCTGATATCCCGAACCCGTACCGATTTCCAGGACCCGGTCGGTGGGTTTTAATTGGATCATTTCGGTCATGAGTGCGACGATGTAGGGCTGCGAAATGGTCTGGCCTTCACCGATGGGAAGGGGGTGATCGTTGTAAGCGGAGTCGACGAGATCCTCCGGGACGAACTTATGCCGGGGCACGGCTCTCATCGCATCGAGCACCCGCGGGCTCGAAACTCCACGGGCTTCGATCTGCTCGCGCACCATGCGATCGCGCGCCTTGGCTGTTGGGTCGAAATCCGCGGAATCGGCCGTCAGCCGCGAAATGGCGCAGACCCCAAAAAGGATGAACAACCAGACCGTTTTTTTCATCGGCTCCTCCGATGCTCGGCGAGGAGGAATGGATGGGCGGTTTACCTGAAATATAGCACATGCCATGAGGAGTTGTCAGGTCGAAAGGGGGGTGAACGGTCGAACCGTCAGGCCCTGCTGGATTGTTGGGTCGATGCATGTTATGGAATCAAAATCCGATTGATCTGATGAATTAACGAGGTTTATGGATGGGACTTTTCGCCAAAGACAAAGCGGCTGGCGCTTCCGCTTCCGCGGCCGGAAGAGATGGCGACCATGAAACTTCTTTTTTTGGAGCCAAGCTTACCGTAAAAGGCAGGGTGTCCGGCGGCGGCAGCCTGATTGTGATGGGGACGCTGGAAGGGGAATTCGACCTGAACGGCGAGCTGGTCATCGCGCCTTCGGCATCCGTCAACGGAGACGTCAGAGCCGTAAGCGTCGCGGTGAGCGGGGGCTTTAGCGGTTCCCTTACGGCCAGGCAACGAATTCATCTTGAGAAAAGCGCGGTGGTGAACGGCCGATTAGCCGCCCCTAAACTGTCCATGGTGGAAGGAGCTGTGCTGAACGGAGAAGTCGAAATGGAAAAGCCTTCCGAAAGCAAACCAGCCCCCAATGCCCCCGGTCGAAAAGAAAAAAAATAGCAAAAGGAAATCCGGAAAATGGCCAAGGATGAAACCTCGGGATCGACCTCGCTGGTGAGCCGGCCGATGGTGGTAGAGGGAGAGATCATTGGAGACGAGAGTCTGCATGTCGACGGGCGGGTGAAGGGAATCATTCGGCTGAAGGGAGACCTGTTCGTTGGCGTCGGCGGTGTCGTCGAGGCCGAAGTCGACGCCCGGAATGTAGTCGTCCAGGGCACGATTAGCGGTCAAGTGCTCGCCCGCCGCCAGCTGGAAGTGCAGCCTTCCGGGCGTTTCAACGGTGAGTGCACCGCGGCTTCCTACGAAATCAGGGAAGGGGCGGTGTTCGAAGGGGTCTCCCGAATGATCAGCACCACCCAGCCAGACAAACCGACACCGGCACCTTCTGCGCAGAAATTCGACAGCCAGCCTTGATCCCTTCCAACCGCTTTCTGCCACCAGACTCCACGGGAAAAATCCTTCTGATCGACCTTCCGATGGATAGACCCGCCCTTCGAAGGGCTTAAAGTCTTATTTGCTTTCCAGAACAATAAGTTAGCAGTGATCGCCAACTCGATTCTACCTATCAAATGCCTTGACTTATCAAAGCGCCTATGGTCTAAATTACAATTTGAATTTACAGGCGTTCTGGGTTGTTTGGTCATATCATCATTTCGTCCGATCCGGGTTGCCGATGTAACCCAC
Source organism: uncultured Desulfatibacillum sp. (assembly GCA_964427375.1). GTDB lineage: Bacteria > Desulfobacterota > Desulfobacteria > Desulfobacterales > SpSt-501 > SpSt-501. The sequence continues at coordinate 1,304 of CAYRUF010000008.1, read as the reverse complement.
GGGGCGGAGCTATATAGAAGGCGGGATGTAGCGAATGGAATTTCGTTTTGAGCCGCTGGCAATACCGGACGTCATACTGATCACGCATGAAATATTCAAGGACCCGCGGGGCTTCTTCCTGGAAGGCTACCGGGAGGAGCCTTTTCTCAAGCAGGGGATCCCGCGCTTCGTCCAGGACAATCACGCCCGTTCCAGCGGCAGGGTGCTGCGGGGGCTGCACTATCAGGTCCGGCCTGCCGCGATCGGCAAACTCGTGCGCTGTCTGCGCGGGCGAGTCTTCGACGTGGCCGTGGATATCCGCAAGGGCTCGCCCACCTATGCCAAATGGGTCGGGGTGGAGCTGACCGGCGAAAACTGCCGAATGATCTACATTCCGGAAGGCTTCGCCCATGCCTACTGCGCGCTGAGCGATGAATGCGAGGTCTTCTACAAGACCACCGGATACTATTCCCCCCAGCACGACCGGGGGTTCCGCTGGAACGACCCCAAGGTGAACGTCGAATGGCCGATTGCTGACCCCGTCCTTTCGCCCAAGGACGCCAATGCGCCGCTGCTGAAAGATGCGGACAACAATTTTGAATAAACAGCGATTTTCGCGCTGGTTTAAGCGTCACGGCAATATAAGGTGTGGGGCGCGGGCTTCATTTGAATTTGAGATCCAGGCCGATCCCATTCAGCCATGAGAGAGACTGAGGCAGCCGCTGCCAGGGCACCGAGCGCAGGATGGGATTATGCGCTCGGCGGGGGAAGCTGATGGTGAGCTTCTGACCGTTGAGCTTGACTCTGGCCTTGCCCTTGACGAAGAGCCGGTAGATTTTGGCAGACTCACAGTTTTCAAACCCACGCAGCTTGCGGGCCAAGAGGTTATAGAAGGTGTCGGCGATCATGGTCATAACCACATCGAAGTGCACCTTGACCAGAATCGGGGAAGACAGCGCATTCAAGTTGAAGAACTTGACGGCCTCGGCGATCACATTTTCCACCCGCCAGCGCCGGGCGTAGTTGCCGACCAGCATCTCCACCGGCGCGTCAAAGTCATTGGAGATCAGGAAGGCGGGTTTTTCACGGCCGTTGCCGCGCAGGATCACCTGGCGCAGCTGGCCCTGGTAGTCGGGCAGGCTGATGCGCGACTCATGCACGATCGGATGGGGGTATTTGCGCTTGGCGTGAGGGATATGGACGCGCGTCCAAGGGGAAAGCGCTCCGATGCCATCCACCATGCTTTTACCCCGCCGGCGCAGGGTGATGAAGCGGATCCCCTGTTGGTTGAGCTGCGAGAGATTGGCATAGCTGGTGAACTTGGC
>CAYRUF010000007.1:0-120613 GCA_964427375.1 uncultured Desulfatibacillum sp. | reverse complement strand
CACGGCCCTGGTCCATTCCATCGTGGCGCAGCAGGTTTCACGGAAGGCTGCCGATTACTTGTGGGCGCTGTCGGTCGATTAGGAGACATCGGTGTTGACAAGCCTGTTCCGCCTTTGTTAATCCTCAACGGCCCCAAAACGGTTGCATTCAGCAGCAGAAGCGTCATTCCCGGGCTCTCTGGATCTGCTCGGAATACTGCGTGCCCCCGAAAAGCTGACCCCAAGCAAAGCCAGGATCGACGGATCTCTCCGAACATCTGGCGGCAAACCGGGCTCTGCGGTGCCTCGGCACCATTAACGCCTTAAACCCAATCAAGGAGGACAGCATGGGATTTCGCAACTGTCTGGTTTTGGTTCTGGCTTTGGCTCTGCTGGCCGGCTTAACCGCCGGACCGGCCGCCGCGGGCAAGAAGGACGGCACGCTCAACATTGCCCTGGAAAAAGAGCTTGAAACCCTGGACTGGTATTTCAACACCGCCCGGGAGGGCATCGTGCTGTCCCAGCATGCCTATGATTTCCTGATCTACCGCGACCCCGTCACCTTCGAGCACAAGCCGCTCCTGGCCACCTCCTGGAAATGGCTGAGCGACACGGTCCTGGAACTCGAGCTGCGCCAGGGCGTCGTCTTCCACAACGGAGCCAAGTTCTCGGCCGACGACGTGGTCTACGTCCTCAATTACGCCGCCAACCCCGACAACAAGGTCAAGTACTGGACCTATGTCAACTGGATCAAGGAAGTCAAAAAGATCGGCGACTACAAGGTTCAGATCGTCACCCACAAACCCTTTCCTCCGGCCATCGAGTTTCTCTCCTGCGCCATGCCCATCTACCCCAAGGACTACTACGCCCAGGTGGGCTCCAAGGGCTTCGGCGCCAAGCCCGTCGGCACCGGTCCGTACAAGGTCGCCGAGGTCGAGCCTGGGAAAAAGATCGTGCTGGAGGCCTTTGACCAGTATTTCGCGGGAAGCCCCAAGGGCAAGCCCGCCATCCAGCGCATCGTCTGGCGCACCATCGCGGAAGTCAACACCAAGGCGGCCGAGCTCATGACCGGCGGCCTGGACTGGGCTTGGCTCATCCCGCCGGACCAGGCCGCCAAGCTGGCGCAGATGCCCAATTTGACGATGGTGGCCGGCGAGACCATGCGGGTCGGCTTCCTTTTCATGGACGCCGCCAACGTCACCAAAGATGCTTTCCCGGACAATCCCTTTACCAAGCTCAAGGTCCGGCAGGCCATGAACCACGCCATCGACGCCGCCACCATGTCCAGAAACCTGGCCGGCGGGCAGTCCAAGCCGATTGACTCGATCTGCTACCCCAGCCAGTTCGGCTGCACCAGCGATGTGGCCAAATACCCGTACGATCCCGCCAAGGCCAAGCAGCTCCTGGCTGAAGCCGGCTACCCCGACGGCTTCGAGGTCGATTTCTACGTCTACCGCGACCGGCCTTACTCCGAGGCCATCGTTGGCTATCTTGCCAAGGTCGGCGTCAAGGCCAAGCTGATCCAGCTCCAGTACTCGGCCATGCGCGAGAGATTCCAGGGAGGCAAGGTCCAGCTCGCTTTCTGGACCTGGGGCTCCAACTCCATCAACGACATCAGCGCTATCATCGATTATTGGTTCATGCACACCACCGACGACGTGGCGCGCGACCCCAAGGTGCTCGAACTTTTGACGGCCGCCGGCGCGGAGATGAATGTCGAAAAGCGGAAATCCCTTTACAAGGAGGCCCTCCAGATCATCGCGAGCCAGGCTTACACCGTGCCGCTCTTCACCTGGGTGAGCAACTACTGCTTCAGCTCGGACCTGGATTTTACCCCTCACAGCGACGAGACGCCCCGTTTCTACTCGGCCAAATGGAAGTAGGCCTGAAAAGCGCCATCTAACGGTGCGCCCCGCTCTCCATAGGGGCGCACCCCCGGCCGCGCCGAGCGGCGGGGCTTAGCCCGGGTCGATTTTCATCGCCGAAGATTGCATTATGCTCGTTTACACCGTGAAACGCCTATTACTGGCCCTGTTGGTGGCCGTCACGGTCTCCCTGGTGAGTTTCATGCTCATCCGGGTCTCCGGCGATCCGGCCATCGCCTTGGCAGGTGAGGCCGCCTCCGCCGAGCAGATTCGACACATCCGTGAGCAGTACGGCTTCAACCGGCCCCTTCTGGTTCAATATCTGGATTGGGGCTGGCGCGCCCTGCAGGGCGATTTCGGCGAGTCCCCCTACTTCCGCCTGCCGGTGAGCCAGATCATGGGCGACCGCATCGGGGTCACCATGACCCTCGGCGCTTGCGCCCTGGCGTTCGCGGTGCTGCTCTCCCTGCCGCTCGGCATTCTGGCGGCGGTGCGCCCCAACACTTGGGTGGACCGCCTGGCTCTCGGCATCGCGGTCCTGGGCCAGGCCATGCCTTCCTTCTGGTTCGGCCTGCTGCTGATCATCTTCTTTTCCGTGACCCTGCGCTGGCTTCCGGTCTCGGGCACCGGCTCCTGGCGCCACTTCGTGATGCCCACCATCGCGCTCGGCTATTACGCCACGCCGGCCTTCATGCGCCTCATCCGCTCGGGCATGATCGAGGTGCTGTCCTCCGACTACATCCGCACCGCCCGGGCCAAGGGCCTCCGCTGGCCCAAAATCCTCTTCAAGCATGCGCTCCGCAACGCCATCATTCCGGTGGTCTCCCTGGCCGCGGTACAGTTCGGGTTCATGCTGGGAGGATCGATCATCATCGAGAGCGTCTTCGCCCTGCACGGCATCGGCTACCTCGCCTGGGAGTCGATCGGACGTTCGGATCTGCCGGTGGTGCAGGCCGTCGTGCTCATGCTCTCCCTGATCTACGTCGTGCTGACCCTGCTCTCCGACATCCTGAATGCGATGTTGGATCCCCGCATCCGGGTGCAGTAAGATGACGGCCTCCGACCGCCCGACGAGCTCGCCGGCGGAAACCGGCCTCGGCCTGGAAGTCGTCTTCCCTTCACCCCGGCAGATCATGCGGCGCGCCATGCTCCGCCACAAGGGTTTTCTTCTGGGGCTGGCCGTGATCGCGGCGGTTGTCCTGCTGACGGTCCTGGCACCGGTCCTGGCTCCGCACGATCCATACGCCCAGGACCTGGAGCGGCGGCTGATCCCTCCCGTCTGGCAGGAGAAGGGCACCTGGGATCATCCCCTCGGGACGGACAACCTGGGCCGCGACTATCTGAGCCGCCTCATCTACGGCTCGCGGGTTTCGCTGCTCATCGGGCTTTCGGTCATGCTGATCGCGGGCTTCATCGGAACGAGCCTCGGTCTTCTGGCCGGTTATTTCGGCGGCCGGATGGACATGTCCGTAAGCTTCCTTATCACGGTGCGTCTGGCTCTGCCGGCGGTGCTGGTGGCCGTGGCCGTGGTGTCGCTCATCGGCGGATCGATGCGAGTCGTCATCCTCGTGCTGGGACTTCTGGTCTGGGACCGGTTTGCGGTGGTCGTCCGATCCTCCACTCAACAAATCCGCCCCCTGGAGTACGTGGCGGCCGCGAAGTCCGCCGGCTGCTCCACGCTGCGCATCCTGGCCCAGGAAATCCTTCCCAACCTCATGAACAACCTGATCGTTGTTGCCACCCTCGAAGTGGCCCGGGCCATCCTCCTGGAGGCGGCGCTATCATTCCTGGGGATGGGGGTCCAGCCGCCCACTCCGTCCTGGGGGCTCATGATCAGCGAGGGCAAGGAGTTTATGCTCTTCTTCCCCTACCTGGTCACGATTCCGGGCGTGGCGCTTTTCCTGCTCCTCCTGGGCTTCAACCTTTTAGGCGACGGCATCCGCGACGTCACCGCGCCGGAGGGGCGCTGATGGACCTGATCCTGGAAGTGGAAGGTCTGCACGTGGGCCTGCCGCTGCCCGCCGGCCGGCTGCAGGCGGTACGCAATGTGGGGTTTGAACTGCGCCAAGGCGAAACCTTGAGCCTGGTCGGCGAGAGCGGCTGCGGAAAATCGCTTACCGCACTGGCCCTCATGGGCCTCCTGCCCGCCCGCGCCGACCGCCGGGCCACGAAGCTCTTTTTCGAGGGCTGCAACCTGAGCACAGCCTCGGAGCGGACCATGGCCAGCCTGCGGGGCGACCGCATGGCCATGATCTTTCAGGAGCCCATGACCTCGCTCAATCCATGCTACACCATCGGCAATCAACTGATGGAAGCCTACCGGCAGCACCGCGATGCCTCGCGGCGGGAAGCTCGCGAGCGGGCCGTGTTTCTTTTGGAGAAAGTGGGAATCACGGCGGCGGACAGCCGTCTCAAGCAGTTCCCCCACCAGCTCTCGGGCGGGATTCGCCAACGGGTCATGATTGCCATGGGGCTCATGTGTGGACCCAGCCTCATCATTGCCGACGAGCCCACCACCGCGCTGGACGTGACGATCCAGGCACAGATCCTGGCCCTGATGGCCGGCCTTCAGCAGGAGTTCCGGATGGGCCTTATCTTGATCACCCACGATTTGGGGGTGGTGGCCCGGATGGCCCACCGGCTCTGTGTCATGTACTGCGGCCAGGTGGTGGAGACCGGCACCACCCGGGAGGTCTTCGCCCGGCCCCTGCACCCCTATACCCAAGGCCTCTTGCGCTGCATCCCGGTGCCGGGGAGGGTGGAACCGGGCAGTGAACTGGGCTCCATTCCCGGTTTGGTGCCCACCCCCATCGGCGAACTCAGAGGCTGCATGTTCCGCAACCGCTGCCCCAAGGCGCAGCCGGAATGCGCTATCGAGGACCAGCATCTCCGGGACATAGGGCCGGGCCGCGCCTTGCGCTGCCTGGATACCACGGTCGTTTGATGGACTCCTGAGGAGCGCCATGTCGGATCCCGTGCTCGAGCTTGAAAACGTGACCAAGACCTACCGGGTCGATGCCGGGGCCTTCAGAGAAAAACGCACCCTGCGCGCCGTTAACGGCGTCTCCCTATCGCTGCAGCCGGGAGAGGTGCTGGGCCTGGTGGGTGAGAGCGGCTGCGGCAAAACCACGGTGGCCAAGCTGGTGTTGGCTCTCGAAGCCCCGACCTCGGGCCGCATCCGCCTGGGAGGCCGGCTGCTGGCCGAGTGCGATTCCAGGGAGATCGCCCGGCAGGTGCAGCCGGTCTTTCAGGACCCCTATGCCTCCCTGAATCCTCGCAAAAGCGTGGGATCCATCATTTCGCTGCCCTTGCGCGCCCTGAAGATCGGCACCAGGGCGTCCTGGGACCGAGCGGTCGCCGAGATCATGGAGGTGGTGGGTCTGGCCCCCCGTCTTCGCCACAACTACCCCAACCAGCTTTCGGGGGGCCAGCGCCAGCGGGTGGCCGTGGCTCGGGCGCTCATCATGCGGCCCCAGCTGGTGATCTGCGACGAGCCCACCAGCGCGCTCGACGTCTCGGTGCAGGCCCAGATCCTCAACCTGCTCCTGCGGCTCCGCCGGGAGCTGAGGCTCACCTATCTCTTTATCAGCCACAACCTGGCCGTGGTCGAGCACCTGGCCACCCGGGTGGCCGTGATGTACCTGGGCCGCCTGGTCGAGGAGGCGCCGACCCAAGAGCTTTTCCGCAACCCCCGACATCCTTATACGCAGGCTCTGCTCGGCTCCGTGCTGACGCCCGAACCCGGACGGGGCCTGCCCGACACCCGCCTGGGCATTGCCTATCCCAGCCCCATCGACCCGCCGCCGGGCTGCACGTTTCATCCGCGCTGCCCCAAGGCCGCCGAACCCTGCCGGAATCAGGCGCCCATTCCCCGCCGCGAGGGGGGTCACCTGGTGGAATGCCACTTTTAGGAGGAATCATGAGCAGAGCAAACGCCCTGAAACGCGCCGAGGCTTTTTTCGACAACGGCGACTTCTTCAACCTGTTGAAAGACCGGGTCGCCTACCGATCCGAGAGCCAGAACGAAGCGAGCACGGCTCAAGCTCTGGCCTACCTTACCCAGTCCCTCACTCCCTATCTCGATGGTCTCGGCTTCGCCTGCCGGCTGCTCGACAATCCCGTGGTTTCCCGGCTGCCCGTTCTCTACGCCGAGCGCATCGAGGACCCGGCCCATCCCACCGTCCTGACCTACGGCCACGGTGATACCGTGCTCGGTATGGAGGATCGCTGGGGACCGGGCCTCGATCCCTGGACGCTCACGGTCGACGGGGACCGGTGGTACGGCCGCGGCGCGGCGGACAACAAGGGCCAGCACACCATCAATCTCGCGGCCCTCGACCTGGTTCTGAGGGAGCGTGGGAGTCTGGGGTTCAACGTCAAGGTGCTGATCGAGATCGGCGAAGAGATGGGCTCGCCGGGCCTGCGCGAAGTCTGCGCCGCGCACCGGAAGCTCCTCGCGTCCGATGTGCTCATCGCCAGCGACGGCCCCCGCCTGGCGCCCATGACGCCCACCATCTTCGGGGGCTCCCGGGGCGTGGCCAATTTCGATCTGCGCCTGAAGCTCCGCGAAGGCGGCCATCATTCCGGCAACTGGGGCGGGCTCCTGTCCAATCCGGGCACCATCCTGGCCCACGCCATCGCCTGCCTGGTCGACCCCAAAGGCAAGATCCTGGTGCCCGAGCTTCGCCCTGCCGCCATCCCCCCGTCGGTCAAACAGGCTCTGGCGGAATTGGATGTCACCGGCGAGGGCGGGCCCGCCATCGATCCGGGTTGGGGCGAGCCCGGCTTCTCCGCCGCTGAAAAAGTCTTCGGTTGGAGCACGCTGGAGGTTTTGGCCTTCAAGTGTGGCAACCCCGAGGCGCCGGCCCACGCCATCCCGCCCGAGGCCTGGGCCCGCCTGCACATCCGCTTCACCGTGGACACCGATCCGGCGACCTTCGAGGCCGGCCTGCGCCGGCGCTTGGTCGCGTGCGGCTTTCCCCAGGTCGAAGTCATTCCCCAGCGCGGCGGCTACTTCACCGCCACGCGCCTGGACCCCGATAACCCTTGGGCGCAATTTGCCATCAGCTCCCTGCAAGCCACCAGCGGGAAAAAGCCCGCGGTGCTGCCCAATCTGGGAGGCTCCCTCCCCAACGACGCCTTCACCGATATCCTGAACCTGCCCACCGTCTGGGTTCCCCACTCCTATGGAGGCTGCTCCCAACACGCCCCGGACGAACATGTCCTGCCCCCCCTCCTGCGCGACGCTCTCCTGCTGATGACCGGGCTTTTCCATGACCTGGCCGAGCAGGGCGCGCCGGCCCATCGGAGGTGACGATGGACTTCGAGAAGCATCCCCTCTACGGCTGGCTGAGCGACCTTCGGCGCGACTTTCACATGCACCCCGAACCCAGCTTCGAGGAACACCGGACCACCGCCCGCATTAAGGGCATACTTACGGAGCTCGGCGTGGAGATCCGCGAGACGCCCGGCCTGGCAACCGGCGCGGTGGGGGTGGTGCGGGGCAGGGAGGGCGGCAAGGTGCTGGCGCTGCGGGCCGACATCGACGCCCTGCGGATGGACGAGCGGAACGAGGTTGCCTACCGCTCCCAACATCCCGGAATCATGCATGCCTGCGGCCACGACGGTCACACCGCCATCCTGCTGGGCGTGGCCCGCTGGCTGAAGGAAACCGGCCTGGCGGCAGGGATCAGGGGCGAGCTGCGTTTCCTTTTTCAGCCGGCCGAGGAGATCGTCTCCGGGGCCAAGGCCATGATCGCGGCCGGGGCCATGGATGATCCGCCCGTGGACCGGGTGCTGGCCGCTCATCTCTGGCCCGACCTGCCGGTGGGCCAGGTAGGCTTTTACCGCGACGTGAGCCACGCCGCCAGCGACGGCTTTTACATCGAAGTGCAGGGTCGGGGCGTGCATGGCTCGTCGCCCGAGAAGGGCCGGGACCCGATTGTGGCCGGTGCCACGCTGGTCCAGGCCGCCCAGACCATTGTCAGCCGGAACCTGGACCCGACCGATGTGGGCGTGATCAGTTTCGGCGAGTTCCTGGCCGGCAGCGCCCCCAATGTCATCCCGCCGGTCGCCCGGCTATCCGGCACCATCCGCAGCTTCAAGCCGGAGGTGCGCGACACCCTCATCCGCCGTTTGCAGGAGCTGAGCCGCGGCTTTGGGGAAGCCCTGGGGGTAACCATGACCTTCACCTTGAAAGAAGGAGTGCCGGCCTGCCGCAACGATCCCGAAGTCTCGGCGGCGTTCTGCGACAGCGCCGCCCGAGTGGTGGGAGAGGGAAACCTGCGCTGGCTCGAGCCCAAGTGCGGCGGGGAGGACTTTGCCTTCATGGCCGCCAAGGCCCCAGGCGCCATCATCCGTTTGGGCTGCCGGGACGCTTCCGGGCGCTTCATCCATCCCCTGCACTCCCCTCATTTCGACATGGACGAGGCGGTGCTGCCCCTGGGGGTCGAGATTTTTTGCCGTGCGGTGAAGGACTATTTGGGATAGAACCTGATGGAGTTTCAGTGTTATTATCATCCGATTAATGAAACGATGCGCCATGGCTGATTGAATCAAACTTGTTGAAATGAGGCCGGCGGGTGGAGTAGATCTAAAACCTACCCACCCACTGAACAAGGAAGGCCGCTCATGGGAACCGCCGAGCATAAAAAGGACGCGCCGAAAAAGGTCGCCATCGCCATCCTGACCCTTTCCACGACCCGCACCATCCAGGAAGATGAAAGCGGCCGGTGGATCAAGGAGATGGCGTTGGGAATCGGCCATGAGGTCGTCTGCCACCGGGTCATCCCCGACGACGCCGCCACCATCACCATGACGGTGCGGGAGATCACCGAAAACCTGGAGCCGCAGATCCTGCTGATGAACGGCGGCACCGGCATCACGGCGCAGGACGTGACCATCGAAGCCGTCAGCCCCATGTTCACCAAGTCCCTCTCGGCCTTCAGCCCCCTGTTCGCCCAGCTCAGCATGCAGGAGATTGGTTCGGCGGCCATCATGTCGCGCGCAGCGGCCGGTCTCATCGGCTCCACCGTGGTATTCTGCATGCCGGGAAGCCTCAACGCCTGCAAGCTCGCCTGCACCCGGTTGATTTTTCCGGAGCTGGGGCATCTGGTCAAGCATCTCAAAGGGCTTTGAATCTTAATCTTTCGAGCCCTGTTGAGCCGCCGGCGCAGTGCGCCTCCCGGCGGTCTGGATGCTTGCAATTTCAAGGGGACCCGCCTATAAGAAAAATCGGTTAGACTTGGGTTTGAAACCCTGCCCGCATGATTGCCTGGCGGGGCTTATTTTTTTAGGCATGAGGAGGCTGGAATGGCTGAAAACAAGGCCAGCGTAAAAGTGTGTTCCTGGAACGAGTGGGATCCGCTCCAACACGTCATCGTGGGCCGCGCCGATGGCACCATGGTTCAGGCGCCGGAGCCGGCGGTCGAGCGCAACTGGCCGGAGTACGGTTTCCCGCGGGGAACCTACGGGCGGCTGCCGAAGGAAATGGAAGACAAGGCCAACGCGCAGTTGGATAATTTCGCGCGCATCCTGGAGCAGCGCGGCATCCGGGTTGACCGGCCCACGCCGATCGATTTCAGCCAGGCGGTCCAGACTCCCGACTGGAAGCAGGCGACGATGTTCGGCTGCATGCCGCCGCGGGACGTCCTGCTCACCGTGGGTCCTGAAATCCTCGAAGCCACCATGTCCTGCCGCAGCCGCTGGTTCGAGTTCCTCGTCTATCGGCCGCTGCTCGAGCGCTATTTCCAGGAAGACCCGAATTTCCGCTGGGAGGCGGCGCCCAAGCCGCGTCTGACCGAGCGCACGTACAAGAAGGACTACTGGAAAATCTTCGACACCCTGAGCGAGGAGGAAAAGCTCAAACGCACCCAGGCCCGGGACTGGGTGCTGACCGAGGCGGAGCCCTGCTTCGACGCGGCCGACGTGGCCCGCTGCGGCAGGGACCTGATCGTGCAGCAGTCCACGGTGACCAACGCCGCCGGCATCAGCTGGCTGCGCCGGCACTTCCCCGGTCATCGCGTCCATTCGGTGATCTTTAAAGAGGATGCGCCGATGCACATCGACGCCACCTTCGTGCCGCTGCGGCCGGGGCTGGCGCTCTCCAACCGCCAGCGCAAGCCGCTGACCCCGGAGCTGGTTGAGCTGTTCAAGAAGAATGACTGGCAGATCGTCGAGTGCGCCAAACCGGCCCACGACCGGAAAGCCAAGCTGTCTTTCTGCAGCGTGTGGCTGTCGATGAACATCCTAATCCTCGATCCCAAGACCGTGTGCGTCGAAGCCGCTGAGACGGAGCAGATGGAGCAGTTCGACCGGCTCGGCTTCGAGGTGGTGCCCGTGCCGTTCTGGGACGTGGCGGCCTTTGGCGGGGGTCTGCACTGCGCGACCGCGGACGTGTACCGCGAGGGGACCTTGGAAGACTACTTCCCCCGTCAAATCCCGGGTTTCTGAGAGCGGTTTCATTCAACAAGAAGGATGGCTTGATGAGATCGACGCTTTTGCGCATGGGCCGCGCCGCGGCAGGCATCCTGATACTGTTTACGGCCGCCGTGATCGCCGGCTGCGGGTCGAGCGGATCGGGAGGATCGGAGCCCACCCCGTCGGCCCCGGCGCCCGAACCGATTCCATTTGCGGATGGCTGGCCGGAAGCCGGTACGGTCGAACGCCTGTGCAGCGTACCGGCGGATGCACAAGCCGTGGACACCACGGTTCCAGGCCGGATAGTGGGCAGCGGAACCCCGGAAAGCTGCACCGGCGCCGCCGTTGTCGCGGCGGTGGCGGCCGGCGGCGTGATCACCTTCGACTGCGGCCCGGACCCGATCGTCATCACCCTCTCGGAGACCGCCAAGATATTCAACGATAAAGGCCCGGAAATCGTCATCGACGGCGGCGGCCGGGTTGCCCTCAGCGGCGGCGATCAGCGCCGGATACTCTACATGAACACCTGCGACCCGGATCTGGTCTGGACGACGTCGCACTGCCAGAACCAGGACCACCCCCGACTGACGGTGCAGAACCTGACCTTCGTGAACGGACACACCGCGGGCGAGGACCCTGGCGGCGGCGGGGCTATTTTCGTGCGCGGCGGGCGCTTCAAGATCGTCAACTGCCGCTTTTTTAACAATCGCTGCGATGTGGAAGGCCCGGACGTGGGCGGTGCGGCGGTGCGCGTATTCGACCAGTACGACGATCAGCCGGTCTACGTGGTCGGATCGACTTTCGGCGGCCGCGACGACCTGGGCAATGTCGGTTCCAACGGAGGAGCGCTGAGCAGCATCGGCGTCTCCTTCACCGTGATCAACAGCGTCATGAGCTACAACCAGGCCGTCGGGTACGGCGCCAACCCGGCCGAACCCGGAACCCCCGGAGGCGGCAGCGGCGGAGCCATCTACAACGACGGCAACACGTTCACCTTAGAAGTGTGCGGCTGCACGCTGGCGAACAACACGGCCAACGAGGGCGGCGGAGCGATTTTCTTCGTGAGCAACGACCGCACCGGCACGCTCCGAATCGACCGGTCCCATCTGAGCAACAACCCCAGCCTGGGTTTCGAGACCGATCCCGGCATTTACGTCCTGGCCGGCGCGATCGAATACACCGATTCCGTGATCGAATAGCCGATTCATCAAAGTCCTGCTTCTTCCCGCCCCCGCCGGGAAAAATCCCGGAATCGAGTACTTCCCCTATGGAAATGAGGCTACCTCCTTATAGACAACTATTTAAAATTATATGACAAATGCCTGTAACCAGGAGCGGGATGAAGCTGGCATCGAGCGTTTTTCTGCTCCGAAATCGTTTCTGTTCAGAACCCGACTAGAAGGGGGCTGCTCTTGGAAAAGCGGGCCACCACGCGGTATCCCATAAACACCTCGGTTGTCTGCCGCCATCTAAATTCTGCGCAGTTCGGCGAAGCGGTCGGCGGCATAATGAAGAACTGCTGCGCCAATGGCCTTTACGCTGAGCTGGCGGCCCACTTCAAAACCGGGAGCATCCTGGTGGTCCGGGCAACCGGCATATCATGTGGGTATTCCCGGGAGGAAGGTTTTCATTCGCTGGCCATCGCGGAAGTCAAGTGGTCGAGGCGGATCAGCGCAGAGGGAGCTGCCTGCTTCGCAACTGGGCTCAGGTACGTGATGATTTAGGCCGAGGAGGCATCTATCCGTCGATCACCTTAAACCCACGAGGAGGTGAAGATGTTCAGACATATTCTGCTGCCCACGGATGGTTCGCCAATGTCCGAAGCCGCGATGCGGAAAGGCCTTGCGCTTGCCAAAACCATCAACGCCAGAGTAACCGGTGTTTGTGTGGTGGCCGAAATGGGCCATTTCGGTTTCGATTCGGACATCGGGGCGGAGTTCAAAAAGAAGGTCGCAGCAGCAATTCAAACGGAAGTTCGCAAAACCCTGCACGCGATCGAAAAGGCGGCCGCAGAAGCGGGCGTACCATGCGAAACCGTTCAGGACAAAAGCGATCAGACTTATCAAGCCATCATCGAGACGGCGAAAAAAAGGGAATGCGATCTCATCGTCATGGCCTCTCACGGTCGGAAAGGTATCGGAGGTCTGCTGCTCGGCAGCGAAACCCAAAAGGTGTTGACGCATTCCAAGATCCCGGTGCTGGTCGTGCGGTGAAAGGAGGCATCCGATGTATGCATCGATCCTCGTGGCCTTGGATGGGTCCGATCAAAGCATGTTCGCCTTAAACCATGCCCGTGCGATCGCGGAATGCTTCGGATCGAAGCTTATTCTGGTGCACGCCTTCCCCCACACGTCCGATCTGAGAGACTCCGTTGAATACAACCACCTCGTCGCGCTTCGGATTAAACGGGGGGAAGAGATCATCGAGACGGCAAGGATGCAGCTCGGGCGGACTTCAATCCAGGTGGATGAAGAGCTGCTGGAAGGCCCGGCCCCGGAGGCCATCCTTTCAGTGGCGGCCACACGCAAATGCGAATTGATAGTTATGGGCTCGCGGGGCATGGGGTCTCTCAAGGGCATGGTATTCGGCAGTGTCAGCACCCAGGTCTGCCATTACGCCACCTGCCCGGTGTTGGTGGTTCGCTAGCGGCCCTCCGACTCACTTCACCAGCCCAATGTTTCTTGCAAGTCACCTCCATCATCTTGGAAGGGCCAAACCTTCTGCCCACAGGAGGTGAATACGAAGCGGCCTCCTGTCGAATGCAGCTCCGCTGCGGGCTGTTGCATGGAATCGGAACGCCGAGCGTTGATCCCTATTCCGTAGGCGAACTTAAATTCGGCCGTAATCCTTCAACTCTGGAGCTCTCCACCCCGGGCTTTCAACTTCTTCTCCGCCTCCTCCAGCGACGCGTAGCCGCTCTCCCGCACGAGGCAGTCGTAGACCTTTTCCGAGAGGCTCTCGCCTCTTGCCTGCATGGCCAGCAGGTCGCGGAGCAGGAACTTAAGGGTGCGCGCGGAGTAGGTTTCGAGTTCCCCGCGCGCGTAAGTCTCGAAGGAGGTCATCTGCGCCCGGGTGTTCTCCTCCGTGAGCGGCCGCGCGCCGCTCATGACGGCGGGGTAGTCCCGGAACATCGTGCGCTGCCAGTCCATCTTCAGGCGCACGATCTCCTCGATGACCGGACCGCTTTCGGCGGGCCGCAGCAGGCCCTGCATCCGGGCGTACTTCCGGCGCATGAGGTTGTCCCCGCGTTCCTGGGCCGCGTGCAGATCTTCGAGGTAGCTGCCGAGCGCCTCCTCGGACCAGGGCTGGAACTGGGCGCGGCGGTGCAGCTTGAAGCTCTCGGGGTATTCCTGGCACCCGCTCGTCTGCATGGGGTTCACGGTGAGAAACATCCTGAGTTCGATCTCCAGGATCGCCTCGATGATTTTGTCTTTCTCGGTCATGGCGTCACCGATGGCAGAGGGGTCGAGGGATCGAGATAGGGGCGTCCCGCCACCTCGATTCGGAATCGCGCCAGCCAGCCTTCACCGAAGGCTGCGGCGGCCATGAGATGCCGTTCCAGAATTGTTGCCTGGAGCATCAGCGCTTATTTTCACTCGAATCCTTGAATCTTATGCACCCATGCGCTGGCTCCGCGGGGCATCACGGATAGGGGCCTGCACGCGCGGAGCGCGGTCGAGCAGGAAACCGCTCGGCGAGCCCCAAGCCCTTCACTCCGAGGCCCCCTCGAGCGCCGCCGACCGTTCGTAGCCTTTTTGCAGCACGCCGGCGGCGTCATCTTTATCTGAATGCTCGTTCATGAACAGACGGAATCGTCCTTTCATCAACCTCAAGATAGGGTACCATTATCACGCCGCACCGCCAGCGGCAAACCGGCTGTGCCCGCGCTTTAAAACAGGACGCCCCGCAAAATGCGGGGCGCCTCGGTTCGCCGGCTGGCTTCTACCGGATTCGGTCGATCAGAAATCCTTCAAATCGGCCTCTTCCAAAGGGATCACCTCCTCCGGCCGTTTCGGCTTGCCCGGAGCTCCATCCGCCTTCCGGGCCTTTCCCTTCAGCGGGGCCGTCGCGGCACGGCCGGCGCCCATAAACTTCGTTGTGAGTTTCCGGCCATGCTTTTTCTCGGGCGAAGCCCCGTCCTTTTTCAGGCCCCCGCCGACCATGGTCAGAAGGTCGTTCACCATGCCCTTCATCGTTTCAGCCTGGGCGCTCATCTCTTCGGCAGCGGAGGCCGACTCCTCGGCGCTGGCGGCATTCTGCTGGGTCACTTTGTCCATCTCCGATACCGCCTTGTTCACCTGACCGGCCCCCTCGGCCTGCTCGCCGGAGGCCGCAGCGATTTCGCCCACCAAGTCGGCGACCTTGTCGGCACTCTCCGAAACCTGGCCGAAGGCGCTGTTTGTCGCGGACATCAGGGCGGACCCGTCGCGGACCTTCTTCACCGTCTCCTCGATCAGGGTCGCCGTGCTGCGGGCCGCATCCGCCGCCCGCATGGCGAGGTTCCGGACTTCATCGGCCACCACGGCAAAACCGGCGCCGGCCTCGCCGGCACGGGCAGCCTCCACAGCGGCGTTCAGTGCGAGGAGGTTCGTCTGGAACGCGATCTCGTCAATGGTTTTGATGATCTTGGAGGTCTCTTCGCTGGCTTTGGTGATGTCGTCCATGGACCGGCACATCTGGGACATGGAATCTTTGGCCTGGGCCACCACCTTCCGGGCTTCCTTCATCAGGCCGTCGGCCAGCCGGGCGTTGTCCGCGTTCCGGTGGGTCATCGAAGCCATTTCCTCGAGGGAGGCTGACGTTTCCTCTATGGATGCGGCCTGCTCGGACGCCCCCTCGGCGAGCAGTTGGCTGGTGGAGGAGATCTGCGCGGCCGCGGAGGCCACCTGGTCGGCCCCCTCGTTCAGGCCCGAAACGATCCGGGAGATGGGCCGGGTGATGCTGCGGCGGGTGAAAACCAGGCTCACGACCAGCACGCCGGCGAGTGCGGCGAGAGACAGCGCGCCGATCCAAGTGAGGACGCCGCGGATGCTTTTCTCAATATCCTGTTTCGCCGACTCGATCTGCTGGTTCAACTGGTCCGCTTCCCCCTTCAGGCGCTGCTCCAGCTCCGCGCGCCGGATATTGACCATGGCGTCGATGTCGTCGATGTAGAGCCCGGTGCCGACGACCCATCCCCATTCTTTGAAGAGCTTCACGAAGGAAAGCTTCGGCTGGGGTTTGTCCGCCCCGTATTTGGGCCAGAGATAGTCGACGAACCCTTCCCCCGATTCCTTGCCGACCCGAGCGAATTCCACGAACAGCCTCTTGCCGTTGGGGTCCTTGTTGTCCGTCAGATCCTGGCCGTCCATCTCGGGCTTGTAGGGATGCATCACCATGCGGGGGTGCAGATCGTTGATCCAGAAGTAGTCCTTGTTTTCGGGCCCGTACCGCAGGACCTTAACGAGCGCGAAGGCTCTCTTTTGCTTTTCCTCCGGACTCAAGCTCGCATCGGTTGCAGCGGCTTCCAACATGCTCATGGCGGTCTGGACCTGGGACTTGAGATATTCCTTTTTGAGCGCCATCAACTCCTCGCGGAAAGCGGCCGTCTGCTTTTCTCCATCGGCTTGGATGCGCTGAAGGCTCTCCTGCCCCAGGCGCTCGATCTGGGCGATGGTTTCGTTGCCCGACTGCTGCGTTTTCAAGGTCGAAACCAGGCCGGAGGATACCGCCGTCAGAATCAGGGCGGAGGTGATGAGGATGATGATCTTGGTGTTGAGCTTCATAAGGTCTGCCTCCCGATGGCATTCGCGCCACCCAACCATCCGGTGGAGCTGCCGATTGAGTGTAACCGTCGGTGAAAGGGCGAGAGCATTTAATCCAGGTGCAGGAGTTCAGGCCAGAAGAAATATGGCTGCCGAGCCGGGTCAACCGTAGAATGGCGCGCTCCTCGCCGCTTGAGGATTCTTTCGGCCATTCGAGGCGAAACTTTAATTTTACAGAAAAATTACCGCACGGCAGTTCGTTATGGTATAGGAATATTTTGAAGCACCGGGAGGACATTGTGAAATTCAATCGGCTATCAAGCGCCCATCTCAAGGAATTGGAATCGATGGTGTCGCCGGACCGGTTTTCCACGGGCGTATCGATTCTGGATCTCCATGCGAAGGACCAATCCGCTCATTCGGCCTGCCGGCCGGAAGTGGTGCTCTGGCCGGAGACGGCGTCCGAGGTGGCCTCCATCCTCAGCTACGCCAACCGGCACTGCCTCCCGCTGACCGGCTGGGGGTCCGGCTCGAGCCTGGAGGGCAACCCCATCCCCGTGTGCCGGGGGATCGTGCTCGATTTCAGCCGCATGAACCGCATCCTGGCCATCCGCGAGGAGGATTTCCAGGCGGACGTGCAGCCCGGCGTCATCTATCAGGACCTGAACGAAAAGCTCCGGCACACCGGCCTCTTCTTTCCGCCCGATCCGGGCGCGCGGGCCACCGTCGGCGGCATGATCGCCAACAACGCCAGCGGCACGCGCACGGTGCTCTACGGCTCGACCCGGGACTACGTCATGCGCCTGGTGGTGGCGCTGGCAAACGGCGAACTGCTCGAGATGGGGACCCGCGCCAGCAAGAGTTCTTCGGGCTACAATCTCATCAACCTGTTCGTCGGCTCCGAAGGCACGCTCGGCATCGTGGTCGAGGCGACCCTTCGCCTGACGGGGTTTCCGCCCGAATATTCGGCCGCCGTCGCGACCTTTCCGTCCGTGCAGGCCGCGGCTCAAACGGTCTACGACCTCAAGCGCTCGGGGCTCAACCCGGCGGCGCTCGAGTTGCTGGGGCCGGAATGCATCGAGCTGATGAACCGGGTGGATCAGCTGGGGCTCAACGTGGCGCCGACGCTTTTCATCGAGTTCCACGGCGCGACCACCGGCCAGTTGTCCGAAGTGCTCGACACAGCCCGGGACATCTGCGAGGGCCGGGGCTGCACGGACTTCCGGCCGGGGCTGGGTCGGGCCGAGCGGGACCGGATCTTCAAGTCCCGGCATGCCCTCGGGGAGTCGATCCAGCACAACCACCCGGATCACAAGATCCTGATCATGGACGTGGCCGTGCCCATCACCGCCTATGCCGAGCTGTTGGCGGCCATGCAAGCCGAGGTCGCCCCCCATGGCCTGATTCACTACACCCTGAGCCACGCCGGCAACGGCAACGTGCACCTGAACATCGCCGGCCGCCGGGACGACCCCAAGGAGTGGGAGCTGGTGCAGGCGGTCTCCGAGCGCTTGGTGATGAAAGCCATCGCCCTCGGCGGAACCGCCACCGGCGAGCACGGCGTAGGCCTCGGCAAGCGCAAGTACATGTCCGCCCAGCACGGCGCCGCACTCACGTGGATGCAGCGGGTCAAGACCCTCTTCGACCCGAACGGGATCCTCAACCCCGGCAAGATTTTCCCCGAATAGCCCATCACCCGCCGCGATAGGCCGGGCTGCGGATGGAGCGCGGGGTCGGCGGACGCCGCCCCGGGCCGACGTTCGAGCGGCATCCGGCACCGGCGGCCGTTTGATTTCGCTTCGCTTTTCAGGCCCGTTGTGATACCAGAACAAGCGTTGCCGCATGGCGGCAATCCGCCCGCCGTGCACCGTGAAAACCGCAACCATCGACAGCGAATACGGCCTCAGCGGCCATTGGCAACCACACTATTGCATATCCAAGGAGGACTCATGAAAAAGTTGGCATTGGCGTTTCTCATCGTGTTCGCCCTCTCGGGCGCCGCGCTCGCCGCGGACACGGTCAAGATCGGCGTCTATCTGCCGCTGACCGGACAGATGGCTTACGGCGGTCAGCTGGAGCTGGACGGCATTCAGATGGCCAACAAGGAAGCACCGACCGTGTTGGGCAAAAAAGTGGAGCTGTTCGTCGTGGACAACAAGTCCGACAAGGTCGAGGCGGCCAATGCGGTCAAGCGCCTGATCGAGAAGGAGAAGGTGGTCGCCATCATCGGCACCTACGGCTCCTCGCTCGCCATGGCCGGCGGCGAAGTCGCCGAAAAGGCCGGCGTCCCCATGGTCGGCACCTCCTGCACCAACCCGCTCGTCACCCAGGGCAAGAAATTCAGCTTCCGGGTGTGCTTCATCGACCCCTTCCAGGGTGCGGGCGCGGCGACCTATGCCTCCAGCGGGCTGAAGGCGAAGACCGCGGCTCTGCTGGTGGACGTGTCCAACGACTACTCGGTCGGCCTGGCCACTTTCTTCACCCGGTCCTTCACCAAACTGGGCGGCCAGGTCGTGGCCAACTTGAAATACCAGGCCGGCGACCAGGATTTCACGGCCCAGCTGACCGAGATCATCAGCAAGAAGCCGGATGTGCTGTTCATCCCCTCTTACTTTGCCGAGGGCGCCATTATCATGAAGCAGGCCAAGGAACTCGGCGCCAAGTTCAACGTCATGGGCGGCGACGCCATGGACAACCCCAAGATCGTCGAGATCGGCGGCGCAGCCGTGGAGGGCTTCGTGCACACCACCTTCCCCTATGATCCCTCCATGAAAGACATGAGCCCGATCGCGAAGAAATTCACCGAGAACTGGAAAAAGGCTTTCCCCGGCAAGGAGCCCAACGTGAACTCCGCCCTGGGCTACGACACCTACCTGATGGTGCTCGATGCCATCAAACGGGCCGGCAAGGCCGAGCCCGCGGCCATCACCAAGGCCCTGGCCGCCACCAAGGGGTTCGAGGGCGTGACCGGCAGCACCACCATCAACGCCACCCACGACGCCGAAAAGCCCGTGGGGTTGGTGCAGATCAAGGACGGCAAAAAGACCTACATCGGCAGCATCACACCCACGTTATAAACGTTAGCGGGGAAACAGGCGACAGTCGGGGGGAAGGCCAGGCCTTCCCTTCGACTGTCGCTTATAGAGAAGCAAAGCACGGTTCGGGCCGACGGTTCAGAAACGCCCAGATGCAAGGCGCGCGAAATCCCGAGGAATGAGGCGTACGTTCGGTACGCCACAATGACGCGGGATGAGCGCAACGCCGCAGTCGGGCGTTTATCAACCGTCGGCCGAAGGGAGAATCGATGACCTGGGCCATGTTCGTGCAGCACGCCCTGAACGGGCTGACGCTGGGCAGCCTCTATGCCCTGATCGCCATCGGCTACACCATGGTCTACGGCATCCTGCGGCTGATCAACTTCGCCCACAGCGAGATCTTCATGCTGGGTGCCTACTTCGTGCTGTGGGGCCTCACCCTTTTTTACCTGCCCTGGTTCGTGGCCATCGTGGCGGCCATTTTCATCACGGCCGCCATCGGCATCCTCGTGGACCGGGTGGCCTACCGCCCCCTGCGCGACGCGCCGCGGATCTCGGCCCTGATCAGCGCCATCGGCGTCTCGTTCTTCCTGCAGAACCTCACCATCGTGGCCTTCGGGGCCCTTCCGCGCGAAGTCTACCGGCCCGCTTGGCTCGAAAACCCGATCCTGATGGGCGACGTGCGCGTCCTGCCCCTCACGCTCTTCGTCCCGACGCTGTCGTTCCTGCTCATGCTGGGGCTGGTCTGGATCGTCTACAAGACCAAGCCCGGCCTGGGCATGCGCGCCATCTCCAGGGACATCGAAACGAGCTACATCATGGGGGTGCCCGTCAACCGCATCATCTCGCTGACCTTCGGCATCGGCTCGGCCCTGGCGGCGGCCTCCGGCATCATGTGGGCCCTGCGCTACCCGCAGCTGCAGCCGGTCATGGGCTCGATTCCCGGGTTCAAGGCCTTCATCGCCGCCGTGTTCGGAGGGATCGGGTCGATCCCCGGCGCGGTCGTCGGCGGCATCATGCTGGGCGTGGTCGAGATCATGGCCGTGGCGTTTCTCCCCGATCTCGCCGGCTACCGCGACGCGTTCGCCTTCATCCTGCTCATCGTCATTCTGCTGATCAAGCCGACCGGTCTGATGGGCACGCGTCCGGAGGACAAAGTCTGATGAGCCCGAAAACCAACGCCATCCTCAACACCCTCGCCGCCGCCCTCTTGGGGCTCTTCATCTGGTGGGCCGAGGACCACCTGGACGGCTACATGATCCAGATCCTCAACCTGATCGCCGTGAACATCATCCTGGCCCTGAGCCTCAACCTGATCTACGGCTTCACCGGCCTGTTCAGCCTGGGCCACGCCGGGTTCATGGCCATCGGCGCTTATGTCTGCTCGATTTTGATCCTCGCCCCCGAGCAGAAGGAGATGCTCTTCATTTTAGAGCCGGCCTACGACTGGGTGCAGGCCGCCCAGGCGCCTTTCTTCGTGGCGGTGGTGGCCGGGGGGCTGATCGCAGCCGTCTTCGGGGTGGCGGTGGGCATTCCGCTGCTGCGGCTCGGCGACGACTATCTGGGCATGGCCACCCTCGGGTTCGCGGAGATCGTGCGGATTTTCGCCATCAATCTGCCGCGCCTCACCAACGGCGCCCTCGGCTTCAAGGGCATCCCGGACCATGCCAACCTCTGGTGGAACTTCGGCTGGTGCCTCTTCACCCTGTTCGTCGTCATCCGGTTGATCGGCAGCAACAGCGGAAACGTGTTCAAGGCCATCCGCGACGACGAAACCGCCGCCAAGGCCATGGGGATCGACGTTTTCCGCCACAAGCTGCTGTCCTTTACCATCGGGGCCTTCTTCGCCGGCGTGGGCGGGGCCTTATTGGGCAGCCTGCTCGCGACCATCGACCCCAAGATGTTCACGTTTGTCCTGACCTTCAACGTGCTGATGATCGTCGTCACCGGCGGACTGGGCTCCATCACCGGCTCGGTCCTGGCGGGCATCGCCATCACCGTTCTGCTCGAATGGCTGCGGTTCGTGGAAAATCCCGTCTACTTCGGGGACTGGGAGCTGCCCGGGATCCCCGGCATGCGCATGGTGGTTTTTTCCCTGGCGCTGATTCTCATCATTCTCTTCCGCCGCGAGGGGTTCATGGGCAAGCGCGAGTTCAGCTGGAACTGGGCGATCGGGCGCCTCTTTAAAAAGGCGGGACGCCATGACATCTGACGCCGTCCTGGAAACCAGGGGTCTCACCATGCGCTTCGGCGGGCTCACGGCCGTCAAGAATTTCAGCGCCGCCGTCCCGCGCGGCAGCATCGTGGGCCTGATCGGGCCGAACGGCGCCGGCAAGACGACCTGCTTCAACATGATCACCGGCTTTTACCAGCCGAGCGAGGGCCAGGTGCGCTTCAACGGGGCAGACATCACCGGCGCCCCGCCCCACCGGGTCTGCCGCAGCGGCATCGCCCGCACTTTTCAGAACATCCGGCTCTTCGGCAACGAGACCGTGCTCGAAAACGTCATGATCGGCGGCCACCTGCGCCAGAAAACCGGCTGGTGGCAGGCGGTGCTCTGCCTGCCGTCCAACCGGCGAGAGGAGCGCGCGATCGCGGAACGCTCGCGGGAGCTGCTGAAAGTCGTCGGCCTGGAGGAGCTGGCGGGCGAGAAAGCCAGCAGCCTGCCCTACGGCGCGCAGCGCCGGCTCGAGATCGCCCGGGCGCTCGCCACCCGGCCCTCTTTCCTGCTGTTGGATGAACCCGCGGCCGGCATGAACCCCAACGAGACCCAGGAGCTCATGGGTTTCATCCGCGAGATCCGTACGAGCTTCGACTTGACCATCCTGCTGATCGAGCACGACATGAAGGTGGTCATGGGCATCTGCGAGCACATCTGGGTGCTGGACTATGGCGAGACCATCGCCGAGGGCCCGCCGGAGAGGATCCAGTCGGATCCCAAGGTGATCAAGGCCTATCTCGGCGAGGAGGCGATTCCCCGTGCTTAAAGTAGAGGACCTCCACGTTTATTACGGCGGCATCCATGCCCTGAAGGGGATCTCCCTCGAGGTGCCCAAGGGCAAGGTCGTCACCCTGATCGGCTGCAACGGGGCCGGCAAGAGCAGCACGCTGCGGGCCATTTCCGGGCTGATCCGGAACAAGAAGGGCCGAATCACCTACAACGGCGCCGACCTCACCACCCGCGGGCCGGTGGAGATCGTCAAGTCCGGCATCGTCATGTCGCCCGAGGGCCGGCGGATCTTCCCGCACCTGACCGTGCTGGAAAACCTGCGGCTGGGCGCCTTCAGCCGCAGCGACGAACCCCAGATCCTCAAGGACACCGGGTGGATCTTCGAGCTCTTCCCCAAGCTGCGCGACCGCAAGGACCAGAAAGGCGGCACCCTTTCGGGCGGCGAGCAGCAGATGCTGGCGCTCGGCCGGGCGCTGATGAGCGCGGCCGAGGTGGTCATGATGGATGAGCCCTCCCTGGGGCTGGCGCCCATGCTGGTCAAGGAGGTCTTCGACATCATCGCGGCCATCAACCGCCAGGGCAAGACGGTCCTGCTGGTGGAGCAGAACGCCTTCGCCGCCCTCAAGATCGCCGACTACGCCTACGTGCTGGAAGTGGGCGCCATCGTCCTGGAGGGAACCGGCGCCCAGCTCATCGCCGACGACCGGGTGCGGTCGGCCTACCTGGGAGGCTGATCCGGCCAGCAGGAGTTCGGGATCGGCTGGCCGGAAAGCCCGGACCCTCTGGCCGTTCGCCGGGTGCGGGTTTTTGGGTTTGGCCGCGGCCATCGCCCGTGAAAGGAATTCCAACCATGCGCGCGGAACCCATGGAACGTCTGAAAGAAAAGCTGATCGCCAAGCTCCACGACCTTGGACCGGACGGGGCGACCAAAACCAAACTCGGTGTCAAAAGCCCGAAAGGCCTGGCTGCGCAGGCCCTGCAGGAGTTGTTGCGTGACGGACGTGCCGCCAATATCGGCAGCGCCGCCCGTGCCCGCTACGTTCTCAGCGAGCATTTCAACCCTCTAGAAAGAGCTTGCGAGCGGATCGAGCGCAACATCGGGTCGCAGAAACCGGCTCGGAACGACACGCTGGACCTATGGGTCAAACGGGAGCTGGAGAAGGGGTGCCAAGGCGAAGTCCGCAACAAAATCGACGAGGCGCTCGATTGGCTGGTGAAAGAAAAGCGGCTGTTGAGGCTGCGTCGCGGCCGATCGTTTTACTGGGCGTCCGCTGAAAGATTGAAACCGCTGCTGGCCACCGAAAGGCCGCTGCCGCACGATGCGCCCGACGAGACGGCCCGGCCCGCGCTTTCCTCGACCGCCGGCCCGGTTGACCCTCGGCTCGTACAGACCGCATACCAGCGGCTCCGATTCCGCCTGGGCTACCGCAACGTGGAGATTTCCGAACTGCAGCGCGAACTCGGCATTCCCATGGACGCGCTCAAGCGCCATCTGCTGGAAGCGAGCCGGGAAGGGCGCGCCGTATTGAGCCTGGGGGATTGGTCGGTGTCTTCAGACGCCATCCGCGCCGGGGCGATCGAACTCTTCGGCCAGCCGCACCTGCTGGTGCGATTCGATGCGGAATAGAGTTGCCATGGATATCAATCCGTTTGAAAGCGTCATCGTGTCCGAGCCGCGGCGCATCGAAAAACCGGTGCCCGGACTGAACGATCTGCCGCTGGAGCGGCTGCTGGAGCGGATCGGCAGGCTGGCCGCCGGCGAATTCCCGAAAGCCGTGAAGCTCAGCGGCGCCCAGTTCATCCAATCGCCGGCGCCCGGCTACGGCAAGTCGCACTTGATCGGCCGGCTGTTCAAACTGCTGCGCGGCCGCGCGACGCTGATCTATCTGCGGCCGTTCACCAATCCTTCCACGTGCTGGAAATCCATTCTGCTCAAAATCGTGCAGGAGCTCGAATTTCCCGAGAGCGCCGAAGCCGAGTTCTGCGGAACGGACGAACCCAACCAGTTGGAGGCTCTGGTTCACGGCATCCTGGTCAACGTGGTGGCCAACGGGCTGAAAAGCGGCGTGATCCGCCACCGGCACCCGGCCGGCGCCGTCGGATACTTCCAGCGCGCCTCCCTGAAACAGCTGCGCTCCAACCGGGAATGGGTGGCGTGGGTCGGCAAGAAAAAAGCCGGCCTCGCCGAACTGATGGAACGGCAGCTCCGGCAAAAGGGAATTCTGCTGAGCGCCTCACCGCTCTCCTGGTTCAGCGTCCTGATGCGGTATGCCTATTTCGCGAAATCGTACGAACTGCGCCAAAGCTGCCTGGACTGGCTGCGCGGCGGCAGCTTGGATGAGGACGACGCCGAAGGAATTGGTATCCTGCCGGCGGACCGCCCGGTGCACGACCTGGCGATCGACGCGGCCAACGAAACCGCCAAGCATCGCATCATGGACTTCTGCGGGTTGGCCGGATTCTATCGGCCATTCGTGTTCTGCTTCGACCAGACCGAGAACTACGGCGCCGATCCCGTGATCGCCAAGTGCCTGGGGATCGTCATCCAGGTCCTGGTGGACGACTGCCCGAACCACATGACGGTGGTCACGGCCAACCAGCACC
The DNA here is from genome assembly GCA_964427375.1 of uncultured Desulfatibacillum sp. GTDB lineage: Bacteria > Desulfobacterota > Desulfobacteria > Desulfobacterales > SpSt-501 > SpSt-501. The sequence goes on along the minus strand of CAYRUF010000007.1, from coordinate 96,018 downwards.
CTTGGCGCCAAGCGGTGCAGCCGCACTGGGAGCACGCCCATGTCGATCGACTGGCGCGGCCCGCGCTGGAATTGGAAGGGCTGCGAAAGGAGCAGGCCAGGGCGCTGATTGAAATTCGCCTGCAGGGGTGGGAGCCGGCGGCTCTCGGTGCAAAAGGAATCCTGAATCCTGAATGGCTGGATGGGGTTTTCAGCCAGAGCAGGGAAATCGGCATTCGGCATTTCCTGTTGAAATGCAGCGAGCAATGGCTGGCCGCAACCCTCCGGCCCGAGCCGACACCGAAACCGTCCGACCCTGCGAAGGAACTGGAAGACACGTTCCAGACCTACGTCAACAAAATCAAGACCCAGCCGAAACGGCTGGTCTACGACCCCGACGCCCTGTTCTGGCTGGTCCAGGAAGTCGCCGGCCGGCCGGGGGTGGCCTTCAAGAAATTCAAGAGCACCCGGGGTTATCTGGTGGCGCGCTGGGATATCGACGGCCGGAAAATTTATTTCGGCTTCGAAGCCGGCCACCATTTCAAGCGCTGGCAGGCCATCCAGCAGGAGGCCGGCCGCTACCATGCGGCCGACCCGTCGAGCAAGGTCGTATTTTTCCGCACGCCGGAGCTGAGGTTCATCCCGGGACCCGGCTGGAGGAGCGCACCCGACATCGCAGCGGCCAAGCGGAGCTACCTGCACATTCTGGTGATCGGCCGTGAGGCCATGGCCCAGCTGTATGCGGCCTACGATCTATACCTGGATGCGGCGGAGGGCAATCTCCCGTTCAAAACCGATCAGGCGATCGCTTTCATCCGCAGCCGTTTGAAGCCGGTCTGGGATCGAATTCTCGAGCCCTCGCCGGATAAGTGGGGCGGCGAGCCGCCCCCGTCCGAACCTAGACTTCCGGTTCAGAGCGATGAGCCTAAAAAGACGTTGATTCACAAGATTCGCGACATTGTCCGGCGGGACAAGTTCCTGAGCATTTCGGACCTGATGGCGAAGATCTCGCCGCCGGTGTCCGAAGAAGAGCTGCACCGGGCCAGGGCCTGCATCGCGGAGATCCAGGTTCACACCAGTCCCCATATGACCGTGCTGCAATGGCGGCCGAACAAGTGAAAAGGGGCAGCGTCGGCACCGGCGGTGCGACCCGGCCTTTTTCGGTTCAAGCTCGGTTGGGCAGGATGACGGCCTCGATCACGGTTACCGAACTCAAATGCGCCAGCCTGGACCCCGAATGGCGCCGCCGCTGGATGATGGGCAAAAAGCCCTCGACCCGCAGTTTTGCGCCGCCGGGTGAAACCAGCGTTTATGGCACCCTATTCCATCGCATCGCCGATGATTTCGTCGGCTGGCTGGTGGAATCCCGGCGCAAGGCCGCTTCGATCCGCGATGCGGGGGATCTCTGGGGTGAGCTTTACGAACGCTTTGGCGCAAGTCGGCTCGCCCGCGTTGCTCAAACGGGTCATGTCGAATCCGCCCTGCATCTGTCGGAAGCTCTCAAGGCCTTCGCGAAGCGGGTCGCCGGGCTGCGGGCGCGAACGCCCGCTTTCAAAAGCTGGCGCGATGTCTATCTGGCTAACGAGTTTGTACTGAACGACGTTACGGTCCACTCGGGCGGCGCGGCCCTGCGGGTCTCCGGCCGGCTCGACGCCGTGCGGTTCGACCCGGAGGACGCCCTCGAGGTGGTGGACTACAAGCTCACCCACGGCAACCAGTTCAAGCACGATCTGGTGCAGTTGGCGATCTACACCAGACTCCTGGAACTGGCTCGGCCCGGGCTGAAGTTCAAAGGCACGCTGGAATACTACGAGCCCCAGCTGCATGCGGTCGCGGTTGGGAAGGATGATCTCGAAGCCATTTTCAGGGACCTGGTCGAGCCCATCCTTCTGGAGCTGGCCGGCGGAAAGCCATCTGCGGCACCGGCGTTGAGGCATCCGGTCGAAAGGAGGGCGGCACCGGCCGCAATCGCTAAAACCGATCGCCCGGATCTCTCCGAGGCCATCCGAAAATGCTTCGCCGACTTTAAGCTGGACGTGGAGGTGATCGGCCGCCAGGAGGCGCCTCAATTGGTCCGCTACCGGGTCCGGCCGGCTCCGGGCGTCAAGGTCGTATCGCTGGCGAACCGGGCCGACGACTTGAAGGTGGCCTTATCGCTGCCCCTGAGCCCGGTGATCGAACCCTCGCAGGGCAGTGTGGTCATCGACATCCCCAAGGAGACACCGGACATCGTCTGCTGGAAAGAGGTCATCGGTCGGCCGGAACTCATCCGCCATGAGAGCCCGGTCGCCTTTCCCGTGGGCATAGGAGTGGGCAACCATTTGCTGGTCGCCGACTTCGCCGATCCCAACATGTGCCACGGGCTGGTCGCCGGCGTGGCCGGAAGCGGAAAAAGCGAGTTCTTGAAAAGCATGGTGGCCGCGCTCATCAGCCGGAGCCGGCCCACCGCGTTGAAGCTCACCATCATCGACCCGAAGATGCTCACCTTCGGCAGCCTGCCTTCCGACCGCTCCTATCTGACCGAGCCGGTGATCACCGATGTCAACGCCGCGATTCCTTGTTTGGATAGGGCGGTCGACGACATGACCGCCCGCTACCGCACCATGGCCGCCGAAACGTTCGAGAACCTGGGGCTGCGCATCCAGGCGGGCAAGACCGACATCCCTTTCCGGGTCATCGTCTTCGACGAGTTCGCCGATCTGGTTCTTTCAGGAGCGGAGGCAAAAAAAGAGTTTGAACGACGGGTCGCCCGAATTGCGCAAATGGGACGGGCGGCCGGCATCCACCTGGTGCTCAGCACCCAGCGGCCGGACAAGAACGTCGTAACCGGCCTGATAAAGGCCAATCTCCCCTTGAAGATCTGCATGCGGGTGGTCAACACGACCAACTCCAACATCGTACTGGATCAACCTGGCGGGGAAAAGCTTTTGGGCCGGGGCGACCTGCTCTGCGATCGCGGAAAAGGCATTGAGCGGGCGCAGTCGCCCTATATCTCCCAGGAGGAGCTGCGCGAACTAGCGTCGTAGCCGGCTGGGGTTATCTAAATTTTACGTAATATTTACAATGGGTTAAATAATTAAACTTGAAAATTGCCGAGTTGACTGGTAATTTTCAGGCACGTTCTGTCTGATGCTCGATGTTCCTATGAATCCCTTGGTAGGCAAACTATTCCAATATCGCGCGGCGCATCCGTTGAGAACGGATATCCTATCAACCACTTAAGGAGCTGGAAAATGGAGAACCGGAATTCGGGAATGGGCAATGTCATGTTGGTGCTGGTCATGCTGGTCGGAGTTTTTCTGGTTGGGTTCCTGATCTTCGGCAACACCGCCAAGGATCCGTTCGGCCCCCGGTTTTCAGCCAAACCCACCCCGGACCAAATCCTGCAGATGCTGAAGGACGGCAACGAGCGGTTTTCGGCCGGCAAGTCGGCTCATCCCACCTGCGACCCGGCTCGCATCAGCTTGGCCAGCAAGTCGGATCAGGGGTTTTATGCCTACGCCACCGTGCTCTCGTGCTCCGATTCGCGGGTCCCGGTGGAGCTGATCTTCGATGCCGGCATCATGGACCTCTTCGTGATCCGCGTGGCCGGCAACGTCGCCGATACCGATGAAATCGGCTCCATCGAGTACGGCCTGGCCCACGTGAAAACCCCCGTGCTGGTCGTCCTGGGCCACACCCGCTGCGGCGCCGTCACCGCCGTTTCCCAGGCCGTGGGGGGACACGGCCACCAGCTGGAGCGCAACATCCCATCGCTGGTCGACAACATCGCCCCGGCCGTCCAGCGCGCCATGGAGCAGCACCCGGATCTGCACGGCGACGCCATCGTGCCGTATGCCATCGAGGAAAACGTCTGGCAGTCCGTCGAGGATCTTTTCATGAAAAGCCCGGCCGTGCGCGATCTGCACAAGTCCGGCCAGGCCCTGGTCACCGGCGCGATCTACGATCTGGCTACCGGGAAGGTGAACTGGCTGCCCCAGGACAAGATCGGGGACATCCTCCAGCGCGTGGAGGCCTCTCCGGACAAAGAAACGGAAGCGTTCGCGAATTGAGCAAGAAAACCTCAGAAAGCCGGCAGGCTCGGCTTTCTGAGGATCCTGAACTCACCGTTCAGCCAGCCCGAATCCAGGCAGCTTGACACTGAGTTTGTGTTACACTATTATTTTGTCATGAAAAACGTCACCATCACTTTGGATGAACATGTCGCCAAATGGGCAAGAATCCGCGCCGCAGAGCTTGATACCAGCGTATCGCGTTTGGTCAGTGGGATGTTACGCGAACTGATGATGGCGGAAACCACCTATGAGAAAGCCAAAGAAAGCTACCTGAGCCAAGGCCCGGTTCGCATGCGCAGGGCCGGTACCCGGTATCCTCGACGGGACGCTTTGTATGAGCGTTGACATTTTTGTGGACACCAACGTGCTGGTGTATGCCCGGGATGCCACCGAACCAGCCAAACAACAACGGGCTCAGGCATGGATGGACTTTCTTTGGCATTCCCGCACGGGCCGAACGAGTTTTCAGGTTTTGCAGGAGTTCTACGTGACGGTTACAGAAAGGCTGAAACCCGGCTTGCTGCCTGACCGCGCTCGCAGAGATGTTCTAGCGCTGTTCGCCTGGAAACCGGTTGCGGTCGACCGACGAGTCGTAGAGGAGGCCTGGGGCCTTCAGTCGCGTTACAAACTCTCTTGGTGGGATTCCTTGATCGTGTCTGCAGCGCTGGTCTCCACGTGTCGTTATCTGCTCACCGAAGACCTTAACACCGGCCAAAAGTTTGCCGATCTCCGAGCCATCAGCCCTTTCGAGACCTCGCCGCAGGATGTCGGGGATGGAAGCTGACCAGTCCATTGCAGCCCCAAGGTATCGGCCGGACTTGCATTGTTAAGAATCCAGCTTATCCTAGCGTCCACATCCCGTCGTCGCCGGCGGGATGTGCCCTTTTTGGAGGCTGCCTCGGCGGCTTGAAACCAAAAATCATCAAGGAGAAAAAATGGCGGATCGTTCGCAGGTTACGCTTTACAGCGGCGCCCACCGCGGGGCCGAGTCTGAATTCGGCCAACAGGCTGAGCGCTGGGGTATTCAGGAAGTCAATTTTTCCTTCGAGGGGCACGCGCTGGAGCGGACGCGGGGTGTCCGGGTGCTGAGTCCGGCGGAGCTGGACAAAGGGGATGTCAGCATGGAAATCGTCTCGACCCGCATGGGCCGGACATATGCCAAGGCGGACAAGATCCGCAAGGTCATCCAGTCCATCTTCCACATGATCAACAACGGCTACCAGGTCTTCGCCGTGGGCTGGATCCAGCCGGACGGTACCGTGAAAGGCGGAACCGGCTGGGGGGTGGAGCTGGCCAAGCTGTTCAACCGCCCCGTCAGCGTCTACGACCAGGATCGCCAGGGATGGTTCTCGTGGAAGGACAATCAGTGGACGGTCGACCAACCCGTCATTGCCCACAAAACGTTTGTCGGGACCGGCACGCGCAATCTCACCGAAGACGGTCGGAGGGCCATTATCGATCTTTTCAAGAAGTCTTTCGGCCCCGCCCAAGGCTGAAAGAAGCCGACATTAAAACCCTCCAAGCCTCTTTATCAAAGCGGGGCAGGAAAGGTGAGCCGCCCGGCGGTTCACCTTTCTTTTACCTCAATTGAGCGATTGGATTACCTGACAGCGGAGTTTGCAGGGGTGTGCGCCCCCGCCGAACCGCCGCAAAAGACGCCCAGGCTTCGTCAACGCCCCCGGGGTTTCTCCCATGGCTCCTCATAGTTTTAGAAAAGGTAAGCCAGGAAAAAAATGCCCACCATCGTGAAGGCTAGCATGATCTTCACACCGATTCCGAGCACAAATCCGATCCAGGTTGCAATCCCCGCACGCCCCGCCTGCCCTAAATTTCGGCGTGCCATGAACTCTCCGAGCACCGCGCCGATAAACGGCCCCAGGATGATTCCGGCAAACCCGAAAAAAATCCCGACCAGCGTCCCCAGGGCCGCTCCGACCACCGCCATACGGCTGGCGCCGGCGCCCCGGGCGCCGAGGCTCGACGAAATGAAATCCACGCAGAACGCCAGGGCCGTCAGGACGGCGAGAATGGTTACGGTGCCGGCGCCCACGTTCTGAAACCCGTCGGCCCAGGCCGCGAGCAGAAGCCCTCCGAAAACCAGCGGCGTTCCCGGCACCCCCGGAAGAAGCGTGCCCGCGATACCCGCGCCGACCAACATGAGGCTCAATATCCAAACCAGCGGCGTCATGCGGTTCATATATCCTAAAAGCCGGATCGCGTCCAATCGCGACAAACCATTTGAAGCGCCGCGAAAACTCATCTATGCTTGCGCCGCCGAATCGGAGTCGAGCAAGGATGATGAAATCGTAAAAAGCCATCACAACCGATGGCTTGGAAAAAGGCCCAAGTTCAAGGCGCGCGAATCCCGTGGAGTGAGGCGTACCTGCCGTAGGCCGCAGCGACGGCGGGATGACGCGCAACGCGGAAATTGGGCTTTTTGCCATGCCATCAAGGATGAGTGTGCCGAAATCAGACCCAGCAACCCCGGAACGCGGCGCTCGGGCCGTCGTCGCGCTCATGTGCCTGGCCGAAACCCTGAGCATGACGGGCTTCGCGGCCTATCCGGCCTTTCTGGCCCTGCTGCGCGACACCTGGGGCCTCAGCAATTCGGAGGCCGGTTTCATCGGCGGCGCCTATTTCGCCGGCTACATGGCGGCCGTTCCGATCCTATCCACCCTGACCGACCGCACCGATGCCCGCCGCATCCATGTCGGCTCCTGCCTGCTGGCGGCCGTCAGCAACCTCGGATTCGCGCTTTCTGCCGACGGGGTCGTCAGCGCTGCGGGACTTCAGGCGCTGGCCGGCGCCGGCCTGGGCGGAACCTACATGCCGGGGCTCAAAGCAATGACCGACCGCGTCACCGGTCCGCGCCAGAGCCGCTTCATTGCCTTTTACACCAGCACCTTCGGAATCGGCACGAGCCTCTCGCTGCTGCTCTCGGGATGGCTGGGCCGCTGGATTCCCTGGAACTGGGCGTTCGGCCTGCTGGCGGCAGGCCCGCTGGCCGCCGCGTTCATCGTGTGGTTCGGGCTGTTGCCCCTTGAGCCGGCCCGATCAACCGGCCGGCGGCCGACCCTGCTCGGCAGCTTCACCGTGCTCCGCGATCGGTCGGTGCTGGCATATGTGCTGCGCTACGCGGCGCACTGCTGGGAACTCTTCGGGCTGCGTTCGTGGATGGTCGCCTTCATCCTCTTCGGCTATGGCGCTGCGCGGTCGGGGCATCCGGCGCTGGGCGCGACCGAGGCTGCGGCGGTCATTAATTTCCTGGGCATCCCCGTCAGCATCCTCGGCAATGAGGCCGCCGGTCGCTTCGGCCGGGGCCGCTATATTCCCTTGGCCATGGCCGCGTCCGGAACCATGGCCTGGCTCGCCGGCTTTTCCGCCGGCTGGCCCTGGTGGGTCATGCTCCTGATCCTGGCGGTTTATTTTATTGCGATCATGTCCGACTCCGCGGCCCTGACCGCCGGGCTGGTGGCAGGCACCCCGCCGCATCAGCGGGGTGCGGCCATGGCGGTTTATTCGTTCGGCGGATTCGGTGCGGGGTTTTTGGCTCCGCTGGTCTTCGGGCTGGTTCTGGATGTCACCGGAGGCAAGAGCGATCCCCTGGCATGGGGGGTCGCCTTCGGCAGCCTGGGCATCGGATGCCTGACCGCATCCATCGCCGCCAGGCTCACGGCCGGTTCATCCCCAAAAAACCTTCGCCTTTAGCGGCCTCGTTCCGTTATCGATTCCACGGCGGCCAACGGTTCGCTGAGCTTTCTGAACCGTTCCGCCACAAAGGTGTCCATGATCATCTGGGTCAGATGATAGACGATCCCCGGGATCAGGGCCAACGGGTACTCACTCGCGAAATAACCGCTCCAGACGAGATACGAAACGGCCAGCGTCTTCTGCGACGTGTGAATGGTGAAGGCGGTCGTTGACGGCCGGTCCAGGCCGATGATTTTGGATATCCCCAAATTCATGGCCAGAATCAGCGCACGCAGGAGAAGGATAAACGCCAGCAGGTGGGGCAGGGTGGCGCCGGCCTCGCGGATGCTGGGGCCGGAACCGGCGACGGCGTTGAAAATAATCAGAAGAACCATGCATTGCTGAAAAACGGAAAACGCCAGTTTGTGTCGTGAACGCAAGCCGCTGAGCGGCGTCCGAAGCAGGTAGCCTAAAACGATCGGGACCAGCACGGTGATGATCAGATTCAACAGCATTTTCAGCACCGGCAAGTCGACATGGCCCCCGGCGGCCACCAGCAGCTTCAATGAGAAAGGGATCGTGAAGACGCCGATGAAATTGCCGAGCACGCAGATGAACAGAGACAGGGGGATGCTGCCTCGGCCGATAATGGTCATCACCGTCCCGGAGACCACGGTGACCGGCGCGGTTGCGATAATGCAGACGCCGATGACGTACTCCCACGAGAGCACGAAACCCGCCAGGATCCGCGACAGCAGCGGGATGAAAACCAGCGATGAGACCATGGCCGCCAGCGGCGCCCGGTACTGCCGCAGCTGGGTGCTCAGTTGGGAGGTTTCAAGCGTCAACCCGGTGATGAAGAAGGCGATGAAGATGCCGATGGTCAGAACATCGTATTCCCGCAGCCAGGCGTTTTGGCCGCGAAGGCCATAGCCCCCCAACACGGCCAGGACGATGCCTCCGAAGAACCAGTATTTTTTGAAAAAAGACGCCATAAAGGTCGATGTCGACGCTGCTGGGGACCGCGGTTTGACGCCCCGTCGGGGTCGAAGACCTTATATGCGACAGCTCCTTTTATTTTCAAGAACAGTTTCACGACTCGTCTCTTGAGCGCTCGAGCGTTGGCGATGTCAGGCGAGGCCGGCCGTGGCGCCGGGCTCCGTGTCCCGCCGGCGGCAACGGTCGGTTTCAGAGGCGGCTTTCCAACCGCCCGGTTTTCTATGGCCATGCCTGAAAAAGAAGAAGCGCGGCCTGTTTGGAAGGGTCCGCGCTTCATTTTCTGTTTCAGCCTTGCTGATGGCCGTTGGGGCCGGGAACTGCGGAAGATGTCAATAATTGATCCCCATGTTGGCCAGGTTGCCGGTCACGAACGCAATGGTGTCTTCCACCGCCTCCAGATAGCCCCCCCGGCACATTTTGATCGCAGCGTTTAAAAAAATACCGGAGAGCTCGTTTAGATGGGCTTCCTCATCTTCATTATCTGGAAGGGCGATGCCGTAGGCGCTCAAAAACGCCGGGGCGAGCGCGGCCATCTGGCCGGCAAGCAGCTCCTGGGCCGCCGCGGGCTCCTGCGCCAGCGCGAAGCCATAGGAAACCATGTTTTTCCGGAATTCGTTCTCGGCCGACCGGATGACGGCGACGGCGGTCTGACGATCAAGGTTGAAGTTTTCCTTGAACCCCTTGGCATAGGCATTCACCAGAACGTCCTGGAAACCGTGGGCTCGCAATAGGGCCGCTGCCGAAATTTTCCCGCCGAGGCTTCGATCGTGTTGCGCCAGGAGGAGATCGACCGCGCTTTCGATAAAGATGTGGCACAGCTCATACCCCGCCCAGGAAACGCCCCCGTGCTCGTCGGTTAGGCCGAACCCCGACAGGATCGGGCGGATCGATGGGTTTTCGGCCATTGCCGCGGCTTTGGCGATCACCCAGCCGTCCGGTGCGCCGTAATCGTACGTGCCATGGGCCGTGGCGTCCGCGCCGATCATCCCGCCGTGGCTCACGAACCCGAATGCCGCTGCCTTTTCCAGGATCGTGTCCGCCTTTTTCCAGACCAGGAGATTGTTTTCGTAATGCGTTTCAAAGTAGAGGTAGTTCAACCAGTTGGGGTTCGAAAAAAGGTAGGCAAACGCATCGGCCGCCATACCGCCGTAGATCTCGTTCAGATTCCTGGCCGGCCCCTTCCTGCCGAGATGGTCGTCGATGTAGGCATGCGTGGCAGACCCCCAGGCGAGCGCGTGGCCCGCCGCAAGGGCGGGTAAAAGAAAGGTGGCAATGATGATAGCCGACAGTTTTTTCCCGTATTCTTTATTCATGGTTGACTCCTATGCATTGAAGGTTCGATCCATTTGATTCGCAGGTTCGCACCAGCTCTTCCCGGCAGGTAGAATTTGGAGACCCCCCAAAGGATGAACCCCTCCGTTGGGGGGTCGGGTATCGGCACCTTGAGGTGAAGGTTTCTCATATGCGGCCCTACCCTTTTCCTTAATCCAAATCACGGCGACCGGAATCGGTGATGGTGCGATCAGGCGGTGTGGATGTTCTGCATTTTGATGTCGATGCATTCCCGTTCGCACAAGTATTTCCAGCCGTGCATTTTCGCCAGGAGCTCCACGGTGACGAGGCGCTTCGGACAATCCGCGCCGGACACGTCTCGGAGCGACTCGATCCGGAGCTCGTAGTGATGTTCCAGCAGCGTCTTTTTCATCGGTCGGCCCTCTTCATGCGCGTTGCGCATATCCTAAGCAGCGGGCATGCCATTTATTAACTATTTGAAATTTTTAAATAATGTGAAATGAAAGGATGCAATCAAACTTGCAGGGTGTAAACGCTTGTTGCTGGGGATCGGGCGGGGTTTTGACAAAGCGAAACCGCCAGTCGCCCCGGAAGGATGGTCGTGGGCCCTGGGGTCAGGTTATTCGGATGCGGATCGATCCTGCTCTGGAAGCTGAGCCCGACCCGTCAGATGGTCCCGTCCCAGGTCAAAGGCCCTGAGGTTCGCTTCCACCCTCTCGGCGGGCAGGGTTGCGTCCATGGCGGCCTTGAAATCGCTTCGTTCAAAGGGCAGCAGCTCGGCCCCGGCCAGAGCGCCGATCATCACAAGGTTGCCGAAGATGGGGCTGCCCAGCTGCATGGCGATGTCCGTCGCCGGGATGAGCCATGCGCGGCGGGCGTATTGACCCAGCCACTCGCTGATCCGGGCCTTTTGGGGATAGGCCTGCTCGCCGCTGGCCACCCCCAGCGTGTGAATGGGGCGGGTGTTCGAAATAACGACCACTTCGGGGTTTCCATAGACTCCCAGGACGCGCAGCGCCTCCACCGGCTCCAGTGCGACGACGGCATGCGCCCGGCCCCTGGGCACCTGGGGCGACCAGACCGAGTCGGCCGACACCCGCAGATGGCTGGCCACGGAGCCGCCGCGCTGGGAGGCCCCGAACGTCTCGCCGATGGTGACCGTAAAGCCCTTGGCGACCAGGATGCGGCCCAGCAGCTTCGAGGCCAGCACGTTGCCCTGGCCGCCCACGCCCGTGATGATGAGATTGAAGGGGTCCGCACTCAGAGCCGGCCGTCCCATGGTCAAAAGGCCTCCTTCTTTCGGATGGCGCCGGCCGGGCAGATGGACGCGCACACTCCGCAGCCGGCGCAGATGACCTCGTCCACCCGCGCCTTGCGGCGGCCGCTGTCCCAAACCAGGCCCGGGCACCCGAACACCCGGGTGCAGAGGCGGTTGCAGCCGCAGGCGTCACCCAGGCACGCGTCCGGATCGACCGAGACCTCGTAGGCTTTTTTGCCTTTCTTTTCGGGGCTCAGCGCACAGCTCTGCTTCAGAATCAACACCCTCAGGCCGTCCGGCTGTTCCAAATAATCCAGGAGCGCCTGCTGGGTGGCGGCGATGTCGAAGGGGTCGCTCGCCCGCACCTCGGCCCCCATGCCCTTGCAGACCGCGGCCACATCCAGCGCGGCGGCCGGGCGCCCCATGGCGTCCATGGCGGATCCGGGGTGCGGTTGGAAGCCGGTCATCCCGGTGCCGCTGTTGTCGAGCACCACCAGAATGGCGGGGCTGCGGTGGTGCACGGCGTTCACCAGGGCTGGCAACACGGCGTGGAAAAAGGTGGAATCGCCGCACACCGCAACCGCGGGCTGGTCCATGCCGAAGGGGCCCAGTTTGCCGAACCCGGCGGCCAGGCCGAGGCCCGACCCCATGGAATGGAGCGTCTTCAGCGTGCCGTAGCCGGTGGAACCGATCGCCATCGAGTAGCAGCCGATGTCCCCGCAGACAAACCCTCGCCGGGCGTCCAAGGCGAGCGCGTGGTGGATGGCCCAGAAAGAGGCCCGGTGCGGGCAGCCGGCGCAAAAGGTGAGGTCCCGCTGCGGGAGCCGGTCCACGACGGCGGAGACGCCCTCGCCGTACCAAACCGGAACTGCCGGAGGCGCCGGGCCGAGAATCTTCGAAATCCCGGCCGCCACCCGATCCGGGTTCAGCTCGCCGACCGGTGGCAGCGTGCCGTCCTTCTTGCCGTGAAAGGTTTTGGGCCCGATCGTGCGGCCGAGCTCGGCGGCCAGGACCATGACGCCGTCTTCCAAAAACGGCAGGAGCTCTTCGACGACCAGCACCCGCTCGGCAGCGGCCAGGTGCTTTCCCAGCAGCCGGGGCGGCAGCGGCCAGGTGGTGCCGATTTTCAGCAGCCCCACCCGACCGGAGACGCCCAGGAGGTGAATGGCCTCCCGGCAATAAAGCCAGCCGGTGGAGGCGGTGATCACCAGCAGCTCGGGGTCGTCCGGCCCGTCGTAGCGGTTGAAGGGCGATGCCTCAAATAGTTCGGCGGCCTTCTTGAGCTTCTGCTGCTGGCGCTGATGAATGAAAGAAAGCGTGGACGGCAGGGTGGCGATGGGGCCCTGCATTTGACCGAGCAGCGTGCCCTCGAAGCGGAACCCTGCGCCGCTTGACCTCGCCGCCGGCAGGTCGCCCAGGGTCACGTTTCCGCTTGCGTGGGACAGGCGCGTGACGCTGCGCACCATGACCAGCGTGCGCAGCTCCTCGGAGAGCTCGAAGGCCCAGCGGGTCAGGTCCTGGCACTCCTGGAAGTCGGCGGGTTCCAGCAGCGGGAACTCCATCATCCGGGCATACTGGCGCGAGTCGCCTTCGTTGGTGCTGGACAGAGCCCCGGGGTCTTCGCAGGACACCAGCACCATGCCCCCGCGAGTGCCGTACTGGGCGACATGCAGGAGGAAGTCGGCCGCTACGTTCACCCCCACCTGCTTCATCACGCACATCGCGCGCAGCTCGGCAAACGAAGCGGCGGCGGCCACTTCCATGGCCACCTTCTCGTTCACGGACCACTCGACATAGAGCTGGCCCTCGCCGGCGGCTCGCGCCAGGCTCTCGATGATTTCCGACGACGGCGTGCCGGGATAGCCGGCGGCCACGCGGACACCCGCCTCCAGCGCCCCGCGCGCGATGGCCTCGTTGCCTTGAAGCAGGCGCACCGTTCCGCGGCGGACCGCTGTGATGCTCGGCATGGTTCCTCCAGGATTTTACTTCAGGATGCGGTCGACCACATCCGCCGCCACCCGCAACGCGGCCCATCGGCCGCTCCCATCGGTTACGAGCAGACCGCTCTCGCGGGCCGCCCTGAAAGCGCGCTCCTTCTTGGCGGCATCGGCCCGGCGGAGGCCCTCCAGACAATCCGCCGCCATATCTTCCGTTTCCAGCACGCCGCCGGCGACCGCGTTTTCGACCAGCTGTTCCGCCCTTGCTGTGCGCACGATGAGCGTGTTCCAGCCGGGGCGCGCCTCGTACATGCCGACCGAGGCATCGGCCCACTCGGCCGTGAGGTCCGGGCACACCCGGCAGCCCTGCTGGACAAAGGGGCGGACGGCGTCGAGCGGAATTTCAAGCGCCCCGGACTCCAAACGGACGCTCAGCAGGCGGTTGGGCGGCGGCAGGATGTCCATGCCCAGGACGCGCCCCCCGTTCGCCCGCCGGACCAGGAAATCGGCGAACGGGCGCTGGTCAAAGGACCAGGTGCAGAAGAGGCCCACCACGAAGGCCACCGGGTCCTCGAAGCCCTGCCGCTGCAGCGGGTTCAGCCGCATCTGCGCCGCCGCGACCGCCTGGCAGGGGGTGCCCGCGACCGCCAGCCGGCGTCGGCCCTCGGCCGCCGCCCGGTTGAGAGCCGCCAGCGTGGGAGCTGCGCCGAATTTCGTGCCGGCGCACGCCAGCACGCCCTGCTCGGTGGAGACCACACGCGGCTGGGGCCGGCAAGGCTCGCCGCCGGTGAGCACGGCCGCATCGATCTGCCCATCCCGCAGCGCTTGCACGATCAGAGCGGAAACCGTGCCGCCGCCCTGGAAAGCCCCCGGGCCTAATGCCGCGCCGGCGCGAGCCGCCTTCACCATGCGCACAGGCCCCAGCGGAGCGGCCTCGTAGGGACGCCCCCAGCAGGCCTGCGCCAATTCGTCCAAATCAACTTCGGCCTTGGGGCAGGCCGCAAAACATAGCCCCCGCTCGAGAGTGCAGGCAAACACCTGAACCGTTTTCCCCCGATGACTGCGGAAATAAGGGCAGAGATCGACGCAAGCGCCGCAGCCGATGCACAGCCCGCTTTCCTGAACGTCGGACACCAGCCGGGTGGGCCCCCAAACCTTCATAGATGGTTGCACCTGAATTGGAATTCCCTGCGCGAACAGCTGTTCGGTCACGGCCCAGCAGGGCCGCCTTTACGACCCGGGGACCATGTTTAAAAAAAACCCGGGAAAAACGCAATGAAATCTGCCCGGATCCTCCCGCTTCCCTCCACCCTGGGGCTGCCGCGCTCTGGAAGGCCGGATTTGAAAACCCCGGCCGAACCGCATCGCCGCAGGCGCTTCAGCCGCAGTTGAAATGGCTACCGCTTTCTGGTATTCAAGCCGAACCCTTTGATCGGACACTGTAAACGACGGAGATCCATCCGAGGCTCCGAAGGAGGTTGTGTTTGAACCAGAACGAAATGACGCGCGAGCAACTGGACTCATTGGCAGCCGAATTCCGCTACGTGGTCACGGACGCCATCTGCCGTTCCGGCGTCGGGCACATCGGCGGCGTAATGAGTCTGGTGGAGATCGTCATCACCCTTTATTATCGCATCATGAAGGTCAAACCGGAAGACCCCAACTGGCCCGAGCGCGACCGGCTGGTATTGTCAAAAGGCCATGCCGGGCCCATCGTTTACACGACGCTGGCCTACAAGGGGTTCTTTCCGAAAGAATGGCTGACGACCATCAATAAAAACGGCACCCGCCTGCCGAGCCACATGGACCAGATCCTGACCCCCGGCGTCGAGATCACCGCCGGATCGCTCGGGCAGGGGCTTTCCTGCGCCTGCGGCCTGGCCCTGGCGGCCAAGCTCGACGGCAACACGCATCGCGTATTTTGCATCATCGGCGACGGGGAAAGCGATGAGGGCCAGATCTGGGAGGCGGCCCTGTTCGCAGCCCACCGCCGGCTGGATAATCTGATCGTCATCTGCGACTATAACAAGATGCAGATCGACGGGCGCACCGAGGAGATCATCGACCTCGAACCGCTCGCGGACAAATGGCGCGCCTTCGGCTGGGAGACCTTCGAAATGAACGGCCATGACTGGGACGCCGTTTACGACACGATCAAAAAGGCCGATGCCGTCGCCGGCCGGCCGGCCATGATCATCGCCCACACCGTCAAGGGCAAGGGCAACCGCGAAACCGAGGGTCTGGTGGACTGCCACAACGTCAAGATCCCGGATGAGACCACCTACCAGCGGCTGATGTGCGGGCTGGAGTGCAAATTCGATCTCCCCTACTGATCATGAGGAAAAAGTAAAAATGGGAAGCTACCATGAGATGGAAATGCGGGTGGTGTATGCCCAGACGCTGAACGAGCTGATCGAGCGCAATCCCGACGTGTTCTGCCTGGAGGCCGATCTGGGCAAGGCCGATGCCTCCATTCCCGTGGTCTCCAAGAGCCACCCCCGCAATTTCATCAACTGCGGCGTTCAGGAAGCCAACATGATCGGCGTCGGAGCCGGCTTGGCCCGGGAGGGCAAGATCCCCTTCTGCTCCACGTTCACGGCCTTCGCCACCCGCCGCTGCTACGACCAGATCACCATCAGCGTCGCCTACGCCAACAACAACGTGAAGATCGTCGGCACCTCGCCCGGCATCACCCAGGGTCCCAACGGCGGCACCCATATGTGCTTCCAGGATCTCGCCATCATGCGCGCCATGCCGAACATGCATGTCTACAGCCCGGCCGACGCCAACGAGCTGCGCGCGGTCATGTTCAAGATGGCCCAAAGCCAGCAGCCCACCTACATGCAGCTCGTGCGGCTGAAGATGCCCAAGCTCTTCGAGGAGGGCTGCCCCTTCGATCCTTACCGGGCCGTCCGTCTGCACGACGGCCGGGACGTGACGCTCGTCGCCACCGGGTTCATGACGAGCTTTGCTCTGGACGTCGCCCGACGGCTTGAAAAAGAGAAAGTCGCCGTCGATCTGCTGCACTACCCCTCGGTTAAACCCTTCGACATCCAGACGCTCGTCGATTCCGCTCAAACCACCGGTGCGGTGGTCGTGGTTGAAAACCAGAACATCGTCGGCGGACTGGGAAGCGCGGTCTGCGAAGTGTTGGGCGAACATCACCCCGTGCGGGTCAAGCGCCTGGGCATCCCGGACCAGTTCGGCGAAGTGGCCGATCAGGACTACCTCTTCAACAAGCACGGCTTCGGCCCCGAGCACATCGCCCAGGCCTGCCGGGAGTTTTCGCGCTCAAAGTCCTAGTAGTTCTGCGCTCCTGAACAAGTTTCCCCGGTTGTCTTTGGAAAGGCTTCCTCCAAGGAGGTCCGCATGTCCAGGTTCGCTTATCTTGGCGTCAAGAATTCCATGCTTTTTTCAACCCTCATCTCCAACGCCATCGGCGTAGCCGTCATCCTTTTTCTAACCCATCAGTCGGCGGACATGTTTCCTTCCGAAATCCTGCAGCTGACCTACCGCATCGACCGCTTCTTCATGCCGGCTTCGTTCATTGTGCCGTTTGCCCTGATTCTGCATTATGAGCGGCCGATTCGTGGTTACCTGAAAAGAAGCTACTTGAAACAGCCGCTTCCGGAGGAGCTTGTTCGGAAGGCCCGCCGGAAGCTGCTCAACGAGCCGTTTTTTCTAATCGGCCTGTCCTTCTGCATTTGGATGACGGCGGCGTTGACCTATTGCGGAGCGTTTTGGGCCCAGGGGTCCGGCCCGGAGGTGATCCAGCGGGCTTTCTTCCGAAGCTTATACACCGGACTGATCACCGTGACCGTGGCCTTTTTTGTGCTCGAATTCATTCTTCAGCGCAGGGTGGCCCCCTATTTTTTCCCCAAAGGCGGCCTTTCGGCGACGCCCGGCACCCTCCGCATCCGCATCCGGACCCGGCTCGTGGCCCTGCTGCTGGCCATCAACATCATTCCGCTCGTGGCAATTCTGCAAGCTTTTGGAGGAGCACCGAAGACCGACGGCGTATCGCTGCATTCCATGCAGCAGCTCCAGACGATCGTCTCCGGCCAAGTTTTCGTCTTCATGGGAGTCGGCATGTGGCTCACGTTCCTGGTAAGCAGCAATCTCACCCGGCCGCTGGCGGAGATCACCAAAGTGCTGCACGGGGTCAAGAACGGCCTTTTTGAAGCCAAGGTGAGGGTGACCTCCAACGACGAAATCGGGTATGCGGGCGATGTGATCAACGAGATGACCGAGGGGCTCCTGGAGCGCGATCGCATCAAGCAGTCTCTATCCCTGGCCAAGGAGATTCAGCAGAGTCTTTTCCCGAAGCAAACCGTCAAAATGGATGGGTTCGAGGTTGCCGGCAGAAGCATATACTGCGACGAAACCGGAGGGGATTATTACGATTTCATCCCCATGGCCGGCAGCGAGAGCCGGAAAATGGGGGTGGCCGTCGGGGACGTATCGGGGCATGGCATTCCCGCGGCCCTGCTGATGGCAACCGTTCGATCCGCTCTTAGACAGCGGGCTTCCCATCCGGGCTCCGTGGACCGGATCATGGCCGATGTGAATCGCCAGATCACGAGCGACGTCGGGCACTCCGGGGAGTTTATCACCATGTTCTTCCTGGCGATCGACCCGGTGAAAATGGAGCTCGAATGGGTGCGGGCGGGGCACGATCCGGCCATTCTCTATGATCCCGGCTCCGACTCGTTCGAGGAGTTGGGCGGCACGGGCCTGGCGCTGGGGATCGATGAGCACTGCCGTTGCAGCGGCCATCGCCGGACCGGAATTCTGCCCGGCCAAGTGATCTTGCTCGGCACGGACGGGCTCTGGGAGGCGGCCAACCCGAAAGGCGAAATGCTCGGCAAACAGCCGATTTATGATACCATCCGGGAAAACTGCGCTTTGACCGCAAATGCAATTCTGGAGTCGATTCTCGCCACCCTGGAAAAGTTCCAGGCCGGCGCTAAACGGGAAGACGACGTCACGTTGGTCATCATAAAGGCGGATGGCGCGGCGGGAGGTCTTCCCCGTGGATGACTCGAAAGCGGGCCGAATCAATGTTCGCGTCCGATAAGCGGAACCTGCCTTCCGGTTCTTCCGCGTGGTTCTCGAAGTCTAACCGATTCGTATTTTAAAACCGAATCGGCTTGCCCGGGATCAGGCCCAATAGAAAATCCTTGCAGGGCACGCAGAGAACCTCCCTGATCTTTATTCGCTCCGTTCCCCGGTAAAGCAGGCAAATCTCCGCTTCCGGATAATCCTCCTTGAATGCCAGCAGGCCGTTGATCATATTGTCCCGGATCCGGTCGGTGCTCTTGACCTCGATCGCGCAGAAGACATTGCTGCCGTACAAGACCAGATCCACTTCATTGCCCGATTTGGTCCGCCAATAGTGCAAGCGCGCATCCTCTTCACCGTAGGCGGCCCAGGCCCGCAAGTGTTGAGCAATCAAGCCCTCCAGCGCAGCGCCATCGATTTCCTGCGGTTTATCATAGGGGCCGGCGGGTCGAATGGATCTGAATACGCCGGGGTCAAAAAAAAAGAATTTTGGATGGGAGGTCAGATGGCGCTTTGCGCGTTTGGTAAACACGGGCACCCGAAACGCGAGCATGAGGTCTTCCAGGATGGAAAAATAGCTTTCGGCGGTTTTGCGATTCACATGGCAGTCCCGCGCCGCGTCGGAAATATTCAAAACCGCTCCATGCGAGAAACTGGCGGACTCAAGGAAGCGGCTGAAATCCCCTACGCGGCGGACAATGCTTTCCATCTGCACCTCTTCGCGGAGATACAAACCGGTGTAAGCCTTCAGCGCCGCCGACGGCTCTTTCGCCGCAACGGCCAGCGGAACCAGGCCGAGTCTGAGCGCCGCTTCCAACGAAAACCGATCCCCCAACTCGGCCGCCATAAACGGATGCATCTCCCTCAACAGGGCCCGGCCGGCAAGGAGATCCACCCCTGTTCGCCTCAATTTACGGGCGCTCGAGCCGGTGAGAACGAATTTCCAGGAACGGTGCTCCTCGATTAGGGAATGAACAACGTCCAGCAGCTGCGGAACTCTCTGGATTTCATCGATGACAACCGTTCTCAGATCGCGCTGCGCTGAAGCAACGTCCCTCAGCCGCTCTGGCTTGGCCGAATAAGAACGGAAAACATCCGGGGCCAGGAGATCAATGTAAAGCGCCTCGGGCATCTGATGATGAACCCAGGTTGATTTGCCGGTCCCTCTGGGCCCAAACAGAAAATAGCTCTGTCGCGAATCACTGAAAAATCTTGCAACAGACTCCATATCGCCTTCCTTTTTGGCTTTATCGTTGCCATATTACGGGCGATATCCGATTAAATCAATCCTTATTGAATTTATTTCAACCATTGACCGAGCATTCGACTTTGGCTCTGGGATCGCTCTTGGCGGCCTGTGCAGATTTTTCGTCCCAGATTTTGACGAGATAATCCTTCTGCTCCTCGAATCGAAGCGCCTGCTCCTCTACCAGCTCTTCGGCCTCCCGGGAGGACATATCCCGGCTCTGGCGCACGAAGGAAGCCACCCGGGCAAAGTAGAGCGGCGTCATCATATCGACCAGCTTGCCGCGGTTGACGGTCCAGAGACGGTAGGTGGCCGCCAATTCATAAAGAATTTTAACCCATGCCTCGGTGGGCAGGTGGAAGTCCTTGGCGTCCATGCAGGCGGTCTGGCTGATCTGCTTGAAGCTGTCCTCGTCGAAGATGTCGCGCCAGAGCGGTGACAGCTGCTGGTAGCCGGTTTTGAAGAGCTCGATCAACAGATCGAGGTTCACTTTCACGGGTTCGGGTTCCGGCGCACCCTCGAACCCGAACGTCTCCAGCGTTTCGCTGCCCTTGACGTTTTTCCAGTAGCTTTCATAGCGTTCCATCAAGGAAAAAAGCGCCGAGAGCACTTGCCGGAACATCGGCCCCAGGTGCTGGCCGGGGTCCTTGACGTCGTGGATCTTGACCCCCAGGTTCGACTGGCAGATCCGGAACCCCTGGGTGATGGCGCTGGTCGTCATCCAGATGTCGATCCCGAAGCGCGCCACGTCCGTCAGCCAGACATCCTGTTCGGAGTAGAACTTGGCCACATCCCGCGAGATGGCGAAGTCCCCTCCGATGGGCTGCCGGATGCGTTTGCCGTAAAGCGCGCGGGTGAGGTTGTAGACGATGTTGTTGGTGATGGTACCGTCGTACTTGTGCCGGACGTAGACCGGCGCCACGAACTGGTAGCCCTTCTCCAAAACCGGATCCAGCAGATACTTGACCCAATCGGCCGTGATGCTGCGCAAATCCGAATCGACCATGGCGCAGACCGAAACATTCAGCCGGTCGGCGGCTTCGAAAACCGAACGCAGGGCCGTGCCCTTGCCTGCCGGCCCTCGATAAATGGAGACGATCTTTTCCTGCCAGGGTTTGATCTGAAACTCCTTCGCCGCCTCGCGCGTATCGTCGGTGGAGCCGCCGTCGGCGATGAAGATGACGCTGCGGCGGCCGCCGTAATGCTTGGCCAGGCCGTGGGTGATCATCTGGATCACGTGAACGATGGTGCTTTCGTTGTTGTAGCAGGGCACACCGACCAGGATGTCCGCGGAGTCGATCTCCTCGATCCGCTTCGCGGTGTAACCCCGCAGCGCGGTGTCATAGTGCATGGTCGCAACCTCCTTTCCGGTTTCCGATAATGAAGACGATTGGCCTGTACCAGGCTCTTGTCAATGAATTCCGAGGGCATACCGACGAGCGAGAACCGGTGAGGTTTTTCAACCTTACGAAAATTTTCCGTCCTCCGCAATGGCGGAGAGGCTGATCTCCGAGTCGCGGTGGGGCTGGCGGTGCAGGGCTTTCAGCTTTCTTAAAGATGGACTTGGCCGCTCGGCGGGTGCGATGGGTGCGCGATTAGGGGAGAGCCGCTTGAAATCGCCTAACTCGGTTGGTCCGGCGCGGATGCTGACCGAGATTCCAGGCAAATCCGATCAACGGTGAATCTAGGTTCGGCATCCGTTGGAAAACAGGTGATGGCAAGACTTAATTTCGTTGGTGCGATTGAGAGTGATGTCGTTCAGTTGAAGGCTGCGCAGGAGGTACCATCCGCACCGGCACCGTTGGATGGGTCCCGAACGCTCCACGTCGTGGCCGAGCGCATGCGTTCAGGAGTTGAACCCTCACGCGCTCAACACTTCGAGGCGCTGTTTGGCCACCTGGCGAATATGCTCGTCCTTGTCATTCTGAATCACGCGCTTCAGCAGCTCCTTGTCCTTGCATTCCAGAACCGCTTGCTCGCGCACCTTGGGATCGGACCGCGCGATCTTGGGGATGAAGAAATCGCTGAACTTCATGGAGGCCTCCTTTCGATGATCTGGGGGTTGGAGTGAAAGGATCGCCGCTGATGATGCCGCGACGGATGCATCCAAGCATAATCGAACAGCTAATATTTGTCAACGTTTACTTCATATGCCGTTTCGGGCAGGTTTTGCAGGAAGGATCCGGGTCGCCACAGGCCAGCCGCTCGCGGAACCGTTTGAAATCCGGGCTCTCCCATATTTCCAAAGGGTCCTGCTCGCGAACGTTGCCGAAGACGCGACGCCGCGGATCGACGACATCCGCCGGCACGTTGAGATAGACGCACGGCGACACCGAGCCGTCGGCTGCGATGAATACGGAGTGCTGGATGTTCTCCCGGCAGGCGTTGCCCGATGCACTGGAGTTCGGAAGTTCGTAGTGGAACCCCATCCCCAGGCCGTGAGCCTCGACAGCGGTTTCGGCCAAAACGACCTCGGCCCGATTAAGTTTTTCGGCTTCGTGGGGTTGAAACGCCTCGGACGCCAGGCCGGGCTCGGGCAGGTAGTCCAGCGTCGAAATCACTGCGGCGTGCACGCCGAGCCGCTGCATCAGCGCCGGCAGCCCCCGCACGGCATCCATGCGGGAGGCCAGCATCAAGTAGGCGAAATGGATTTCCAGGTGCACCCCCCCGCGGTCCCGCCGGACGTTCTGCAGCACGGACACCGCGTCGCAGACCCGGTCGAAGTCCACCCCGCAACGCACGGCGTTGGAGGCCGCATCGGTTCCGGCAAGGGAGAAGGCCACGATGTCAAGGCCGCTTTCGACGATCCGAAGCGCCGACTCCGGATCCATGCGCAGGCCGCAGGTGGTGGTGGAGACCTGGCTGCCGGCCTTGCGGGCCAACGCCGTCATTTCGAAGAAGGCCGGATTCAGCAACGGCTCGCCCCAGCCCTGGAGGTGCACCCGGCCGGATCGTCGCATCAGGGGCCAGAGCCGGCCGAAGGTGGCCATGTCCATGTCCCGCGCCTGCCAGCGGTTCTTCAGGATGGTGCGGGGGCAGTAGGTGCAGCGGCCGGGGCAGCGTGAGGTGACCTCCACCTGGATGCAGTCGAACGGCCGCCGGCTGCCGAGAAAGGCTTCCCGAACGGTCTCCCAGAAGCCCGGTTCGGAGAATTCGACGCCGCTGCCGTTCCTCGATGGCTTGTTCATATCGAGTGTCTCCCGAACAGGCCGCGCAGGCGCGAGAGCAGCGCCGGAGCGGCCGGCTGCCAGCTGGTTTCGACATAGGGCAGAAAAGGCGCAGCCCCCCACTTGCGCTTGAAGAAGCGGATGCCGTCGCTGACGCCCAGACCCAGGTTCATGCGGGTCTGACCGCGTTGCCGCGCTTTCTGCAGCAGCCCGGACAGCGTGAAGTCTGCGCTGCCGGGCGGAGCGAGGTCCGGATCGCGAAAGCAGAACATGAAAAAGGCCGTGGACAGCGCGGCGAATTCGCCCACGGCAAAAGCAGCCAGGCGTCCGTCCGGCCGCCGGGCCGAGACGATCAAGCTGCCGGCCGAAGCCTCAACATAGTCCGCCAGCCGCCGGAAGATCTGGCGGGTGCCGGCCGCCAGGGGGCGCTCGTCCAAATAGCGTTGAACCAGGGCGGCGTGGTCGTTCTCGAAGCAACGGCCGCAAACGAGCTGCACCTCGCGGACCGCGCGGCGCAGGAGATTTCTCAGTTTTTGGCCGGCCGCCGGCTCCGGCAGCAGCAATGCATAATAGTGGTCCTCTGCGGTTTCGGCCTTTTCGGGCGCCTGCGGCGGCCGGGTCGGGCCGATGACCGTAATGCGCTCCAGCCCCGGCGTTTGAAGCGCCTGGTCAACGGCCGCGGCCATGGCGGCTCCGTCGAGCGGATCGTGCAG
Organism: uncultured Desulfatibacillum sp.; assembly: GCA_964427375.1. Classification (GTDB taxonomy): domain Bacteria; phylum Desulfobacterota; class Desulfobacteria; order Desulfobacterales; family SpSt-501; genus SpSt-501. The sequence continues at coordinate 72,621 of CAYRUF010000007.1, read as the reverse complement.
CGGATAGCCGACCAGGACCACCGCTGCGCCGGAGGAATACCCCACACAGGATCCGAACATCCGGGGCTTCGACCCGGCCACCGCGTGAACGTAGCCCACCACCTGCTCGGGCACCACGGCGGCGGCGGTCACCCGCTCCAGCCGATCCGGCCCGATCATCGCACCCTCCGGATGCTGAAGCCGGCACCTGCCAGCATGCCGCGCAGGTTGATCATATGCGCCGACCCCACGAAGGCGGCGCAGCGCCCCTCTTCAATAAAGGGCCGCATGCGCTCGAGGAACCGGCTGTCGCGGCGGTGGATGACGAGCTCGGTGCGCGTCGGGAACTCGATGCTGGTGCCGAACATGCGGTCCACATCGCCCCTGAGATAGGCGCGCACGTTGCGTTTGATGTAGCGGTCCCACTGCCGGCACTGCCGCAGAAAATTCACGATCCGCGCCATGGGGATGCTTTCCAGCGTCTCGATCTGCTCGGGGAGGCTCTCCATGCCGCGCACCGTCTTGCCCATCTCAAGCGCCAGCTGCCAGGCTTCCAGGTCTACGGACTGGGTCCAGCCCCGCCGCGCCAGGAAGCCGGTCCACAGCGAAAAAAACGCCATCCAGTGGCGGGTGTGCGCCAGCAAGTGGCGCACATCCGGGGGGTTCCGGCATTCGGCGCCCATGAACCGCGCCCAGAACCCGCGCGGGCCGCAGACCACCCGCTCCAGGCGGCGGATGTCCGCCTCGGTCAGGGCATCGATGACCCGCGGGCTTTCCGGGTCCGGGGTTCGCCCTTTTTCGGATACTTGGTCCAGGCTCGCCGGATCGAGCGGACCCTCGAAGAGCACGGTGTCGACCTTCTCGAAGAGGTCCCGGAACGAGCGCTCGAAGCTGTAGCAGAAGAAATGCGCCGTGCCGCCGATCCACGAGCGGCGTCCGTTTTTCTCGATTTCCCAGAGCATGGCGAAGCGGCGCTGCGGCGGCAGGCTCGCCAGGAACTGCCGCTTGGACATGGGCTCCCGAGGGGCGGCGGCCAGCATGCGCATGAGATCGCCGACGCCCTCGCGCAGGCCTTCCCGCTCCCGCCACTGCGCCATTTCGTAGGGCAGTCCGGGGGTGCCGCCCCATTTGGCCTTGAACCGCCGGATCCCGTCGTTCACGCCCAGCCCGAGATGCAGGAATTGCTTGCCGTCGCGTTTGGCCATGCGGATCATTTCCCGGAAGAGCAGGTCCGACGCATAAGGGGTATATGAGGTCCGGGAGTGGGCGCCGAGGAGGTAGCTCGTGAAGCGGCCCGGTGCGGCGTCCAGCAGCAGGCAGGCGGCGAGGTTGCCGCCCCGGTCCCAGGCGTTGAGGAGCAAAAGCCCGGGTGCCCGCTGAAGCACATTTTCGGTGCGTGCGAACAGCTCGCGCACGTTCGGTGGCAGAACCACACGCCCCGTGAACTCGGCCCACAGGCGCCGGTGCGCCGCCGTAAAGACGATGCCGGCTTCGACCGTGAGGCTAGCCGCAGCACGCTCCGCCAGCCGCTCCAGGCGCCCGGGTATTTCCGCAGCGAGAGCGAGGATATAGTATTGATCTCGGCTGCTGCGGTGCGCCTTCAACCGTTCGGGCAGCTCGGGGCAGATCGCCCAGCAATCGCGCGCGGCCGTGCGGCGGAGCGCTTCGGCCAGAGCCGGCTCGAATCCCCCGGAGGAGCCGCCGTTTTCAATGGGGTAGCCCACCGCCAACAGCCAGTCCTCGGCCGCCAGGAAAAGGTAAGGCCCCACCAGGAACGGTTCGCCATCCGACATGGCGGCCATGAAGGCGACGGAGTGCTCTGGGACGGTCGCCTTTTCGAGGACGGCTTTCACATCGGAGGGGGTCAAGGCATGGCTCCGCGATGTTCATCAAGATTTATCAGCCAAGAAGTAGCCTCCAATTTCAAGTTTGTCAAAAGCGAACGCTGACTCGGGTATTTCCTAATTGACAAGCAGGAAGTGGCCTGATTATGATTCCCCGGCTTTTACACTGCCGTGTCCGATGGCGACAGCCGAGGCCATCCCGCGAGGAGACCATGCGATGGATTGAAAAAGAGGATCCGGAGGTCGCCGCACTCATTCGAAAGGAACGCAGCCGCCAGGAGACGACCCTCAACCTCATCGCCGCCGAAAACACGGCGCCCGCTGCGGTGTTGGAAGCCTTGGGCTCGGCTTTCAACCACAAAACGGCCGAGGGCTATCCGGGCCGGCGCTACCACACCGGCTGCCGGGTGGCCGACGAGCTCGAACAGCTTGCCGTGGAGCGGGCCAAGGTCCTGTTCGGCGCCGGCCACGCCAACGTGCAGCCGCACTCGGGGGTCAATGCCAACCTGGCGGTTTACGGGGCCGTGCTCAACCCGGGGGACCGGATCGTCAGCATGAAGCTGAGCCACGGCGGCCACCTCTCGCACGGCGATGCGGCGTCCATCACCGGGCGCATTTTCCAGCCGTCGCACTATGGCGTGGACCCCGCGACCGAGCGTCTGGACTACGATGCCATCCGCGACCTGGTGCGGCAGGTGAAACCGCGGATGCTCGTCGCCGGGGCCAGCTCCTATCCGCGCCTGATCGACTACCAATCCCTGCGCGCCATCGCGGACGAGGTTTCCGCCTATCTTCTGGTGGACATGGCCCACATCGCCGGCCTGGTGGCGGCCAGGGCCATCCCCAGCCCGGTGCCCCACGCCCATTTCGTGACGTTCACCACCTACAAGACCCTGATGGGGCCCCACGGCGGCGTGATCCTCTGCGCGGCCGATTTCGCGAAGAAGATCGACCGCTCCATCTTCCCCGGCACCCAGGGCACACCCACCCTGTCGCTCGTCGCCGCCAAGGCCGTGTGCTTCCACCTGGCCGGAACTCCGCCGTTCCGCGCCGTTCAGGAGCGCACCCTGGCCACGGCCGCACGCCTCGCAGCCGAACTGGACCGCTTCGGCTACCGGCCGGTGAGCGGCGGCACCGACAACCACATGGTGCTCGCGGACCTGCGCGGCAGGGGGCTCAGGGGCGACGCGGCCGAGGCCGCGCTCGAAGCCGCCGGGATCCTCTGCAACCGCAACGTCATCCCCTTCGATCCGGAGTCCACCCTGGTGACGAGCGGTCTGCGCTTCGGGACCCCGGGCATTTCCTCCAGGGGCATGGGACCGGATGAGGTGAAACAAATCGCGGAATGGATCGATTGGATTCTCTCCAAACCCGGCGATCCGTCCGTCCAGAAAGACGTGGCCGCGATGGTCGCGGATCTCTGCCGCCGCTTCCCCCTGCGGGACCGTTTGGAGGACTGACCGTGGCCGGCGATCGTTTCGAAGACGTCCAGAAAGCCATCGACCGCGAGTGGATGTTTCAGGCCCTGCGGGAAATGATCCTGATCCGCAGCGAAAACCCTTTCGACGATCCGCCGGCCGATGGCTATCGCGAAAAAGAGATGGCCGACTACCTGGCCGGCCAGCTCTCGGCCCTGGGGCTGGCCGTCGAAACGCGGGAGGTGCGGCCCGGGCGGCCGAATGTGTTCGGAAGGCTCAAGGGCAAGCAGGGCCGGAGCGCCCTGATGCTGGCCGGCCACATGGACACCGCCCGCACCACGGGCTATCCGGAGGCCTACGAGGTCACGGTCGCGGACGGCCGGATATACGGCCGCGGGGCCTGCGACATGAAGGCGGCGCTCGCCGCCTATCTCGGCGTCCTTCGGGCGCTCCGGGACGCGGGCATCCGGCTGAACGGCGACCTGATCGTCTGCGGCGTCGTCGACGAGGAGTACCAGATGCTCGGCTCCAAAGCCATCGGCCAGGCCGGCCGCATGGCCGACCAGGGCATCATCGGCGAGCCCACGCATCTCAACGTCTGCCCGGCCAACAAGGGGCGCGTCAGCACCAAGATCATCACGCGCGGCCGGGCCGCGCACTCGAGCGTGCCCGAAAAGGGAATCAATGCCATCGACAAAATGGCGAAGTTGATCCAGGCCTTCAGCGGCTACAACGGGGAGCTGCTCGGGCGCACCCCGCACCCGCTCTGCGGCCACGGCCGGTTCACGCCGGGAGTGATCCGCGGCGGCGTCCAGGTCAACATGGTGCCGGACACCTGCGAACTCGAGGTGGACCGCCGGACGCTTCCAGGCGAATCCCGCGAAACCGTCTATGCCGAGTTCCATGAGCGCGTCCGCCGAGCGGCCGCGGGCGACCCGGATTTCGTCTATGAGATCACCGCGCCCACCTGGCTGATCTCACCCAACGACATCTCCCCGGCGGAGCCGGTGGTGACCGCCCTGCGGGCGGCCCACCAGGGAATCTTCGGCAGGGACCCGGGTGTAGAGGCGTTCGTGGCCGGATCCGATGCGCCTTACCTGGGCTTCCCCACCGTGATCTGCGGGCCGGGAGGCATCGCCCAGGCCCACACCACCTGCGAATTCGTGGACCTGCAGGAAGTGGCGGACGCCGCCCGCCTGTACCTGCATGCGACCCTGCAACTGCTGGGATGAGGGAAGGAATCGGCATGGACGCACAAGCGTTGAAAAACAAGATCTGCGAACACATCGACCGGCGCCGGGAGGACATGATCGAGATCGCCCAGCAGATACTGAAGCAGCCCGAGCTGGGATACCGCGAGGTCAAGACCGCGGCGCTGGTGAAGGCCGAGCTGGAGAAACTGAACCTGCCCATCCGGGAGGGCCTCGCCCTAACCGGGGTCGAGGGCACCCTGGCCGGGGGGGAGGCCGGCCCCACGGTGGTGGTGATGGGCGAGCTTGATTCGGTGATGGAGAAGACCTCGCCCTACGCCGACCCGGAGACAGGCGCCGCCCACCTCTGCGGCCATCACATTCAGGTAGCGAGCATGCTGGGCGCCGCCATGGGCCTGGTCGGCGCGGGCATCGCGCCCTTTCTGTCCGGGAATGTGAAATTCCTGGGCTGCCCGGCCGAAGAGTACCTGGAGATCGAATACCGGCTGGGGCTCATGGCCGAGGGCAAGATCAGCTTTCTGGGCGGCAAGCAGGAGCTGATCAAACTCGGTTACTTCGACGACGTGGACGCGGCCATGATGGTCCACGCCTTTGCTGATGCGCCGGAGCCCGCCTTCCTCATGAATGCGGCCGGCAACGGTTTCATGGCCAAGTTCATCCGCTACGAGGGCCGGCCTTCGCATGCCGGCGCCGCCCCCCACCGCGGGATCAACGCCCTCAACGCGGCCTGCATCGGCATCATGGCGGTCCATGCCCAGCGCGAGACCTTCCAGGACGACGACGCCATCCGGGTGCACCCGATCATCACCAAGGGCGGAGACGTGGTCAACGTCGTACCCTCCGACGTCCGGCTCGAGACCTATGTGCGCGGCAAAAACCTCGACGCCATCCTCGACGCCTCGGCCAAGGTCGACCGGGCGTTCAAGGCCGGCGGCGACGCGGTGGGCGCGGCGACCCGGATCACCAACATCCCCGGCTATCTGCCGATCTTTCAGGACCGGAACCTCACCGAGATCGCCGGCCGAAACGGACGAGCTCTCTTAGGGGATCGGGGCGCCATGCAGGCCGGCTTCATGGGCGGCTCGTTCGACGTCGGAGACCTGTCCCACCTCATCCCCGTCGTTCACCCGTTTGTAACCGGGACCAAGGGCCATCTGCACACCGCCGGGTTCTGCATCACGGACTACAATGCGGCAGTGGTGCTGCCGGCCAAATTGATGGCCATGTGCGTCATCGACCTGCTGGCCGACGGCGGACGCGAAGCCCGCCGCGTGAAAAACGAATTTCAGCCGCGCCTCACCAAGCAACAATACCTGGAGCTCATGCAGCGCTTGAGCCAATAGACCCAACCGGGTTTCGGTTGGCGGCGGTCATGCAACGATCGAACACACCCTGAACTCAAAGGAGGATAGCATGGCAGAAACAGCTAAATCTTCACCCCAGGCGGCGCCGGCGCTGGTTTCTCCCCAGCTGGTCAAGGTCTATGCCGTTGCGCTCGTCCTGGTCATCCTGGCCGAGTTGATCGGCTTCGTGCGCTGGACGCCCATCGAGAAGATCACCATCCTGCTGGTCCCCTTCGTGCACACCATCTGGCTGGCGGTCATCTTCGCGCCCCAGGCGGCCGGCCGCTGGGTGAAGGTCTACACGCTCAGCGACTCCGCCTGGGCCGCCGGAATCATCCTGACGGCGACCTACCCGCTCATGGTCCGCTACGGCACGCTGGTCGGGCCGAACGTGCCCAAACTGCTGCAGGCCGGCCTCGCCCTGATTCTGCAGGAGGCCGGCAACAACTGGGGCGCCATCGTCATGGCCATGCCCATCGCCATCCTGCTGGGCCTTCGGCGCGAGGTGATCGGCGCCTGCTATTCGGTCGCACGGGAGCCCAACTTGAGCCTCATCGCCGACATCTATGGTCTGGATTCGCCCGAGGGCCGAGGCGTCATCGGGACCTACATCACCGGGACCGTTCTGGGCACCGCTTTCTTCAGCATTCTGGGAAGCGTGTTCGCTCTCACGGCGCCGGCCATCTTTCACCCGCTGGCGCTCGCCATGGCCATGGGCATCGGCAGCGCCAGCATGATGACCGCCGGCGCCGCGACCCTGGGCGAAGCCTTGCCCCAGTACAAGGACCAGATCCTGGCCTTCGCAGCCGCCAGCAACCTCATCACCGGAATCACCGGGCTTTATGCCTCCTGGCTGATCGGCCTGCCCTTTGCGGAGTGGATCTACCGCCTCATGGGCAAGAAAAAGGAGCCGGGGGCCAAGACCTTTTCATTGACCCAGAAGCAGGAGCGCCCCAAAATCGACCTGAAATGGACGTTCTTCCATTTGATTCTGATCTGCATCCTGACCCTCATCGGCAACTGGGTAGCCACCAAGGTCGATCCCTTTACGGCCCTGCCCGGCATGCTGTTCATCTTCGTCATCTGCGTCGTGGGCGTGCTGCTTGCGCACTTCGTGCCGGTCTATATCCCGACCATCGCCTACGTCGGCACCATATCCCTGATTCTCACCATGCCGGGCATGCCCTTCTCCAAGGAGATCCTGGCGGCGGTGGGCAAGGTCAACTTCCTGGCGCTGGCGACCCCGATTATCGCCTTCACGAGCCTTTCGATCGCCAAGGACCTGGACGCGTTCCGCAAGCAGGGCTGGCGGATCGTGGCGGCGGCTCTGATCACTTTGTTTTCGGTGTTCTTCAGCGCGGTCATCATCGCTGAGGTATGCCTGCGAATCCAAGGCTTCCCGCGCTGATGGAACCCCAGGAGATGCAAATCGAATTCGCGCTGGATGAAGCCGACCTGGTGGCGCTCGCCCGGCACCGCATGGAGCACTCGCCGGCCGCCCGTCGGCGGTTCCGCATCCGCTGGATCGGGGTTTCGCTGGGCATCGGACTCATGGGCGTGCTGCTCTACGTCTTTCTTGCGCTCAAAGCGCCGGCCATTTATCTATGCGCATCTGCCGCCTTCTTTCTGGTATTCTACCCGTACTATTATCGTTGGCTGGTGGGGCGGACCATGCACAAGATCGTGAGTGCACGCCTCAACCCGAAGGCCCTGGCCGTTCGAGCCCTCCGGGCCACCCCGGAGGGCCTGGAGATAACCGGCAGCGGTTCGGCGACGACCAGGACCTGGGAGCGCGTCAACGGGATCGACGTCACGCCGGAGCGCGCGTTTGTAGCGATCGACGGCGAATACGCCATCGTGCTGCCCCGGCGGCGCCTGGGAGAGGAGACCTATCAGCGTCTGATCGAAACGATCCGGCGTTCGGCCGGACTTGCCTGCTAAACGATCCGCCGGCACGCTCCCCATTTTCCCATCGCTTTTCAGGCCAACGGGTGCCCGCCCGCCAATATTCTTGAGCCGTTCTGCGAATCGTACTATGATCAAATTAATACGCAGTGGAGGGGGCAGTCCGCGGCAGGAACTGCCTCTGCAGCCAAGGGGGGTATGATATGAAAAAATCCGTCAATTTAAGGCCTTACATCGCCGGGGCGCTGGTCGGGGTGCTGGCCACTCTGTCCGTAATTGTATCGACCCAGGTCCTGGGGAAAACGCAGTTTCTGGGCGCCTCCACCACCTTCGTGCGCGGAGCCGGGTTCATCGAGCAGTCCGTGAACCCGGAGCATGTCAAGACGAACCCTTATTTCATCAAGGAAAAAGTGAAGATCGACTGGCAGTTCATGCTGATCGTCGGCATTTTCATCGGTGCGCTGGCGGCTGCGCTCATCGACGGCAGCTTCAAATTCGAGGCCGTGCCGCCGGTCTGGCGCGACCGCTTCGGCGACAGCGTGGTGCTGCGCGCCCTCGGCGCCTTTGCGGGCGGCATCGTCGCCATGTTCGGGGCGCGGATGGCCGACGGGTGCCCGAGCGGCCACGGACTGAGCGGGCTGATGCAGCTGTCGTTGAGCGGATTCATCGCCCTGGCCTGCTTCTTTGGAGCGGGGGTCCTGATGGCCGCCCTGGTCTATCGCGGCAAGGGAGGTGTGCGATGAACGAACAATGGCTCGGTTTGATCACGGGGTTCTGTTTCGGCGCCCTGCTTCAGCAGGGACGCGTGCTGCGCTTCGAAAAACAGGTCGGCGCCATGCTGCTCAAGGACATGACCATCATGAAGTTCATGATGTCGGCCATCCTGGTGGGAATGGTCGGGATCCATCTGGCGGTCGCCTTGGGTCTCGCCCAGCTCAGCCCCAAGGCGACCCAGATCGGGGCCAACGTGGTGGGCGGTGTTTTGTTCGGTCTGGGCTGGGCCGTTATGGGCTTCTGTCCGGGAACCTCCGTCGGAGCCGTGGCCGAGGGCCGCTGGCATGCGCTCTTCGCCGTTGCCGGCATGCTGGCCGGAGCGGCCCTTTATGCCGAGGCCTACCCGCATCTCGAAAAAAATCTGCTGGCGTTCGGGAGTCTCGGCAAGCTGACGCTGCCGGGAGTCTTGGGCGTAAACGCCTGGGCCGTCATTCCGGTGTTAGGGCTGGTCTTCATCCTGGTCTTTGTCTTCTTTGAAAAAAAGGAGCTGTGACCAATGCACGATCCCAAAAAGGAATTGATCGGCCGAAAAAAACTGGATCTGGACACCCCCTGCCTCGTCGTGGATCTCGACCTTCTGGACGAAAACCTGCAGAAAATGCAGACGCGGGTCAAGGCGGCCGGCAAGGCTCTGCGGCCGCACGCCAAGACCCATAAGTGCTCCACCCTCGCCAAGATGCAGGTCGCCAACGGCGCCATCGGCGTCTGCGCCGCCAAGATCTCCGAGGCCGAAGCCCTGGTGGATGCCGGGATGTCCGGGGTCCTCATTACCGGCCCGGTGGCCGGCCGGGAAAAGGTCAACCGCCTGGTCTCGCTCCTGGGCCGGGCGCCGTTTCTGATGGCGGTCGTCGACCATCCCGCCACCATCGGGCTCCTGCAAGGCCGCCTGGCCGAAAAAGACCGCCAGCTCGACGTGCTGCTGGACATCGATGTCGGCCAGCGCCGGACCGGCGTTCCGCCGGCCAGAGCCATGGACGTGGCCGAGAGCATTCTTTCCAGCAGCCGCCTCCGGCTGCGCGGCATCCAGGCCTACGCCGGTCACGTGCAGCACATCCCCCGCTACGAGGACCGCAAGGCGGCATCGCGCGAGGCGCTCCGCAAGGCCGCCGCGGTGTTCAGGCAGCTGCAGAACCGTGCGGAGTCCTGCACCATCTTCAGCGCCTCGGGCACCGGCACCGCCCGGATCGACCTTGCTTCGACGGAGCTGACCGAACTGCAGGCCGGCTCCTATGCCCTGATGGATGCCGAGTACCTGGCCGTCGAATCGGCGGACGGTTCGGATGCCGCCGACTACCACCCCGCGCTCACGATGCTGACCACGGTGGTGAGCGGACCGCACGGCCGCCAGGTGACCGTCGACGCGGGGTTGAAGGCGCTTTACCGGGACGGCGGGCGGCCCTGCGTGCTGACCCCCGAGTACGGAAAACTGCACTACGACTGGTTCGGGGACGAATACGGCAAGCTCTCCGCACCGAACCGGGCGACCCTCCTGCCGGAGCTCGGCATGGTTTTAGAGCTGGTCGTATCGCACTGCGACCCCACCGTGAACCTGTTCGACCGCCTGCACATCACGCGCGCCGGCAAGGTGGTGGACGTCTGGCCGATCGACCTGCGCGGCCGCTGTCAATAACGGCGATGATGCCGGCGGAAGGGGGGCTGCCATGAAGTCTTTTCGGATGTGCCTGCGGATGGGGCTGTTCTGCCTGGCGGTGCTGATGCTCGGCTGCGGCGGAGGGGGCGGATCCGGCTCGGGGAGCAGCGGCGGAAACGCCGGCGGAGGCGGAAGCGCGCCGGTCCCGGGCAACGCCACGGGAGGGGTGCGAAATGCGGTCTGCAGCGCCGGCCGGAGCGCCGGCGACGTCCAGGAGCCGGTTTTTCTGATGAACCTCGCCGGCCAGACCAGCTGGTATGCCTCGCCGGTGGTGGCGGATTTGGACGGCGACGGCCACAACGAGCTGATCGCCGCCTACTACTCCATCTTTGTGTTCGACCGCCAGGGCCGGCTGCTGGACCAGGTCGACCACGGCAGCGGCCGCGTGTACGCGCCCCACGTTGTGGTGGATCTGGAGGGCGACGGCATTCCCGAAGTGGTCTTCGGCGCAGGACAGTGGGTGTATGCCTATGAGTGGCGCAACGGCGCTTTGGTTCTGAAAGCCGGTTCGTGGCCGGCCGACACGACGACTGCCGGCGAATCGCCGGAGGTGCGCGGGCTGGCCGCAGCCGACCTCGACGGCGACGGCCGGATCGAGGTGGTGGCGACCACCACCCAGACCCAGGACACGGCATCCGGCGGCGCGCAGGTGTTCGTTTTCGCCGCCGACGGCCAACTTTTTCAGCCCGCCGGATTGAGCTACCCGGCCTGGCCGCGCTACAACAACCTCTCCGGCATCGGCGACGGCGGGGACGCCGACCGCAACGGCATGGGCCACAGCGGCTACGGGTGCTACGGGCTGAATGTGGGCATCGGCAACATCGACGACGATCCCGAGCTGGAGGTCATCGTCACCTACGACAACCACCACATCCAGGCCTTCGACCCCAACGGCGTCGCCATCAACGCCTCGCCTTATTTTACCAACCGCCAGAGCGCCTATCTCAACCAGCGCATGACCTGGGGCCAGTTCATCCGCTGGGAGGACCCCTTGGTGGAAGAAAACCATTACCATCTTTACACCGGCACCTGGCCGCATCCCAGCGCCCAGGAATGGCTGCAATGGACCGCCTCGCCGCCCAACATCGTGGACCTCGACGGCGACGGCCGCAACGAGGTGCTGGGCATGCCCAACATCGAGCTGCACGAGCCCTATGAGACCCAGGCCTACGCCATCATGGTGCTCGAGGGCGCGCACGGCGACGGCAGCCGCTCGGCCATGCGCAAGCCCGGCTGGGAAACCCTTCCTCGGGGCGGAGCGCCCATTTCCGTGTCCGGATGGTACCCGCCGAACGGCGTTCCGGCCGCCGCCACGGTCAACCTCCAGGGTGATTCGGCACCTGAGATCATCGTGTCCCTGAACGACGGCTTCATGCGGGCGTTCACGGCCCAGGGCGCCGACCTTTGGCACTATAACTACACCCACGGCAAGGCCGTCATGTACGCCTCCGAGGCCACGGTGGCCGACCTGAACCAGGACGGCTCCCCGGAAGTCATCTTCACCACCTACGGCGCGCCGGACGTGCTGGACTCCGGCCGGCTGGTGATCCTTGGGGCGAATGGAAGCCCGCTGCACGACATCCCCCTTCCCAACCCCGGCCGGCGCAACGGCAACGGCAACGGCGCGCCCGCGGCACCGGCCGTGGGCGACCTGGACGGCGACGGCCAGCTCGAGATTTTCGTGCAGACCTTCGAGCACGGCATGGATGTCTTCACCGTGCCGGGCTCGGCCGCGAACTGCCTGCCTTGGCCGACCGGCCGCGGCGGCCCGCTGCGCATGGGGCAGCCCAACACCAACGACCTGTAGCTGATCCGGCGGCAGGCCTTTTTGCGCGAAGCGGTGCCGTCCGCCTATTAATTGGCTGGAGATGCGATGAACTTCAACGATCTGTTCAGCAGGAAGAAACCGGTCATCGCCTGCGTCCATCTGCTGGCGCTGCCGGGCGCCCCGCGGTTTGCGGGCGGCATGCGCGCGGTATACGACGCAGCCCTGGCCGAAGCCGATATTTTCAGGCGCCAGGGCGTGGACGGCCTGATCGTCGAGAACTTCCGGGACAAGCCGTTTTACCCGGGCCGGGTCCCGGCCGAAACAGTCGCGGCCCTGGCGGCGGTGACCCGTGAAATCGTCAAGGCGGCGGCCCTGCCGGTAGGGGTGAACGTGCTGCGCAACGACGCGCTGGCGGCCGTCGCGGTTGCCGCGGCCGCCGAAGCCCACTTCATCCGGGTCAACGTCCACATGGGCGCGGTGGTTTCCGAGCAGGGCGTCATCCAGGGGGCGAGCCATGAAACGCTGCGCCTGCGCGCGGCGCTGCATTCAAAGGCCCTGATCTTCGCCGATGTGGGCGTGAAGCATGCCGCACCGCTCGCCGACCGCGGACTGGCGGCCGAAACCAGGGACCTCGCCGAACGGGGCATGGCGGATGCCGTCATCGTATCGGGCGAGCTGACCGGGGCCGAAACCAAACCGGAAGACGTGGACATCGTGGCCGCCCACACGCGGCTGCCCATCCTCATCGGCAGCGGCGCCACCCCCGAAAACCTCCCCAAGGTCTTCGCCAAGGCCGACGGATTCATCGTCGGCAGCTATTTCAAGAAGAACGGCCGGGGCGAAAACCGGGTGGAGGCCAAACGCGTGAACGCCTTCATGCGCCAATTCAGAGCCCTGTCCGGAGGTCGCCTGAAATGAAATACGTCCATCTCGGAACCACCGGCGTGCAGGTGTCGGCGCTATGCCTGGGGACCATGACCTTCGGCCGGGAGGCCGACCGCCGCGCCAGCTGGGCCATATACCGGGCCTGCCGCGACGCCGGCATCAATTTTTTCGACTGCGCCAACGTCTACTCCAGCGGCGAGGCCGAGCGCATCCTCGGAGACCTGATCACCGGCGAGCGGGACCAGCTGGTCGTGACGAGCAAAGTCGGCGGCTCAATAGGCGCCGGCCCCAACTGCGAAGGGCTCTCCCGGCGCCACATCCTCCAGGAATGCGAAGCCAGCCTGCGGCGCCTCAACACGGACTGGATCGACGTCTATTTCGCCCACCGCTTCGACCCGCTCGTGCCGGTCGAGGAAAGCCTGCACGCGTTCGATATGCTTGTGCAGCAGGGCAAGGTGAGGTACATTGGGGTCAGCAACTGGGCCGCCTGGCAGATCGCCCGGGCCCTCGGCGGATGCGCGCTTAAGGGTTTCCAACCCATCCGCGTGATCCAGCCCATGTACAACCTGGTGAAGCGCCAGGCGGAGGTGGAGCTGTTCCCGCTCGCTCAAGCCGCCGGCTTGGGGGTCATGGTCTACAATCCGCTGGGCGGCGGCGTGCTGACCGGGAAATACGGCCGAACGCCGGACCGCGCGGCCGGGCGGCTGACGGAAAACGCCATGTACCGCAAGCGTTACGCCGAAGCCTGGATGTTCGAGGCCGCGCAGGGGCTGCAAATTATCGGAACGGAAGTCGGCCTGGCGCCGGTGAGCCTGGCGGTCGCCTGGGTCATGCGCCATCCGGCCGTAACCTGTCCCATCATCGGGGCCCGCAGCGTCGAGCAGCTCGAACCGGCGCTCCAGGCACCTGAAATCCAATTGACCGCTGAATTGTGTCAGCGGCTGAGTGCGTTGGCGCCTTCGCCGCCGCCGGCCACCGACCGGAGCGAAGATAACTGATAGGCGTATTGAATCCTACCCGCCTGGAGATAAGCCTGCATGCGCTTGAGGCCCAAACCGGAACGTTAGAGAACGATTTGCCTTGTAAGGAAGAAGAGGGCCTGAGCTTATGCAACTACCCAAATTGCGTATCGGCGACCTGATCGCCAAGATCCCGATTATCCAGGGAGGAATGGGGGTCGGCATCTCCCTGTCCGGCCTGGCCTCCGCCGTGGCCAATGAAGGCGGCATCGGCGTCATCGCCGCCGCCATGATCGGCATGGCTGAACCCGACATCGGCTCCAACCCGCTGGCAGCCAACATCCGCGCGCTCAAGAACGAGATTCGCAAGGCGCGCGCCCTGACCAAAGGGCTTCTGGGCGTCAACATCATGGTGGCGCTGACCCAATTCTCCAACTTGGTCAAGGCCGCCATCGAAGAGGGGATCGACTTCATCTTTTCCGGTGCGGGCTTGCCCCTCGATCTTCCGAAATACCTCGGCCGCCGCAACAACCCCAAGCTGGTTCCCATCGTTTCCTCGGGCCGGGCCGCCGAGGTGCTTTGCAAGAAATGGGCGAAGCTGTCCTACCTGCCCGATGCCTTCGTGGTCGAGGGCCCCATGGCCGGCGGCCATCTGGGATTGAAGCGCGAACAGATTTTTGCGCCGGAGTTCACCCTGGAAAAACTGGTCGCGGAGGTGCTGACGGCCGTGAAGCCGTTCGAGGCGGAATGCGGACGGGCCATTCCCGTGATTGCGGCCGGCGGCATTTACAGCGGCGAGGATATCCGCAAGTTTCTGGACATAGGGGCGGCCGGGGTGCAGATGGCGACCCGCTTCGTCGCCACCCACGAGTGCGACGCGAGCGCCGAGTTCAAACAAGCCTATGTCAACGCCAGCAAGGACGATATCGTCATCATCAACAGCCCGGTGGGACTGCCCGGCCGCGCCATCAACAACGAGTTTTTGGAAGCCGTCAAACGCGGCGAGAAAGTACCGTTCACCTGCCCCTACCACTGCATCCGCACCTGCGATCACCGCCAAAGCCCCTATTGCATCGCCCTGGCCCTGATCCAGGCCAAGCGGGGAAATCTCAAGCGCGGGTTTGTCTTTTCCGGTCAGAATGCCTACCGGGTGGACCGGATCATTTCGGTTAAGGAATTGATCAAAACCCTCAAGCAGGAATATGGCGCGGCGATGCGCGTTCACGCGGGGCCGGAGGCACTCCCCCTGGCGGGGTAAACCCGGCGCAGGTCGATCCGCGCGCGGTTGCGCCCTATCCCAAATCCGGTTGAACCTGCAGGGTGTCATTGAAGCGGTTGACCAGGTTGGCCAGGCCGATCACCAAAACCAACTCCACGATCTCGGAATCGGAATAGTAGTTCCCCAGCCACTCGAGGACCGACGCATCGATGGCCGCCGCCCCGCGGGTGACGAGGTCGGCGAAGCGCACGGTGGCCCGCTCCTTCTCGTCGTAGGCATCGCTGGTCTGATAGAATCGAAGGTCCTCGATCTGCTGGTCATTGACTCCCGCCTGCTTCGCCGAAGCAATGTGGGCGCGAAGTCAGTACTGGCAGGCATTGATGCTGGCGGTTTTGAGATAGGCCAGCTCCTTGAGCTTGACGGGCACCCTTCCCTTGGTCATGACGGCGGTGTAAAAGGGGATGAACCGTTTCAGCGCCGCCGGGAAATGGGCCATGACGGCGAAGATGTTTGGCATTTTGCCGATGGCCGAATGCATCCCGTCGTAAATGGTCTGTATGCCGGCTGCGGCCTGATCCTTGACGAGCGGTGTTGGGACCCCCATGTTTGCCATCCTTTCCCGGAAGATGAGTCATCGATTCAGCCAGCCTTATACCATGATCGCTGGGGCGGGGGAATAGGGCTGGCTCGACTTCGAATCCGCCGCGATTTCGCCCGGCTGCCGATTGAAACACCAAGCGGATTCTGGTAGCCTGAGACCGCTTGATTCGATAAGGGCTGTTTCCGCCGAGAGATGGCTCTTATCCATTTTCCGACTTAAATGGGGGACCCATGGCCATCGATCTGCGCAACCGGCATTTTCTCAAGCTCCTGGATTTCGATCCGGAAGAGATACGCTATCTGCTGCAGCGGTCAGCGGAGTTGAGGAAAGCCAAAAAAGCCGGCTCCGAAGAACAGCATCTCAGGGGCAAGAATATCGCCCTCATCTTCGAGAAGACGTCCACCCGCACGCGCTGCGCCTTCGAGGCGGCCGCCTACGACCAGGGCGCTTGTGTGACCTACCTGGACCCGACCGGATCGCAGCTCGGCAAAAAGGAATCCATCCGGGACACCGCGCGCGTGCTGGGCCGCATGTACCACGGCATCGAATACCGCGGCTTCGAGCAGGCGCGCGTCGAGGAGTTGGCGAAATATGCGGGGGTTCCGGTCTGGAACGGACTTACCAACGAATTTCACCCCACCCAGGCGCTGGCCGACCTTCTGACCATGCAGGACCACAGCACCAAGCCGTTGAACCGGATCGCCTTCGCGTTCATGGGCGACGGCCGCAACAACGTGGCCAACTCGCTGGTCGTGGCCGCCGCCAAGATGGGCATGGACTGCCGCATCGTCGCCCCCGGCGAGCTTCACCCCAACCCCGAGCTGGTTAAAACCGCACGGGGCATCGCTGCCCGCACCGGCGCCAGAATTTCCATCACTCCGGAGGTGGGCGCGGGTGTCGCGGGCTGCGACTTCATCTATACCGACGTCTGGGTGTCCATGGGTGAGCCGGATGCCGTTTGGGCCGACCGCGTCCGCCTGCTCGAACCTTACCAGGTCAATGCGGCCGCCATGGAAAAAACCGGGAACCCCGATGTCAAATTCCTGCATTGCCTGCCGGCCTTCCATGACCGGCGGACGGATATCGGGGAGGCGATTTTCAGGAAGTTCGGCCTGGAAGCCATGGAGGTCACCGACGAGGTGTTCGAATCGCCGGCGTCCATCGTCTTCGACCAGGCTGAAAACCGGCTGCACACCATCAAGGCGATCATGGTCGCCACGCTCGGCGCCTGACGCGCCGGGATGAAGACACGCTGCGGATCGAGGCATCCGTATCCCAGCATACCCCCGCCGTGAAAGAGACGGAGTAAATGTCGACCAGCATCGTGTACGTCATCATCGGCGCCTTAGGCACCGGGCTCTGGAACGTCTTCATATCCTCCGCCTCGCGGCAGATGCATCCGCTGCTGGGTGCGCTGATTACCGAATTGACGGCATTCAGCGCCGGCGCCTTGATTTTTCTGCCGGTGCTGAGCTCCGGCTTTCCCAGGGTGTCGTTCAAGGCCGTCGGCTTGTGCATGCTGGCCGGGCTCTCCGTGCTGTTGGCCGACTTCTTCATTCTCAAGGCGTACAAGCAGGGAGTGCCGATTTCGATCGGCGGGCCCATCATCATCGGCGGCAGCATCGTGGTGGTGACGCTGATGGGGTTTTTTTTAGGCGAGAAGATTACCTGGCTGAAAGCCGTTTCCATCCTGATGATCGTCTGCGGGGCATCGATCTTGGGCAGTCTTTCGCGCTGAAATTGCTCTTGACCGCTGCGGCGTTTTCGCCGAGAGTCAGGCTGTTTCAAATGAGGAGGACAGAATGGGGAAAGCGCCGGAATCCGAAAACCTGGCCGTTTTTTGCGATTTCGAGAACGTTGCGATCGGCGTGCGGGACGCACGCCATGCGCAGTTCGACATCCGCAAGGTGCTGGAGCGGCTGCTGCTCAAGGGCAGCATCGTGGTCAAGAAGGCCTACTGCGACTGGGAGCGCTACAAGGAGTTCAAGACCGCCATGCACGAGGCCGCCTTCGAGCTCATCGAAATCCCGCACGTGCGACAGTCCGGGAAGAATTCAGCCGACATCCGCATGGTCGTGGATGCGCTGGACCTTTGCTACACCAAGTCCCACGTCGATACGTTTGTGATCGTCAGCGGCGATTCCGACTTCTCGCCGCTGGTGAGCAAGCTGAGGGAAAACAACAAGACCGTGATCGGCGTCGGCGTCAAGAGCTCGAGTTCGGATCTCCTGATCGCCAACTGCGATGAATTCATTTACTACGACGACCTCGTGCGAAAAAAGCAGCCGCGCAAGCGCCCCGCCCGCAAGGCACCGGCCGCCCGCGGCCCTGCAGCCCCGGCCAAGGAGCCCAAGGAAGACAAGGACGCCGAGGAGCGCACCCAGGCTGCGCTCGATCTGATCCTGGAGACCCTGGAGGCCCTGGCCGAGGAGCGTGGTTCGGAGGAGAAGGTCTGGGGCTCGCTCGTCAAGCAGACGCTCAAGCGCCGCCGGCCCGGCTTCAACGAATCCTACTACGGCTTCCGATCCTTCAACCGCCTTCTGGAGGAAGCGGCCGCCCGCGGCCTGCTGGAGCTAGATCCCGACGAGAAGTCCGGCGGCTACATCATCCGGCTGTCCCACCAAGAAGATTGAACAAGAGCGGGTCTAATAGACAGGGGGATTTTCGATGCTATACATCAGGTCAACATGACCGGGATCTTATATTTCCGGAAAATGGCATCGTGAGTGACCAACGTGAATCCTTCAATGCCGGCTTGGGCGACGAGCATCCGGTCGAAAGGATCCCGGTGATGGCCCGGCAGATTTTCCAGCGCGTGGGCGTGCTCGACCGTTATGGAAAGCCAGTTGAAAGACTGTTGATCTAATATCGCGCGGAAAGCGGAGGGGACTTTGAGTTTTCCCAATGCCTGTTTGATACGGATCTCCCAAATGACGACGGCACTGACGAAAACAAGGTTGTTGCCGTCGGCTATCGCAGACCGGCAAGGCTTGGATAGCGCGGGATGGTCATCCAACCACCACAACAGCACATGGGTGTCCAGCAACAAGTTCACGGTTCCAGGGCTCCGAACGCTTCAGCAATGTCTTTCGGCAAGACATCAAAATCCTTGGCGATTTTGATTCTACCCTTCAACGCACCGGGGATGCGCTTCTTATCGCCCCGCTCGTATCGGACCAGCTTGGCCACTGGTTTTCCGGCTTTTCCGATAAGCACTTCCTCTCCGGCAAGCACTTTTTCGATCAGGGAGGACAATTGGGCTTTTGCCTCTGAAATGTTGGTGATATGCATGGATGCGTACCTCCTTGACCATAGTCTGACCAGACCAGACCAGTTTGTCAAGGTTTAATTCACCGGTCTTTTCATTTGACAAATTATATACTTACAAGTATTATATTCAAGAGTATATTAATTGGAGGAACCTTGGAATTTATCGATCGCGACGCCGAGATAGCTTTCCTCGAAGGTAAATGGCGGGAGCGCAGCGCCCAGTTGATTGTATTGTGGGGAAAGCGCCGGGTCGGTAAAACCGAGCTCGTCAAGCAGTTCATCCAGGACAAACCGCATGTGTATTTTTTGTCCGAAAGCACCAGCGGACAGGAACAACTGAAACGGTTCTCGCGGGCCTTGGGCGGTTTTTTTCGAGAGCCGCTTCTGGAAACCCGCGGATTCGGCGATTGGGAGGAAAGCTTTGCCTTTGTCCGCGCCAAAGCGAAGCGCTTGGTGCTGGTGGTCGATGAATTTCCTTATCTGGTCGCGTCAAACCCCGGAGTTCTGACGCTCTTCCAAAAGGCATGGGATGAGTATTGGTCCAAATCCAATGTGTTTCTCATCTTGTTGGGATCGAGCATTACCATGATGGAAAACGAAGTGCTCGGCTATCGCTCCCCTCTCTACGGCCGAAGAACGGGGCAGTGGCGGGTTGATCCTATGGAATTCGAAGCCGTCAGCGCGTTTCGCAATAAAAGGCCTTTCGCCGATCGGCTTTCGCATTTCGCTGTCGCCGGGGGCATTCCGGCCTATTGGCTGGCATTCGACCCACGGAAGAGCTTTTCAAATAACTTGGACAACCGAGTTCTGAAAAAAGGGGAGCCGCTCTATGACGAAGTGGAATTCATCCTACGGGAAGAACTTCGAGAGCCGCGCATCTACTTCGCGCTCTTGCAGGCTGTCTCGCAGGGGAAGCGCAAGTTATCCGAAATCGTGAATGCCACAGGCATCCCACCATCAGCGGCCAATAAATACCTGGCCGTCCTCGCGGACCTGCACGTTGTTGAACGCGAGGTACCCGTTACGGAGGAAAAACCCCTAAAAAGCAAAAAGGGACTGTATACAATCGCAGACGATTTCTTCCGATTCTGGTTTCACTTCGTATTTCCTAAAAGAGCCGAGCTGGAAATGGGGCGGATACCCGAAGTTCGCAAACAAATCATGGAAGGACTGCCGCTTTACCTCGGGAGCGTCTATGAAAAAGTGGCCCGCCAACGGTTGCGCACCTATTTGAGCGGACGATTCCCTTTTTCGAGGATCGGCAGGTGGTGGGACCGTAACGCTGAGATTGACCTGGTGGCCCTGAATCCTGAACAAAACGCCATTCTCTTCGGCGAAGTCAAATGGAGCCGAAAAGCGGTTGGAACCGACATCCTTGAGGGGCTGAAACGTAAAGCTGCCGGGGTTAAATGGGGAAAAGAAGGGCGGAAGGAACTGTTCTGCGTCTTCAGCAGCTCCGGGTATACGCGTTCCCTTCTCGAACAGGGGAAATCGGAAGGAGTCCTTCTTTTCCAGGAGGACCGATTGATCTCCTTGGACGGTTGATTATATGGAGATGCCCGCCAGCTCTGCCTTGCGGCAGTTTTCGATGTG
This sequence comes from uncultured Desulfatibacillum sp., assembly GCA_964427375.1. Classification (GTDB taxonomy): domain Bacteria; phylum Desulfobacterota; class Desulfobacteria; order Desulfobacterales; family SpSt-501; genus SpSt-501. The sequence goes on along the minus strand of CAYRUF010000007.1, from coordinate 52,201 downwards.
GTGGCTGCGCATACCGACTGCATTCTCGGCGCGAGGGAGAGGTATTTCCTTCGCTGCCGCGGCATCCTTGCGCTCGGCGCAGCGCGCGATGGCGTCGAGATAGCGCAGGTCTTCCCGGCCGATGCGGCGGGCCTCATCGGCTGAAAGTACAGGCCCGTGGCCCGGAATCACGTAATCGACTCCGGAGGTGATGATGGTCGTCAGCCGCTGGAGCGTACGACGGTAAGCTGATAGATCGTCTACGAACGGGATCTCACAGGGTGAGAGATAGTCGCCCGCCAGCAGGTATGATTCGGCCCGGATGGCCATGCCATCCGGGGCATGCCCGGGAACCAGAAACCCTTCGATGTCGAGGTCGCCGATGTTGAACCACCCGCCGTCGTCGATTCCACGGACGTCCGCCGGCCAGGCGTAGCCCCAGGGGCGCTCGACATACCACTGCGAATCGTATTCCCGAGCCTTGTTTAGAGCATCGGCCGCCAAATCACCGCCCTCGCGGATGGATTGCGCCAGCACCGCGCTGGCATAGAGCGGCACGCCGGGGAAAATCCCGTGGCCCACCACGTGGTCCCAGTGGCTGTGGGTGAAGAAAAGAGCCTCCACCTCCGCCCCCTTGGGAATGAGCCCGGCCAGATCGGCGAGTTCCCGCGGGAAATAGCCAGGGTCCACCACCAAGCAGCTGCCGCCGCTGCGGATGACCGTGCTCGTCATCTGCCAGATCCCGCTCAGCCGGACATCGACCTGAAATTCAGCCATTATATCCTCCATCCGTAGACTGCCTCCAATAATCAGATACTGGATGCTCGATGCTCGATGCCGGATAAGATCTGATCCGGCTGCCTGATACCCTTACCATTACACGATAGCGATATCGCTTGATTTTGAAAATTTCGCAACTTAAGATGGCAGTATCCTCTCTCAACGGTTGCGCGCATGCACCCCTTGCAAAGAGAAATCTACCGCAAGATGACGCCTGAGCAAAAGCTGAAGGTTTGTTTGGCATTGTATCGTTCCGCTTATGCGCTCAAAAAAGCCGCCATAGAGAAGCAGCACCCAGACTGGGATGAAAAACAGGTCCTTCAGGCCGTCAAAAAGGCGTTCCTGCATGCAAACACCTGATTTCCTCCTCACCTTTATCCGCCGCCTCAACTTGACTCAGTGCCCTTACATGATCACCGGCGCTGCGGCCAGCATCATTTACGGTGAGCCCCGGCTGACCAATGATCTTGATCTGGTTCTCGATTTGAAGAAAAGCGAAATTCCTGGTTTTGCGCAGGCGTTTCCGCTGGAGGAATTCTACTGCCCGCCGGAGGAAGTCATTATTCTGGAGATCGGGCGCCCCGTGCGGGGCCACTTCAATCTGATCCACCACGAAACCGGTTTTCGGGCAGATGTTTACCTCGCAGGCAAAGACCCGTTGCATCATTGGGGTTTGGCGAACAGAAAATCCGTCCAGGTGGAAGACCAGGCGGTTTGGGTGGCGCCGGTTGAGTACGTGATTCTGCGCAAGCTGGAATATTACCGGGAAGGTCGCTCCGAAAAGCACCTGAAGGACATTGTCGGAATGCTTGAAGTGTCGGAAGCTCAGGTCAACATGGCTTGGTTGGAGGAGCACATCGCCGAACGGCAGCTTCAAGATGAGTGGCAGGCAGCCAAACAGTTTTTGGATTACTTGAAATAGGCGGCTAAAAAATCTTCTCGTGATATTCCGGACTGGGTGAGGATGGTTCGCAGGGTTGAAATTTTTATGGTACGATGGTTTGGGATTGTCAAAGGAGTTTTCGTTCCATCCGTATTGTTCCTTAACATAGCAATATGATTGCCTTCCCGGACCATATTGAATCCCAGCCGCTCTAACGCACTAATTACATTGCGGATAGGAGCATCTGCCGGGAATTTGGACATCAACCACCTACTCCGGCTTCAGCGATAAACGCTTCAAGAATAGGAGGGTCGATTTCCACCGCCTCGGCACCGAATGTTTCGATATGAAAATTTATAGCTGACTTAACATCGGTAAGAGCCGCCTCGTAGGTGTCTCCCTGGCCCACAACAACGCCCTTCATCCCAAGTGGATAAGCAACATAAGTGTCTGGATGCTTTTCGACAACGATTTTAACCTGTTTCATGGCTCACATTCCCCCCTATTCCGATCTCAAACGCAATCACTATAGCACGTTATACAGGAATCCAAAAACATCAAGGGGCCATTTGAGCCGAGGAGCGAAAAGTGGCCAATTCAATGATTATTAACGCCTTAGAAGTCGACCGTAAAGTTCAGCACGCCGGTCGGAAAGATAGGCGTTTGTCTGCCGGCCCCGTGAGATGATTGAAGGATCGATATCGGCAAATAGCAACGCCGGGCTTGCGCCCGCGCGCGCGAGGTCCCGCCCATCGGGGCCGACGACGCAGGAAAGCCCGCAGTAGCCCAGATTCCCCTCGCGGCCGCAAAGGCCAGAATAAGCGACATAGACCTGATTCTCAAACGCCCGAGCCGGGACCAACGTGCGGCTGACGATGTCGAACGGTTGAATCAGCGCCGTGGGCACGGCGATCAGCTCCGCGCCGGCCAGCGCCAGCGCCCGCACCGCCTCAGGGAACTCCACGTCGTAGCAGATCAGGATTCCGACCTTCAGGCCGTCCAGATCCGCCAGCACCAGGTCTTCTCCCGGCGCGAACAGCCGCTTCTCCGCATGGCCGTAGAGATGGGTCTTGCGGTAGTTGGCGATCGCGCCGCGGCTGGGATGAACGAGAAGGGCGGAGTTAAAAACCCGGCGGCCGGAGCGCTCGGGGTAGCCGTAGAGGATGGCGAGCCCGAAATCCCTCGCGATTTTTTCAACGGCGGCCGCCGACGGCCCGTCGGCCGGCTCGGCCAGGCTGAAAACGGCGTCGCCGATGTTGTAGCCGGTCAGAAACATCTCCGGAAAAATCGCCAGTCCGGACCCCGCTTCAGCAGCCACCTCCGTCTGACACCGCATACGGGCAAGCGCGCCCGCGATGTCTCCTGTCGGGCTTGATTCCTGACATATGGCAAGCTTCACTTTTTCCTGCTGCTCACGGCCGCTTGAATTCTTTCGAGCAGCTCCTCGAATTCATAGGGCTTGAACAGGTAGTCATAAGCGCCGTATTCCATGCCCTCGCCGGCCGATTTTTCGGATCCGTGCCCGGTCAGCATGATAACCGGCATGTCCGGATCCATTTTTTTAAAGATCTTGAGGACTTCAATGCCGTCCATATCCTCCATTTTGAGATCCAGCACGGCTACGTCGAATTCGGCCTTGCGCATGGCCTGGATCGCTTCAGAGCCGCTGAAGGCGCTCGTCACGTCGAGACCCCGGCGCGACAGCCGTTTGGCCATAACCGTTGTAAAGCCGGCCTCGTCGTCGATGAGGAGCAGGCGGATCCGCTGGGACGGCTCCGGATTATCGGTACCCATTTCACCAATGTCTCATGCACGCTGGGTGGTAATTCTTTTGAGGCGCGCCTGCATGATCTTCTCCTCGTGCTGGCGCTTTTTGGCGGCCGCCTCCGTGACCTTCGCCACCAGCGTCTCGATTTCCGATGGCTTCATCAGGTAGTCGAAAGCACCGATCTTCATGCCTTCGATGGCGGACTCCACAGTGGCATGGCCGGTCAGCATGATCACTTCGACGAGCGGGAACTGGCGCTTGATCTCCTGCAGCGTCTCGATGCCGTCCATTCCCGGCATTTTGACGTCAAGGATGACGACCTCCAACCCGGGGTTTTCCTTCAGCTTTTTCAACGCTTCGTCCCCGCTGTGGGCCGGGATGATCTCCAGGTCGCGTTTGGTGAGGCGTTTAGTCAGCGCTTCAACAAAAGGAACTTCGTCGTCAACAAACAGCACGTTGGCTAGACTCATCGCAACACTCCTTTATGCCTATATATTTTCCGTTTTTTCGTTTGGGTTCTTTTCGGGCTCACTTTTAACACAAGGAATATACACCGAAAACGTGGTGCCGACCCCCACCGTGCTCTGCACTTCGATCCGTCCGCCCATATTCTCGATGATCCCGTAGCAGATGGACAGACCGAGCCCCGTGCCCTTTCCGACCGCCTTGGTGGTGAAGAACGGGTCGAAGATGCGGTGCAGGTTGACCGCGGGAATGCCGACGCCGGTATCGGCGACTTCCACCACGACAAAGCCGTCTTTGGAGCGGGTGGACAGCGTCAGCTTGCCCCCCTTCTTATCCATAGCGTCAAGCGCGTTGTTGATCAAGTTCAAGATCACCTGCTGCAGCTCGGAGAGCGAGACTCGAATGAGCGGCAGGTTTTCCTGAAGCCGGGTCGTTATCTCCACCATGCCGTATTTCGCCCGCTGAGCGGATATGCCCACGATCTCGTCGATCAATTCGTTGACCTGAATGTCCTGGACCGAAAGAGACGTCTTCCGGGCGAAGCTCAGCAGCTTGCGGGTGATCTCCTTGCAGCGCTTTCCCTGGGTCCTGATCTGGGTGAGGGAACGGCGAAGTTCTTCAATATTCTTGCTCTCCTGGAATTCCTCCTCCTCCAGGAGGTCCCCGATCCACCCGGCCTCCTCGACCATGATGGCCACGGGATTGTTGATCTCGTGCGCCACGCCCGAGGCCAGCTCCCCGATGGAAGCCAGCTTGCCGGTCTCGATCACTTTTTCATCCATCAGGTGCTTTTCTTCATCGGCCTTGGCAATGCGCATGACCATCCGGCGCGACAGCGCGATCGACATGATGATGACCGCGGCAGCACCCAAAGCCATGATCAACGTCGTGACCGCGAAGGACCAGTTCAGGTCGGAAAACGCATCCGACGCCCGCTGTTGATAAACCAGGAGCCATTCGCCGTTTTTTAGGGGGGCCACCGCATAGATGTAATCCTGACCGGTTCTGTCCTTCCGTAGGAGTACCTTGACATCGTTGCTTTCGGAAGGCATCCGCTCCCAGAGTTCCTGCAGTTCACCGGTGTCGATCACGGCGGGGGGAAACTGTTGCATGGAAGGGGTGGTTTGAAGCTTCCCCTGGCGGTTTAAAATATAAGCAAAGCCGGTCTCACCGATCCGAATATTCTGGACCAGGGCGTTGAAAGCGACGAAATCGATGGTAGCCCGTAAAAACCACTTGCGACCGTCCGCCTCGGAACGAACGGCGACGATAAAATGCGGCAGGCCGCGCAGCCCTAAAAAGACATCGCTGACGACGTAATCCTTCTGGTTGACGTCCTTGAACCACTCGGCATCCCCATAATAGGCGTCGGCCAGCTTGAAAGGCCCGGCATAGGCTTTCTGATATCCCTGCGCGTCGACCACGCCCAAGTCAACGAACGCTTTCTCGTATTCCTCTTTCAACAGGTCGAGATTTTGCTGCAAGAGGTCCTCTTCTTTCAAGCGTTCATAGCCGTAACGAGCGGTCATCAGGCGGATGTCGGTCAATCGCTCCTGCAGATAATTGTCGATGTTCTGCTTATGCTTCCGGACCAGCTCGCGGAGGTGGTCGTTGACTTTTTCGCGGTAGGAGTGGCGGAATTGCAGGTAAAGCGTGCTGCTGACAAGGACCATCGGAACCATCGACACGATGATGATGGCCAAAACCATGTTTCGGATCAGAGACCGGTAATATTTGTCCCGGGTGAGGCTTTCAGGAAATAGACGGGTTAGGATCCTGTCCCAGGGCATCTGCCGCACGCTCGGTTGAATGATAAGGCGATTTAAATGGGACTTCGCTGCAGCCGGAACGAACCGGTTGAACAGCGATCCTTGGTTAAATCGCCTCTATTGCATGTTGAATCGTTGGAAGACTTCGTGATGGTTTCTCAGCGCCCTATCCACCGCCGCTTAAATCTCAATAATATAGCCGGGCGATCCGGAAACCCGAAAAAGGCTCATATTGCCAAATCATACCTAAAAAGCTATGATGCCCTTCTGCCGCCTAATCGGTCCAGCTATCGGCATAAAAAAAAAGACTACGGGAACCCATACCATCTTTGAGATAGAAAAACAATTAACCATAGCCTCGTGTGCGAGCGGATCCGAACGGGCAATTGCTCCACGGTGAGAGAGGAGGGTTGCTGTGTCCTATTTCCGAGTAAAGGAGCTGATGGTGCCTCTGGCCGAATATGCCACGGTCCCGGCAGGATCGAGTTTGCTGGAAGCGATGCTGGCTTTGGAAAAGGCCCAGGCGGAATACGACCACACCAAATACCGCCACCGTGGCGTGTTGATTCTGGATAAAAACAAGGGGGTCATCGGGAAGCTGGGCCAATTGGATGTTCTGCGAGCCCTCGAGCCCAAAGAGGACTACGCGGACGATATCCGCAACCTTCATCAATTCGGATTCACGTCGAAATTTATCCGGGATGTGCGCAAGCAGAGACGGCTTCGCGGGGCTCCGCTGAAAGATCTATGCCGCAAAGCCGCAACCTTAAAGGTCGAAGATTTCATGCAAGCCCCTTCGGAGGGTGAATTTATCGATGAGGAGGCATCGCTGGAACTCGCTATCCTGCAACTGGTCATGGGTGATCATCATTTGTCCCTGCTGGTAACCCGGGGCCAAGCGATTGTCGGCGTCCTGCGTATGACGGACGTTTTCGCGGCGGTGTTCCACGCCGCCAAAGAATGTGAATATACGATACCGTGAGGACCGATCATGAAAGAACTCAAGGCGCTCTTCGACCGGATCTCTCAGAGAACCAACATCAATCTCCGCGAGCTTCAATTCGATGTAACCCCATTTATCAAAAACCTCGTCCCCTTGCAGCAAATGGTCAAATTTTATGCCTTCTACGGCATCACCCCTAACCATCCGCTGGATTTCCAATTCAGGCATTCCAGTCTGGCGGGCAGCTATTTTCTGGGCAAATGCCGTGCACGCAATTCCATTCTTTACAAAAGCGATATCCGTGGTGACGAACTCAAACACCAAGGCGATGTATTTTCGTATCAACAGTTTGAAATCCCGGTTTTCAAAGACGAAGGCTTCGACATCGAAGACAGCTACCTGATCAAAACGTTGGTTCACAACTATTCGCACGATCCGGAAACGCTTGAGCGTTTTTTTATCAAGGATACCATCTCCACTCACTACGCCAACATCCACGGGTCTCCGGCCGACGGGTGCTTCCTGGGTCCGCTGGCAACGGTTGATCTGACGACGATGCGGGATAGCGTCATCGGCACGTTTTCATATGTGCAAACCGGCGAAATCGCCCACATGAATGTCGGACCCGGGACCGTATGGATCCGCAAGCCCGGCGAATTCAATTTTCTATACCGCCACCCGCTTCACCGATTGAATGACTACATCAACTTTTCGGCCGGCCGCCCGCCTCAGGGATTCATCATCGATTTCGTGGAAGATCGCAAGGGGGCTTTTCAGCGGGTGTTCGAGGTCGTCAACCTTGAGCCCATTCCGGTACCGCGCAACGCGTCGCTGGACCGCTATGCAGTGGTCAAACCCAAGACTCAGATCGGCGAAAACGTACTGGTCGCCCAACGGGCCTACCTTCAAAATTCATCGCTCGGCAAGGGGGCCAACGCTCAGGAAAACTGCTACATCGTCAACTCCCGGCTGGCAGGCAACAACGTGACTGCCCACGGAGCCAAAATCATCGAAGCCGACCTGGGCCAAAACGTATTCGTCGGGTTCAACAGTTTCCTGCGAGGCCGCCCCGATGGCCGCCTGACCATCGGCGAAGGCAGCATTGTCCTGCCGCACACGATCATCGATGTCAAACAGCCACTGGCCGTCCCTGCGAAGCATTTTATCTGGGGCCTGATCAACAGCCAGGCCGACCTTGAATCGAACAGCATGGCCTTGGAAGAATTTTCAAAAATCGACGGAGGGCTGGTACAGGGCAATATGTCTTTCGAGGGGCGGGGGGCAGGATTCGTCGCCGCTTTCAGCGAACGAATCCATCACATCCTGGAAGCCAACGGCGCTTTCTTCGACGGCACCGCCAACAAGGGGCATGCCCAGCGCAACCAGAACATTTCCTTTAATACAATCCAGCCTTACCCGAACGGCGAGCTCGGCGGCATGTATCCGACCATCATCATCAAGCCCTGATGTTATTTGAAAAAGTTGAGTAGGGCATGGAGGTTGGTCAGCGGATGCGGCGGGCAGCCGGGGATGAACAAATCCACCGGCAGCAGGCTGTCCAGGCCATTAGCGACCTCCGGGCTGCCCCGGAAGGGCCCGCCTGACAGCGCGCAGCTGCCCACGGCGATGACGACTTTTGGGTCCGGGGTGGCCTCATAGGTTGAGAACAGGGCGGCTTTCATGTTGCGGGAGACCGGTCCGGTCACGACAATGCCGTCCGCATGACGCGGGGACGCCACGAAATTGATACCGAACCGGGCCAGGTCGAAAAAGGGGGTTGCCAGCACATTCAAATCCGCTTCGCAGGCGTTGCAGCCGGCGGCAGACACCTGCCGCAGTTGAAGCGAGCGGCCGAAAAGCTTCTTGAAGTGGGTCTTGGCATGCTCGGCCAGAGGGGGCAGTTCGCCGTTGGTCCGAAGGTGGTCCTTTACGGCCACCGAGAGTTCAAAATCCCGAGTGAAGGAAATGAAACGACCCTGGGAGAGACGTTCACAGGTGCCGCAGAAGACGCAGCGTCCCAGGTCGATCAACCGCCGTCCAGGATCGATCGCCTCCTGGGGACAGGCAGCGGCGCAACGGCCGGCCAGCTCCGGCGACGCCTCCGCATGGACCTGCGGCCGCCCGCGATAGCGCGCCGGCAATTCGATCTTAACCTTCGGATAAGCGCTTGTTCGACAACCCTGTTCGAATCTGTTTTTCAGAACTTTGAGCATGATGGGCCAACTTGGCTGTTGTTAGTCATCAAAGATCAAATCCGCAGTAAGACAAGTTAAAGCTCTTGTTGTTGAGCGGAAAATCGGAAATCCCCGTGTTTCGGAGCGCCATGGCCAGGCCGTTCCAGTTGTGAAACGATGGATCTTTGACCTTGTAGCGCAGGATCCGGCCGGCATCATCCGTCAGCACACAGTGCGAAACCTCCCCGCGCCACGCCTCATTGACGGCCACGACCAGCGAAGATGGCGACAGGATGAACTCCGCGTCCTCGACGCAGCGGGTTTCAACCGGCACGGCCAGCAGGGACTGGATGATTCCGATGGATTGCCGCACTTCGTCGGCCCGCATTTTGGCCCGCGCGTAAACGTCGCCGGTCGATTCGGCATGCTCCGGAATCTTTAATTGGCGATAGTGCTCGGTGGGGAGCACGCGCCGGGCGTCATAGGCGATTCCGCTGGCTCGGCCGGCCGGACCCACCAGGCCGAGATTTTCCGCATCCGTTTGGCAGACCACCCCGCAGCCCTCAAACCGCGCCCGAACGCTGGAAGTTGAGAAGAGGAGGTCCACCACGTGCTCGACCTGGGTTTTCAACTCGGCGATGCGCGTGCTTAAGGTCCGGCGGTCCTCGTCAGTTAAGGGAAAGCGTACGCCGCCAGGGCGCACCAGCCCTTTGCCGAAACGGTTGCCGCACATCCACAGCGTCATGTTGAGAAAATCGCCGCGCATGCGTCCGCAGTAGTTAGCCGGCGGCAGAAAGGCCACGTCGCCGCTCAGCGCACCAAGGTCGCCCACGTGGTTGGCGATGCGTTCCAGTTCCAGAGCGATGGTCCGGATCACGCGGGCGCCCGCGTCGGTTTGGATGCCGGCCAGCGCCTCGATGGCTTGGGCCAGGCACAGGCTGTGGCCGATCGCGGTGTCGCCGGCGATGCCCTCGGCCAGTATCGGCAGTCGTTTGGCATCGGCCTCGACAAAAAGCCTCTCGACCCCCCGGTGCTGATAGCCCAGTTGGATTTCCAGGTGCAGCACGCGTTCGCCGATGCAGTTGAAACGGAAATGGCCGGGCTCGATCACGCCGGCGTGCACCGGCCCCACGGCCACCTCGTGGATCTCTTCACCCGCAACAGCGTAGTAAGGGTATCGGCCCGGGATGTCTTCGGCGTAATCGTTCCCGAATAGATCAGGCCGTCCGCGTTGGTTGGGGTGGTAGCGCACCATCTTCAGCCAGGGGTGGCCTTCGGGCCGGATGCCGAACTGCTCGGCGATTTCCCGCTCAAACAGGTGAAACGGCTCGCACGGCACCGTCAGTGACGGATAGGATTCCGGTGCGCCGCACTCAGCGGCCAGCAGACGGTCAGTCCTGAGGACGGCCAAAAGCTTGACCCGGCCGCCGTCGGCGTAAGCGAAATACTGAACCACCTTGGCGCCGTCGGCTACCAGCTCCAGCGCCCGGCGGCGGAAATTGTCAAAGGAGAGATGCGGAATACGATCTCGGGACGTAACCGCTCCGTTTTCGATCGGCGCGAAATCCGCCATGATCAAAACCCCCCACCCATCGCATTCACGGCATGCACAATGGTTTCGACCAACGACTCCGGAATCCAAAAACAAATCACCAGAGAGGTCGCCAACAGCGCATACTGGGGCCACACCATGGCGGATTTCTCTTCAACCCGGTCGGCGGCCGCCGGATCATCGAAGGACATCTTCATGACATGGTGGGCAAACCCGGCGAATATGACGCACAGGCTCAGAAGGAACAACCCCGCCCCGACGTAATGCCCGCCGCGGAAGGCGCCGATGATGATGAACACCTCGCCGAGAAAGATGCCGAACGGGGGAAACCCGGAAATCCCTGCAAACCCGCTGAAAAAGGCCACGAAGGTCCGCGGCATGCGCTTGGCCAGCGCCCCAACGCCGTCGATCAGACGGCTGCCGCAGCCCTGGAGGATCGTGCCGGATGATAAGAAAAGGGAAGACTTGATCAGGCTGTGATGAATCAGGCACAACATGGCGCCATAAGCGGCCAGCCCGCCGACCCCCGTGCCGAAGGCGATGATCCCCATGTTCTCGATGCTCGAAAAGGCCAGCAGCCGCTTGTACTCGGTCTGCTTGAGGATGAAGGTCGCCGCCACCAGAATGGAGGCCAGCCCGAAGACGATCAGGATCGTGCCGGAAAAATGCCCCAGCCCGGCGGCGTGCATGATCTTGTTGGTCTTGAAAATGCCCAGATAGGCGCAGTTGAGCAGCACTCCGGACAGGAGCGCCGACGCGGGACTCGGGGCTTCGCTGTGCGCATCCGGCAGCCAGGTGTGCATCGGCGCCAGGCCCATCTTGGTTCCATAGCCCACCAGGATGAAAACGAACCCGGCTTTGAGCCACAGCGGGTCGAGGCGTTGGGCCACGACCGCCAGAGTGGAAAAGGCCACCGGTACATTCACACCGCCGACATCCATGGAAAGGGCAATCAGCACCGAACCCAACAAGGCCAGGGCGATCCCCACCGAGCAGATCAGCACATATTTCAAGGTGGCCTCGAGGGTGACCGCGGTGCGGTGCGTGTAGATCAACGGCGCGCTGGCAAGCGTGGTCGCCTCGATGGCGATCCACATGACCATGATGTGGTCCGAAAGGGTCACCATGGTCATGGTGGCCAGAAACAGCAGCATCGAGCCGGTGAAAACGCGCTCGGAGCGGATGTGGGCCGCCTTCAGATAGCCCGTGGTGTAGATGGAAATCAGGAAAAAGAGCAGCGATATGACCAGCAGCGACAGGAGGCCTTCCGGGGTTACGGCGAAATATTCTTCGAACAGCGCTTCCGGCTGCCGGATCCACAGCCAGACGGACAGCGGCAAGTGTGCGGCCCCGGTGAGCGTTAGCAGGTGCCGCCCGGCTTTCTGCGGCAGAAAGAAGGCCAGAGCGCCGGTTAACAGCGGGATCAAAAAGACGATTTCAACCATTGAGCCACCCTATTCCCTTAAGGATCGGAGCAGCGCCGTATCCACGTCATCAAAGGCCTGGTTGATGTTCTGCAGGATGACGGCCATGATCATGACGCCTGCCAGCACATCAAGCAGGATGCCGAATTCGACGATGTGGTGGGTACGCAGCGAAAAACTGGTCCCCACCAGGTAGATCCCGTTTTCCATCACGATATAGCCGAGAACCATGGCGATCGCGTTGCGCCGGGCCATGAGCAGGAACATGCCGGCGGCCAGCAGTGTAATGGCGGTCGGCAGCAGCAAGACATTGCCGGCGGTCTGCGGCAGGTTGAATTTGGGGCTGACGAAGGTGGCGGCGACCATCAGGACCAGACCGGCCAGCAGCGACGCATGGTAACCGATGATGGGTTCGACCTCCCGGTGGATGGACACTTTCTTGATCGCCAGATAGATGAACATCGGAATGGCGATCCCCCGGATCAGGAGAGTCGCGATGGTGAAGGCGACGCCCCCGATCGCCAACCCGTGGCCGATGAAAAACGGCACGATCGAAACCACCACGCCCTGAAACGCCACGACTTTGATCAGCGCCGGCAGCCGGCTGGAACCGAAGGATACCAAAACCGACAGCAGCACCAGCGCTAAAATCGTATCAACCGGACGGATCATCTCAGAAACTCCAAAGTGATGACGGTTGCAAAGAAGGCCAGCGCAAAGGAGGTCAAGACGAACTGAGGGACCTTGTCCATGCGGTAGCGGGCCATGGCCGATTCCGTGACCCCGACGGAGACATACACCAGCCCGAGCACGCCCAGGAACAGCACGGCGTCTGCGGCCGGATGGGCGAGTGTAAACGGGCAGATCAGGCGAGCCACGAGGGTGGAAAAGAAGAAAAGCTTGAAGAAAGCGCCCAGCTCGATGAAAGCGAAATCCGGCCCGCTGTGGTCGAGCACCATGACCTCGTGAATCATGGTCAGCTCCAGGTGGGTGGTCGGGTCATCCACCGGCACCCGCGAATTTTCCGTCAGCAGAACGATGAAGAGAGCGATGACCACGAACAGCAGCGGGGCTCCGGCAGTCTGCCAGAGCGCCAGGGGGCGGTCTCCGGAAAAGTAGGCTGCCAGGTTCAACTCGCCGCTGAGGGTGTAGAAAAGGATCAAAATCATGAAGAGCGTGGCTTCACAGATGATCGGAAAATAGGCTTCGCGGGCCGCGCCCATGCCTTCAAAGGGGGAGGCCGTGTCCATGGCGGCGGCGATGGTGAAAAACCGGCCCAAGCCGAAAAGGTAGAGCAAGAGGATCACATCCCCGTTAAACGAAAAGAGCGGCGGTTGGCCGACAACAGGCAGGAACATTAGAGCCGTGGCCGCGGTGCAGAGCGAAACCATGGGCCCCAGCTTGAATAGAAGGGTGGTGCTGGTGCTGTAGACCGATCCCTTTTTCAGCAGCTTGGCGAGCGTGTAGTAATGGATCAGGAGCGGTGATCCTTTTCTCCCTCCGAAAAACGCTTTGACCTTGATGATCAGACCCGCATAAAGCGGCGCCAGGAGCATAGCCAGGAACAAGAGAGCAATGGAGTTCATCGGGTATCCTAATCTCAAACGAAAAAAAGCAGTACGACGATCGCCAGCAGGATGTAACCGATATAAAGATGGATATCCCCGTGCTGCAGCCATCGCAGACGGTCGAAAAACGCCAATACCGGGCGCGCAATAATGGCTTCCTGGTGTCGTTCGGCGATATCCTCGATGCGGCTGTGGTAGTGCGTTTTCTGCGGAAAACGCCCCCGGACCCCGGGATGATCCTCCGTCAGCGGCGCCGCCGGTCTAAAGAATTCAAGGATCGAGGCGGCATAGGAAGACCCCGTGTATTGCATTTTAACCGTCGGCCGGGTGAATCCGCAGCCCCAGGTGCCAGAGCAGGCAATGTTTTTGCTGCGGTACAAAATGTACCGCAGCGCCAGGATCAACATAAACACCATAAGGATCAGCGCCGCTGCCTGGGTGATGTTGCCGGTCAGATGAACGAAAGGAGCCAGCGGAATGGCGGCATAGCCCCATCCAAGAGCTGAAACCGCCTGGATCGCCATGGGCAGGAAAAAACCGGGGAAGGCGCCGATCGCGATGCAGCCGGCCGCCAGGACGATCATCGGCACGAACATCGCCGGGCCCCTCTCGCCCGCCACCTGGGCGGAATGACTGCGGGGCTCGCCTTGAAATACCACCCCCACGACCTTGGTGAAACAGGCCAGCGCCAGACCCCCGATGATTGCCAGGCTGACAATGGCGACCACGCACAATGCAAAATCACTCCCCAACAGCGCCAGGCCGCGAAACCCGGCCAGGTAAATCAGAAACTCGCTCACAAACCCATTCAGGGGCGGAAGCCCGGAAATCGCAAGCGACCCGATGAGGAAGGTGGTCCCGGTGATTTTCATGCGTTTGAGCAGCCCCCCCAGAGAGTCGATGGCGCGGGTGCCGGTCGCTTGGAGCACCATGCCAGCGCCCATGAAGAGCAGCGACTTGAAGATGGCGTGGTTGAGCACATGCAGCAGGCCGCCGGCAAACCCGAGCACTGCCATGACCGGCTGGTCCTTGGCGGCGCCGATCATGCCGATGCCGACGCCGATCAGGATGATCCCGATATTTTCGACGCTGTGATAAGCGAGCAGCCGCTTGAGGTCGTGCTGCCCGAGCGCATAGACGACACCCAGCACCCCGGAAGCCACTCCGGCGATCAATATGATGTTGCCGAAGACCGGTGTCTGCCAGTCGAGCAGGGCATAGATGCGGATGATGCCGTAGATGCCGGTCTTGATCATCACCCCGGACATCACGGCCGAAACAGGGCTGGGCGCGGCCGGATGGGCATGAGGCAGCCAAGCATGCAGGGGAAAGACGCCGGCCTTCGAGCCGAACCCGATGAAGGCCAGAACAAAGACCAGGATCTTGGCGGCCTCGGGCAGCCCGGCCGCATCGACGAACTCGAAGCTGCCGGAATGCGCGAACATCACCCCGAACGCCGCCAGGATGAACATGGCCCCCGCCTGGGAGAATACAAGGTAGAGGTAACCGGCCCGTCGGTTGTTGGCGACTTCAAAATGGGTGATCACCAGAAAAAACGACGACAGCGACATGAACTCCCAGCTGAGCATAAAGGTGATCAGGTTGTCAGCGGTGACCACCAGCGCCATTGCCCCGATCAGAAGACTGAAAAACAAGTAATGAACGGCCGTTCGCAGGGCATCCGGCGCATGGCCCAGGTAATGGTAACTGTAGATAACGGCGAGCAAACAAACGGCGAAGATGGTGATCAGAAAAAAAGCGGAGAGGGCATCAATGCGAAAAGATAAGGTTAAAAAATCAAGTCTGCAGGAAGCGCTCCAGGCCTCTGCGTGGATCAGTTTGGCTGCGGCGTCGCATAATCCGAGCAGGCATCCCGCTCCGATGGCCAGCACGGCCACCGTCTTCATCAGGACGAATCGACGCCAAAAAAAGAGGGGCAACAGCCCCCCTCCCGCAATTAGGATTAGCACCAGTAAAAACAGGGGCATGGCCTCTCCTGTGGCCTTTCAATCGGTCGAGTTGATCATGGGCTAGAACGGCGGAGCAAGTCGAAGCATTACTTTACGATGGTCACGGGCATCCCCATGAGCGGCCAGACAACCATGACGAAGATTCCGAGCACCACGAGCAAAATGACGCTGGCGATGGTCCCGTAAGTGAAGAACTCTCCTGCCGTGAATTGTCGCGAGTCGTAGGCGATGGCATTGGGTGCGGCTCCGACCAGAAGCAAAAAGGGCATTCCGGCAGTCACCAGGGCCGCGTACAAAATGACTTCTGCGGCAACCCCGAGATAGGGGGCGATGACGAGCGCCACCGGCAGCGAGATCGCGATGGCGGCCACGTTCATGATGAAGTTGGTCATGATCAGAACGAAGAAGCCGATGCTCATGACGAAGACGAACCAGTTGGCCTTCTTGAAAAGCACCAGCCAGTTCACGGCGAGCCACTTGGCGGCCTCGGTCTGCCACAGGCAGAAGCCGATGCTCATGGCGCCGCCGAAAAGCAGGATGATGTTCCAGGGAATTTCTTCTAGATCATCGATGTCCAATATGTTTAGAATGAAGAAAAGCAGGGTGGAGATCAGAATGATGGCGGTCTTGTCGATGGCGTTCAAGGCCGGGATGAACGAGCGCAGCGAAAGCGCGGTGACGCAGGTCATAACGATAGCCGCAGCCAGAATCTCGTTGCGGGTGATTCGGCCGAGCTCGGCGTTGAGCTGTTTGGCCTTGGCCCGCAGACCCGGAATCGATTTTTTCTCAGGCCGCAGGAACACCATGAAAAAGCCCCACAGGATGAAGGTCATCAGCCAGCCGAGGGGCGCCATATAATACGTCAGCTCGAAGAAGCTGACCCCTTTCCCGGCGATGTCCTTGAAGAATCCGACGGCCACCGCCCCGCGGGCGGCACCCAGCAGCGTGATGATGCTGCCGGCGCCGGCGACATAGGCCATGCCGATGAAAAGGGCCTTGCCGAATTTGGTTTTTTTGTCGCCCTCGCCGTAGAGTGCATAGATGGACATCAGGAGCGGGAACATGGTGGCCGCCACCGCCGTGTGGGCCATGATGTGGGTCAATGCGGTAGTGACGACGAAGCAGCCGAGCAGGATCATGCTGGTGTTTTCTCCGACCACCGCCAGCATGGTGTAGGCCAGGCGCTTGGTAAGGCCGGTCTTGGTGAAGACCAGCCCGATCATGACCGAGGCGAAGATGAACAGCACGGAGGGATCCATGAAGTCCTTGAAGGCCTGCTCCGGAGTGCGAATCAGAAAAAGAGCCTGCAAAACTCCGATGGCGATGCTCGTGACGCCGATCGGCAGCACCTCGAACACCCACCATGTGCCGGCCAGCATGAAGACCGCGAGAGCGCCCTTGGCCTCCCGGGACAGCGGGAAGTGCTTTCCCATGGGATCCACGGCATCGGGCCAGGGCGGAGAATAATAGATGATTACGAAGAGAAAGATTCCCAGGAAGAGAAAAATGATGCGTTTCCAATTGATGGGTGTTCCTTCGGCGACCGCCCCGGCGTGATCGGACATGGATTAACCCCTCCTTATTGAAACCCCCTTATAATCGGAAAACAGGCTCAAGCAAGCCATGGCGCGAATTAGCTCAGCTTGCACTCCTTCATCATGTGAAAGACCGCCGCAAATACGTCCGTCAGCCGAATGATGCCGATGATGTCTTCCCCCCGGGTGACCAGAAGCGACTGGTGGTGCCCGATCACGAATTGATGAATCGCTTCGTCCAGGGTGGCCGTCTCGGCGATGATTTCACCCTCCGTCGGGGTTTCCATGAACTTGGTTACGGGCTGCTCCGAAGCCTTGCGGCAAATGTCGTGCAGCGGGCTGTCGAAGAGAACGTAGTCCTTCAGCATGGTCTTCAGGAATTTCTTGCTGAAGCCGACACCTCTCAAGCCTCTGCCTTCAAGGATCTCCTTGTACTTCGGCTCCAGCGCTCTGAGAACGTCGATTTGGCTGATTTTCCCCACGACCTTGCCGCCCTTATCGAGCACCAAAATGGCCCGATGGCGGTACTCGGAATGCTTGTAGGTGTATTTTTCCTGGGCCTTCTCCAAGGCCATTACGGCATCGTAAAGCGTGGCCTCATCGCTGACCGTGGCATATTCCGAGAGCGGCACCATGAGTTGGGTTATTTTTATTTCTTTCATGAAAATCCTCCATGTTAGCGGTGAAGCAAAATGGCGTTCCGTAACACACCGCCATAGCGTTTTCAAGCGCAATTTCAAACCAATGGCGGATGCGTAGCAAAATAAAAATTTTGGTGTTGACAATCTTGCATGGTATTTTGTAGTATACTGACCGAGTACTCAGTCAGGATAACGAGATGTCCAAAAAGCCCGACATTCTAATCGCTGCAACCCATCTTTTCGCTGCGAAAGGATTCAAGGAAACTTCGACAGCCGAGCTGGCATCGATCATCGGCGCGGCTGAAAGCACCATTTTTTACCATTACAAGACCAAAGAAGACATTCTTCTGGCGGTTCTGAAAAGCATTCGAGAAGAGCTGTTGCGCGAATTCGAGCGCCATTACAACGAAGAGCAGTTTCCCAACGGACTCGCCCTGCTGGAGGATACCATATCCTATTATTTCCACCTGGCCGGAGCGAAACCCGAAACCTTTCAACTGCTTCATCACCGTTTCCCTTACGAACTGGCCACCGTAAATCCCGTCTGCCGGGATCATCTGGAGGCCATTTACAACTGCTTCATCGATCTGTTCGAAAACGCCATCCGCGCCGGGCAGAAGGACGGCTCTATCGTGCCGAATTCCACCCGCAAATCCGCCATGATCGTTTTTGCCATGATCGATGGATTGGTGCGCTTCAACAGCCATCAGTTGTATGACGCCGGCACATTGTACGACGAGCTGCTCGCCTCCTGTCGCCGCATGCTCGGATCAACCCCCAACCCCTCATAGGAGTGAATGGTGCTGAAGAAACTCTTCCCTTTCATTGCATGGCTGGAGGGCTACACATTGAGCCGGCTGCAGGCCGACCTGATTGCCGGGCTGACCGTGGCGCTGGTGCTGATCCCGCAATCCATGGCGTATGCCCAGTTGGCCGGGCTTCCCCCGTACTACGGGCTCTACGCCGCATTTTTGCCGCCCATGTTGGCCGCGCTCTTCGGGTCCAGCCGTCAGCTGGCCACCGGCCCAGTGGCGGTCGTGTCGCTCATGACTTTCGCTTCACTGGCCCCTTTGGCGACCGCCGGCAGCGATCGGTTCATCGCCTATGCCATCGTCCTCGCCATGATGGTGGGGGTGGTCCAATTGGCGCTCGGCCTCTTGCGGCTGGGGCTGGTGGTCAACTTTCTTTCGCACCCCGTCGTGAACGGATTCACGAACGCGGCCGCCATCATCATCGCCACCTCTCAGCTTTCCAAAATGTTCGGAGTGCACGTGGACACCGCCGAGCATCACTACGAAACCATCATCTGGGTGGTTCAGGCCGCCATGCGCTTCACCCACTGGCCCACTTTCCTCTTGGGAGCGCTCGCTTTTGCGATCATGTACACGCTGAAGCGGCTGGCGCCGCGGATTCCCAACGTGCTGGTGGCCGTGGCCATCACCACCTTCATCTCCTGGGCGACCGGCTATCAGCACAACGCCGTGGTCCCGCTGAAAACGGTCCAAAGCCCAAAGGCCCACGAATTAATAGGATTGTACAACGACACGCTGGCCGAAATCTCACGCTTGGGGGAGAAGCGCACGGCGGCCACTCTCAAGCTCGAAGAGGCCAAGACCTCCAGGAACGCCATCACCATATTGGATGCCAAGCATGCGGCCGAGGTCATTTCCCTGCAGATCGAAGATCTCAAGGAGAAAGGTCATGTTTACCGCGAAGACTTGCGGCGGATCATGCTGCGCGGCATTCCGCAGGCCGATGGCACCGTGCTTTTCTTCCCTAGAGATTCGGCGCCGGCAGACGCCAAGGATGACGGCTACGTGTGGCGGATTCAGGTGGGCAATAATCCGGTCAAAGCCGATGCCCTGCGTTTGACCGGCGGGGGCGACGTCGTGGGCGTCGTGCCCAAGGGGCTGCCGAGCTTCTCCCTCCCCAAAATCGACATCCCGACGATCTTGCATCTTTTCCCCTATGCGGCCATCATTTCATTTTTGGGTTTTATGGAGGCCATTTCGATCGCCAAGGCCATGGCGGCCAAGACCGGCCAGCGGCTGGACCCTAACCAGGAGCTGGTCGGGCAGGGGTTGGCCAACCTGCTGGGGTGCATCGGCAAGAGCTACCCCGTTTCCGGTTCCTTCTCGCGCTCGGCGGTGAATCTGCAAGCGGGGGCCGTCACCGGATTTTCAAGCGTCTTCACCAGCTTGGCGGTAGTGATCATGCTGCTTTTCCTGACCCCTTTGCTCTATCACCTGCCCCAGTCGGTCCTGGCGGCCGTGATCATGATGGCGGTGATCGGATTGTTGAACGTGTCCGGTTTCATCCACGCCTGGAAAGCGCAGCGGGCGGACGGAATCATCTCCATTTTATCGTTTGTGTGTACGCTGGTGTTCGCGCCCCACCTGGACAAGGGCATCATGGTGGGAGTGGTGTTGTCGCTGCTGGTCTTCCTTTACAAGGTCATGCGGCCGAAGGTCACCACCCTGGCGCGGCATGAAGACAGCGCCCTGCGGTGCACCGTGACCCATGGCTTGAAAGAGTGCGAACGCATCGCCCTCGTCCGGTTCGACGCCCCGCTCTTTTTTGCCAACGCCAGCTTCCTGGAGGACCAAATCACCGACCGCATGCAGGTCAAGAAGGGTCTGAAGCACATCGTCATCGTGGCCAACGGCATCAACGATATCGATGCCTCCGGCGAGGAAACCCTGTCCCTGCTGGTAGACCGCATTCGCAGCGCGGGTCTGGATGTATCGCTCAGCGGCGTGAACGAATCCGTTATGAAGGTCTTGAAGCGCACCCACCTGGATGTCAAAATAGGCGAGGACCACATTTTCCCGACCATGGAGCGGGCCATTGAAATCATTCATCCGGAAGCCCACCGTGATTTCGAGGAAGCGGAATGCCCCTTGCAGACGGTCTGCTATCTGCCCGAAACACCCCTAAGAAAAGAGGTTGGCCATGTCTCTAATTAGCCTGTTCAGCGGAAGTCATTGCAACGAGAAAGCGGTTGTCCAAAATTTGATGGACCACACCGGCTACCGCCTGGTTTCAGATGAGGAGGTGGCCGCTTCCGCAAGCCGCTTGTCCGGCCTGGGGGCCGGCAAGATTGTCAAGGCGTTCACCGGGAAGGCATCGATGTTCAATTCCTTCACCCATGAGAAGGAGCGGTCGATCGCCTTTCTCAAACTGGCTCTGGCCGAATTGCTGCCGGCGGACAACTTAATCATCAGCGGCCATGTATCCCATCTGATTCCAAAGAAAATCACCCATGTGCTCCGGGTCTGCCTGATTGCCGACCTCAAGTTCAGGTCCGGCAGGGCAGCGGGATCATCCGGCGGGTCCAAGAAGGAGGCCGCCAAGCTCATCCGCAAACAGGACGAGGCCGCTGCCTTGTGGGTGAATGTCGTTACCGGCAGCAGCGACCCCTGGGCGCCCGCGCTTTATGACATCCTCATCCCGATGGACAAAGTAACGCCCGCCGAAGCCCAAGACATCATTCTGAGCCACTTCAAGCAAGAAATCCTGCAGGCCACGGCCGAATCCCGGCAGGCGGTGGAGGATTTTCTACTGGCGGCCCAGGTCGAAGTTGCATTGGCCAAAGAGGGACACAACGTGCAGGTCGACGCTGCGAGCGGGGCGGTGACCCTCGTCATCAACAAGAACGTGCTGATGCTGAGCCGCCTGGAGGAGGAGCTTAAGTCCATCGCGGGCAAGGTTGCGGGAATCCGCTCGCTGGAGACCAAGGTGGGCAAGGACTATTACCAGGCGGACGTCTACCGCCGCTACGACTTCGAACTGCCGTCCAAGGTCCTGCTGGTGGATGACGAGCGCGAATTCGTCCAGACGCTCTCCGAGCGGCTGCAGATGCGCGACATGGGCTCGGCGGTGGCCTACGACGGCGAGTCGGCCCTGGCCATGATCCATGAGCATGAAGACGAACCCGAAGTGATGATCCTGGACCTGAAGATGCCCGGGATCGACGGCATCGAGGTGCTGAAACGCGTCAAGCAGACCCGTCCGGAAATCGAGGTGATCATCCTCACCGGCCACGGATCGGAGCAGGACCGCAAAACCTGCCTGGACCTCGGGGCCTTTGCCTACTTGCAGAAGCCGGTGGACATCGACGTCCTCACCGAGACCCTCAAGAAAGCCAACGAAAAGATGCGGCAGAACCTGGGGGTCAGGAAAAATTAGTTCTTCATTGGAAGATCGAAACCAGGATCGTAAATGAACGTCTTGTCCATGCTCAAACCCACTTTCTGGGATCATGAAGACATAGCGGCCGGACCGTACAGGCATCTTTTCAACTTTCGCCGGATGTGGAAAATGGCCGTGGTGGTCACAGCCGGAGTCGCCTTGATACCGCTGATCTTCATGTCCGTGATTGACTACAACGTGCACCAGCAGGCCATCGAAGCCGAATTGAGCTATCAGGCGGCTCGGCTGGTTTCGAACACCCGCCGGAGCATCTCCTTTTTTCTATCCGAACGTCAATCGGCGCTTAACTTCATCGATAAGGACAACGCCTATTCGAATTTGGGCAATCCCTTAAGACTGGCTGCACTGCTGGAAAATCTGAAAAAAGGATTCGGAGGGTTCGTCGATATCGGAGTGATCGATGAAACCGGTATTCAGCGCGCCTATGTCGGTCCTTACCATCTGGCCGGAAACAATTACAGCGACCAGGAATGGTTCAAGGAATTGCGAAGCGGCGGCGCGCATACCAGCGAAGTCTTCATGGGATTCAGACAGCAGCCACACCTGGTGGTTGCCGTGAAGCACGAGCTGCCGCAGGGCGGTTTCTATGTTCTGCGGGCCACTATTGACACCCAGCGGTTCAACGATCTGCTCTCGGAAGTCGAAGTCAGCGGCCGAGGGGACCTTTTTCTGGTGAACCAAGACGGAGCGCTGCAAACGCCTTCCCGATTCTTTGGCTCCGCTTTGGAGCGGATCCCTATACCGGTGCCGGAGTTCTCCGAAAAGACCACCGTGCTGGAAGCTGTTTGGCAGAATGAGCCCCTGTTGATCGGCTATGCCTACATCCGGGATACCCCGTTTATTCTCATGGCGGTAAAGAAGAAATCGGAACTCATGAAACCCTGGAGTGAAACCCGTAGGACACTGCTTCTGTTCTTGATTATGAGCATCACTATCATCCTGGTCGTCATATTAGGGGTATCAACCTATCTCGTAAATCAGATCTTCGAGGCCGACCATAAGCGGGTGATGACCCTGCACCAGGTGGAATATGCCAATAAAATGGCATCGCTGGGTCGGCTTTCGGCAGGAGTGGCGCACGAGATAAACAATCCCCTGGCCATCATCAACGAGAAAGCGGGCCTGATCAAGGATCTGTTCACCCTCCGCCGGGAGTACGCCGGAGACCCCAAACTGTTGGCGCTGATTGATTCGATCCTCTACTCCGTTGAACGTTGCGCCAAAATCACCAAGCGCTTCCTGAATTTTGCCAGGCACATTGCGGTGGGCCATCAGCCCCTTGATCTGGAAGAGGTCCTGAACGAAGTGATCGGGTTTTTGGGCAAGGAAGCGGAGTTCCGTTCGATCGCGATATCTGTAAAGGTAGAGCCGGATGTACCTAAAATTGAAAGCGGACGGGGAAGGCTTCAGGAAATCTTCCTGAACCTCATCAACAACGCCCTGGCGGCCTTGAGCGACGGCGGCCGCCTGGATATCGCTGCCAAACGTGCCGATGATGATTTCGTCGCGGTTACCGTCACCGATAACGGCTGCGGAATCCCTCAAGCCGATCTCAAGCGCATATTCGAACCTTTCTTTTCCACCAAGGCCCAAAGCGGCGGTACGGGGCTCGGGCTGTCGATAACCTACAGCTTGGTGCAGGAAATTGGGGGAAGCATCAGTGTCCAGAGCGAAGTTGGGAAGGGAACGGAATTTACGATCCGCTTGCCTGTTAAGGTGAAAAAGCACGGGAGTGCCAATCATGAAAGTTTTACTGGTGGATGACGAGAGGGAGCTTGTGATCACGCTATCCGAGCGTTTAGGGCTGCGGGGGATCCACGCAGCGTGGGCGACTTCGGCCGAGGAGGCGCTCAGCCGGTTGCAGGCGGAGTCTTTTGATATTGCGGTCCTGGATGTCAAAATGCCCAAAGTAGACGGCTTCCTGCTGAAGAAACAGCTCCAGGCGAAATGCCCTACGCTGAGGTTTCTCTTTGTCACCGGGCAAGGGACGGAAAAGGATTTCGAAAGCTGCGCCTCCGAGGTTGGAGCGGATTGTTACCTCGTCAAGCCTATGCAAATAGAGGATCTCATTTTAAAGATGGAAGAAATACTCAGGAGATAGGGAGCAAAGGATGAATCAGGGCGAAGGCTCGGCCGGCCAGGCCGGGGTCCGTTTCTTCTCGAAAATGTCTGCATCCATATCGCACGATATCAAGAACGTGCTGGCCGTCATCAACGAGAACGCCGGTCTCTTGGATGATCTCTGCCTCATGGTCGCACGAGGCAAGCCCCTAGACCCTGGCCGGGTGAAGCGGCTGGCCGGAGACATCCAGGAGCAAGTCCGGCGGGGAGATCAGATCGTGGCTACTATGAATAAATTCGCTCACAGTGCCGATAGCGAATCCATGCCCATCGAACTTGGAGCTCTGCTGGACCTGCTCGCCGCGCTTTCGCAGCGGTCTGCATCCATGCGGGGCGTCCGCCTCGAAATCCAGCGCCCTGCCGCTCATGTGAGCGTGACGACATCTCCGTTTGTGCTGCTGAATCTGCTCTGGATATGCATGGATTACGCCTTGACGGCCTTAGGTGCGCAAAAGACGCTTGAGATTGCCGCTGAGAAGACAAACGAGGGCGCACGGCTGTGCTTCCGAAAGCTGCCGGAAATGGGCACTGCGGCAAGGCCGTTCCCGGCCGAGCCTGAAAATCTACTGACCGGGGTCTTGAATGCTCAAATAAGGCTTGATAGTGACTCCAAGGAGGTCATAATTTCACTGCCTGATGACATCTACGCGACGTGAACACATCTTTCCTCGAAACTAAGCAAGAGCCACGATAGGAGGCATGCCATGCCCGAGAAAGTATTGATCGTTGACGATGACAAGGCGTTTCTGCAGATTCTGGCGGAGCGTATGCAAAACCGGGGAATGGAAGTGTCTACGGCCGAGTCTGCCGCAGAGGCATTGAAGATGCTCGAAAAGGAGTCCTTCGATGCCGTGCTGCTCGATCTGATGATGCCGGAAATGGGCGGCATCGAGGCCCTGCAGATCATGCGCAAGAAACAGCCCGATGTCCAGGTCATTTTCGTCACCGGGCATCCTTCGGTATCCAAGGGGGTCGAGGCCATGAAGCTCGGCGCCATGGACTTCATTCCCAAGCCCGTGGACATGAACGAGCTGACCGAAAAGATCCACCAGGCCAAGGCCGGCCGGATGATCCTGGTAGAGAAGCGCTCGCAGGAAAAAATCAAAAAAATCCTGACCGACAAGGGCTGGTAGACGGATCGGCTCCCGAAGAAGGCGGATTGAGCATCAATGCCGATTTGGGTGGGAGCGGCATCTTGCCGCGATCATCGAGGCTGGAAGCCTCTCCCACCAAAACGGCTCCCGTTCATGATAGAACAGGCCGGTGCGCCGCAATCCGCCTTAGTTGTTGCGACTCTCCGGCGTCAGCGCCCCCATCAGCCGCGGCAGGTCCCCGAAGCGGCCGATCAATCCGAAGATCAGCGCGGCCAGCGCCACGAAGAAGATCGTCACCGCGGCCATGACCGGCGTGTAGCCGTAGCGCAGGGCGTTGAAGATCTTGATGGGCAGCGTCTCCACCGTGAATCCCGCCACCATGTATGCCACGATGTACTCGTTCAGGCTGAGCACGAAGCAGAAGGCCAGGCCCGAGACCAGGTAGGAGCGGATCATCGGAAAGACCACCGTGCGGAACACGATTTTTGAATCGGCACCCATGGTCTCGGCGGCTTCGACGATCTCGCGGTCGATCGATTCGAAGCCCAGCGAGAGGGTGACGAGCGGCAGGGTCACGAAAAAAATCGCGTGCGAGACGATGGTCGCCGCCATCTGCCCGTAAAGCCCCACGGTCGCCCAGAACGCCAGAAACCCCAGAGCGGTGATGACCGGCGGGAGCATGAAGGGCGCGATCCCGAGCATGAACAGGACCCGGGCGTAGAACACCCCGTAGCGCCAGAGGAAATAAGCCAGGGGCAGGGCGATGGAAACCGCCGTCAGGCTCGAGAGGGCGGCGATGACCAGGCTGTTCTCCACCGGCACGAGCCAGGCGCTTTCGGTGACCAGTTCGACGTACCAGGCCAGCGAGATTCCCTGCGGCGGGAAATACAGCGCCTTTTTCGCGTTCAGCGACACCCCGCCGACCACCACGATCGGGCTCAGCAGAAACAGCATCACGAGCGACAGGAAGATCTGGCGGAGCGCCCGGTTCATCGCGGTGCCGGCTCCTTGGTTTTTCCGGCCAGCATGGTCAGCCCCACCAGCGCCAGACTCACCACCATGAAGAACACCGCCATGGCCGATGCAAACGGCAGATTCGAACGGTAGATGGCCTCGTCGGTGATCAGGACCGAAAGCGTCCAGTGCTGGGGCCGGCCCAGGATCTGCGGGATGAGATAGGTGCCCAGCGTGAAGGCGAACACCATGATCAGGGTGGCGACGATGGAGCTGCGCAGCGAGCCCACCACGACCGTGAAGAACGTCGTCACGGGCGAGGCGCCCAGGGTCCGGGCAGCCTCCGGCAGGTGCGGGTCCAGCCGCGAAAGCGGCGGGTAGAGCACGAGCACGGTGTACGGGAAGGCGATGTAGCACATGCCGCAGGTCAGCGCCCAGAATCCGGGCGACCAGCTCACCGCTTTTTCCATGAGCCCCAGCCACACCAGCAGATTGGACACTCCGGCCGTCTGGGACAGCATGATCGACCAGGCAAAGGCCACGATGACCGCCGAAAGCGAGAGCACCGAGACCAGCACGACCAGCCACACGACCTGGGCCTTGCGCCGCATGCGCGTGATGAAGTAGGTGAAGGGAAAGCCCGCGGCGACGCAGAGCGCGGCGCAAAACGCCGAGATGAAGATCGAAAACGCCAGCACCCGGCCGAACAGCGCGGTGAAGAGGTTGGCGTAGTTGTCGATGGAGAACTCCGTGGTGTAGAAACCGCCGGGCTCGCGCTTGAAGAAGCTGACGGCCAGCATGATCCCGAAGGGGATGACGAAAAAGACCACCAGCATCGCCGCCGGGTAGAGGATCGGCAGGCGGGCGCGCAGTCCTTTGGGCGCTTCTCCGATCATGTGCTCAGCACCACGCAGGCGGCCGGCGGCAGCACCGCCGTGGCCGCATCGCCCTGACGGACCGCCGGCCGGCTCTTGGGGGTGGACTGGCTGACGATCTGAAAGCCGTTGCAGTCGAGATAGATCTCGACGCTCGAACCGGTGTCGCGCACGAACGCCACCACGCCTTGAAGATGGTTCTCGCCTTCGCGGGCCCCGGCCAGCACGGAGATGTCCTCCGGCCGCACGGAGATGCTGACCTCGCTGCCGGCCGCGGCACCGGCCGGCAGAGCCTCGACGCTCAGGGTCTTGCCGGAGACCGCCACCTGCCGGCCGCTGCGGCAGACCCCCTTCAGCAGGTTGCTCGTCCCGATGAAATCCGCGACGAAGGTATCGGCCGGGTGGCGGTAGATCTCGAGCGGGCTGCCCATCTGATGGACCTGGTTGTCGGTGCCCATGACCACGATCAGGTCCGACATGGTCATGGCTTCGCGCTGGTCATGGGTCACGAGGATGGTCGTGACCCCCAGGCGCTGCTGCAGCATGCGCAGCTCGAGCTGCATGTCCTCGCGCAGCTTGGCGTCGAGAGCCGAGAGCGGCTCATCCAATAAAAACAACCGCGGCTCGATGGCGAGCGCGCGCGCGATGGCCACGCGCTGGCGCTGGCCGCCGGAGAGCTGGGAGATGTGGCGTTCGGCGTAGCCGGGCAGCCGCACCAGCTCGAGCAGCTCGTCCACGCGGCGGCGGCAGTCCGCGGCCGCCGTTTTGCGGATCTTCAGGCTGTAGGCGATGTTCTCCCCCACGGTGAGGTGCGGGAAGAGGGCCAGCGATTGGAAGACCATGCCGAAATTGCGCTGGTGGGCGGGCTGCTCGGTGATGTCCCGATCCTCGAGCAGCACCCGGCCGGCGGTGGGCTGCTCCAGGCCGGCGATGAGGCGCAGCAGCGTCGTCTTGCCGCAGCCCGAGGGGCCGAGAAAACAAACGAACCGGCCGTGGGGGATGTGCAGGTTGACGTTCTGGACGGCGACCACCGAGCCGAAGCGCTTGTGGATGTCTTTTAGGTCTAAACCGGCCATAAAAAAGAAGCGCCATCCTCATAAAGGATGGCTGCAGGGTTCGGGGTTCAGGGTTCAGGGATTCAATTAAGGTCCAGGATGTCTTTCTTCCTGAACCCCGAACCCTGAACCCTTCACTTGCCTATTTGGTGATCATCTCCGTCCACTTCTGGTTGATCCAGTCGCTCATGTCGCCGGTGTAGATGTCGTAGCGGGGGATGATGGGCTTGATGTCGCTTGAGACCGCGGCGAAGTCTTCGGCCGTCAGCCCGGTGAGCTCCTTTTTCACGGTCGGGGAGGTGCCGACCTTGAGCGAGAGCTTCTTCTGGATGTCCGGGCGGCACATGTAGTTGATGAACACGTGGGCTTCCTCGAGCTTTTTGCAGGCCTTGGTGACCGCCCAGGAGCCCGAGTCGAGAATGCCGCCCTCCTTGGGGAAGGTCGACCGCACCGGGTGCTCCTTGCTCGCGAGGGTCGCCACGTCATGGTAGTACTGGCCCATGGGGATTTCGCCGGACTTCAGGGCCTGCTCGAACTGAGCCTCGTCGCGGTACCACAGCTTCACGTTGGGTTTGACGGCGGCGAGCTTGTCGAGAACCTTCTGGATGCCGTCCTTGGTGTCGAGCACCTTGGTGCCGCCGAAGAAGGTCGTGGCGGTCACCTCCAGCAGAAACGAGTTGGAGGCCAGCGCCAGCAGGCCGAGCTTGTCCTTCTTGTCGGCCGCCCACATATCGCCCCAGGATTTGGGGGCTTCCGGGAAGGTCTTGGTGTTGGAAACCAGGGTGATGTACCAGGACACCGCGCCGATCCCGTCCACCTTGCCGTCCGGGTATTTGTGAACGAAGACCGGCAGCAGATTCTTATGGTTGGGGATCTTGGCAAGATCGAGCGGCGCCCACAGCTTGGTCTTCTGGCCTTTCAGCATGGCGACCTGGGCCATCATGTTCACATCCGCCGGCGCCACCCCCGCCTTGGCGGCCTGCTCCAGCTGCACCAGCCAGGCCTCGCCGGTGGGCTCGGCTACGGATTCGACCTTGATGCCGGTCTCCTTGGTGAAGTCGGGGAAGATGTGCTTGTCGAAGGAATCCTTGAAGTAGCCGCCGTAGACGCCGACTTTGAGCGACTTTTCAGCCGCCAGCGCCGGCTGGGAAACCAAGGCCGCGGCGCCGAGGATCAGGATGGACCAGAATAGACGGGATCTCGTGTTCATGGGAGTTCTCCTCAATTAAGAGTTGATTTCAATGACGCGGCAAGACTGGCCTTATATTGCAAAAAGGCCTTGACGAGTCAAGAACAGCTTGCGGCGCTGGCCGCCTGGCTGCGGTGGTGGTTGCCGATCGTCGTTGGCCTATTTTCCGTGATGGCGAGCGGAGCTTCCCGTTGTTGTCTGCATCCCTCCGGTTGTGGTAGTTGAATTTCGTTTTCGGTGCCGGCAGATGAAGCGGCTGGCATATTAAAGGTCTCCTCCACTTCAGCCGCTCCCGCCGGTGCCGCTGCTTTCCTGAGAGTGAGGCGGCCATGAACACATCCATCACCTTCGAGCATATCTTCAATTCCACCAGCAACGGGGTCATCGCGACCGATGCACAGGGGTGCATCGTCTTGATCAACGCCCAAGCCGAGGAGATCCTCGGTTTGCGAAGCGATCAGGTCCTCGGCAGGCCGGTCTCCGAGACGCTGCCCAAGACGGGGGTGTTCATAAAAAAATGCCTGGCGACCGGCCGGCCCCAGCTCGGACGCCACGTGCTGGGCCGGGAAATCCAGCTTGTCGCCAACATCACCCCCATCCGCGAAAAAAAGGCGCTTTTAGGCACGGTCTGCAATTTCCAGCCCCTGCGACAGTTCGAGGATTCCGCTCGGGAGCTTGAGTCCCACAAACGCCTGAACCGGCAGCTGGAGGCCATCATCGCCTCCTCATCCGACGGCATATGGGTCTGCGACGGGCAGGGCCGCGTCATAACGATCAACAAGGCCTCCGAGCGCCTCAACCATGTCAAGGCCGAAGAAGTGGTCGGCAAAACGATCGAAGCGCTCATGCAAAGCGGCCTTTTTGACCGCTCGGTCACCCTCGAGGTGCTGAAAACCAGACGGGAGGAGACGATCACCCAATACGTGCCGCGTACGGGCAAACACCTGCTGGTCACGGGCACGCCGGCGTTCGACGACCAGGGCCACCTTTTTTTAGTGGTAACCAACGAGCGTGACATGACCAAACTCAACACCATCCGAGACGATCTCGAGCAAAGCCGGATGCGTGCCGAAAAGTTCAAGGAAGAGCTGATCAAGCTCAGCCTCCATGAGCTGAAAGATCAGGACATCGTCGCGGCCAGCGAAGCCATGCGGCAGGTGCTCCGGGTGGCATTCAAACTGGCGAAGCTCCAAGCCTCCAACATTCTCCTGCTGGGGGAGTCGGGGACGGGCAAGGGGCTTCTGGCCAAGTTCATCCACCACAGCAGCCGTCGCCGCAGAAAGCCTTTCATCCAAATCAACTGCGCCGCGCTGCCGGAGACGCTGCTCGAGGCCGAGCTTTTCGGCTATGAAAGAGGCGCGTTCACCGGTGCGCGCGAACAAGGCAAGGTCGGGCTCATCGAACTTTCCCATGGCGGAACGCTCTTCCTGGATGAAATCGGGGACATGTCGGCCAACGTCCAGGCGAAGCTCTTGAAATACCTGGACGATCAAGTCGTCCTGAGGCTGGGCGGAGTGGCGCCGAAGAAAGTGGACTGCACCATCATCGCCGCCACCAACCGCGACCTGGAAAGCTTGGCGGGAAAAGGGCGATTCCGGCAGGATTTGTATTTCAGATTGAATACGTTCACCGTAAAAATTCCGCCTCTCCGGGAACGGCCGGAGGATATCTTTGAGCTGGCAAACGTCTTTCTGAAATATTTCAACCGAGAATACGGCACCAACCGCAGGATATCGCCGGAAGCCCTTCTGCATTTGAAAAAATACGCCTTCCCCGGAAATGTGCGCGAACTGAAGAACATGATCAAAATGGCATTGGTCATGTGCGAGTCGGATCTTCTCGACCCGGCCGCTTTTGCGCTTCCCTCCAGCGGCCTGCCGTCCGCGGCCCTCGCCCGGCAGCAGTTCGGAGGCGGGCTGGCCGACGACCTCGACGCCCTGGAGCGGACCATCCTGAAGAACGCTGCGGCCAACTGCCGCACCACGCGCGAAATGGCGGCCCTCCTGCAGATCAACCAGTCCACGGTGGTGCGCAAGCTGAAAAAGCACGGGCTCACCAAAATTGATGCATAATTGCATCTTGATTGCCTCAATATACTGAAAATACATGAATAAAATTTAATTATGAAACGATGCTTAAATGCATCTAAATTTGTCCAATAATTACAATTTAATAAAACCCATTTGATGCTTTTTCGCATCAAATCGGCGCGCCACGTGAGTGTCGCGCCGATGAACGACACGAAATACTGAATGATTAAACACCGATGGAACCCGGCTCCGAGCCTGGCCTGTTTTTTGCTGAAGCCTCGCAGACCCTTCGCGAGTTGCTGGCAGGAACCCCGTATTGACAGGTCCGTGAGATGCCAACTATAGTGATGGCCGTTTTTGAAGGGGGTGTTCGCAGTAATCTGATGGTCGGATCGTCACGAACTTTCAATCATGAAAGGAGAAGGAGATGAAACGAATCTTCCTAGTCGGGTTGCTGGTGCTGGGTATGGTGCTGCCCGGCGTTGCATTGGCCCAGGATGCTTTCAAGATCGGCGTGGTCACCTCGCTGTCCGGCGATCTAGCCACGGGCGGCAACGTGACCAAGCGCGGGTATGACCTCTGGGCCAAGGACGTGAACGCCCGCGGGGGCATCGAGATCCAGGGCAAGAAATACCCGGTCAAGCTCGTCTACGGCGACGATCAGTCCCAGGCGGCCCAGGCCGCGTCGGCGGCCGAGCGTTTGGCCGTGCAGGAGAAGGTCGACTGCGTGCTGGGGCCCTATGCCTCGGGCGTGACCCTGGCGGCCGCCCCGGTGCTCGAAAAGTACAAGATCCCCATGATCACCGGTTCGGCCGAATCTCCGCTGATCTGGCGGCAGAACCCGCCGTTCAAGTACACGTTTGGAACCATCCCGCCGGTGAACTTCACCGGATCAGGGGTCATCAAGAGCCTCAAGGCCCTTCCGGACGGCCCCAAGACCGCCGTCATCTACGGCACCAACGACGCCTTTTCCAAAGCCACGGCCGAGGCGTTCCAGGCCACCGCAGAGAAGGAAGGGATCAAGGTCCTCAAGTTCAACATCATCCCGGTCAAACAGGACATGACCCCGCTCATGTCCGCAGCCAAAGCCCTCAACCCCGACCTCATTGCCTTCGGCGGCCATGACGAGGAGCTCATCAACCTGGTGAAGGCGCTGGTTCAGATCGACTTCACGCCCAAGTTCCTGCTCATGCACTACGGCGTCACCGAGCCCGCGTTCATAGAAGCCCTCAAGAAGAACGCCGACGGGGTCCTGGGCGGATCGGTCTGGAACGTGAACATGGACATCAAGGGGCAGATCGGCTGGCCCACGGCCAAGGCATACGCGGACGCGGCCATGGCCGAGTACAAGGTTCCCTCGGACTACACCCAGGCGGGATGCTCGGCAGCGGGCCTCGCCTTCGAAGCGGCCCTGAAGCAGCTGGCCGTGCCGCCGCCGCTGGATGAGGCCGCCCGGACCAAGCTGGTGTCGATCCTTGAGAAGATCGACATCCAGACCTTTTACGGCCGGGTCAAGTTCGCCGAAGAAGGCGAATACTACCACTCCAACGCCGGTTTGACGCCGTTCACCGTGCAGATCCTCGACGGCAAGGAGATGGTCGTTGCGCCCGCCAACATGGCCCAGGCCAAGCTCGCTTATCCCTTGAAGCCCTGGAAGCAGAGATAGAATGCTGACCCTGCTCCCCCAAGCGATCATCGACGGGCTGCTCCTGGGAGGGATTTACCTCACGGTGTCCATCGGCTTCTCGCTGGCCTACGGGGTGCTGCACATCATCGATTTCGCGGTGGGCGAGTGGATCATGCTGGGGGCCTTCCTCGGCCTTTATCTGACGGCCTGGACGGGCTGGGACGCCATGTTCTTCCTGCCGGTGGTCTTCGTGGTCTTCGCCGCGGTGGGATGGTTCACCCAGCCCTTGATCCAGCGGGTCACGAGCGGAGCCAAGGGCCGGCCCGTGCTCATGGCCCTGGTGTTCACCTTCGGCCTCGCCCTCACCTTCCGGGGAGCTGCCCAGACCGTCTTCGGCATCTTCACCCACTCATTGCCGACGGAGCTCGCCGCGGGCTCCTGGCACTGGGAGCTGGGGCCGTTCTTGATGACCGTCCCGATGGTCCGCCTGGCCGGGCTCATCTACGCCCTGGCCATTACGGTCGGGTTGACCTATCTGCTCAAACGCACGGATCTGGGCCTGGCCATCCGGGCCGTGGCCCAGCACAAGGATGCCGCCGGGCTCATGGGCGTGAACATCCGGCGGACCAACGCGGTGGTGTACAGCCTCTACGTAGGAATCAGCGCCATGACCGGGGTGTTCATCGGCGCCATCATCTCGCTGAACTCGGGAATGGGGCCGGATCTGAGCCTCTTCGCCTTCTTCGTGGTCGTTCTGGCGGGGATGGGCTACCTCCCCGGGGTGCCTTGGGCATCCTTCCTGCTGGGTCTCATCCAGTCCTTCTTCCTCATCTTCTTCAACCCGAGCTGGACGCTCCTGGCCGTGTTCACCGTGCTCTTCCTCATCCTGCTCGTGTCCCCCACCGGGCTTTTCCGGAAAGGAGTCTGACCCCATGCCCGAGACCGCCTGGAAGAAGCTGGTGGTGGTGGCCGGACTGGCGGTCTTCCTCCTGGGCTTTCCCCTGGTGGTGCGGGACGCCTTCCTCCTGAGGCTTTTCACCGAAGCCCTCATGTGGATCGGGCTCGCCATCACGTGGGATCTGGTGGCCGGCTACATCGGCTACCTCAACTTCGGGCACGGGGTCTTCTTCGGCTTCGGGGCGTACACGACGACGATCCTTTTTACCAAGGCGAGCCTCCCCTTCTGGCTGTCGCTGACCCTCGGCGGCGGAATGGCCGCCCTGGCCGCCCTCGTGATCGGATGGCCGGTCTTGAGGCTGCGCGGGGCCTATTTCGCCATCGCCACCTGGGCCTTCGGCCGGGCGGTCATGCAGCTCGCCCTGGTCCTCGACATCACGGGCGGCCCGGACGGCATGCGGCTTCCGCCTTTTCTCAACCCGCATTTCTTCGCGTACCTGATGCTGGCTCTGGTCTGTGCCACGTACGCGGTCCTCTGGGTTCTGCTGGAGCGGGCCCCTTTCGGCCTCAAGCTCAAGGCCATTCGTGAGGACGAATCGGGGTCGCTCGCCATCGGGCTCAATCCCGCCAAACTCAAGCTTCAAGCGTTTATTTTGTCCGCCGCGCCGGCGGGGCTCATCGGCGGCGTCTACGCCTATTGGATCACCTTCATCGACCCCGCCTCGGTCTTCGGCGACCTGGTGACGGATCAGGCCGTGGTCATGGCG
This sequence comes from uncultured Desulfatibacillum sp., assembly GCA_964427375.1. GTDB lineage: Bacteria > Desulfobacterota > Desulfobacteria > Desulfobacterales > SpSt-501 > SpSt-501. Next base: position 17,929 of record CAYRUF010000007.1, on the reverse strand, counting down.
GTCTTCGGCGGGCTGGGCACCCTCATCGGCCCGGCCATCGGAGCGGTCTTCTTCCTGACGTTCAAGACCTACTTCTGGGCGTATCTTTCGGACTACCAGGTCCTGTACCTCATCATTCTGGGAGCCGCCATCGCCGCCTGCGTGGTCTTTCTTCCGGACGGCATCTGGGGCGCCGTGACCCGCCGGCAGGAAGGCCGACGGGCCCTCCGCAGGGGGCTGTCCTTGAATCCGAAAGAGGCGGCACCGCCGGCTCATCCGTCAGCGCCGGGGGCGAACCCGCGCACCTCCGCTCGGCGCAGGGGCGGGGAGGAGGGATAAGTGGCAGAGCCCATCCTGCGCCTCAGAAACGTAAGCAAGGCCTTTGGCGGGTTGAAGGCCGTGAACCAGGTTTCCTTTGAAGTGTCCCCAGGGGAGATCGTGGGACTCATCGGCCCCAACGGGGCGGGAAAAACCACGGTCTTCAACCTCATCAGCGGATACGATCCGCCCACCGAGGGAAGCATCTTCTATAATGGCCGGGAAATCGGCGGCCGCAAACCGTTTGAACTGGCCGCCATGGGCATCGGCCGGACCTTCCAGATCGTGAAGCCGTTTGCCGGCCTGTCGGTCCTCGATAACGTCACCGTGGCATCCTACCTTCGGTACCCGAACCAGCGGGATGCGCGCCGCAAGGCCCGCGAGGTGCTGGAGTTCATCGGCATGGCCGACCGCGCCGATATGCCGGCAGCGGGCATTACCCTGGCCGGACGCAAACGGCTGGAGATCGGCAAGGCCCTGGCCCTGGAGCCCAAACTCATCCTGCTGGACGAGGTGGTGGCCGGGCTCAACCCCACCGAGGCCGACCAGACCGTGCAGTTGATTTTAAGAATCCGGGAATCGGGCGTGACGACCCTCATCGTGGAGCACATCATGCGGGTCATCATGGGGATCAGCCACCGGGTGGTGGTGCTCAATTACGGAAGCCTGATCACTCAGGGAGCCCCGGAGGAGGTCGCCCGCGATCCGCAGGTGATCGAGGCCTATCTGGGAGAATCTAAATGAGCACCTTGCTCAAGGTCGAGGGAATCGACGTCTTCTACGGACCGGCCCAGGCCCTCTGGGGGGTCTCCTTCGAGGTCACGAAGGGGCAGCTCGTTTCGCTGGTCGGGACCAACGGCGCCGGCAAAACCACGACCCTGCGGACGATTTGCGGCCTCAACGAAGCCAAGTCCGGCCGCATCTTCTGGAACGGCCGCGAAATCAACGGATTCCCGGTCCATGAAATCATGGATCTGGGTGTATCCCTGGTGCCCGAGGGCCGCCAGCTCTTTCCCAAGATGACCGTCGAGGAGAACCTGACCATCGGCTCGTACCTGAGCCGCACCAAGACCAACCGCGCCAAAAACCTGGACTGGGTCTACGAGCTTTTCCCGAGGCTGTCCGAACGCCGCCGGCAGCTGGCCGAGACCATGAGCGGCGGCGAGCAGCAGATGCTCGCCATCGGCCGCGCCCTGATGCAGGAGCCCAAATTCCTCATGCTGGACGAGCCCAGCCTGGGGCTGGCGCCGGTCCTGGTTCAGGAGATCTTCCGCATCATCAAAGACTTCCACGACCGCGGACTGACCACCCTCCTGGTCGAGCAGAACGTGAGCCAAACCCTTCAGCTGGTCGACTACGCCTACGTCATGGAAAACGGCCGGATCATCATGGAGGGCAAGGGCCGCGACCTGGCCGACAACCCCAAGATCAAGGAGGCGTATCTGGGGTTTTAGGTGCAGCCTGAACGCAGCTCTCTTCGTTTGAGCCATACGCGTCCTGGAGACAATGGCGCTTCGCTCGGGCCGGGTTTACGGTTCGAAAAGCGCCGGTGTCGCGCGGAAAACCCAGCCGTTGAACCGTTGAACCTTTTCATCCGAGCGCAGCGACGCTTTTATCCTGCATCCAGTATCTTTTACAGCTTAGCAAAGGAGTCTATACATGAGTACCGTCCGAACCAACGAAGCATTGAGCCAGCTGAGAAACGAGGTCATCTCTGCGGGCGTGTCGAGCGTCACGCCCGTTCATGTCGAATCCGCGCAGGGCGCCATCGTGCGCGACGTGGAGGGCCGGGAATACATCGATTTCGGCGGCGGCATCGGCGTCATGAACATCGGCCACTGCCATCCCAAGGTGGTAGCGGCCATCAAGGCCCAGGCCGAAAAGTTCCACCACACCTGCTTCATGGTGAGCCCCTATGAGGTGGCGATCAAGCTGGCCGAGAAGCTCTGCGCCGCAACGCCCGGCCAGTTTCCCAAGAAGGCCATTTTCGTCAACAGCGGCGCCGAGGCCGTCGAAAACGTCGTCAAAATCGCGCGCTACTACACCAAGCGGCCGGCCGTCATCGTCTTCGAAAACGCCTACCATGGCCGCACCCTGCTCACCATGACCATGACGAGCAAGGTCAAGCCTTACAAGTTCGGCTTCGGACCCTTTGCGCCGGAGGTCTACCGCATGCCGTTCGGCGACGTGGTCGGGCCGGAAAAGCTCAAGGACTTTTTCCTCAAGCACGTGAACCCCGAGGCGGTGGCCTGCGTCGTGGCCGAGCCGGTCCAGGGCGAGGGCGGTTTCATCGCCCCGCCGGCCGGCTATTTCCAGGAGCTCGCCCAGATCTGCCGCGAAAACGGCATCCTGTTCGTCGCCGACGAGATCCAGAGCGGCATGGGCCGCACCGGGAAGATGTTCGCCATCGAGCACTGGGGGGTCGAGCCCGACCTGATCACGGTCGCCAAGAGCCTGGCGGCGGGCATGCCGATCGCCGCGGTCGTGGGCCGCAGGGAGATCATGGATTCGGTCCACCCGTGGGGGCTCGGCGGAACCTACGGCAGCAACCCGGTGGCCTCCGCGGCGGCCCTGGCGGTCCTGGAGATCTTCGAAGAGGAGGACATGCTCGGGAAAGCTGTGGCGTTGGGCCAAAAATTGAAGTCGCGTTTCGAGGCTTTCCGCCAGAAATACCCGGTCGTCGGCGAGGTCCGCGGGCTGGGCGCCATGCTGGGATTGGCTCTCGTGAAAGGCGGGTCACGCGAGCCCGCCGCAGACGAGGCCAAGCAGCTCGCCGCCTTCTGTCTGAAGCGGGGCCTCATCATCCTGGTGTGCGGCACCTACAGCAACGTGATTCGGGTGCTCGTACCCTTCGTCGTCACCGACGAACAGCTGGAGAAAGGGCTTTCGATCCTCGAGCAGGGCCTGGCGGAGGTTTCGAAATGAACGGTTTCTACGGCCGATACATCCGAATCGACCTGACTCAAAAAACGGTTGGGGTCGAATCCATCGAAGCCGAGGTTCTGACCCGTTACTTCGGCGGCAAGGGGCTGGCGGCCTGGCTGCTGACCGAGCTGAACCCGCCGGGGGTGGATCCGCTTGCGCCGGAGAACACCCTGGTCTTCGCCACCGGCCCGCTCGGCAACAGCATGGTCTGGGGCTCCTGCCGCTACGGGGTCTACACCAAGTCGCCACTGACCGGACTCTTCTGCGAATCCTACTGCGGCGGCAAGACGCCCGACGCCATCGACACCGCGGGCTACGACGCCGTCGTCATCCAGGGGCGGGCCGCCGAGCCGACCGTGCTCGTGGTGCATCCCGGCGGAGCCGAATTCCAGCCCGCGGGCGACATCTGGGGCATGGAGACCTACGCCGCCGAGGAGGCCGTCCGGCAGCGCTTCAGCCGGCCGGAGTACCAGCGGAAGGGGGCGGTCGTCGTCGGCCCCGCGGCCGAAAACCTGGTGCGCTTCGCCGTGATCGAAACCGACCGCTGGCGCTCGGCCGGCCGCGCCGGCGCCGGCACGGTGATGGGGTCGAAACGGCTCAAGGGCATCCTCTTCACCGGCGACCGAAAGCGGCCCCAGGCGGATCCGGACGGCGTGAAGGAATTCGCCAAAACCTTCATGAGCACGTTCAAGGACCACCCGGCCGCCGACGCCTACAAAAATCTGGGCACGCCCATGCTCGTCAAGATGACCAACACCGCCGGCGCCTTCCCCACGCGCTATTGGCAGCAGGGCACCTACGATCATTGGGAGAAGATCGGCGCCGACGCCCTGGTCCGGCAGTGCAGCGTCAAGCCCAATGCCTGCGGCAAGTGCTTCATGGCCTGCGGCCAGCTCAGCACCGTCAAGGAGGGCCGCCATGCGGGATTGACCATCGAGGGGCCGGAGTACGAGACCATCTATGCCTTCGGCGGCCTGTGCTGCATCGACCGCATCGAGGAGATCGCCTATCTGAACGACCGTTGCGACCGGCTGGGCATCGACACGATCACCTCCGGCAACCTCTGCGCCTTCACCATCGAAGCCGTCAAACGCAGCCGGCTGGACTTCGCGATCGACTACGGGGACGTCGACGCCATCGCGCGGCTGCTCGGCATGATCGCCCGCCGCGAAGGGATCGGCGAGATCCTCAGCCAGGGAATCCGTCACGCCGCCCGGGCCTGGAACCTCGAGGACATCGCCGTGCACGTAAAGGGCATGGAGCCGGCCGGCTACGACCCGCGGCCGCTCAAGGGCATGGGGCTCGCCTACGGCACCTCGGACCGCGGGGCCTGCCACCTGCGCGCCACCTTCTACAAGCCGGAGCTTTCCGGCATGATCCCGCCCGACCAGATCACGGGCAAGGCCGAGCTTTTTCTCGAGTTCGAAAGCCGTCTGACGGTTTTTGACCTGCTGGTCCTCTGCCGTTTCTACCGCGATTTCTACCTCTGGGACCGGCTCGTGGAGGTGATCCGGCTGGTGACCGGGCTGGATGCGGACGAGAAAGCCCTCAAAGATAAGGCCCTGGCCGTCGCCGATCTCATCCGCCGTTTCAACATCCGCGAGGGTCTGCAGCCCGCCGACGACCGCCTACCCCCCTTCCTGCACCGGCCGCTTCAGGACACCGGCAAGGTGGTCACCGAGGCCGAGATGGAAACGCTGCTGGCGGACTACTACCGCCTGCATGGGTGGGACGAGAGAGGCGTCCCGAAAGGCTGAGACGATCCGAAGGGGTTCCGGGCGGCCGGCGGGCTCTCTATCCTCGGCGACGCTATAGTCAGGCTTGGATCATCTGGATAGCCTGTCGATCTCGGCCGGCAGCGCCGCCGCCTGCCTGAGCGGCCAGGCGGTGATTTCGGCGTCGATGGGGAAAACGTGCTCGCCGGGGTAGACCATCCAGACGTGCCGGAGCTTCAAATCGCGCATGGCCGTGTGGGTCGAGCGGCTAGGCCGCGGGGCCTCGTTTAACTTGAACTCACAGCCGAACCTTTGACCGCGGTGGCGGAATAACAAGTCCAGCTCGGCGCCCGAGTGCGCTCTCCAGAAATAGAACTCCGCTGGCCACAGAATACGCAGGACCTGCTCCATGGCAAACCCTTCCCAGGAAGCACCCAGCTTGGGGTGCGCGTGCAGAGCGTGGGCGTCCGGGACGCCGATCAGCGCGTGAAAGATGCCGCTGTCGCGCAGGTAGATCTTGGGGGCCTTTACCTGCCGCTTGCCGATGTTCTCATGCCAGGGTTGAAGCTGCCGCACCATGTATGTTCCGGAAAGGATGTCGACGTAGGCGCGGACGGTTTTATCGGAAACCCCCAAGGAGCGCGCCAGCTCCGAGGCGTTCAAAGTTTGCCCGTGGTAATGGGACAACATCGACCAGAATCGGCGCATGGCCGCGGCCGGGATCGTGATCCCGAGCTGGGGGATGTCCCGCTCGAGAAAGGTTTTCAGGAAATTCTCGCGCCAGGCCGCGCTGTCCGCATCCGTCCCTCCCAGATAGGCGCGGGGGAAGCCTCCGCGCAGCCAGAGCTCCCGCCACGAATCGCCGCCGGTTTCGCTCAAGTCGAACCCGCCGAGTTCGACGAACTCGATCCGGCCGGCCAGGGTTTCCGAAGCGCCTTTCACGAGTTCCGGCGCCGCGCTCCCCAGGATCAGGAACCGGGCCGGGTTGCCGGGCCGATCTGCCAGCACGCGCAGAACCTTGAACAGCTCCGGCATGGCCTGGATTTCGTCCAGAACGACCAGCCCCTTCAAGGAGCCAAGCATCATTTCGGGATTCTGGAGCCGGCGGACGTCGGCGGGCGACTCCAGGTCGAAATGCACGGCGTTTTTATCGTTTTCAAAAAATCGCGCCAGGGTGGTCTTGCCGCATTGGCGCGGCCCCATCAAGGCCGTGATCCGCGAACGCCGCACCGCGGCCGAAAGCCGCTTCAAATAGGCGGGACGATCAATCATAGGGCCATTTTATGTGTGAAATTTCGGAGTGTCAATCCGAAATTTCATGTTTTTTGGTGTGTGCTTTACCGCTTGTACTGGATTTTTTTTCCTCTGGAACGAGCCGATTGAGTTGATCGTCTCAACCCCCTGAAGCTGCATCAGGCGCTTAAGGCGGAAAGCCATCTGGAGGCGTTGACGATATCGATGCCGGCGGCGTGCTGCTCCCTTCGCAGATTATGCACCAGCTGGCATGCCGGCGTCTCTGGCAACCTGGCGAGAAAATAACGCAGCGCAGGCGAGGGCTGGTCGTCGGTTAGCTTCACCTCAATCAGCTGAGAAAGCTTTTTCTCTTTAACGATCGCGAAATCGATCTCGCGTCCGTCCCGCGTCCGGATGTAGTTGAGCGAAATTTCTTCACCCGCGGTATCCTGCAGAAAGTGGACGTGCTTCAAGAGGCACACCGCGCAGCTGTTCTCCAGCTTGAGCCCTTCATCTCCCCGCACATACCCGCTGTCGTAAAAATAAACCTTCGGCTCCCTCAGAACGGCACGCGCCACGTTGACGTGGTAGGGCCGGACGAGAAAGATGATGCAGAGGCTCTCCAGGATTTCGACGTATTTTCGCACCGTGTTCGGCGCGAGTTGGAGATCGCCGGCCAGGGAGCGATAGGACAACGGCGATCCCACCTGCTCCCGCAGCATTTCCAGCAGCAGCCGGATCGCTTTGATTTCATGGATGCGGCTGAACTCCAGAATATCTTCCCGCACCAAGTCCGCATAGTACTGATTCCGCCAGCGCGCCGCTTCGGTCTCGGATCCGGACAAGAGCGGTTCGGGGAACCCGCCGAGACGGTTGAGGAGAGCCAGCGCCTCGTAAGGCTGTTCTATTCCTCTGAGTTCGCGGACGGAAATGGGGTTCAAGCGAAAATGGAAGTATCGTCCGGCCAGCGATTCGCCCGTTTGCCGGAAGGCTTCCAACCGTGCGCTTCCCGTGACCATGATGGACTGGCGGGCCGAGCGGGTGTCGTAGATCCCTTTGACAAATCCTTTCCATCCTTTCATCTTGTGGATCTCGTCTAAGACGATCATGTCGGCATTCAGCGGCCAGCCTTGCGACCGGATGATACGGGCATCGTCGAAATGGTCATAGTTCAGATATTGGGGGCTTTTGAATTCCGACATTAGCTCTTTGGCGAGCCACGTTTTCCCCACCTGACGCGGCCCCGTCAAGATGACCATTTTGCGATTGAGATCCCTTTTAATAGGCTCGGTCAGGTAGCGTTCCATGTCTGGCAATTAATAAATATTTTGCTCAAAAGTCAAGGCAAATGTGCAATTCGCTGCGTATTAGCATCTATCTATTGGTGTTATGGCGTGTCGCGCAGAATGTCGAAAGGCCTTGACGATACTGGATACGGAATGCTGGATAAAAAGAAAAAAGGCCTAAAGGCGGGTCACCAAATCGTTTCAACTCCTCGAAGCTGCCTCAGGCGCTTGTCCGATGTCACCAGCGGCATGCCGGTCACGCGGGAGGTGGCGGCGATGATCTGATCGGCCGGATCGGCGTGCATGCCCTTTAGCATGGTGCTCTCCACCGCTATCTCGGGGGTCAGTTCGACCAGTCGAATATCGTACTCCTTGAGCGATCTTTGAATCCATGTCAGCGTGGGAATGCTGAACCCGATCCTGCCTTTTTCGACCAGCTTGGCCAGTTCCCAGCAGGAACTAGCTGAAATAAATTTGAGAGCTGGCGGCTGCAAGGCTTTTGAGGCATTGGTTGAAAGCGATTTCCGGTCTTCCATACTGAGCCAGATCCACACGTGCGTGTCCAACAGCAGCGCGTTCACTGGGAAGCCTCCCAATCATTTTCGGCTACCGGCGAAACAATATCTCCAACGAATTGCACCGTATCTTTCAGTGGGATCCGTGCCGGGTTGCCCTCATAGGGAACGATTTCAGCGATGGGCTTGCCGCGCTTGGTGATCAGCACCCTCTTTTTGTGCTTCTTGACGTCCTCCAGCACCGCCAGGCACGTCGCTTTGAATTCGGAAACGGACAACGCCATCATACGGCCTCCTTAAAACTATAGTCATATGACTATGGTCAGTGTATGGCCAACGGCTGGTCATGTCAACCACGATGCTGAGTCTTACACGTATCCAAAGAGCTCAGGCACCCACATGACCACGATGGGGAAATAGGACGCCGCGACGAGGGTGAGGGCGTGCGCCGCCAAAAAGGGCAGGGTCCAGCGCGTGACCAGAGAAAACGGGTATCCCGTGATCCCGCACACCACGAACAGCAGCACCCCCACCGGCGGCGTGATGAGCCCGATGGAGAGGTTCAGCACCATGACCAGTCCGAAATGGAGCGGATGGATCCCGACGGCCTGGGCCACGGCCAGGAGGGTGGGGGAGAGGATGATGATGGCCGCGCCTCCTTCCATGAACATGCCCACGATAACCAACACGACGTTGATGAGCAGCAGGATGAGATAGGGGTCCCGGGTGAGTCCGAGCAGGACGGCGGCGATCTTCTGGGGGATCTGCTCGGCCGTCAGGACCCAGGCGAAGATGTTGGCCATCCCGATGATGAGCAGCAGGACGGCCGTGGTGATGCCACTGTTCACCAGGATCCGGGCCAGATCCCTTACCCGCAGCTCTTTGTACACCCACAGACCCAGGAACATCCCATAGAAAACCGCCACCACGGCGGATTCGGTCGGGGTGAACACCCCCGCGAGAATCCCGCCGATGATGATCACGGGGGCCACGAGGGCGGGCCCCGCGGACACGAATTCCGTCCAGACCCGGCGCCAGGTCAGGGGCACGGGATCGCGCGGAAAGTCGTGCTTCACCGCGAAATAGTAGGCCATCGCCATCATGGCCAGGCCCTGCAGGATGCCCGGGATCACGCCGGCGGCGAAAAGCCCTCCGATCGAGACCCCGGTGGTCACCCCCATGATCACCATGAAGATCGAGGGCGGGATGATGGGGCCCATGACCGCGGCGGCGGCCACGAGAGCGGCGGCAAAGCCCTTGCCGTATCCCTGCCTCACCATGCCCGGGATGAGCACGCTCCCGAGCGCCGACGCATCCGCCACCGCCGATCCGGAGATGCCGCTCAGGAACATGGCGGAGACCACCGTGGTGTGCGCCAGGCCCCCGCGGACTTTGCCCACCAGCACGTTGGCGAATGAAATGAGACGGGCGGTGGTGCCCCCCACGTTCATGATGTCCCCGGCCAGAACGAAAAACGGCACCGCCATGAGGGGAAACGAGTCGATTCCGGTGAAAATCCGCTGGGCGATCAGATGGAGCGGTACATCCATGGCGACCAGCACGACCAACGAGGTGATCCCCAGGCAGAACGCGATGGGGAACCCCAGGACCAGGGTCAGGGCGAAGACGGTCGCCATCAGAGGGATCATGGATGCCTCAACCGTCCAGCGTGGCCGCCGATATCTTCCGGCGGGGGCCGGGCGCGGCGGGAGCGATGTCCTGCAGGACCCCCGCCGCCAGCTCGATGATCATCAGGGTCGCCCCCACGGGGACGGCGAGATACGGGAAGAACATGGGGATCCGCATGGCGGGCGAGAGCTGATGCATGTTGATCAGGGCGAGGGCCAGGCCCTGTTTGGCCAGGATGAAGAGAAATAGGATCGTCAGCACTTGAACGAAAACCGCCACCCCGGCCGCGGCCCGGGGCGGCAGCCGGTTGACGACCAGCGTCACGCCGATGTGCCGGCCCTCCCGCAGGGCGACGAAGGAACCGACCATTCCAGTCCAGATCATGAGGTACCGGGCCAGCTCCTCGGACCAGGGCAGGGGGATGTAAATCACGAAACGAAAAAGGATCTGAAGCATCACGACGACGGACATGACCGCTCCGAAGACCACGAGCAGCACCATGGACAGGCGCCGCAGGCGGTCGCACAACCGGTTCAACCATCGGATGAGTCTGGTCATTCCGTTCCTTTTTAGAACCAAAATCGAGCGATGTTACTGCCTTACGGCAGAATCCGCAGGGGTGTGCGCCGCGCAGGGCCGCCGCAATTTTCCAGTAGCGGTCTCGACGGCAGCCATCCCGCTCAGATAGGCCCAGACAGCCCCGGACGGCAGCGCTCACGGCCCACTCGGCCGTCGCTGCCGGTGCGGAGCCATGGGAGAAACCCCGGGGGCGTTGACGAAGCCTGGGCGTCTTCTGCGGCGGCCCTGCGCGGCGCACGCCCCTGCGGATCTTCACATAACAGTCACTGTAACAATCGCTCAAACAAGGTATAAAAAAGCAGGGAGCCTGGTTCACTCCCCGCTTCCGGGTGGGTCGAATCCCACGGGCCGCCCTATTTTTTGACCCATTCTGCGTATTTGTCGTTGGCCAGCTGGATGTGGTCTTTGACGATCTGGTCGGCTTTGTCGCCGACCTCCTGCTCGCCCTTCTTGGCGGCGGCAAGGGCCTTGTCCACCCACTCCTGCCCCACCTGCCCCTTCAGATAGGCCAGGGCCGCCGGCTGAGCCAGCTCACGGTATTGGGCCATGTCCTCCTTGGTGGGCTGATAGACGACCATCCCCTTGTCCTTCAGCTTTTGGAGCCCCTCGATGTTGGCCTGCTGGGAGAAGCCGTTGTGGGAGGCCGCCAGCAGTTTGGCCGCCTCGGCCACCTGCTTCTGCTGCTCGGGGGTCAATTTCTTCTGATAGAACTCCTCGTTGATGAAAATGATCAGCGGATCGTAGAGATGGCCGTCCAGCGACATGTACTTCTGCACCTCGTAGAACTTCATGTCGTGGATGAGCACGATCGGGCACTCCATTCCATCCACCACCTTCTGCTGGAGCGCGGTGTAAAGCTCGCCGAAGGCGATGGGCGTCGGCGCACCGCCCAGGCTCTTCACCATCTCCATGTGGACCGGATTTTCCATGGTGCGTATCTTGAGGCCCTTCATGTCCCTGGGCGCCTTGATCTCGCGCGAGTTGTTGGTGAAGTGACGGTAGCCGTTTTCGGTCAGCCCCAGAATGCGGACGCCGGTCTGCTTCAGGAAGGCCTCGGCAAAGGCCTGGCCGAATTCGCCGTTGTACGCGTTCCAGGCGGCGGGGGCGCTCGAAAAGAGGTACGGAATGCCCATGACCATGACCGGCGAAAAGAAACCGGCCACGGGCCCCGAAGAGAGGGTGCCCATCTGGATGGTCCCCATCTTGATCCCCTCCAGGGACTCCCGCTCATTGCCCAGAGCCGAGGCGTGGAACGCCTGCACCTCCACCTCTCCCTGGGTGCCCTTTTCCACCATGGCCTTGAAGATTTCAACGGCCTTGACCGTCCGGTTGTCCGGGTTGTTCGGACCGGCATTGGATAGCTTGATCACCACCTTGGCCGATGCACCGGCCGCCAGAAAAAATACGAAGACCACCGCCGCAAGCAAACCAAGAAGCCGTCTCATCTTCATGCAACCTCCTTTGGGTGTTGAGCGCCCCCGGCGGGACGCCGCACGGAAAAGCTGGGCCGATGCCCGCCCGTTCCGAGCCCGGGGCGCACCGGCGCGATCCTCGCCCGAACGGTGACAGCCACTATAGAAATGCCCGGCCATATGTGTCAAGGCCGGACACCATTTGACAACCCCTCCGGAACACTTTACAAATTTGTCATTGCAGCTCCTTTTCCTGAAGGAAAGCACCCGATGACCCTGCCCATCGAAAGCTTCGCCGCGGATTTCGATCCCAAGTTCAAGATCTTTCACGAACTCATGGCCCGCAAGGTGCGCGATGTGCTGCTGGTCTCCACCCCTTATGATGCCTGGATCATGGAGGAGGACGGCCGGCTGTCCGAGCGGATCATCAACGAATATCGCGGATTGAACCTGAGCAATCCGCCGCGCATCACTTGGGTGGCGACGGCGGCGGCCGCGCTCACCGCGTTGGCCGGGAAGCACTTCGACCTGGTGCTCAGCATGCTGCACCCGACGGATGCCGACGCCGGCGTTCTCGGCCGGAAGATCAAGGAGCATCGCCCGGACCTGCCCGTATTCCAGCTGAGCCACGAATCGTTGGCGTCTTCCACCGACGCCGGCGCCGAATTTCCCAAATTCCCCGGTGTGGATCGAACGTTCCTGTGGTCCGGCAACACCGACCTGCTGCTGGCCATGGTCAAGAGCACCGAAGACCGCTGGAACGTCGAACACGACGCGTCCTCCGCCGGCATACGGGTCATCCTGCTGGTCGAGGATTCGCCGGTCTACCTCTCGTCGCTGCTGCCCCTGCTCTATAAGGAGGTGGTTTCGCAGATCCAGGCGGTCATGGAGGAAGGCCTGAACGAGGAGCACCGCCTGCTCACCATGCGCGCCCGGCCCAAGATCCTGGTGGCTGAGGACTACGAGGAGGCTTCGCGGATCTTCGACACCTTCCAGCCCTATATCCTGGGCGTCATCTCCGACGTGCGCTACCCGCGCGGCGGCCGGCTCGACGACGCCGCCGGGGTGGATTTCCTCAAGCGGGTCAAACGCGAACGCTTCGACATTCCCCTGCTGCTGACCAGCTCCGACCCGTCCAACGCGGAGCGCGCGGCCGCCATCCCGGCGAGTTTTGCGCACAAGCTCTCGCCCACCCTGCACGAGGAGGTCCATGCCTTCTTCCGGGACCATCTCGGGTTCGGCGATTTTGTCTTCCGCCGCCCGGACGGCGGCGTTATCGCACGGGCTCCGAACATGCGCGCCCTGGAAAAGAGGATGGCCGAGATCCCGGAGGACTGCTTCGTTTATCACTGCAACCGCAACGATTTTTCCCGCTGGCTTTTCGCCCGCACCGAAATCACCCTCGCGAGCAAGGTTCGGCCACTGCGGGACGCCGATTTTCAAAGCGTCGCCAGCCATCGCGACTACCTGATTTCCATCATTCGGGCCCGGCGCAGCCGGCGCCAGAAAGGCATCGTCGTCAACTTCGAGGCCGGCGATTTCGACCTGGACGCCGAGTTTTTCAAGACCGGCCGGGGCAGCCTTGGCGGCAAAGCCCGGGGCCTGGCCTTCATGGCGAACCTGCTGCAGCGCGTCAGCGCCATCCACGACGCGTATCCCGGCATCACGATCGGCATCCCTCAGTCGTTCGTCGTCACCACCGAGGGTTTCGACGCTTTCGTCGCGGAAAACAACCTCAAACGCTTCGCCACCAGCGATGCCCCGGACGACGTGGTGGCCGAGGCCTTCCGCAGCGCAGCGTTCCCCCAGCCGATCGCCGACGATCTGCGCGCCTATCTGGCCCGCGTGACGTATCCGCTGGCGGTGCGTTCCTCGAGCCTGCTCGAGGACGCCAAGTTCCGCGCCTACGCCGGGCTTTACCGCACCTATATGCTTCCCAACGACCATCCCAGCCTGGACGTGCGCCTGAAGCAGCTGATCGCGGCCATCAAGATGGTCTATGCCTCCACCTATTTCCAAAGCCCCAAAGCCTTCTCGCGGCGGGTCGGCCACCGCACCGAAGAAGAAAAAATGGCCGTCATCGTCCAGCGGCTCGTCGGCGAAGCCTGCGGGCGGAACTTCTATCCGTCGATCTCGGGAGCGGCCCAGTCTTACAACTACTACCCCTTCGGCCCGATGAAACCCGAGGAAGGCATCGCCACCATTGCGCTCGGCCTGGGCAAGACCGTTATGGAAGGCGAAAAGGCTTTGCGGTTCTGTCCCCGGCACCCGCAGGTGCTGCCGCAGCGCTCGACGGTCGCCGACATCCTGGACAATTCCCAGCGGTTCTTCTACAGCCTCCGGCTCGGAGGCCCTTATCCGGCCGTGCTCGGGATCAACGAGGACGCCAATCTCGAAAAGCGTGAGCTGGAGGATGCCGCCGGCGATCCGCCGGTGCGCGCGTTATCGGGCTATTTCCTGCCCGGCGAGAACCGCATCCGCGAAAGCTACGACCCCAACGGTCACCCCGTGCTGACCTTTGCTCCAGTGCTGAAGCACGGCCTTTTCCCGCTGGCGCCCCTGCTGGCCGACGTGCTCGCCCTGGGGCAGGAGGGCATCGGCAGCCCGGTCGAAATCGAGTTCTCGGTGAACCTGAAGCAATGCGGCGGCGGCCGGCCGGAGTTCGTTCTGCTCCAGCTGCGCCCCATGACGGCCCGGGCCGAGCTCGTGCAGGTGGCCATCCGCGAGGAGGATGTCCGCCGGGCCTTCTGTGTGTCCTCTCAGGCGCTCGGTAACGGCGAAAAAATGGAAATCGCCGACCTCGTCTTCGTCAAGCCGGACGCCTTCGATGTTCGCCGCACCCCGGACATCGCCCGCGAGATCGGGCAGCTCAACGCCGCCCTGATGCGCGCCCAGCGCAAGTACCTGCTGATCGGGCCCGGCCGCTGGGGTTCGGCCGACCGCTGGCTGGGGATCCCGGTGAGCTGGGCGGAAATCTGCGGGGTGGGCGCCATGGTGGAAACCACCGCTGCGGAGCTCCGTGCCGACCCCTCCCAGGGGTCGCATTTCTTCCACAACATCACGACGCTGGACATCACCTACTGTACGGTGGACCCCGCAAAGGGCGACCGGCTGGACTGGGGCTGGATAGAATCCCAGCCGCGGGAGGCCGAAACCCGCCACGTGGCGCATGTCCGGTTGCCGCAGCCCTTTGTGATCAAGGCGGACGGGAGGTCTTCGAGGTGCGTGATGTTCGTCAAGGAAGATTAGTTCGTGGACCCGTTGGCCGGTGCACCCGTTTGCCCGTTAGTCCTGTAACGCGCATGCAGCCATCCTTTCGGATAGGCTGACGTTGGATCGGATAGGATAGTGTTCATGGCAGAAAAGAAACGCCCCAACGCCCCAACGCCCCAACGGGCCAACGGGTCCACGGACCAACGGGGCCACGCCAATAACTGGCTGACTGCAGTGGTCGCGGATGCCGACGGCCGCATCTTCGACCTGCCCGGCTACGCTGCGGTGGGCATGGCCGGGGAGGATCTCACGCCGCTGACGTCGGAGCAGACCATCGGCGTGCCGTTCGGCAGCGAGCTCATGTATCTTCCGGACCGGCTTCCGGTGCTCTTCAACCTCGCCGGCGGAGATCTGGAGGAAGTCCCTGAAAACCCCTATGCCCCCGGCGAGCCCATTTTTCCCGTGGCCGTTTTCAACTCCCCGGGGCATGTGATCACCCATGTCAGCGCCTTCCGTGAGCGCCCGCGGGCGCGGAGCCTGCCGCTGTTTTCCTACGGCGCGGTAGGCTGGCAGCGGGGCAAATTCCGATCGGCCGCCCTTGTGGTCGATCGCGAGCCGCGCCAGGACCTGCGGCGCATGCCACCGGCGGAGGTGCGGGCAGGAGTCAAGGCATTGCGCAAGCGCATGCCCAAAAACCGGTTGAGGCTGCATTTGGAAACCTGCGCCCTGACCAATGGCTGTCCGGCCGGAAAGAATTTTTTCCTGGGCCGCTACGAAGCCCCGCTGCCGACCGCCGTCACCTGCAACGCCCGCTGCCTCGGCTGCCTGTCGCTGCAGGAAGGCAGCGGGATCAGCTGCACCCAGGAGCGCATCGCCTTCATCCCATCTGCGGCGGAGATCGCGGAGGTGGCGCTCTTTCATATCGGGCGGGTGAAAAGGGCCGTGGTCAGCTTCGGCCAGGGCTGCGAGGGCGAGCCGTTGTCCAGCGCCCGGGTGATCGAGCCGGCCATCCGGCTGATCCGATCCGAGACCGGCCGCGGCACGATCAACCTGAACACCAACGCCAGCCGGCCGGACGTCGTCGGCCGGCTGTGCGACGCGGGTCTCGACAGCATCCGCGTCAGCCTGAACAGCGTACGCCGGGAGTGCTACGAAGCCTATTTCCGACCCAAGGGCTACCGGTTCGAGGACGTACTGCGCAGCATCGACACCGCGCTCGCAAAAGGCAAGTTCGTCTCGATCAACTACCTGAACAGCCCGGGCTTTACGGACACCCCCGGGGAGGCTGAGGCCGTTCTCGCTTTCATAGAGGACCACCCCATCCGCATGATCCAGTGGCGCAACCTCAATTACGACCCCATACGCTACTGGAAAGCCATGGGCGCCGCCGCCCCCCTCGGCGAACCGATCGGCATGGAGGCCCTGATCGAAGGCATCCGCGACAGCTACCCCCATCTCAAATTCGGCTACTTCAACCCGCCGAAGGAGAAGTTTAAACCGTCAAACAATATTTCTTTTTGAATGCGGTTTCCAGCTTCAACTGAAACTCAACGTCCAGTTTTTAAGTTTCAAGTTTTAAGTGTTAAGCGATGGAATGCTGTCAGTATCAGTAATAATGATCCTCATCCTTTGCTTAAAACTTAAAACGTAACACCTAACACAATCAACTGATGAACTACATCGAAGCCAGAGTCACCTTCGACCACCCGGATCCGCAGCTGGCTGCCGATCTGGTCGCGGACATCTTTTTCGATTTTGAACTCCAAGGGGTGGTGGTCGAAGATCCCAAACTCGAGCCCGAGGAGGAATGGGCCGAGGATGCTGTGGCGCGGCCGGCGGCCCATGCCGTGGTCGGCTATCTGCCCGAAGACAAGCGCCTCGACTCCCGCCGCTCGAAGCTGGAGGCCGAAATCGGCCGCCTGGGCAACCACATCGGGCTCGTCTACCGCATCAGCTACCGGGAGGTCGACGAGCAGGACTGGGCCGAATCCTGGAAGGCCTTTTTCTGGCCGCAGAAGATCGGCGAGCGGATCGTGGTCAAGCCGTCCTGGCGGGATTATGCGGGCAGCCCCGGTGAGATCGTGATAGAACTCGACCCCGGCATGGCCTTCGGGACCGGCACGCACCCGACGACCGCCCTCTGCGTGCAGCTGATCGAACGCCACCTGAAACCCGGCGACTCGTTCCTGGACATCGGCACCGGCTCGGGCATCCTCCTGCTCGCCGCGGCCAAGCTCGGAGCCGGCCGGCTGTGCGGCGGGGACCGCGACGAGATGGCCGTGCGCGTAGCGGCTGAAAACCTGCGGCGCAACGGGATCGATGGGCGCCGGGTCTGCCTGGCCCGGGGGTCTTTGGCCGCGCCGTTCCGGGGGCGGTTCGAGGTGGTCGCCGCCAACATCCTCGCCCACGTAATCGTCGAGCTGCTCGGCGATGCCGCGCGCCTGCTCAAACCAGGCGGCGTATTTCTCTGCTCGGGAATTATCGACCCAAACCGCGACCTCGTCGCCGGCAAGATGCGGGAAGTCGGTCTAGAGGTTCTCAAAATCCGGCAGAAAGAGGGCTGGGTGGCGCTGGCGGGGCGTTATAAATGACAGGTTCACGGTTCAGCGGTTCACAGTTCACGGTTGGTAAGAAATGAAAATCAGCCGATTTGAAGATATTGAGGCGTGGCAGTTGGCGCGGGAGTTGACACGCATGGTTTATCGACTGACTAAAAAGCAATCCTTCGCTAAAGATTACGGGCTTAAGCGACAAATTCAGGAAGCCGCCGGATCGTCAATGCACAATGTTGCAGAGGGGTTCGACTCCGAAACCAATTCCGAATTCATTCGGTTCTTGCGATATGCCAAACGCTCTTGCACCGAGGTCCAAAGCGAACTGTATGTCGCTTTGGACGAAGCGTACATTTCCAAGGATGAATTCGATGGCACCTATGAACAGGCCAGACGTACACGCGCAGCCATTCGTGGGTTCATCAACTATCTTGAGAAACATAAATCTCGCACCCAGAAGGCAACCGTTGAACCGTGAACCGTGAACCATGGAACCGGAATAACTAAAAGCCATGCGCATTCTCCTCGTCGAAGACGACCCCAAGATCGCCTCGTTTATCCTCAAGGGCCTGA
>CAYRUF010000006.1:0-136008 GCA_964427375.1 uncultured Desulfatibacillum sp. | reverse complement strand
TTGATGCCACCTACCAGTGGTCAGCAGCCATCACGTAAACTCGGAACAAAGTCTAAAATTGGTTCCGGGATGCTGTTGACGCGTCATTAAACCGCTCGGGTCCGATCAGTACAGCCAGACTCGGCCGCCGGATGGCAGGGCCGCGCCCCTCTGCGGCCTGAACTGCTCGACTCCCAGGATCCATCGGCGTTCGGGAGGCATGAGGCCGAGTCTCAGTCTCTCCCGCCAGGAGCAGCGCTGGCGGTCCGCCGAGCGAGCATCGAGAATCTCCTCCCATGCGGAGCGGAGCACAGAGGGGCGGAAGTGGATGGGATCCAGCCCGTACCACGCCGGATTCAGGTGGAACAGCTTGGCCCTGCCTGCGATCGCCAACTCTACGAGGCCTGCGTTCACGCGCTCGGCGGCCTCAAGCACGTGGCCCAACGGCAGGCGGCAGGAGGGAAACATGATCGAGCGGAACACCAGAAACCGGGCATGCGACAGCCGGCGAATGCCGGCCAGAGGGAGATCGGTGAGGATGATGTCCTGCGCCGCCCGCTGCAGGCGATGGAGGGTCTCCTCGACCCATGACAGGATTTGGCCCGCCGGAACGCCGTAAAGGATGTCGTTGCCGACGTCGGCCACCAGAACCCGGGTCGGAAGCGCGGGCAGCGAGTCCAGCTTCCGCCACAGGCCCGACTCGAGGATGCCGGGCAGGGTTCGGCCGACGAACCGGCTCGGCGCACCGTAGGATCGGCCGTGCCCGAGGGCGGCCAGCACCTGGACTTCGGGCCCCCATTCCGCCCGGGCCGCCGCAACCACCGCGCGGAATCCGCGCGTCAGATTGCTCGCGCCCAGTGCGATAACTCTGGCCGTCTCAGCCGCCATCGGCATCCCTTCCAGGATCATCGCGCGCTGGCCTGAACGATCGGTCCGCAGGGCCTTGGCGCTGCTGCTGTCATGGTCCGCCATCTGCCGAAAGATCGTTATCCGGCCAGCAGCTGAGATTCGGCGCGTCGGTCGGCCCTCTCCCGCAATCGGAGCCAGGGGCGGGGCGCTGCGCGGCGGCTCAAGACAAAAAGCCGAATTGGAAAACCTCGTAGGAGGTGCCGCCCTCCAGCAGCGAATCGACCTTTGAATGCAGCTCTTTCCGTTGGCTGCTGTTATACCACCGCTGCCAATCCTCCAGGGTCCGCCAGGTGCTGATCACTAGAAACTCCTGTGGATTTTCCATGCTGCGCAGCGTCTCGCTGGAAATGTAGCCTTCCTGTTCGATGGCGAGCATGCGCAGCTGGCGGAAAATGCCGACGATGTACTGGGCCTGGTCCTTGTCCAGGGGCAAACGCCGCTTGATCAGGATTTTGACTGCCATGATGGCCTCCTTAAGGGACGGTGTAGGTGTTTTCCGGCTATGATTGCCAAGGAGGTGGCCAGGGCGATGATGCCTGCGATGATCACCACCTTCTAAGGTTTTTTGCTGCGATCAGCATTTACCGAGAAAACCTGGGCCGAGGTGAGGGCCTGGTACACATAGAGACGGTCGGCTCTCATTCGAGCGACGCGACCTTGCTCGTGCAAATATCTCAGATGGGAGATGGCCTCTCCAGTGGCGAACCACTTCTGCGCCAGCGGAAATGATGCCCAGCCGTCGCATTGGATATCCCATGTCATCCGGGATGCGATTTCATAGGCGGATCGCCGGTCATTTCGGATGATGTGCCAAATTTCATTGCAGCGCTCAGTATGGTGGGCCTTAAGTTCGGCGATTCTTCTGCGGTGATCGGTAATCAGCCGGCGGTGTCCGGGAAGGGTGATCTCGACATCGAGGGCATGCACGCGGTCCAGGCTCTCCAAATAGCTCTTCAATGGATTCTGGGCTTCGGACCAGCACTGAATATTCGGGGTGATATCGATCAGAATAAGATCGCCCGCCACCAGAATTCTTTTTTCCGGCTCGTACAGGCAGGTATGCCCTAGGCTGTGGCCCGGGGTATGGAGGCATCGGAAATGGTATTCGCCCACGTCTATGACGTCCCCGTCCTGCAGTACGTTCAGCTCGGGCACCCAATTCGAACTGAATTTGAACCCCGGATGCTGCTCGATGGCTCGATGGAGCTCATCCTCTGGAAAGCCGTTCTCTGAAGCATAGGCGAGCATCGGACTCCAACCGGGCCAGGCTTCAATGATCTCGGCATCCGGACGGCTGAAATAGACCCGGCTCGAAGCGGAGATCAACCTGGACACCAGACCGAAATGATCCGCGTGGAGGTGAGTGATGAAAAAATCGGTCTGGTTCGGATCGATGTTGAGTTCCTGGAGCCCAGCCCTCATCGCCGCGAAACATTCATCTCGGTTCAGCCCCGTGTCGATCACCAGATTGCGTTCGGCCGATCGAACCACATAGGAGTTGAGAAATTTGAGCGGACTGCCGGGCAACGGCACCATGATTCGGAACAGATCCCGGCGAAGCTCCTCAACCATCATATTCCTCCAGCTCCGGACCCTCGTGCATAAGACCCCGTCGGCCGGCGCTGCATGCCCAGAACCGAAGCCAAACCAGGCAGCCATCACCCTCATGGGCTGCGCCGCTTACTTGCCGATCCTCAACGCGGGGTCGAAGCGTCCGGCGACGGTCGGGCTTTGGGCATTGCGCGTCTCTCTCCGGATATTCTCGGACAGGAACGGTATGAGCTCGCCCAGGGTCACCATACCGTCCTTATTGTAATCGGCCCTGCCCTTCAACCCCTCCAGGAGGTGGAAGGTGAATACCCCGTGCCCGCCGCCCCATTGCGCGCCCTCCTGGGAGAATTGGTTGTCGTCGGACGCCGACATGATGCAAATCCCGTCGCTGATCTTCGAAAGGCCCTGCAGGGTCGAGCTCATGGGAGTGACGGTCAGGCCCCGGCCGGCCCGCCGCGAGGCGTCGAAATCCTGGCCGACTCCTCCGGCATGGCAGGCATCCGTGATGACGATCACCTTCTTGGCGCGGATGAAGCGCTTCAATGCGGTCTCGATGTCCCACATCGGGAACCCGGTCGTGGGCACGCTGTCGTATTGGGTATCGTACGGCAGCAGGAAGAGATTTTCAGGGTGGTCGGGGGACTGGGGGCTGCCGTGGCCGGCGAAATAGATCGTTACCGTATCTTCCGCAATGGCCTGGGTGAGCCACTCGAACAGGGCCTTCTTGATGTTCGCCCCGGTGGCCTCGGCGTCCGTCAGCAGCCTTACCATGGCGGGGGCGTACTGCCCGCCCTGCGCGGACACCAGCCAGTCGTAGAACGAGCGCGCGTCCGAAGCGGCGTATCGAAGCGGAGCGATCCTCGAATCCTTGTACTTGGAGATGCCGATCACGACCGCCCAGCGAGTTCCGGCGACGCCGATCGTATCGGCAGCCGGCTCGGTGCGCGTTTCCGTCCGTTTTTCGTCGGGGGACGTCCGGGCGGCGCTCTTCTGCGGCTGGGCCGAGCTGACAGCCACCGGCAGACTCCCTTGGCCGCCGGCCGCCAGCTGATAGCCCACGAGGTCGTTCTTGATTTCACGGCCGTCTTTGGTTTTGAAATCGCCGACGTGCCAGAGCTTCACGACCACTTTCGCGTCCGGAGCATACCAATAATATTGGTCCTGGTTCTTCTGGATGCCGGTCGCCGAGAAATTCCTATGGATTTTAAATGCGCTGAAGGTCCCGGCGGGCGTGGTCACCGTTTCGATTTTTTGTACCTCGTACGAATTCTGATAATGCCTGGGAACCTCATCCGCTCCCATGCCCTTGTATTCGTCCTGCCATTTTTTTCCGACAAAAAGCGGAAAATTCAGGACCCTTTCCCATGGGGCTTCCGACTTGGCTTTTTCGGCCGGAGCCCGCAAATCGGTTTTCAAAATCCGGTAGCCCCGATCATAGTGCCGGTGCCAGAGGACATCGCCCCCCTTGTTTTTGACTTCCACCACAAAACTTCCGTCCCGTTGCACCTCGATCACGCTATGGGATCGCAGGCCCCGGTGGGTCATCAGCACCCACTGGTCGCCGACCGCCATTTGAGGAAAATCAACCGTGGATTCCCCGGTTAGAGCCGCCTGCTGGGCGTGCAAAGAAACGCCGGCCGAGAGCAGCGACCCTAGAACCAGAAAGACGATGGCGGCTTTACGTTTCCTTCGCAGCGAACCAGAAAGCCCCTGAAGGATCGATTCGTCCTCGAGGGGCTCGTTCGCCGGAAACTGGCGGCCCGGGGTTTTCATTCGACCACCCCCTTCTTTGTCATCTGTTCCAACCAGTGCGGAAGGTGATGCCGAGATGATGCGGAAGCGGCAAGTTTTGGAGCAAGTATACCTTGGCCGGGTTCGAAAAGGCAACCTTTTAGAGCAGCCCCGACTCCGGACGGTTCGAAGCCAGGGTGCGATCGCCGCCCTATTTGTTCGAGAACTTCCCGAACTCGCGGAACATGTCCTTGCGCGTCCAGAAGGAGTTCTGGGGCTCGAAGAAGATCTGGATGCCGACTCCGGCGGTCCATTCGGTGTAGTCGGCGGAGTTGTTGACGGCGGCGAACCCGCCGGCGGCCAGGTGGGCGGTGATCTGCTTCATGCCCTGGAGCTTCAAGTTGAAGCCGATCTTATCGTCGGTGTCGGAGTCGTATTCGGCGTTGGCGTCGGCGGCGGCCGCGGCAGTGAAGCCGGTGGTGTCGCCGTCGAACAGCGGATAGAAGGGGCTGCGGTCAAGCCGCTGGTGGAGCCAGCCGGCCGAGGCCTGCACGTCGAACCAGTAGTCCCGGCAGGCGGCGGTGCGATAGCGCACGAAGGGGCCGATCATCGTCATCAGATCGGGGCTGTAGTATCCGCCGTGGCCGTAGGTGTAGAAATCGCTGTTGCGGCGAAAGTGCTGGGCGGAGACGAACAGCCCGTAGCTGAACTCGTCCTGGTCGAACAGCACGGTCCGGCCCACGGACGCGTCGAGGTGCACGGCCTGGTTGTCCCAGACGCTGTCGCCCATGTAGTAGTCGTAGCCGGCCGCGCCGCTCACCCACCATCGGTCTGGAAGCGGCCAGGTCATGCCCGCCTCGATGCCGTTGCGGGTGACCCGCCCCCATTCGTCGTTGCTGTAGGGGTCCTTCTGGCCGACGTAGGAAAGGATCGAGTCCTTCACGTTGGAGCGGTGGACGTCCACGTAGCCGCCCCAGGCGCCGAGGCGCGCTTCGAAGGTCGGCGTCGGGTCGACCGGCCCGTTCAAGGGCGTTGCGCCGACATGGATCTCCGCGAGCAGGCGCCCTTCCATCTCGAGGCCCACCTCGGGCTGAACCACGAAGAGGCTGTCCTCCAGGTCCTGCCTCTTGGGCGCGCCGTCGAGCAGGCGGTAATAGCGGCCGGCCAGCGGCCGGGACGAGCCGCTGCTGCCGGACAAATGCTTGGGAGCGAGGGTTGCGGACCACTGCCGGCCGAGCTCGGTCGGATAGACGAAGGTCAGGGGCAGGGCGGTCTCCTCGATGTCGCCGAACGGGCCGTCGCCCTGTTTGCGGCGATGGTAGAGGAAGGCCTCGGCGCGCGGGGAACCGGCGTTGAAATAGCAGCGCTGCGGATCGCGGTCGAGCTGGGCCGCGGTGACGGGCGCCCCGCGCTCGAAGAAGAAGCCGCCTGCCGGCGCCCGGAGCGCGGG
This sequence comes from uncultured Desulfatibacillum sp., assembly GCA_964427375.1. GTDB lineage: Bacteria > Desulfobacterota > Desulfobacteria > Desulfobacterales > SpSt-501 > SpSt-501. The sequence goes on along the minus strand of CAYRUF010000006.1, from coordinate 130,388 downwards.
GTCCTCGTCGGCGGCCAGACGATCGGCCAGCCGATAGGCCCGTTCCTCGTCGCCCTCGGCGGTGTAAAGCCCCAGCAGGCCGGCGGCGAGCGACGGGCTGGGCCGCTCGGCGAAGGTCCCCTCCATCAAAACTCTGGCTTCCGCAGGGCGGTCCTGGTGCCGGCGCGTCCAGGCGAGCAGCTCCTGGGCGTCGAGGTCTTCGGGATTCAGGGTCAGGAGCTTCTCGAGATGAGCGGCGGCGCCGTCCCAATCCTCGGCCGCATAAGCCCGGTCCGCCTGCTGCCGATAGACCAGTTCTCTCAGCTGGCGGGTCTCAGCGTCTTCAGCGATCCGGCCGCGGTCGAGCGGGTCCAGGGCCGTATCGATCCGGCCGGAATTCAGGCGGGCGTATCCCAGCCCCAGGGCGGCATTCTGGTCGGCGGGGTCCTGCTGCGACAGAACGGCGAACAGCCGTTCGGCTTCCTCGAATTCGCCGCGCCGGAACCGGTGCCAGGCCAGGGCCGTCAGGGCCTCGCGGTCGTCCGGGGCCGCCTTCAGCACCTCCTCGGCCATGCGGGCCCTGAGCTCGGAGTCCGGCGGCAGGGCCGCCATGCGGCGCTTGAGAATCTGCAGCTCCAAATCCTCGATGTTGCCGCTCAGCTGCGGCGCCTGCCGGAGCAACCCGGGCTTCTCGCGGCGCACCAGGGCCAGGGCCTCTTCTTCGGAGAGTGCTGCGGCCAGTTCGCCGACGATGCCGAGGCGCAGGTCCGGCGGCAGGGGGCATTCGAGGAGCCCGCGGCGCAGGTCCGCCGCCGGCTGATGGAGGCCGGCTGAGGCGAGCCGGTTGCCGATCTCGTGAAAAATATCCGGCCGGATGCACGCGCGGCGGGCGCGGTCGTGGGCTTCGAGGAAGGCGGAAAGAGCCAACGGGTCGGCCGTCTGCGCCAGGGCCTGGTAGTCTCTGAGCAGCCGGGCCTCCAGCAGGCGCCGCTCCCATTGGGGCCGCTGGCGGTCGGGCAGCCGGGCGATGCGCTCCTCGGCTTCAAGCCAGCGGCCGCTCTGAATCAGCGCATGGAGCAAGGCCGGTACGGTCTCCGCCGGGCGGTAGGTTTCATCAACGAGGGCGGCCAGGTGCGGAATGGCCTGGTTGCGTTGGCCCTGTTTGAGCAGGCTGTAGGCCAGCCCGAGCCGGGCATTCAGCGCCTCCTCCCGGTCGGCCGAATTTACGGCTTCCGCGAAGAGCCGGGCGGCGGCCGAATAGTCGCCGCGGGCGTAGAGCTGCCAGGCCTTGGCCCGGCCGGAAAGCTCGGCCGCGCGGGCGCCGGCCGCGGACCGGTCCGTCCAGCCCTCCAGGATGTCGGCGTCCTCGGGCGAGCGGTATTCCCAGTCCGGCTCGGCCGGCTCGACCTGGCTCTGCTGCGGCCAGGTTTCGATCCGTTCGCCGGAGCGGCGCTGGATGACCGCCTGGTCGTGCACATCCGTCGACTGGCGTGCCGGCGGCGGCAGGCTGCGCTCGTTCTGCCCGAGCGGCTCCTGGCGCACCTGGGCCGGCGCGATCGGCGCGGCTGCGGCCAGCAGGAACCAGACGGTCAGAAAAAGAAGCCGGCGGGTCATCAGCGCTCCATGGCCTCGCGGGCAAGCAGATAAAGCGTGTTGGAAAAATAGTCCTCGGATTCGTACAGCACCCGCTCCGCCGCCTTCTGCAAAAGGGTGCGGGCGAGCGGCTGCCGCTCCAGGTGCTCGGCGCAGCGCCCCATGACGGCGTAAAACCCGGCCGGCGCCTCCTCGGCGGCCGCCGTCCCGTCGACGAGATTGACGCGGCGGGGCAGGTAGCCCGAGCTCTCCACGAATTGCAGGTAATCCGAAAACGCCGCCAGACGCTGGCGGTCGCCGTGCCAGGCCAGGTAGAGCGGCACGCGGATGGCCTCGTATCCGAAAAACGGGCTGCGCGCCTGATCCACCGCGGTATGGCTGCTTCCCAGCGTGACCCAATCGGCCGGCAGCCTGAAACGCGAGAAGACGCTTCGATCGAGCAGGCTGCGGCTGTCACGGAGCACGCTGCGCCAGAAGGCCTCGTCGTCCACGCGGGCGAACTCGTCAAAGGCCGGCAGCACCAGGTAGCCGGTGTTGAAGCTGTGGCCGTTTTCGCTGTTGAACCCGAAATAGGCCGGCGCGATCAATTGGTATCCGTGGACGGCCAGCGCCAGGTGGGCGCGGATGTCCCGCACCATGCGCCGGCCGGCCTCGCGATAGGGCGGATGGTCCCAGCGGCTGCCGGCCTTCAGCAGCGCATAGGCGACGAGGATATCGCCGTCGCTCGCATTGTTGTAGTCGATGACGTTCCAGGCGCCGTTGGGCCGCCGGCCCCAGGACCACGCCAGGAGCGCATCGCGCCGGACCTGGAGATTGTCCACGGTCCATTTGAGGATGCGGTCGAAGGCCGGCCGGTCGTCGTGCATCCAGGCCAGGAGCAGGCCGTAGCCCTGTCCCTCGGAGTGGCTGGCCGCGTTCTGCTTGGGATCGCGCACGCGGCCGTCGGCGGCGACAAACGCGCGCTGGTAGGCGGCCCAGTCGGCCGCATCGGCCGATCGGCCGCCCGGCGAGGCCAGCAGACCGATCAGAACGAACCATGCGAGGCACTTCAGCATGCCGGGGGTCTTCCTGTTTTGCGAAAGATGTCAGCTCTGAGACGGAGCCAGACGCTGCCTGCGGCGGCGTTTCAGAATCCGGAGGATCAGCGCGCACAGCGCCAGCAGCAGCAACAACAGGACTGCCAGCGAAAGGAGCGGGTGCGAGTTGATGAAGTTATGCACGACCGGCATGCGGCCGGGGTTGCCGAGGAAGTAGCTCGGGCCGATCAGGTGCGACAGGGTTTCAAAATCCGGTTTCTGAAGGTTGACGAGGAACAGGTCGCCGCGGGAGCCGCCCTGAACCGCCGGGTTCCACAGCGCCCGGCTGCCGACGACCAGGTCCTCCGGGACTCCGGCGGTCAGAATGATGACGGTGCGGTCGGCGGCGTCGGGATGCTGAAACTGCATCAGGGCCGCCCGGCCGGGCCCCAGAACGCCGGAAAGATCGTTGGCCACCGGACTGACGGCGCGGACATCGTCGAGGTTCTGCGGGGTCTGGGCGGATGTGAGCTTGGTGGCGGACCAGAAACGAATCGGCTCGTTGGTCTGGACCTGGGGGCGGTCCATTTGGGGAAAAACCAGCCGCAGCGGATCGATGCCTGCGATGGGCGCTTTTTCCAGCGCCGTTTTGGGCAGAGCGGGCAGGACACCGGCGACGAACAGATCCTTGCGGGTTTTTTCGGGTTCATACGTCGAAAGCCAGGTCAGCCCGAAGGGCGGGAAGCCGATTTTCTGGGCGCAGAGGGCCAGCACGTTCAGCGCGGCATTGGCGGCCGGCAGGCTCTTTTCGGCCAGAACCACGGCCGCTTCGCGCATGTCCGGCCAGCGGCCGATCGGAAAGGCGTCCTGGAAGAACAGGTCGAGCTGCGGCATTTTGATCCAGTAGGGGACCTCCGGCAGAACGACGGTGGAATCCTCGAAGATGGTCAGCCGCAAATTCTCGGTCTGGATCAGGGTGCATTTATCGGTGTGCAGCGGGGTGAGCTCGGCCTCGAAGCTGAGCTGGTTCATCCCCGCCTTGAAGGAGGACAGGGGGATGTCCACCCGGTAGCCCCGGAAATAATCCCCCTTGGGGTTGTCCAGGCGCACGCCGGATATGAATTTGCCGTTGAGGCGCACGTTCAAAACCGAATCCGACCGCATGGCGGCGCCGTAGGCCATGTGCAGGATGACGCTCACGAAGGTGTTGGGCGATAAAAAGAGGTCGGACGGAAAGCGCAGGTCGATGTTGAGCGGCGGGGGAGCGATGTTCCGGAACTCGACGGTGCGGATGCCCAGGCTGGCCAGGGTGTAGGTCTTGCCGGGCAGAAGCCCTCTCTGGAGCATGTGCTCGCCGATCTCGGGCAGGTTCACGTTGGTGACGCGCGTGGCGGCGGAGTCCGGCAGCGGGTAGGACAGCGCGGCGAAGGCCTTGCACGCGGTCTCCAGCTCTGCCTCGTCCTTGCCGGAAACCACGATCAGCGCCAGGTGGGGGTTCTCGACGGCGGCCTCGGCCTTCTTCTCGGGCAGGTGGCGCACGGCCAGACCGGGCCCGGCCGGCTGGACCGGTGTCGGACCCGCTGCATGGGTGGCCAGATCCTGGCCGGAGGCGATCAGCACGTTGTCCATGCCCGGCTGCAGGCCCTGGGAGACGGTGATGTCCGGCATGCGGTATTCATAGCGCAGAGCGATTCCCGAGGCGACCAGGGAAGCCGCTTTGAGATAGGCCGGCGTCAGCTCCGGCAGGACCAGGTTGACGCGCGTGTCGAAGATATTACGGGGGTCGAACAGGAAATCGGCGATGGCCGAAACCCGGCGGGGAACCGGGACCGGCTCGAGCTCGAAGATGAAGTAGGCCTCCCCCAGCTTGAGCCAGGTCCAGAGCTCGGGCGCGAACGGGTCCTCACACTGCTCGTCGGTGTAATGTTGCGCGACCCAGAAGCTGCAGGGATTGTAGCCTGTCTTCAGGAGGTCGGGCGGTATCGGAACGGTCACCTCGCCCTCCGGAGTGTCCGGGTTGAGGCGGACCTGGGCCAGGGGTTGTTCGTTGACGGTGAAAACCAGCCGGGAATTGCGCGGGATCAGCGCGGACGAATTGACATAGCTGAAATAGAAGGTAGCCTTAGCGACTTTCCAACGCTCCGGGATGGGGATGGTGAAACTGTAGTTGTCCATCGATCCCCGGAGCTGGTGATCCTGGACCGGAGCAATTTTCTTCAGCGGGATTCGCAGAGTGGCCGCCACGGCCGCATCCTGAAACATGGCTGTGAACAAGAAAGGAAGGAGCAGCATCTTCAGACATCGCATGGAGGGGTTCCCTTCTGTTTTCTACAGATGTAGTTTTAAAAAATCTTAATATCAAACGGATGAAGAAGTCCAGAAGAATTCATTCGATCCGCTTCGAAGCCGCAGGAATGACGGCCGGACCGCTTGACAAGCGGATCTTCCAGGTTAACATCAGGTCTTCCCGCGTGCGCAAGACCAGCGGTTGTATTTGAGACGGAAAGGAGATCGTTCGGATGACGGAAATTCTCGATCAGGTGCCCAAGAGCCCTCAGCAGATCAAGGACGAGCAGGATGCATCGGTGGCCAGTTCGCTCGAAAAAATAAAGAACAAGTTTGTCGTCATGAGCGGCAAGGGGGGGGTCGGCAAAACGAGCACGTCCGTCAACCTCGCGCTGGCCCTGGCGGACAAGGGATTCAGCGTGGGGATCATGGACGTTGACCTGCACGGGCCGGATGTGCCGCGCATGCTGGGTCTTACCGGAATGCCCGACGTCAACCGCAACCGCAAGCTCAACCCCATGCGCTTTTCGGGGAATCTCTCGGCGATTTCCATGGAGTCGTTTCTCCCCAAGCGCGATGATGCCGTCATCTGGCGCGGGCCGCTGAAGTTTTCAGCCATCCGCCAGTTCATCGCCGACGTGGAGTGGGGGCATCTGGATTTCCTGATCATCGACTCGCCGCCCGGAACCGGCGACGAGCCCCTGACCGTGGCCCAGCAGATCCCGGACGCCAAGGCGGTCATCGTGACCACCCCGCAGGAGGTCGCTCTGGCCGACGTGCGCAAGTCCATCAATTTCTGCCGGGCCGTCAAACTCGAGATTTTCGGGCTCGTCGAAAACATGAGCGGGTTGAATTGCCCGCATTGCGGCGAGGTGATCGATCTCTTCGGGGCCGGCGGCGGGGATCGCACCGCGCGCGAAATGAGCGTCCCCTTCCTCGGTCGGATCCCCATGGACCCGCGCATGGTCGCCTGCGGCGACTCCGGGGTGTCGTTCCAGCGCGCGTATCCGGATTCGGCCGTCACCAAGGCCTTCGGCGCGATTGCCCAGCAAATGGCCGACGCCAGGACCCCAAAGACGAGTTCGTAACACCTCATCCGCATCGATCTTCGTAAAGTATTTTTCCAGGCGGCCGATATCTCTTTTCAGAAGCCGATTGAATCCAGAAAGGAGAATCGACCGCCCATGGAAGGACTCCATCGCTGCGGCGCCGGTCGAGGCTGCACCCCCGATCCGTCCGACATCCAGTTCCAGCAGACATCCACCCGATTGAACGCGCTGAACGCCTCTGCGGACCAGACCGCAGCGGTCACCATCCTGACCGACGAAGGCGATACGGTCATGCTGTCCAGCCGTGAGCATGCCGAAGCGGACCTGCTCACTTATGAGCACCTGTCTTGCACCCGAAAGGGGTATGACCGGCAGAATCTGCGACAGATTAATTTCGAAGCCGAGAGTGAATTCGCCCTCGCCGTTCAAGGCGATCTGAACGATCAGGAGATGGCCGACATCCGGGCGCTATTAAAAGACCTGGGCGGCATGCTGAAAGCGTTCTTGGCCGGTGCGAATGAAAGCGATGCGTTGCCGGAGGCCGCGGGTGATTTCGAGCGCTTCGAAACCCTTTCCGCTTTCCAGGCGGATTTCGAATACCGGGTCGGCATGACCTATTGGAATTTCGAAGCCGACCGGCGGTTCCTCCGAACGGCGGCCGAAGCGGAGCAGACGGCCGCGCCGGCGCCGGAGCCAGCCGAGAACCCGAACGCCGCTCCCATCGACGGCGATGGAGGCGAGGCCGGGCCGGTGGCCGCCCGGATGGCGAAGCGCGCCCGCGCGTTCGGGCGTCATGGCCATCGGCGAATGACGCATCTGGAGCGAATGCTGAACAGCTTCCTTCAGGAGATGGTCTCCAGCCAGGCCATCGATACCGAGCAGGCCCGGCGCGGTCAAAGCGTGATCGAGCGATTCATGGAGGAGCTCCAGCGGCCGGGCGCTGCCGTCGAGGCCCGGACGAGCCGGACGGCGTTCAATCTGCAGGTTGTCCGTTACGCATATGAGGCCACGGGACAGGCCCTCAGGGAGCCGGCGGTCGCAGAAACTGCATAGAAGCGATCCTTTTTGAACCGAAGAACCGGCGCCGGAAGAGGACTTCCGGCGCCGGTTCTTTTTGGGCGCGCCTTTACGATCGCCTTGGTGGAATTAATTTGATATAAAAAGCGCTCGGTTGCGCTGGAACTCGACGGCGAAAGGAAGCGGCCATGTTCTTCTTCAAGAAAAAAACCCTGATGGGCCTGTCGCGCACCTGCGGGTGAGCCGCCAAGATCGGTCCGGCGGACCTGTCGGACGCGCTCAAGGAGCTGGCCATCCCCGCAGACCCGAATCTGCTGGTCGGTTTCGAGACCAGCGACGACGCGGCCGTGTACCGTCTTTCCGGCGACGCGGCCGTGATCAGCACGGTGGACTTCATCACGCCGCCGGTGGACGACCCCTACTGGTTCGGGCAGATTGCGGCCGCCAACTCGCTTTCGGATGTCTACGCCATGGGCGGCCGGCCGATCCTGGCCTTGAACCTCGTCATGTATCCGTCCAAGGCGCTGGATATGGGCCTGCTCAAGGAGATCCTGCGCGGGGGCAACGACAAGGTCGTGGAGGCCGGGGCCTGCATGGCCGGCGGCCATTCGGTGGACGACAACGAGCCGAAATACGGGCTGGCCGTGACCGGGGTGGTGCATCCCGGGCGCATTTGGACCAATGCGGGCGCACGGCCGGGGGACGCTTTGGTGCTGACCAAACCGCTGGGGACCGGGGTGCTCTTCAATGCCAACCGGTCCGGCAAGCTGCCCTATACCGACCTGGAAGCGGTGCTGCCCGAGATCGCCGCGCTGAACAAACCGGCGCTCGAAGCCGCTCGCCGGTTCGACGTGCATGCGGCGACCGACATCACGGGCTTCGGTCTGCTGGGCCACTGCCTGGAGATGGCCCGCGCCAGCGCCACGCGAATCCATCTGTCCTACGGCAGCCTGCCGTTCCATCCGCATGCGGCCGCCATGTACCGTCGGGGCGAAACCACCGGCAGCAACCCGGCCAACCGCCAAGCGGCGGAAGGCTCGTGGGAGCTGCGGTTAAAACTCAGCGCCGCCGAGGAGGAACTGCTCTTCGACCCCCAGACCTCGGGCGGCCTGCTGTTGTCGGTCCCGGATCCGCAGGCCGACGAGCTCGTGCGCGCGCTGCGGGCGGCCGGCATAAAGGCCGCCGCACGCATCGCCGAGGTTCGGGCCGGCATGCCGGCTGCGGTGATCGTCGGATGAGGTGGGTTTGCCGGCGGACCTCGGTTGAGGGGGTGGAAGCCGGATCACGTCCGGCATGACGGCATGGACCCAGTTGACGGGCGGCTCACACCGGTCTCAGCCCTGCGCTTTCTGGAAGGCCCGCCGGAAACCTTCGCGGGAGCCGTTGATGACGGCTTCCGGGACCGCGTAGGAAATTCGGAAGCAGCCGGGCACGCCGAAGGCCCGGCCGGGGCTGACGAGGATGCGCTCCTCCTTCAGCAGTCGGGTGAAGCGGACATCGTCGGCGAGGGGGCTTTGGGGGAAGAGATAAAATGCGCCCTCGGGCAGCGTGAACCGGTAGCCGGCGTCAGCGAGCACCGCGGCCATCAGGTCCCGCCGCCGGCGGTAGGAGGAAACATCTACGGCGGCGCCCAGCACCCGGGCGGCGGCCTGCTGGAACAGCCCGGGCGCGTTGACGACGCTCATGGAGTTGATGGCCGCGGCCGCGGCCAGAATCTGCGCCGCATCCTCCGCGGCGGGGTGAACGGCGAGATAGCCGATCCGTTCGCCGGCCAGGCTGAGCTCCTTCGAGAACGAGTTCACGACGATCGAATGCGGGTAGGCTGCGAACACCGGCGGCACCGCGACATCGTAGACGATGCGCCGGTAGGGTTCGTCGGCCACGAGGTAGATGCGCCGGCCGAAGCGGGCGCTCGCCCGCTGCAGCAGGTCGCCCAGCTCCTTGAGCTCGGCGGCCGAGTAAACGGCGCCGCTCGGGTTGTTCGGCGAGTTGATCAGAACCACGCGGGTCTTGATGGTCAGGGCCTTCTCGATGGCGGCGATGTCCAGGTGGAAGCGCGGATCGGTCGGAGCGGCGACGAGCGCCGCATCTGCGAGAAACGCGTAGTTCTCGTACCCGAGGAAATAGGGCGCCGGCGTGACGAACTCCTCGCCGGGGTTCATCAGCGCTCTCAGAATGTCGTTGAGCGCTCCGGCGGCCCCGACGGTCATCAGGATGAGATCGGCCGGGATCGCAACCCCCTGCTCCTGCTGCAGGCGGCGGGCCAGGGCCTCGCGCACATGAAGATGGCCCGTGACCGGGGCATAGCCGTGGTCGAGGCCGGCGGAGGCCGTCATTTCGCGCAGGGCCCGGCGGAACTCATCGGGCGGGGGAACGTCCGGATTCCCCAGGGAAAAATCGTAAACGTTGTCAGGCCCGAACTCGGCTTTCATGCGTCGGCCCTCTTCGAACATGTCCTTGATCACCCCGAAGGCGGCCACGCGTGCGATCATCCGGTCGGCGATGGGCATCTTTCTTCTCCTATGCTCATGATCAATAAAAACACAGCCGTTTTTCCGGCCGAGCGGTCGGGGACTATAGGGGTTTCCCCCGAAGGGGTCAATGATGAAATGCTTCCTCAATCCTACCTGGATCTTCGCGCTGTGGCTCTGGCTGGCTGTGCTTCCGCCGCTCAACGCCGGGGCGGACCGGCCCTCGCCGGGCGCCGAGTCCGGGACCCGCTTTTTCTTTGTGCAGATCACCGACACCCATTTCGGCGAGCGGGACCACCTCGAACGCACCCGCCAGCTGGTGGATCTGATCAACCGCCTGCCTTATGAAATCGCCTGCGTCGTGCACACCGGCGATATATTTGCCGACAACATCACGGACGCCGCCGTGCGCGATGCCGGCCTCGGCGCGCTGCGGGGCCTCCGGGCGCCCCTGCACCTGCTGCCGGGCAACCACGACATCCTTCAGAAGGATCTTGAGAAGACCGCGGCGGCCTACACCCGGAGCGTCGGCCCGCTCCTGCAGGCCGTCGAGCACCACGGCGTCGTTTTCATCCTGGCCTACACCGAGCCGCTGGCCCTCGGGTTCGCCCTGGATGGCTACGAGCCGCTGCGCGAGCTCGAAGCGGCCCTGGCGCGCTCGGCCGGCAAACCAATCATCTTGTTCCATCATCGGCCGGCGGTCGACGACTATTACGAGTCCGCCTCCTCGCCGGGATGGCGCGGCGCGGCGCGGGCCGACCTTGAAAAGCTCCTGGCGGCCCACGACGTGAAGGCGGAGATCACCGGGCATTTCCACCGCGACGAGCTGCACTGGGCCGGCGGCCGACCGGTCTTCGCGGCGCCGCCCGTGGCGGCGTATTGGGGGCGGCAGGCCGGCTTCCGCCTCTACGAATACCGGGACGGCCGGCTGGGCTATCGGACGATCTACCTCCCGGAATGACGGTCCCGGCGATCATGCGGGAAGGGATTGACACCTCGCACGCAGCCGGATATTCCTTTCAAATAAGTTAGGTCTTTTTCGGTTGGAGGAGACCCAATCAGGAGGAATCCGATATGCCGTTCGGATACACCGGTAAAATCCTGCACGTCGATTTGAGCGAGCGTCGTCTGGAGACGGAAACGCCTGATGACGTATTCTACCGCAGCTATTTGGGCGGACGGGGCATCGGTTACCACTACCTGCTGCGCGACATGCCGGCGCGCGCCGATGCGCTGGCGCCCGAAAACGTGCTCACCCTGGCGACCGGGGTCATGACGGGCGTGCCGATCGCCGCCGCCTGCCGGTTCGCCGCCGTGGGCAAATCGCCGCTCACCGGCGCGGCCGGGGAATCCGAGGCGGCCGGATTTTTCGGGCCCGAACTCAAGAAGGCCGGCTTCGACGCGGTGGTTTTCCGCGGGAGATCCGAATCCCCGGTCTACCTCTGGGTGACCGGGGGCCGGGCGGAGATCCGCGATGCCGGCGCCTTCGCCCGCCAGGGCGCCCGCGAGGCGGAGGACGCCATCCGCGCCGAGCTCGGCAGCGACCAGATCCGCGTGGCCCAGACCGGTCCGGCCGGCATGAATCTCGTGCGCTTTGCCAACATCACCAACAACCTGGGGCACTTCAACGGCCGCAACGGGCTCGGCGCCGTGATGGGGTCCAAGAACCTCCGGGCCGTGGCGGCGCTGGGAAGCGACGATCCGCCGTACCACAACCCCGACTTCCTGCGCCGGACCGCCACCGACTACGCCAAGACCTTCCGCAAGAGTCCGGCCGGCGACGCGCTGTACGTCTACGGTACGACGGTCTTTCCCGAGCCGCTTTCGGCCGCCGGCGGGCTCCCGGTCAACCATTTCCGCGGCAGCGCTCTGCCGGACGCCGCCGTGATCGGCGGAGACGCCTACAATTCCCTGCTGCTGAAGAAGCGCAAGGGGTGCTACGCCTGCCCGATCATGTGCAAGCGGGTCATCGCGCTCGAAGACCCGGTCTACGGCGTGGATTCGCGCTACGGCGGCCCCGAATACGAAACGATCGCCGCCCTGGGGAGCAACCTCAACATCCTCGATCTGAAGGCGATCGCCAAGGGCAACGAGATCTGCAACCGCGCCTGCATGGATACCATTTCGGCGGGCATGGTGATCGCCTTCGCCTGCGAGTGCTTCGAGAAGGGGATCATCACGGCGGCGGACACCGACGGCCTGGAGCTGCGCTTCGGAGACCCGCTGCTGATGCTGAAGCTGCTTGAAATGACGGCTCGGCGGGAAGGCTTCGGCGATCTGCTGGCCGAGGGAACGGCCCGCCTGGCCGCCCGGTGGAACGCCGCCGAATCGGATCTGTGTCTGTGCGTCAAAGGCCAGGAGCTGCCCATGCACGATCCGCGCATCAAGGTCGGCGTGGGCATGAGCTATGCGCTCTGCACGGCCGGAGCCAACCACATGAACGCGCCGCACGACCCGTCGTTCGTGGACCCCGATTCCTTTGCCTTCAAATCGGTCAACGCGCTGGGGATCCACCGTCCCATGCCCGCCACCCAGATCTCCAACGACAAGGTCCGCAGCTTCGCGATCCTCGAAACGTTCTGGCGCGCGCTGGATTCGCTCGGGCTGTGCGTTTTCGGGTTTGCGCCGCGCGGGGTCATGCCGCTGGACACCCTGGTCGCCTGCATCCGGGCGGCCACGGGATGGGAGGTGAGCCTGCACGATCTGATGCTGGCGGCCGAGCGCTCCTCGATGCTGGCGCGGGCGTTCAACAGCCGCGAAGGCTTTTCCATCCGGGACGACCGCCTGCCGAAACGCCTGTTCGAGGCCAAGCCGAACGGCCCCGGCGCGGGAACGCGCATCTTCTCCGAGGAAGCGTTCAATGCCGCCGTCGAGAAATACTACGCCATCATCGGATGCGATCCGCAGACCGGCCGGCCGTCGCCCGGAAAGCTCCTGGAGTTGAGCCTGGAATGGGTGGAGGAGCTGCTGACAGCAGGCCGGGAGACAGCGACGAGGACTGGGGACTGAGGCCATCATTCAAAACCGGCGGATCCTCGATTCCTGAAATCCAAGGATGGTTGAATAGATCCAAACACCAAACACCAAACACTAAACACCAAACACTAAACACCAAACACTAAACACCAAACACCAAACACAAACACCCAACACCTCCTATGTCCTCCGAACCCACCAAGCTGGTGACCCTCGGCGGCGGCAGCGGGCAGTTCGCGCTGCTCTCCGGGCTGCGCGACCTCGAAAACGTGGACATCACGGCGGTCGTGTCGATGGTGGACAGCGGCGGCTCCACCGGCCGGCTGCGCGACGAGTTCGGCATCCTGCCGCCCGGCGACGTCCTCAAGTGCATCGTGGCGCTGTCTCCGCATCGCGATGTGGCCCGCGTCCTCTTGCTGAAGCGCTTCATCGAAGACCGCCGCCTCAAGGGCCACAACGCCGGCAACATGCTGCTGACCATGCTGTCGCGCTATGTCGGCAGTTTTCCGGCCGGCATCCAGGCCTTGGCGGAAATCCTGGACGTGCGCGGCCGGATCCTGCCGGTGACCATCGATCCGGGCACCCTGGTGGCCGAACTGACCGACGGCACGCGCATCTTCGGCGAAAAAGCCATCGACGTGCCGCGCGGCACCCAGCGCGAAAAAATCCGCGACGTATTCCTGGTGCCGCATCACAGCGACACCATCTCCGTCTACCCGCCGGTGATCGACGCCGCCTGGTGGGCGGATTTCATCATCATCGGTCCGGGGGACCTCTTCACCAGCATCATTCCCGGACTGATCGTGCCCGGCGTCGCCGAAGCGCTGCGGAAATCGCGGGGCCGGCTGCTCTTCGTGATGAACATCATGACCAAGTTCGGCGAAACCCACCACTACACGGGCCTGGATTTCGTCAAGCGCCTGGAGGAGGTCTTCGGACGCAAGCTGGACGGGATCATCTACAACTCCACCCGGCCCGATGAAGCGCTCCTGGCCCAGTACCGCGAGCAGAAGGCCGAGTTCGTCCAACTCGATCCCCAGGACCCCGCCTGGGGCCAGCGCCGAATCTACAGCGACGACCTGTTGGAGACCTCGGGCGGCATCGTGCGCCACGATTCGCGGAAACTGGCGGACCTGATCCGGCGGATCATCGCCGAAAACCGGCTCTCAACGTGAAGGAGGAATCCATGCGCGTCCAGACCGCTACGATCACCACGAACTACGAGCTCTCGGGCCCGCCGCAGGCACCCGTCGTGATGCTCAGCCATTCGCTGGGCTCCAACCTGCACATGTGGGACCCGCAACTGGCGGCGCTCGAGGCCCGATTCCGCGTGCTGCGCTACGACACCCGCGGCCACGGCGGCAGCGACGTTCCCGAAGGCGCCTACACCCTGGAGCAGCTGGTTGCCGACGCCGCCGGCCTGCTGGACGCCCTGGACATCGCGACGGTGCACTTCGTGGGGTTGTCCATGGGCGGGATGATCGCCCAGGGGTTCGCCCTGAGCCATCCCGGACGGCTGGACCGCCTGGTCCTGTGCGACACCTCGGCCTTCATGCCGCCCGAAGCCCAGCCGATCATCCAGGATCGGATCGACACGGCCCGCCGGGAGGGACTGGCCGCGCTGATCGACTCCACCCTCGCGCGCTGGTTCACGGCCGACTACCTGCGCCGCCAGGGGCCGGGAGTGGCCATGATCCGCAGCATCCTGGAGTCCTCGCCCACGGCCGGCTACATCGGATGCACCGAGGCCATCCGGCGGCTCAACTACCTGGACGATCTCGCCCGGATCACGCGCCCCACCCTGATCGTGGTCGGCGAAGAAGACCCCGGCACCCCCGTGGCCGCGGCCCGGGCCATCCACGAGCGCATCGGAGGCTCCCGGCTCGTCATCCTTCCGTCCGCTTCGCACCTGTGCAACGTTGAGCAGGCGCAGGCCTTCAACTCCGCTCTGACCGGGTTCCTCGGAAGCGGCGCTTGACCGGCTGGGTTGGGTTCATCCGGCCGATCGACGGGGAATCGGAGTGAACGCCAAGCTCAAACGGATCCTGGCCGGCCTGGGGATCCTCGCCGGCGTGCTGGCGTCGGCCTACCTGCTGCGGGATGTCCTGATCGCGCCGCGCGTTGCGGCGCTGCTTGAAGCCGCGCTCGGCCGGGAGCTCGGCCTGGACGTGGCGATCGGCCGCCTCGGCGGCTCCCTTCTGGCGGATATCGAAATCGAGGATCTCCAAACCGTGGCCCCCGGCAGCCGGGGGCCGGTGTCCGCGCTCGCGGCGAAGCGGCTGCACATCCGTTATTCCATCGCGGATCTCCGTGCGGGCCTGGCCGGCTTTATCGACGGCATGCGCATCGAGGCCGACGGGCTGCAGGCGGAGCTCGATCTCGACCGCGGCGGGGGCTCCCCCCGGGAAGCGGCGCCGGCACCCCTCCTGCCGCTGTCGATCCCGGCGCTGCACGTCCGCGATTCCTCCATTGCGGTCCGCTGGGGCGATCTCCGCACCCGTTGGGATGGAATCGCCCTGGATGCCGCGAAGGACAGCGACGGCAGCCGGCGGGTGCGACTATCCAGCGCCGAGTGGAGCTGGACCCATCCCCGGCTGGCGGCCGGGAAAACCAGGGCGGCGGGCGAACTCGCGCTCAGGCCGGAGTCGGTCGCGATTCGCGAATTGAGCCTGGACGACGGACGGGTGCTGGCGCAGGGCCGCGTCGGCCTGCCGGCCGCGAACCAACCCGTCCCGATTGAGGTCCAGCTGCAGCTCGGGGCCGGCCGGGTCGACCTGGCCGGGGTCGCCGGCGCCGCCGCTCTCAACGCCCGGCTGAAGGCCGACCGGGTCGATATCGAGCCGATCGCTGCTTTGTTTCTTCAGCCGCTTTCCGGCCGGCTCTCGGCCGACATCGACCTGGCCGTACCGTTCGAACGCCCCGAAACCGCCTCCGGCCGCCTGCATCTCGAGGCCCGCAACGCCGCCGTCCGCGGAGTCGACCTCGCGCGGGCCGACGCCAGCGCCACGCTCGCGGACGGGTGGGTGCGCATCGGCGACTTCGAAGCCGAGTCCGGCCGCAGCCGGTTGACCGTCCGCAACGCGGCTGCGCCGCTGGGGCCGCTCCTGGACGGCGCTTGGGGGGATCTTCGGTCGGCCCTCTCCGGGCGCTTCGCGTTGACCTGCGAGGACCTGCCCGGCCTGCTGCGAATGGCCGGCCTGGCGGCCTTCGACCCGCCGGAGCGCGTTCCGGAGCACCGCCTGGAGCTCACGGGACAGATCGACGCCGGCCGTCTGCGCATTCCCCGCGGCAGCCTGACGGCCGGGCCGAACCGGATCGCGCTCCAGGAGCTGGATACCCGTATTCCGCCGGCACCACCGGACACGCCGCTCCAAGGCCGCCTGCGCCTGGACCTCCCGGATCTGGAGGCTTTGGCGCGCACCCTGCCGCTGGCGCCGCTGGCCGGCAGCCTCAAGGCCGACGTCACCGCCGGCGGCACCTACGGCCGGCCGGAAGCCGACGCCGCGCTTGCCGCCGAGCGCCTCGGCATCGGCGATGTGCTCGTGGGAAGCCTGTCCGTGGCCGTGCGCTGCTCGCCGCAGCAGGTCCTGGTCCAAACGCTCGCCGTCCGCCGGGGAGCGGATACGCTCAGCGGCCACGGGCGCGTGCGGTTGCCGGAAGGGCATATCGATACGGCCGAGCTCTCGTTTGCGATCGCCGACCTGGAGTGGCTCGGGGCCTACCTGCCCCCGGCCATCGGGACCGTCGCGGGCGCGCGGCCGCGACTTCAGGGCCGCGTCCAGGGGGAGGCCCGTCTGAGCGGCCCCTGGAGGTCGCCGGAGGGGGAGCTGAACGTGGCCCTCGACGGCCTGGTCCTGCGCGGGCAACGCTTCGGCAGCGGCTCGATGCGGATCGCCAAAAAGCGGAACACGGTTGCGGCGCACTCCATCCAGCTGGCCCAGGCCGGCGACCGCCTGGACGTCTCCGGCAGCTTCGATCTTGACGCCGGCCGCCTCGGGCCCAGCCGGCTCCAGCTTTTCTGCGCCGATATCGGCCCCTATCTGGAAGCCCTGGCCCCGCAGTGGGGCTGGCTGCGCGGGCGGACCGCGGCGACGATCGAGGCCTCCGGCGCGCTCGAACAGCCCGACTTCACGCTCGCGCTCTCGCTGGAGCGGATCACGGGCGGCGGCCGCACGCTGCGGGACGCCCGCATCCGGGCGCGGGGCGCCGGGCGCCAGGTGGTCATCGACACGGCCGAAACGCTCACCCCGGCGGGAACGCTGCAGGCG
This sequence comes from uncultured Desulfatibacillum sp., assembly GCA_964427375.1. Classification (GTDB taxonomy): domain Bacteria; phylum Desulfobacterota; class Desulfobacteria; order Desulfobacterales; family SpSt-501; genus SpSt-501. Next base: position 113,733 of record CAYRUF010000006.1, on the reverse strand, counting down.
GCCGGCCGCCTGGACTGGAACCCCGCTCGAACGGCGATCGACGGGACGCTGGATGAATTCAACCTGAAAGGGGATGACCTGCTCCTCCATCTGGAGTCGCCGGCGCGGGTGCGCTACGAGGCCGGCCGCGGCCTGGTGGTCGAGCGCCTGGCGGCCGGCGGTCCGCAGGGGCGCATCGTCCTGTACGGCCAGCTGGCGCTCGCCGGAGGCCGCTCCGACCTGACCGTCGAGCTCGCGGAGGTGAACGGCGGCGGCTGGCTGGGGCGCCTGACCGGAATGCCGCTTACGCTCGAGGGCATGGATGCCGCACTGCGCGTGGGAGGAGCCGCGGCCGCACCTGAGATCCGCCTGGAGGGCACGGTCCGCCGTCTGGGCGCGGAGAAACATCCCCCGGCCCTTTCCGGGCGGTTCGATCTTTTCTATGCGGGCCGGCGGCTGCGGATCGACGCCTTCGATTGGGCCGGTCCGGCCGGGCACCGGCTCGCGCTGGCGGGCGCGCTGCCGATCGACCCGGCGGGCGACCCCGTGCTCGCCTCGGGCGCGCTGGCGCTGACCGCGGCGGTTGACGTGCCGTCCCAGGACTTGCTGCGGGAGCTGGTGCCGGCCTGGCCGATCGCGGCGGGTGCCATCGAGGCTCGGCTCGCGCTGGAGGGCTCTTGGGCCGCCCCGCGCGGCGCCCTGCAGCTTGCCGGCCGGGAGATGACTCTGGCGGCGGAGCCGGTCTACGCCCCCCCCGGCCCTTACACGGCCCGCATCGAGATGGCGGTCGATGCCCGCCGCATTCTGCTTCAGACCATCGAGGTGCACTGCGCCCATGCCCGGCTTCAGGGAGCGGGCTCCTGGCAGGACTACCCGGCCTTCCACCAATGGACCTCCGGAAAACCGCCGCCGGCGGGCAGCGTGGCCCTGGAGGGCCGCCTGGCCGCGTCCGATTTAGGGTGGCTGGCCCGCGGGGTGAAGGACATCCGCCGGGTGACCGGACGGCTGGATGCCGACCTGACGATCGAGGGGCCGCTGCGCGACCCGCGGCTGCAGGGCCGCCTGCGGCTGACCGACGGCGAGCTGCGGCCGGAGGCGGACCTGCCGCCGCTGCAGGCGCTGAGTCTCGACGCCGGATTCGCCGGCCGCGACCTCACGATCCGCTCCCTGCGCGGCGAGCTCGGCGGCGCTCCGTTCGAGGTGGCCGGTTCGGTTGCCGGCCTGCTGGCCGCGGACCGCCGGCCGACCGTGGACCTCCGGCTGGAGGGACGGAACCTGCTGCTGCAGCGCAGCCCGACGCTGAGGCTGCGGGCGGACGCGGACCTGCGGCTCACCGGCCCCCTGGAGCGGATGGCGCTTGCAGGCAGTCTGTCCCTGACGGATGGGCTTTTCGCCAAAAACTTCGGGCTGGCCGAGGGCCTGACGGCCGGCTCGGCCAAACCGAAGGCCGGTCCCGGGTTCTCCCTTTTCTCGTTCGGCTCGGCGCCGCTCCGGGACCTGCGCTTCGACGTGCGCGTCAACGCCGCCAAGCCCTTTCAGATCAAGAACAACCTGGTCAAGGGCGCGTTTCGGCCGGACCTGAGCCTGGTCGGCACCGGCGAGGCGCCGGAGCTGGTCGGGAAAGTCTACCTGGAGGCGACCCGGCTGTATCTGCCCGCCGGCCGAATGCAGTTCGACGGCGGCGTCATCCATTTCGAGGCCGTCGACCCCGGCCGGCCGCGGCTGGACATGGTCGGCACCGCGCGCATGATCGGCTACGACATCACGGCCGTCGTGGAAGGGCCGTATGACGAGCCCTCGGTGTCGCTGTCTTCGGTGCCGCCGCTTCCCGATGCGGACCTGCTCGCGCTCGTGCTGACCGGGCAGCCGCCGAGGACGCCCGGCGGCGATTCCGTGGAGAAGCGCCAGGGGCTCAACGTGGCCGTCTTCATCGGCCGCGACGTCCTCATGCGCATGCCCGGCGGGGACTCCGCGGAAGGCCTGCAGGCCGTGCTGGAGCGCTTCGACGTCGAGCTCGGCCGATCGGTGACCCGGGCCGGCGACGAGACCATCAACGCCCGGTTCCGCATCGCCGACGGGGTGCTGCGCCAAGGGGACACCCTTTATCTCACCGGCGAGAAGGACGTGTTCGACCAGTATAACGCGGGGGTGCGGATTGTTTTCCGGTTTCGGTGACGGCTTCGTAAATAGCCCAAGCTCGGCGTTGCGCTTCAGCGCTCTGGGAGCGATTCTCCTGATCCTGGCTTGCGCCGCCGTGGTCGAGCCCCCCTCCGCGGCGGCGCAGGCCACCCCGGAGATCCGTTTCCAGGGCAATGCCGGGCTGAGCGCCGCGGCGCTGCGCAAGGCCGCCGCGGCGGAACTCGCCGACTTCGAGCAGCGGGGGCAGCGCCGTTCGGACATCGACGACGCCGCGTTCGAGATGGAGCTGGCCTACCACCGCGAGGGGTTCATTTTCGCCCGCGTGGACTATGCGATCGAGCAGGCCGGGGGGATCACGACGGTGACGTTCCATGTGGCCGAGGGCCCTCAGGTGCTGGTCCGGGAGATCCGGATCTCTGGCAACGAAGCGATCGATCTCGAGACGCTGAAGGCGTTCTTCCGGCCGGAGACGTCCGGGCTCCTGCCGCAGGTGCGTCGACCGTTCGTTCGCGCGGAAATGGAATCGGCGGCGGCGGCGATGCGCGGCTATTACCGCGACCGGGGCTTTCTGGACGTGGCGATCGCGGGGCCGGACTATTCGTTTTCAGAGGATCGCAGCCGCGTGGACGTCTCGGTGCGGGTGCACGAAGGGCTCCAGCACCGGGTGCAGGTCCTGGAAGTCACCGGCGATGTGCCTGCCGATGCGCGCCCGGAGGTGGAGGAGCTGGAGCGAACGACCGTCGGACAACCATACACCAGCCGCACCCGGCTGGTGGTCAAGGCGCGCCTGGCCGAGATCCTCGGTGGGCTGGGATTTCCGGATGCGGTTGTGAACACGACGATGCGGGCGGACCCTGCGTCGGGCGCGGTGGTGCTTTCCGCGGTGCTCGCGCCGGGACCACGGGTCACGATCGCGGACATCGACGTCCGGGGCAACCAGCGCACCCAGACGGAGTTCATTCGCGAGCGCCTCCGGTTCAAACCCGGCGACCCCTACGATCTGGCGCGCGAGAAGGAAAGCTTCAACGCGCTTTACCGGGCCGGGGTTTTTTCCAAAGTGGAGATCGATCTGGAGAAGACGGACGCCGAAGACCGGCGCATCCTGGTCGTGACGGTGACGGAGTCGCAGTCCCAGGAGGTCTTCATCGAGCCGGGCTACGGCTCCTACGAGCAGCTGCGGCTGCTCGCGGGCTACCGCCTGAAGAATCTCCTCGGCACCGGCCGGTCGTGGACGTCGGAGGCGCTCGCCGCCGTCAAGACCCAGGGGGTGTCGAGCACCCTTACGGACCCATGGTTCCTCGGCGGGGACCTGCGGGCCGACCTGACGGGTTTCCTCCGACGGCGGGAGGAGCCGTCTTTTACGCGCCGGGATGCCGGCGGCACCTTTTTTCTGAACCGGGAGCTGAGCCGCAGTCTGACGGTGGCCGCCGGTCTCACCTTCCGAAGGACCGATCTTTCGGACCTGGCGGCCGCCGTCGAGGAAGAGGACCTGCGCGACGACTACAATTTCGCGAGCGTCAAGGCCCAGGCCGCCTACGACACCCGCAACGACATTTTCTTCCCCACCACGGGGCAGCGAATTTTCGGCGCCGTCGAACGCGCGGACACCCGGCTGGGCGGCGACGTGACCTTCCTGCGCCTGACCGCCGGCACCCGCCTGTTCCTTCCGGCCACCCGCTCCACCGTGCTGGGGCTGCGTTACACCACCGGCCTCATCCTCCCGGGCGAGGAGGAATTCACGGTGCCGCTGGCCGAACGGTTCTTCAACGGCGGCGAGACCACCGTGCGCAGCTTCAAGGAGGCCAAGCTGGGGCCGCGCGACAGCAACGGCGATCCTGCCGGCGGTCTGGGCTACAACGTCTTGAGCGTCGAGCTGCGCCAGCGCCTGATCGGCGATTTCACCGGAACCTTGTTCGCGGATTTCGGCAACGTGGCCCCCAACCGCACGCGCGAGGACCAGGGCCAGCCGCCTTACCGCAATCGTTCGCAGATCCTTTCCGATACCCTGGGTGATTTTTTCAGAGGATTTCGTTCCGGCATCGGCACCGGCCTGCAGTATCTGCTGCCGGTCGGGCCGGCGCGCGTCGATTTCGCCGTCAACCCGGACCGCGACCATCAGCGCGATGAAGACCGGTACGTGCTGCACTTCAGCGTGGGCATGGCGTTTTGAGGCGGAACCAGCGGAAGCTGCGGCGGCCCTGAACGGTCTGCTCGGCGATTTTCGGTGCGAGGCGCAGAAAAAGGACGAGAAGCGGGTAATACAGCCGGGGCGGCAGCGCAAAAACGACCTGCCGGCCGGCCCAGGCATAGCGCATTTCCGGCAGCAGGCAGCGGCGGAAGGATTCGCGATAGACCGCCAAAGCCTGCCCCGGCCGCGTGAAGCCGGCGATGACGGACCGGGCGGCGAGCTCGGCGCTGCGGTGGGCGTAGTAGATGCCTTCGCCCAGGAACGGGTCGGCCAGGCCGGCGGCGTCGCCGACCAGCAGCGTGTTCCCGCAGCCGGGGATTTTGAGGTAGTTGCCGTAGGGCAGGCCGTGAGCGTGCAGCCGGAGCCGTTCGGGTTCGGGAAGCCCCAGCTCCCGCAGGAACCGGCGGAAGTCCTCCTGGAGGCGGCGCCCGGGCGATTTCAGGGCGGCGATCCCGAGCACCGGCCGGTCGGGAACCGGAAACGACCAGGCATATCCCCGGCGGACCTTGCCGAAGTAGATGGTGGGGTGGCCGGGGAATGCTCCCGATCGGGGGGGGACAAAGCACTCCAGTGCAACGGCCCGGCCCCGGCGCCGGGGAGGGCGGAGTTTCCCGCCGGATGCCAGGGCCTGCCGGATGCGGCTGTCGACGCCGTCCGCGCCGATCACGACCGGCGCCCGCCAGCGCCGGCCGTCGTCCGTTCGCGCTTCGCCGCGGTCCGGATCGAGCGCGACGACCGCCGCAGCGGGATGAAACTCGGCGCCGGCCGAAACGGCCTGCCGCAGCCAGAACGCGTCGTAAGCCGTACGGTCCACCAGATGGAACGGATCATCCAGGATGCGGGTGAGCATGTGCCCGCGGCGGTCGGCGACGGCGTATCGCCGGGTTTCGAGGCGGATCAAGCCCTCGGATTTGAGGGTTTGCAGGCGGGTCTGAAAAATGCATTCGAGGCTGCGGACGGTCTTCCAGGTGAGCAGGCCCCCGCAGAGTTTCGGCCGCGGGAAGGAGCTGCGGTCGAGCAGGGCCACCTTCAGCCCTTGTCCGGCCAGGATGAACGCGGCCGTGGACCCGGCCGGGCCGGCCCCGACGATCAATACATCGGAGGTTTCCGGACCCATCGCGTTATTTTTCCCACGGCCAGAGCCGTTCCAGGTACGCCAGGCTCGCCCAGAGGTCATCCGGCCGGTGAACCTCCATGGTTACGACGGGCGGGCGGCGGCCTTGAGCTTGGAGATAGGCGAACAGCGGGCGGAAATCGATCCGTCCATGGCCCATGGCGAGGTGGTCGTCCTTCTTGCCGCCGTTGTCGTGGAGGTGAAGCTGGCCGATGAACGGGCCCAGGACCTCCAGCCACTCTTCGAGCGGCGCCCGGCCGAAAGCGGTCAGGTGGCCGCAGTCCAGGCATAGACCCACGCCGTGGGCGGCCAGCCGTTCGAACAATACCCGGATTTCGTCCGGCCGGTGCTCGTAGACGTTTTCGAGCATGAGCCGGCTGCCGTTCTGATTCAAGCGCTCCGCCACTTCACTCCAGAACCGGACGCTGTGATCGAGCCAGATGTCGCGGAAGTATTCGTAGCGCTGCCAGTCGTAGCCGGCGTGGGCCACGATGGTTCGCGGCCGGAACACCGGGACCAGCTCCATGAGCTCGTCGAAGCGGCGGCGGGTGACGGCGCGGATGGCCGGATCGGTGCTGCCGGCGGAGAGATCCACGAACGGGGCGTGCAGGGTCACGGCGAGGCCCTGCCGGTGCAGCGTGTCCGCCACCGCTTCGAAATCACGCGGTGCATAACGCGCGATGGCCTCGGCGTCGATTCCGATTTCGGGATTGAGCCGATGGCGGATGAAATGGTCGAGAAGGCGGTCACGGAGCATGGTGAAGGGCACGCACACCTGGACGAAACGTCTCAAGTCGCTCATGGCTATCTTCCCCTTATAGGAGGTTTTTCAAATGAGCTTCCTCGACCGCATGGAAAACCGGCTGCTGCACTGGATCGATCAGCTTTTCGAGCGGCTGCCGGGGGCCGTGCCGGATACCAGCCGCCTGGCCGGGTGCCGGGTAATTTCCCACCGCGGGCAACACGACGGCCGCAGGATTCTCGAAAACACCCTGGCAGCCTTCGATGCCGCGGCGGCCCTGGGCGTCTGGGGGATCGAGTGCGACCTCCGCTGGACCCGCGACCTCGTGCCGGTGGTGGCCCATGACCCGGACCTGCGGCGGGTGTTCGGCCTGGACCGGACCATCTCGGCGTGCACGCTGCCAGAGCTGCAGCGGGACTGCCCCGGGCTGCCCACCCTTGCCGAAGTGATCGGCCGCTTCGGCGGCAAAACGCACCTGATGGTGGAGGTGAAGCGGGAGCGCTATCCCGATCCCGGCCGGCAGAACCGGATCCTGCAGGATCTTTTCGCGGGGCTCACCTCCGGCGCGGATTTTCATCTTCTATCCCTGGCACCGGAGATGTTCCGATTAACGCCGTTTGCACCGCCGTCGACCTGTATTCCCGTGGCGCGGCTGAACGTGCCCCGGCTGAGCCGCCTGGCCCTGCGCAGCGGTTACGGCGGAGTGGCCGGACATTATGCATTCGTTAACGGCGCCGTCATCCGGCGGCAGCATGCCGCCGGCCAAGGCGTCGGGACGGGGTACCCGCGCTCGCTGCGGGTCCTGGCCCGCGAGGTCAACCGGCAGGTGGACTGGATTTTTACGAACCATGCCGGCGACGTTCAGGGCTGGATCCGCCGCCTTCAGCGGCCCGGCGGCTGATGCGCCGGCGGCACCGCGCTTGCGTCCTCTACCCGCCACAGCAGGATCGCCCCGGCCGCGAAGAGAATCAGCAGCGACAGGATGCTGGTGCGCGAAGCGATCTGGCCGATGCGGGCCATCTGCTCAACGCTGGGTGCTTCGGGCATTAAGCTCTGGCGCACCATCAGCCCTACGGCGCCCATCAGGGCCGGGCCGATGATGGAGGCGAATTTTCCCAGCATGTTGTAGAAGCCGAAAAACTCGGCCGGATGCTGAGCCGGAATCAGGCGCGCGTAATAAGACCGGCTGAGCGCCTGGATTCCGCCCTGAACCAGCCCGATGATGACGGCCATGGCATAGAACTCCAGGCGGTTCGTCATCATCGCCCCCCAGATCGTCACCGCCATGTAGATGGCGATCGCCAGAAAAATCGCCCGGCGCGGCCCCCAGCGCTGGCCGAGCCGGCCGAAAACCAGAGCCGCCGGAAATCCCACGAACTGAACGACCAGCAGCGCGGCGATCAGATCCCGGGAGGAGAAGCCCAGCGACAGGCCGTAGTCCACGGCCATGCGGATGACGGTGTCGACGCCGTCGATGTAGCACCAGTAGGCGATCAGGAAGGTCAGCGCCGGTTTGAACTGCCGGATTTTGCGAAAGGTCTCACGCAGCTTGCGGATTCCGGCTCCGGCCGCCTGCCGGAGGCCGAGGGCCGTTTTCGAGGCCCGCGGCTCCGGGACCCAGAGGATCGTGAACACCGTGAACCCGCCCCACCACAGCGCGACCGAGATGAAGGCCAGCCGCACGGCGGCCGTCGCATCCGCCAGCCCGAAGGTCTGAGGCCTCAGGCTCATGGCCACGTTCAGGAGGAAGAGCAGGCCGCCGCCGAGGTACCCCAGGGCATAGCCCAGGCTCGAGACGGCGTCGAGCCGGTTCTGCGGAGCGATGGCGGGCAGCAGCGCGTCGTAGAACACATTGGCCCCGGAAAACCCGACGATCCCCAGCGCGTAGCAGAAGATCGCCCAGGTCCACTGCCCCTGGCCGACCCAGTAAAGGGCGGCGGTGGCGAGCGCGCCCAGATAGGCGAAGAAGACCAGCAACCGCTTTTTGGCCGAAGCCGTATCGGCCGCAGCGCCGATGATCGGTGCCAGCAACGCGATCGCGAGCCCGGCGACGGCATTGCCGAACCCGAGCTGGGCCGTGCTCAAGTTGACGTCGGCCCCGCGGCTCCAATATTGCTTGAAGAAAACCGGGAAGAAACCGGCCATGACCGTGGTGGCGAAGGCGGAGTTGGCCCAGTCGTAAAAGGCCCAGCCCCAGATGGCTTTCTTTTCCGGTTGCATTAATCGCCTGTCTCCAGCCTTCGGTCGTCGGCCAGGCATGAAGCATGGAGCAGAGAGCAGAGGGCATAGAGCATAGGGTAAAAACAGAACCTTTCAGCCGTTAACTCTTGGCTCTATGCACTTTGCCCTCTGCCGCTTTTCTATTTCCCCACCGGCACCACGTACAATGGCGCTTCGTCCGCCGGGAGCATCGCGACCTGCCGGAGCGCCTCATCCTGGAACGCGCCGATCACCACCGACTTGAGTTCCAGGGCCACGGCCTGCAGGCACAGGTTCTGGGCGGCATGGCCGGCCTCCATGTCGACGTAGCGCACGCCGCGGCGTCCGTATTTCGCGGTCATCCGCTCGTAGACCGCGGTGAACAGGAAACTGGCCGGCGCGCGTTCGACGGGTCGCTGGCCATAGGCCGCCGCAGCCAAATCGGCCCGTAGGTCGCGGGCCGATTTGGCGTGCAGGGCATGCTCCCGGCCGAGGTAGCGGTAAAGCCCGACCGGCAGCCCGACCACACGCCCGGCGATGACGTAGAGCTCCAGCGGATAGAGGGCGCCGGCGGAGGGTGCGGTGCGATAGCCTTGGGAATGGGTGATGCCCTGGGCGGCCCAAAGCAGCTGGGTGAGGTCATCGACGGTGAGCGGGTCACGGGAGAACGTCCGCATCGAACGCCGCGCCAGCAGCGTCTGCTCCACTGAAACCGGACCCTCGAAACGGGGCGGCGGCAGGCGCGCGATTTCGGGCGTCGGCATGGCGCTGGCTCCCGGCCTTCAGGCGTGCCTGCCGCCGGCCAGCATCCGCTGGTGGATGCGCTCGGCCCGCAGCAGAAAGGTTTCGAGCTTGGCCGTGATCAGCTGGGGAAAGGGCGAGCCGTCGGTTTCGATCGCCAGAAACGGCAGATCGTCGATGTCCGTCAGGACCGACCGCAGCGCCGGATTGGCCGGATCGGTGGCCAGCTTGTTCCGGGCGGTCATGGTTTCGCTCAGAATCGCCTCCGAGATTCGGTTGGGCATGCAGCCGAAGGGCCCGATGGCGATGACCCCGCAGGAATGGTGGATGATCTCCGTGAGGGATCCGCCGACGGTCAGGACCGCCTCGCCGGTCAAATTGGGGGAGAGGTGGGGGCTGGCGTTGGCGAGCACGGTCGCCACATCCAGGCTGGCGGCCTTCACCAGGCCGGTGCGGGCCAGAATCGATTTGATCTGCCGTTCGTAGCGCCCCTGGAAAAAGTTGCGCAGCTTGAACTTGAACAGCTGCATGGCTTTGAGCGAATCATGATTGAACCCGTGGTTCACCAGGTAATTGCAGTAGTGCACCCACTCGGCGATCGGCGCGCAGACGGTGGCAAACCCCCTCTCGGCGAGCCGCTCGGTCAGGAATTGGCGCGAGAGCGCATCGCGCCGCACGAAAATCTCGCCGGTCAGGCTGATGGTGGGAACCTCGGCCGTCGGCCGCCGCAGGGGGACGGCGCGCAGGCGCTCCGCGCAGGCGGCGAGCCGACGGGTGAGGAGCTTGAAATCGGCTTTTTCCATGACAGACAGAATCTGGCGCCACTCCTCGTCGAAAACCGCCGTGGCGGAGGCGGGTTCGACGGCATTGGCCAGGAGCATCGCGCGGATGTCCTCCATGACATCGGAGACGACCACCGCCCACCAGGCGTGGCGATCGAAATTCTTGTCCATGCCGACATAGGAGTTGTCCGAGGACAACGCCAGCAGGGCGACGTTCGGGATCTCCAGGCGGCGGACGAGGTCCTCCATGAAGATGGAGTACTGGCCGAATCGGCAGGGTCCGGATCCGGTCGGCATGAAATAGACGACGACCTCATCCGGGCGCTTGCCGTTCTGGATGTAGCTGAGCAGGGTGCCGGTGGTCAGGATGAGCGGCAGGCATTCCTTGCACGAGGTGTTGGCGCGGCCGAGTTTCAGGATGGCCTCGTCGTTCTCTCGGCCGGCGCGGGCGTGCAGCCCGTAGCCCTTGAGGATCGCGGCGCCGGCCTCGGTGGCGAGCCGCCCCATGGAGGGGATGAGGACGGTGACGCGCGGGTCGGTCATGGGCAGGACCTCTCCGGAGGAGGTCTCGACCCGGGCGCGGCCGTTGTGGAGCCGGATGCGCGCCGGAGTGAAGGAGCGTTTCCGCGGGGCGATCAGGCGCCGGGCGAGGAGCTGGCGATAGGCGTTCACGATGTCGAGGAAGGCCTCCACCCGGGTCTCCAGTCCGGCATCGGCCGTGTGGCTGTCGAGCTCGAGCGTCAACGACGGCTTGCGGCCCATGATGTCGCGGAAATAGCTGATGACGAAGGAGTCCGGGCCGCAGGAGAAATTGGTGATGTAGGTCCCGAAGAGCTGGGGGTGCTTTTCGACCCGCCGCGCGGCCTTCAGGAGGAGCTTGCCCATCCCCCAGTACATGTGGCGTTTGGAGCGCTCTCGGTCCAGTTCGAGGAAATCGAGCGGGATCACCGGGACGCCGCGCGAAGCGAACTTGTGGGGGATGCCCATGTGGGCTTCTTCGGCGAAGCCGTTGTACGGCCGCGCGAAGATCACGACGCCGAAGCGCTCCGGGTCGGCCTCCAGCTCGGCCAGGGCCTGCCGGCCGGCGGTCTTCATGGCGGCGAAGCAGTCGAGCTGCCGCTGCCGGGCGACGGCGAAGGCGGCCTGGGCGGCCTTGCGGTTCACGCCCATCTGTTCGGCGGCTTCCAGCAGAGGCGCCTCGGCGGCGTGGACTCCCTGCGACAGGTCCAGCAGCGGCGCCAGCAGGCGGGCGCCGCGCTGCCGCAGGCGGTCGAGCGCCGGACGGAAAGAGGTCTGCAGGTAGTAGGTCTCCCCCTGGACCAGGGGGCAGACCAGCGACTGGGCGCTGCTTTCGTCCTTCAGATTGGGAACTGCCTTGAAGTGCGGCAGAAAGATGAAATCCAGGGGCGGATCGGCCTTGAGCAGCGTATCGAAGAAGCCGTGCGCCAGCTCCACGGGATAGCAGAACGCCGCGCCGCGCTGGTCGATGCCCTCCTGGGTGGGCAGGTCCGGCACCACCAGATCGAAGCCCAGCTGGCTGAAGAAATGGGAGTAGAGCGGGTAGTAGGTGTTGACCAGGAAGCTGCGGTTGAGGCCGACGCGGCCGCGGCCCCCCGCGCTCATGCCGGCGGCGGGCGGTACGCCGTAGATTTCGAAGATCATCTTCTGGCGCCGGCGGACCAGGTCGAGCTTCTCGATGTCGTAGTCCATGTGGTGGCGGAGATTGTAGTAGCGGTTGCAGGCTCCGCCGAAGGGGTGCTTCTGCCCCTCCACTTCGATGACGTTGATGGCGCAGCGCCGGTCGCACTTTTCCTTGCCGCCCCGGCAGGTGAAGGAGCGGCCGTAGATCACCTCCCGGCCGGCCAGCGCCTCCAGGTCGAAGAGCGTCTCGGTCATGAGCCCGCTTTCGATGCGCTTGCGGACCTCCAGGGCTACGCCGAAGGCCCCCATCAGGCCGGGTTCCGGCGGCACGACGATCGGTTTGCCGACCAGCGCCGCCATCGCGAGCGGCACGGCCCGGTTATAGCACACGCCGCCCTGCATGAAGACCTTTTCGCCGACCGGGCGGTTGCCCTTGACCCGGTTGGAGTAGTTCATGCTAATCGAATACACCAGGCCGGCGACGATGTCCTCGTGGGCCATGCCCTCGTGAATGGCGTTCTTGATGTCCGAGGCGATGAAGGCGGCGCACTGGTCGTTGAAGTTGGGCGGCCGCCGGCCCCGGAGGGCGACGTCGGCGATGTCTTCCATGCGTACGCCCAGCGTTTCGAAGGCCGACTCCTCTAAAAACGAGCCGGTCCCGGCGGAGCAGGCCTCGTTCATGGCATAGTCCGAGGGGACCGAGTTGGTGATGTAGGTGTACTTGGCGTCCTGGCCGCCGATTTCAAAAATCGTGTCGACCTGGGGATCGAAATGGACGGCCGCCGTGGCGTGGGCGATGATTTCGTTGATGACCCCGTCGGTGAGGGCGTGCAGCCCGGCGATCTGCCGCCCCGATCCGGTCACCCCGAGACCGACGATGTGGATCTGCCGCGGGTCGACCTGGCGCCGCACCTGCTCCAGGATCGAACGGTAGCAGCGCCGGGAGGCGCCCACCGGATCGCCGCTGGTGCGCAGATAGTCCGAGGCCAGCAGGGCCTGGTCGGAGCGGCGCAGCAGCACGGCCTTGGTGGTGGTGGAGCCGACGTCCAGGCCGAGGATGCAGACGTCTCCGGCGCGGATCGCATCCCGGGCGATCGTCTTGAACTCGACCTGCGCGGCGAAATCCGCAAGGGGCGCCAGGCGGTTGAAGGCCACCGCTCCCTCGACGAAGAGGTCGGCGATGCCCGGAAACGGTGCGGTTTCATGGTTGAGCGCCCAGAGCGCGGCTCCGAGGGCCTCGAAGTAAGGAGCCTCCGGGGGGACGATCAACCCCGGGATTTCGCGGCGCAGGTACTCGATCATCATGTGATTCTGGGCGGTGCCGCCGGTGATCATGATGTCGCGACGCTCGACCTTCTTGAGCAGTTCGAGGATCTTGTTGGCCATCATCTGGCACAGGCCCGCGGTAACCTGGGCCTTGGGAATGCCCTTGTTGGTGGCGTGGGTGCAGTCCGACTTGCAGAACACCGAACAGCGGCCGGAGACATGATGGGGTCGTTCCACGGCGGCGAACGCGGCGGCTTCCTCCAGGCCGACGTTCATGCGCCGCAGCTGTTGCAGAAAAAACTCGCCCGTGCCGGAGGCGCATTTGTTGCCGGTGATGACGTTGGCGATGCGTGCGCGGCGGTCCAGGACATAGACCATGAAGGTCTCCCCGCCGGCGGACACGACAGCGGGGCAGTCGATCCCGGCGGGCTTCAGGAACGGATAGGCGCATTCGACCGCTTCCGGCTCCGAGATCGACGTCAAATTGACGAATTTGCGGAATTTGCGTCCGGTGGCGGCGATGCGGTCGAAGGATGCCAGGTCGATGCCTTCCAGAGCCCGCAGCAAAGTGCGCTTGGGGTCCCCTTCATGGACGTGAACCGAATGGGCGCTGATGCGCGGCGCGGTGGCGCCGCCGCGGTCCTGTTCGACCTGGACCATCGAAACCGTGGATGCGCCCAGGCATAAACCAAGGGATTTGATTGCATGCGTCATGGCTGCCTCCCGCTGGTTCGAGCGGGAATTCAATCATCGGAACGGGCTTCAGGGTCCTGCCCGTTGTTTGGAGGTCACCGAATGCCGGGAATTTCCGACCGGTCTTCGACCGGACAAACCGGACCGCAGATTTTCGCTGCACGCCGAATACGTTCAACGGCTTAATTGATAGTGCAAATCCCGCCATCTGGCAAGAGGGCTTAACCCACTGGAAAGGGATTTCCGGTCCGCATCCGAAGAACCGGTTTTAGCGGGCGTGCGCCCCTTTGGGGCGGTTCTCGCGGGCGGCGTCCTGGGGAGCGATGCGCCAGGTGACGAGCGGAGACAGGGCGTACAGCAGCATGAAAAAAAGGAAGACGTATCCGTAATAGGGTGTAAAAACCGATACGAGCAGCAGCAGGGCCGCGCGGCCCAACCAGGGGTGACGGCTCATGAACCGGCCGGCATGCAGGTAACGGATCGGATAAAGGTTCATCACCACGGCGGCAACGATCATCGTGACGAAGCAGATCGTGCCCCAGAAGGGAACCGAAACGCAGCCGTCATTGACGGATTGATTGAGAATAATCATGGGCGCTACGGCCAGCAGCGCCGCGGCCGGGCTGGGCATGCCCTTGAAAAACCCGGGGATCGGATTCCGGTCCAGGGTGAAATAAATCAACCGGATGATGCCGGCCAAGGCGTAGAGCACCGCGGTCAGGCTGTAAGGCAGATCCTGGAGCCACGGATCGGCAATGTCGGAAACGAGAAAGTAATAAATCCATGCCGGCGCGATGCAGAAGCTGACGGCATCCGAGATGTCGTCCAGCACGCCCCCGAGGGTCACCCGGTGGGGCCGCTGCTCCTGCCCGGGCAGCGGCTCGGTCAAACCGAGCCGGCGGGCCACGGCCCCATCCAGTTTGTCGAAGAGGGCCGCACCAATCAGAAACAAAGAGGCCTCCCGAATGCGGTCCTGGTAAGCGAAAAACACCGCCAGCAGCCCCATCATGGCATTCATGATCGTCAGGGCGTTTGGAAAAAACGCCAGGATCCGGCGGCGCAACTGCACGTTGCCGAGGCAGAGGTCGTCCAGGCACAGGGTTCCGTATTTGCGGATGTATCCGGCGATCGAGCCGAAATTAATGACGAAGAAGACGATCTCGATGAAAAACAGCGTCCGCAGAGGGGTCTCTCCCAGTCGGGCGATCCAGCGGTAGACGAGGGAAGTCGAACCGTTCGGGATGTAGAACGCATAGGCGTAGAGCAGGGCGCCGACCGGCGCGGCCACGATGGTGCGCAGACGCGTGAACTCGCGGTACTCCAATTCCTGATCGAAGCGCAGGGCGACGCTGCGCATGAAATGGGCGAAGTTGTCGCGCACCAGCACGGTGATCACCAGAAACAACACCAGCACGGCGTGGAGCAGCTCGGTTTTCTTGGGATCCGGCAGAACATAGTGCAGCCGCCACATGCAGCCGACGGCGACCAGCGGGAAGATGATGGAATAAATGAGTTTGTCGAGGATGCGGTCGGCCAGCTGGGCCATCTGGGGGTAGGGGAAAAACCGCGCGGCAAACCAGCCGTCGACCAGATCGAAGGTCATGGCGATGAACAGCAGAATGACCCCGATCATGTAGAGTGTGGGATTCTGATTCCACATCACGGCTACGGCGCACAGCATGCCGCCGAACACGAGGGGCAACCGCCCGTAGACCAGAACCGCCGTTATGCGCTGGGGTAATCGCCCTTTGCTGGGGGCCATGTCCGCAACCGCCTGCTGGGATCAACCGCGAACCGCACCGGTCTGCAAAACCGTGCTGACTTATAGGAAATCGGGTCATTGAAGTCAAGGCATGGGGCAGACCCTGGCAGCCGCTCGGATCCTCCGGGCTGCAGCCTGCCGTTGACTCCCGTCGGGGATTTCAGATATGGATGGCGGCCGAAACCCAAGGGCGTTATGCAACCTTCCATCTACCGAAAAGCCGGCATCGCTTCCCTGGTCATGATGGCTTCCGTCTTCCTCAGCCGCGTGATCGGGCTGCTGCGCGAAATGACCATCGCTTGGCGGGCCGGCGCCGGCCCGGAGGTGGACGCCTATCAAGTCGCCTTCATCCTGCCGGAAATCCTGAACCACGTGGTCGCAACCGGTTTCCTATCCGTGACGTTCATTCCGCTTTATGCCCGCCGGCTGATCCAGCAGGGCGTAGCCGAAGCCGGCCGCGTATTTTCCATTCTCCTGTGCGTCTTCGGAAGCCTAGCGCTGGCGGGCGTGGGGCTCGCCATGGCATTCGCCCCCGAACTGGTGACCTGGGCCGCGCCGGGCCTTGAAGACCCGGAGACCCGGGCCCTGGCCGTGCGCATGACCCGCATCATCCTGCCGGCCCAGATGTTTTTCTTTGCCGGCGGCCTGCTGACGGCCGTCCAGTTCGCGCGCGAGCACTTCCTCCTGCCGGCGCTCGCGCCCCTGATCTACAACCTGGGCATCATCGCCGGCGGGTTGCTGCTGGGACCGTGGCTGGGGGTTGAAGGGTTCGCCTGGGGGGTGCTGGCCGGATCGTTTGCCGGAAACCTGCTGCTGCAGTGGGCGGGGGCGCGCCGGCTGGGACTGCGGTTTCGGCCGGCCTGGGACTGGCGCCACCCGGACGTGGGCGCCTACCTGCGCCTGACGCTGCCGCTGATGCTCGGCCTGACCATGACGTTTTCCACTGAATTCCTTTTCCGGTTTTTCGGCTCTTATCTTCCGGGCGGCAGCATCGCCGTGCTCAATTTCAGCCTGCGGGTGATGCTCATCCTGGTCGGCATCTTCGGCCAGGCGGTGGGCACGGCCACGTACCCCTTTATGGCCCGCCTGGCCGAGGAAAACCGGTTGGACGAACTGAACCGGCTGATGAACCGGACCCTGCGCTACCTGGCGCTGCTGATACCCGTTTCCGTGCTGTTGATGGTGTTGAGCCCGGAGGTCGTGCGTCTTCTGTTCGAGCGGGGGCGGTTCGACCCCGCCGCCACCCGGATCACGGCCGACGTGCTGGTCTGGTTCCTGGCCGGAGCGGTCGGCTTTGCGGCCAGCACCGTCGTGGTGCGCGGCTACTTCGCCACCCGCAACACGCTCTTCCCGGCCGTGTTCGGCACGGTGGTCGTGCTGGCGAGCCTTCCGCTCTACCCGCTCGGCATCGTGCTGATGGGCGTGCAGGGGGTGGCGCTCGCGATCTCCTTTTCCGGCATCCTGCAGGTCGCGGTCCTCTTCATTCTCTGGAACCGCCGCAGCCGCAATACGGGACAGAGCGAGGTGATGCGCTTCTATCTCAAGACCGCCCTGTTGAGCCTGGCCCTGGCGCCGCTGCTGGCGGCGGTCCGGCGCCTGGCGCTCGAGGCGCTGGATGCCTCCGGCCCGGCCGGCAGCCTGGCGATCGCGGTGATCGTCGGAAGCGCCTTCGCGGCGCTCATGCTCGCGGCCGGGTATGGACTGAAGATCGCCGAGATCACCGATCTGACGGAGAAGTTTCTGCGCGGCGTCCGAATCCGGCGTTGAGTTCTGGCGGGCGCTCCAGGATGCATGTAAAACGAGCTCGGTGAATTTGGGTTTCATGGGTCTGCCGAATATCCGTTGGCCGAAACCGGAACTCAAATCGGGTCGCTGGGAGCTGTTGTGAGGACCGTTGCGCTGGTTTTTGGCTCTGTGACCCCGCATCGCAGCTCCGGGTTCGGGAAGCAGGTTCAAAAATGGTCTCCGCCCATAAGGACGCGTAATCGGAACGGCCGTGGCCGAAGATGTTGTATTTGATGATCTCAAAGTTCGGGCCCAGGTCGAAATCCCGCGGCATGATCCGCGAATAGTGCCGCATCATCAGCCGGGAACCGTATGGGTTGCTCGTGGAGTCCCTTCCTTCCACGGAGGCCGGGCACAACGCCGGGACGATCGGGTAAGAATCCAGGAGCGATAGCGACATAGTCTTCAACGCCCAGCGCAACGATAACTTCTGTATCGTAAAGCTCGTTTGGAGGATAACTTCTCAGGAGAGATTTTTTAAAGGTACAGAAAGGCAGGCTATATTATGAATGCAGCAGCCGATTCACAAACAACCGCCTCGCGCAGCGGAACGGCGGTCAAGGCTCTTATGGCTGCGGCCGTTGTCGGCGGAATTCTCGTTGCAGCGAGATATTTCAATCTCCAAGAAGTCCTGCGCCAAGCGCTGGCCTGGATTTCCGGCCTAGGCGCTGCAGGTCTGTTGATTTTCATGGCGCTCTACATCATGGCCTGTGTCCTGCTGTTGCCGGGATCCATCCTGACGTTAGGGGCCGGGGTTGTCTTCGGGGTGGTCCAAGGCTCCATCGCCGTTTCGATCGGGGCGACACTGGGGGCCACCAGCGCCTTTCTCGTCGGGCGCTACTTGGCACGCAACTGGGTGGCCAAGCGAATAGCCGGCAATCAGAAATTCAACGCCGTCGACGAGGCTGTGGGGAAGGAAGGCTGGAAGATCGTCCTGTTGACCCGACTTTCCCCAGTATTTCCTTTCAATCTGCTCAACTACGCCTACGGATTGACCAAGGTAAGCCTGCGGCACTACTTCTTTGCATCGTGGATAGGCATGATGCCCGGCACCGTGATGTATGTCTATTTAGGATCGCTCGCCGGAGACCTGGCCAGTCTGGGGGCCGGAGGGCATAGCCGTACCACGGCCGAATGGGTGCTTTACGGTGTCGGGTTGCTGGCAACGGTGGTGGTAACGGTGTTTGTCACGCGCGTGGCCAAAAAAGCATTATCCGCCCGAATCTCATAGCAAAGGAGCTGGAAATGTCGGAAAATAATAATGGGATCCCGATTGTTCGCCCATGGGATGAACACAACCGGAACTTGGCCTCCCTGGTCCACCCGTTCGATTGGACCAACCCGAAGCCCGCTGAGCGCTACAATCTGGTCGTGATCGGAGCCGGGACCGCCGGGCTGGTCAGTGCAGCCGGTGCGGCCGGATTAGGTGCAAAAGTGGCGCTGGTCGAACGCCATCTGATGGGAGGGGACTGTCTCAACGTCGGCTGCGTTCCCTCGAAGGCGCTGATCGCAGCGGCGCGGGCGGCGGCGGCCGTGCGGGATGCAGCCGAGTTCGGAGTTCGAGTGCCGGAGGGGGTGCAGGTCGATTTCGGCCACGTCATGGAGCGTATGCGTCGGCTGCGGGCGTCCATCGCCCCGAACGACTCCGCCAAGCGGTTCAGCCGACTGGGGGTCGATGTCTTCATCGGCAACGGACGGTTTGTGGATTCCCATACCATTGAGGTTGCGGGGGAGAAGCTCCGCTTCAAGAAAGCCGTCATCGCCACCGGCGCCCGGGCCTCGGCCCCGCCCATTCCGGGGCTGGGCGAGGTGGAATACCTGACCAACGAAACCCTCTTCTCCTTGACGGGGCTGCCCAAGCGCCTGGCCGTGATCGGCGCCGGGCCCATCGGCTGCGAGATGGCCCAGAGCTTTGCCCGCTTCGGCGCTGAAGTGTTCCTGGTCGAGGCCACCCATGGCATCCTGCCGCGCGAGGACTCTGATGCCTCCGAGATCGTCTTGGGGTCTCTGCTCAAAGACGGTGTCAGGCTCCTTTGCTGCGGCCAGGAACTGAAGCTGTCCAAGGCGGATGGGGGACGGGTGCGCCTGTCGGTGGAATCTCACTCGAAAAACTACGACGAGGTCGTGGACAAGCTCCTGGTCGCCGTCGGACGCTCCCCGAACGTGGAGCGATTGGGGCTGGAAGCGGCCGGGGTGGCGTATTCCAAGAAGGGCGTTCAGGTAAATGATCAGCTTCAGACGACGCAGCCCGACATTTACGCGGCCGGCGACATCTGCTCGCCCTATCAATTCACGCATGCCGCCGATGTCATGGCGCGCACCGTGATCCGAAACGCGCTTTTTTTCGGCCGCGCCAAGGCCAGCGCATTGACGATTCCATGGTGCACCTACACGGAGCCGGAAATTGCCCATGTCGGGCTCTATCCGAAACAGGCCGAGGAGCAGGGGGTCGCGCTGGATACCTTCACGCGGGAGCTATCCGAGGTGGACCGAGCTATCCTCGAAGGCCGAACCAAGGGCTTTGTCCGCGTGCATGTGCGCAAGGGCAGCGATCAGATCGCCGGGGCCACGATCGTGGCCCAAAACGCCGGGGACATGATATCCGAGATCACCCTGGCGATGACGAACGGGCTGGGGCTCAAAAACATCGCCGCCGCCATTCATCCGTATCCGACGCAGGCCGAAGCCGTGCGCCAGGTCGGCGATGCTTTCAATCGCACGCGTCTCACGCCTTTTGCCAAGAAGATTTTTTCTCGATTGATGGCATGGCGGCGTTAAGCCGTGCGAGGAGTTGTTCCCTGCCCATACATCCGTGGAAAGGAAGAATGCCATGATTGAGACCTACTACGAACGACAGGACCTTGAGGACTTCACCAACATCGGCGAGCACGCTCCTGAGGCCGGGGCCAAGTTTTTTGATTACTACGGAGTCGCCACATCGGCCGGCAAATTAATGCCTTATTGATGAAGTTGACCCCGCGAACCGGAAACGGGGTCGCATCGGCGCTCGATTACTCGAACAGGCTAACGTCCCCCGCGCCGCGGCGGATGATCTGGGGGATGTCGTCGATCAGGGATACGACGCTGGACGGTTCGCCCAAGACCAGGCTGCCGTCGATGACGACATCGACCTGCTTGCCGAAGTGGTCATGGATCAGGGAGGCGTCGTGGAAGCTTTCCCCCTCGGCGGTGGCGGCGCTGGTGGTGATGATCGGGTGGCCGAGCTCGCGCACCAACGCCAGGCAGATCTCGTTGGCGGGCACGCGGATGCCGGCGGTCTTGCGCTTGGTGAGCATGATCTTGGGCACCAGCTTGGAGCCCTCCAGGATGAACGTATACGGGCCCGGCAGCAGGCGCTTCATGGTCCGGTAGGCGTAGTTGGAGACCTTGGCGTATTGGCTGATGTTGGTCAAGTCCGAGCAGATGAAGCTGAACGGCTTGCTCCGGTCGCGGCGTTTCAACTGATAGATCCGTTCGATCGCTCGGGGGTTCATGAGGTCGCAGCCGATGCCATAGTAGGTGTCGGTGGGGTAGACGACGATGCCCCCGCCTTCTAATACCTCCACGACTTTTCGGATGAGCCGCAGCGGTGGATTCTGTGGATTGATGTTGACGATCATGGCGTTGCCCTTCCTTGGAAACTCCTTATTTTATACCACCCAATGGTTTAAAGTCAACGCAAATAATCGGGTAATTATTTGAAATAGAATGACATTTTGTTTGGTCCCGAAGCCGTTCCGGCTTCCAAATAAAGATTGCCAAACGCCCGGCCATCTGTTATTCGTGGGCACAATTTTTAACCTTGGTACAGGAGGAGTTCGATGCCGAATCCGCTGCTGCAGGAAGCCTATTCGTTCGACGATCTGCTGCTGCTGCCCAGCTATTCCGATGTGCTGCCCAAGGATGTCACGGTCAACACGCGCTTGACCCGGCGCATTCAGCTCAATGTTCCGATCGTCAGCGCCGCCATGGATACGGTCACCGAGGCGGACACCGCCATCAGCATGGCGCGGGAGGGCGGGCTGGGGTTCATCCACCGGAACCTGGAGATCAAGGTCCAGGCCATGGAGGTCGACAAGGTCAAGAAGTCGGAAAGCGGCATGATCGTCGACCCGGTCACCATCCATCCCGACCAGAAGGTGGCCGAGGTGCTCACGCTCATGGAGCAATACCGGATTTCCGGCGTGCCGGTCGTCAAGGGGGACCAGCTCGTCGGGATCGTGACCAATCGGGACCTGCGGTTTGAGTCCGATATGGAGAAAAAGGTCTCGGAGGTGATGACCAAGGATCACCTGGTAACGGTCACCGAGGGAATCGGGCTGGAAGAGTCGAAGAAGCTTCTGCATCAGCACCGCATCGAAAAGCTGCTGGTGGTCGACAAAAAGGGGCGGTTGACCGGTCTGATCACGATCAAGGACATCGAAAAGATCAAGAAATACCCCAACGCCTGCAAGGACGGCCTGGGTCGGCTGCGGGTCGGCGCGGCGGTGGGGGTCGGGCCGGACATGGAGGAGCGCGCCGAGGCCCTGCTCAAGGCCGGCGCGGACATCATCCTGATCGACACCTCGCACGGCCATTCCAAAAACGTGATCGACGCGGTCAAACGCCTGAAGCATACCTTCAAGGAGATCGAGGTGATCGCCGGCAACGTCGCCACGGCGGAGGGGGCGCGCGACCTCATCAAGGCCGGGGTCGACGCCGTCAAGATCGGGATCGGTCCCGGCTCGATCTGCACGACCCGAGTGGTGGCCGGGGTGGGCGTTCCCCAGTTGACGGCCATCATGAACTGCCGGCCGGTTTCCGAAAAGACGGGCGTGCCGCTCATCGCCGACGGCGGCATCCGCTTCTCGGGCGACCTCACCAAGGCGATCGGCGCGGGCGCGCACACGGTCATGATCGGCGGGCTGTTCGCGGGCACCGAGGAAAGCCCGGGCGAACTGATCCTCTACCAGGGACGCAGCTACAAGGTCTATCGCGGGATGGGGTCGATCGAGGCCATGAAGAAGGGCAGCAAGGACCGCTACTACCAGGGGGACGACAGCGAGGGCGACAAGCTCGTGCCGGAGGGGATCGTCGGCCGGGTGCCCTACCGCGGGTCGCTGCAGGCCAACATCTTCCAGCTGGTGGGCGGGTTGAAGGCCGGCATGGGCTATTGCGGCTGCGCCAGCCTGGAGGAGCTGAGGGAGAAGGCGCGCTTCATCAAGATTTCGGCCGCCGGCATCCGTGAATCGCACGTGCACGATGTGATTATCACCAAGGAGGCGCCCAACTACCGCCTCGAGTGATGGCGTCGCCGGAAGCCCAATTTCGGCGTTGCGCTGCGTTCCGCGTTCGCTGCGGCGTGCCGGGAGCACGCCTCGCTCGGCGGAGACTTGCGCGCCTTGAACTTGGGCTTCGGGCGACGCCATCGGCTTTCCGCGAGATCCGGTTCTCCGGTTAGGCTTTGCCGGAAGCCCAAGTTCGTCCCGCGCCCGCTTCCGCCTTCTGCCCCTTTTGAAAAGGGGAGGGCGGGGGATTTTACCATCGACTTCCTGAAGCCGGCGCGATCTTTTGCTTTACATCCGGACCGATCCCTGAGAAGATTTCAGATGAGTTGAGCTCGCCTCCGCTCGGAGGTCAGCGGCGTTCCGAGGGGGCCGCGGCTCCCTCCGTTCACGGGTATTCACATTCGCCAGGATGCGATTCTCGACATCCTGCCTGCTTCATAGGACATCGATGACCGACTTCGTTCACCTGCACGTCCACACCCAGTACAGCCTGCTGGACGGGGCGATCCGCATCGACGATCTGATCAAACAAACCGCGGCCTACGGCATGTCGGCCGTGGCGACCACCGACCACGGCACCTTGTTCGGGGCCGTCGAATTTTACGAGAAGGCGGTGAAGGCCGGCATCCAGCCGATCATCGGCTGCGAGATGTACATCGCCCCGCGCAGCCGGTTCGACAAGAACCCGGCCGACAACCGCGAGCTCTGCCACATCATTTTGCTGGCGGAAAATCAGGAAGGCTACCGCAACCTCTGCCGCCTGGCCACGGCGGCCCAATTGGAAGGCTTCTACTACCGGCCGCGGATCGACCGGGAGCTTCTCAAGGAGTGCGCCCGAGGCCTGATCGGAATGTCGGCCTGCCTGCACGGCGAAATCCCGCGGCGGATCATGGAGGGCCGCCTGGAGCAGGCCGACCAGGCCGCACGCAACTACCGGGAGATGTTCGGCGAGAGCCGGTTCTTCCTCGAGATTCAAAACAACGGCATCGACGAGCAGGAGCGGGTCAACGCGGCGCTGATCGACATGAGCCGGCGGTTGTCGATCCCGCTCGTGGCGAGCAACGACTGCCACTACCTCTCGCGCGAGGACGTCCGCGCCCACGACGTGCTGCTGTGCATTCAAACCGGCAAGACCATCCACGACTCGGAGCGGCTTAAGTTCCGCACCGACCAGCTGTATTTCAAGCCGGCCTCCGAGATGGCGGCGTATTTCAAGGATACCCCGGAGGCGCTCGCGAACACGGCGGCGATCGCGCGGCGCTGCCGGTTGGAGTTCGATTTCAAAACCTATCATTTCCCGCGGTTCGACACCCACGGCCAGCAGAGCGTCGATGAGCTCTTCGAGCGCAATGCGCGCGAGGGGTTCGAGAAGATCATGCGCCGGGTGCGCGCCAAAAACCCCGAGGCGGACGAGTCCGTCTACCGGGAGCGACTGGATGATGAAATCCGGATGATCAAGGAGATGGGCTTTCCCAGCTATTTTCTGATCGTTTCCGATTTCATCCGCCACGCCAAGGAAAGCGGCATCCCGGTCGGCCCCGGACGGGGGTCGGCCGCCGGCAGCCTGGTCGCCTACAGTCTGGGCATCACCGACCTGGACCCCATCGTGCACGGGCTGATCTTCGAGCGCTTTCTGAACCCCGCCCGCAAGAGCATGCCGGACATCGACGTCGACTTCTGCATCGACGGCCGCGAAGACGTTTACCGGTATGTCGTGGACCGCTACGGCGGCGGGGACTACGTGGCCCAGATCATCACCTTCGGAAAGCTCAAGACGCGGGCGGTGATCCGGGACGTCGGCCGCGCGCTCGACATCCCGCTGCCGGAGGTGGACGCCATCGCCAAGCTGGTGCCCGACGTGCTCAACATCGGCCTGGACGACGCGCTGGAACGGGAGCCCCGGCTGCGGGAGTTGGTGGAGAAAAAGCCCGAATACGGCGATCTGATTCGGATCTGCCGGGTGCTGGAGGGTCTGCCGCGCCATGCCTCGACCCACGCCGCCGGGGTGGTGATCTCCGACCGCCCGTTGGTGGAGTACCTGCCGCTGTTCCGGGGCAAGAAGGGTGAGGTCGTCACCCAGTTCGACATGAAGATCGTGGAGAAGATCGGACTGGTCAAGTTCGATTTCCTGGGGCTGCGCAACCTGACCGTCATCGCCAGCGCGCTGGAGCTCATCCGCCGCCAGGGCAAGACCCCCCCGGACCTCGAAAACATCGCGCTCGACGACGCGGCCACCTACCGGCTGCTTTCCGCCGGCGACACCACCGGGGTCTTCCAGCTGGAAAGCTCGGGCATGAAGGACTTGCTGGTGCGGCTCAAGCCCGAATGCTTCGCGGACGTGGTCGCATTGGTGGCATTGTACCGTCCCGGCCCCATGGAAAGCGGCATGATCGACGACTACGTCGACCGCAAGCACGGCCGGAAAGCCGTCAGCTATCTGGTGCCGCAGCTGGCGCCGATCCTCGAGGAAACCTACGGGGTCATCGTCTACCAGGAGCAGGTCATGAAGATCGCCAGCGTTCTGGCCAGCTACAGCATGGCGGACGCCGACGACCTGCGCAAGGCCATGGGCAAGAAGATCGTGGAGATCATGGCGGCCCACCGGGAGCGCTTCATCAAGGGCGCGACGGCCAACGGGGTGGCCCCGGACAAGGCGGCCACCCTCTTCGATCTGATGGAAAAATTCGGCGGCTACGGGTTCAACAAATCGCACAGCGCCGCCTATGCGCTCATCGCCTATCAGACCGCTTACCTGAAAGCGCACTTTCCGGTGGAGTTCCTGGCCGCGCTGCTCACCAGCGAAATGGGATCCATCGACAACATCGTCAAGTTCGTCGCCGAATGCCGCAGCCATGACATCCCCGTGCTGCCGCCGGACATCAACCGCAGCTTCAAGGAATTCACGGTGGACGGCAACCGGATCCGCTTCGGCCTGGTGGCGGTGAAGAACGTGGGCGAGGCTGCGATCGATGCCATTGTCGATGCCCGCCGGGAGCGGCCGTTTGCCTCGTTTTTCGACTTCTGCGAACGGGTGGATCTCAAGAAGGTCAACAAGCGGGTCATCGAAAGCCTGATCAAGTGCGGGGCGTTCGACACCACCGGCCTGCGGCGCTCCCAGATGATGGGGGCGCTGGAAGTGGCCCTGGAATACGGCCAGCGGGCTCAAAAGGAACGCTGCGATCCCCAAATGGGGCTCTTCGGCGGGACGGAGTGCCCGCAGCCCGTGAACCTTCCGGCCGTTCCCGACATCGACGAATGGGACGACCGCCAGAAGCTGGCCTTCGAGAAGGAATCGCTGGGGTTCTACCTCAGCGGCCACCCGCTGCGGCGGTTTGAGGATTTGCTCGGCAAGTTCACCACCGCCGACGCGCTGTCCGTCAAGGAGGCCGCCGACGGCGCCTCCGTGCGCATCGGCGGGCTGGTCCGCGGCACCAAGACGATCAAGACCAAAAAAGGCGACCTCATGGCGTTTGTGACCATCGAAGACCTGCACGGCGCCCTGGAGGTGACGGTGTTCTCGCGCCTGTACGCGGGCTGCGGTGATCTGTTGAAGGAGGACAACGCCGTCCTGGTGCAGGGTCAGGTCCAGAAGGACGAACAATCGGTCAAACTGGTCGCCGACAGCATGATCGCGCTGGAAAAAGCCGAGGAGACCTGGACCGCCAGCGTGCATGTCAACCTGGAACTCGACCGCACCGACCGCGAGCTCCTGCTGCGGTTGCGGGATCTGCTGCAGCGCTTCCCCGGGCCGTGCAAGACCTACCTGCACCTGCGCGGTGCGGCCCGGGCGGAAGCGTTGATCGAGCTTTCGGAAGGCTTTCAACTCCGGGCCGGCCCGGCGCTGCGGCGCGAGGTGCGGGAGCTGCTGGGCTACGCCGCGGTCGAAACCCGTTGCGCGCCGGTGGAACGCCCGCCGCAGTCATCGAAACCGCATTGGAATGCGAGGTAGCCGATAGCGCCATGACCCTCCCGGCCGTCGCTTATGAAACCAACCGGAGCCGCTCGTTGCCGGCGCTGATCGCACTGGCCGGCCTTTTCCTCCTGTCGGTCTGGTCCGCGACGTTCATCCTGACGGACGACAACCAGATGCTGTTCTCCGCCGGCATCCTGGTCTCGGTATGGCTTTTCAGCCGGATCGAACGCGAGTCGGGGGATTTCAACCGCGTGGTGGTCATCGTGCTGGGATCCTATCTCAGCCTGCGGTACTGGATGTTCCGCACGACCGCCACGCTTTCTTACACCGGCTTCTGGGATTTCGTTTTCCTGATGCTGCTCTATCTGGCCGAAACCTACGGGATCTTCACCCATCTGGTCGGCCTTTTCGTCAACGTGGCGCCCATTCGGCGGCGGCGCGCGCCGCTGCCGGCGGACCGGTCCCTCTGGCCGAGCGTCGACGTGCTGATTCCGACCTACAACGAACCGGTCGAACTGGTGACCCTCACGCTCACCGCCTGCACCCAGCTGGACTACCCCAAAGACAAGCTCAACGTGTTCGTGCTGGACGACGGCGGAACCACCCAGAAGCTCGATGATCCGGATCTGGTGAAGGCCGAGGCGGCCCACCGGCGCTCGGCGGCGCTGCAGGCCGCCGCTGCATCCCTGGGCGTGCACTATCTCACCCGCGAGCGCAACATCCACGCCAAAGCCGGCAACATCAACGCCGCCCTGGGCGCGGCCGTCCGCGGCGGCGGTGACCGCCGGGTCGCCGCATGCCACAACCCGGGCCTGGGCGAGCCGCGGCCGCACGGCGATTTGGTGCTCATTCTCGATTGCGACCATGTGCCCACGCGCGATTTCCTGGTGCACACGGCGGGCTTCTTTCTCGAAGACGAGCAGCTGGCCTGCGTGCAGACCCCGCATTTTTTCATCAACCCCACGCCGGTCGAAAAGAACCTCGGCACCGCCACGATCAGCCCGGGCGAGAATGAGATGTTCTACGGCGGGATTCAACTGGGGCTGGATTTCTGGAACGCCTCGTTTTTCTGCGGATCGGCGGCGCTGCTGCGGCGCCGGCACCTGATGGACATCGGCGGGCTGGTCGAGGACACGATCACCGAGGACGCCGGCACGGCCCTGCGGCTGCACGCCCGGGGGCTCAACAGCGTCTACCTGAACAAGGCCATGGTCATGGGCCTTTCGCCGGAGTCCTTCGACAGCTTCATCATCCAGCGCAGCCGCTGGGCCAAGGGCATGCTGCAGATCCTGCTGCTCCGCAACCCGCTGCGCGAAAAAGGCCTCGCGCTTCCCCAGCGCATCTGCTACCTGAACGCCTGTCTGTTTTGGCTGTTCGGATTCGCGCGCATCATTTTCTTCCTGGCGCCGCTGATGTTTCTCATCTTCGGCCTGCGGGTCTACAATGCCTCGCTGATGCAGGTCCTGGTCTATGCCGTCCCGCACCTGCTGGGGTCCTATTTTCTATCCAACTTCCTTTACGGCCGGCTGCGGCACCCGTTCTTCTCCGAGCTGTTCGAAATCATCCAGAGCATCTATCTTATTCCGGCGGTCGTTGCGGTGTTCCTGAATCCGTGGTCGCCGCGGTTCCGGGTCACCCCCAAGACCATCTCCCTCGAGCACGACGCGCGCACGCATCTGGCCACCCCGTTTTATCTCATGTTTCTGCTCAATCTGTTGGCGTTCTGCGCGGGGGCGGTCCTGTGGATGAACCAGCCGGCGCTGCTGGATACGATCGTGATCTGCCTGTGCTGGAACACGTTCAACCTGTTTCTGGTGGTCTGCTGTCTGGGAGTCGTCTGGGAGCGGCGTCAGCTGCGCCGGTCGCACCGTTATGCCACCCGCGAGCCGGTCCGGCTGAGGCCGTTGGACGGCGGTCCGCCGGTGGCCGCGACCCTGCGGGATCTTTCGATCAGCGGGCTCGGGCTGAGCGTGGACGGCCGGGCGGCGCTCCCGGCGCCGCCGCTGCAGCTGGAGGCCGTTGACAGCTACGGACGCCGCCATGCGCTGCCCGTCCAGGTGCTGCGCGCCCAGGACGAAAACGGGACCACCACGCTGGGATGCCGCTTCGCGGCCGGGGACGAATCCCTGCGGCGGCAGGTGATCGGTTTCGTCTACGGCGACAGCGGCCGGTGGAAATACTTTTCCGAGACGCGCCGTACGAAAACCATCGGCACCTTGCGCGCGTTTTTCCGGCTGATGCGGATCGGGTTGAAAGGCTCGGTGCGGCATGCGGCTGGGTTGATGCGGCTAACCCTCGAGCGGATCCGGACGTCGGCCCGAATGGTTCATGGGGCTCCGCCGGACGACCTGGCGCGTCGCGCCGATGAGCGCTGGTAAGGTTGATGGCTTCGTAAATAGCGTCCAATCTCTGCGTTGCGCGTCATCTCGTTGCCGCTGCGGCGTACGGCCAGTACGCCTCGCGGCACGAGATTCGCGCGCCTTGATCTTGCCCTCTTTACGAAGCCATCGCTTCGGATGACTTTTTAGGAGTCCATCAAGGTTGGCTATTGCCTGTGGCCGAGGCCGGCCAGCGTTTGATCGTAGGACGCCCGGGCTTCCAATAGCAGCTCCACCGCCCGGCCCTCGTAGCGCGGCGAGAAGTGGAACAGCGTGAATCGGCGGGCCTGCGCCAGGGCGGCGATCGCTCCGGCCTGGCGCGCCGTGAGATGATGGGTGGCGGCGGCGCGCTCCCGCTCCGCATCGAGAAAGGCGGCTTCGATGAAGAGCTGGTCGGCGTCGTGCGCCAGTGCGGCGACCGCCTCCCGCGTGGCGGCGCTATCGCCGACGTCGGTGATGTAGGCGATTTTCTGCCCCGGCGTGATTCGCGCCAGTTTTTGAGTCAGGCGTCCCACGGTGAAGGTGCCCCCGGCCGCCCGCGGGCCGGGTTCGATGGTGAATTCCGCCTGCGGATCGACCTGCGCATACAGCGCGGCTTTGAACCGGGAGATCCAGGGACCCGGGGCCAGTCCCAACTCCTCCAGCCCGGTTCTGAGAATGTTGACGTGAAAGCGCTCCGCCAGGCACAGGCCCAGACAGGGGATGCTGTGCCGGAGGACCGCGGCGTCGACCGCCAAGCCGGGCTCGGCGTGCAGCCGGCCGTCGAACGGCTGGACGACCCGGTCGCCGGCGCCGGCAAAGCCGTCCCTACCCAAATAGGATCGGCGCAGCAAGCGGTCGGCATGAACCTCGGTCAGGTGCAGCGCGAGGCGGTCGGTGAACCGGTCGACGAGATCCCAGGAGTACCCCGCCAGCTTTCCCTCCACGTTGTCGATAAACCCCTCGGGTCCATACAGGTGGAGGTCTTTCTGCCGGCCCAGAATGCAGCGCAGCAGCTGGTCGAACCCGATGAAATGGTCCATATGGGTGTGCGTGACGAACACATGGGTGATCTTCAGGAGGTCGCGGGCGGGCAACCGCGAGAGGTCGCCCAGATCGAATAGCATCGCCCGGCGCTCGAATGGAAAGGGGATGAACAGCCCCGGATCTTCGAATGGCCCGTTGACCAGCCGCGGCTGAAACAGGGAAGGCATTACACCGGCAGGTGTTTCTTGACTTGCTGATTGACCGTCAGATAGATGTCTTCGTCCGAACCGAAAATATCGACGATGTCTTTTTGGTCGAGTAGCTTTTCAATGATGAACGCCGTCAAATAGAGGCTCACGATGTTGAAGTCCGGCACCAGGTTGCGGACCGGCGCAATCTGGTAGTCGATGTCGAAGTCACTGGCGCGGGTCAGCTTTTCGAGGCAGGACCGGATCTGTTCCTCCAGGGAGTTCTTGTTGGTGGTTTCCACCAGGCTGTTTTCCACCAGCTTCATGGCCACGGCGTTGGAGAGCGCATCCATGCAGTCCCGCAGGCTGCCGATCGCCAGACGCCGCTTGTGTTCCTTGGAAGACTCGATTTTGGACAGGATCGAAGATTCGCGCGTACTCGGTCGGAAGACCTTTCCCATACCCTCTGTTCCCTTTCACACCGACCCGAACGATCGGCGGGTATTTAAATTCGTAAACGGCTCATCATAGATGCCATGCAGATAGATTTCAAGCAAAAAATACATGTTGCAGCCGCTCGCGGCACCGGCTCGATCGAACGCGGCGGCCCTTAGCGGCCGGATACCGCCTCGACCACCAGCTGCAGGGCCTTGTTTCCGTTCCAGCGGTTCCAGCGCAGCCGGTACGCCATGCGCTCGAAGTGCGTCAGGGCCTCCTGCCGGGGATCCGCGTGGAACTGAATGGCGTGAAACGTGCGCTGCGCCGGTCCGGCGGCCGGACGGAGCACCATGCGCCGGTGATGCTCGCCGACGCGGCTGGAGGAGACGACGGCCACTTGGCGCGCCAGGAACAAGGGCTCCGGGTTTTCGGCGCCAAAGGGCATCAGCTGCTCCAGCTGGTCGGCAAGGTCCTCCGAGATCGCCGCCAGCCCCACTTCGGCCTCGATCGGCAGATGCGGGATGAACGCCTCCGGGCCGGCAGCGCCGTGCACGGCTGCCTCGAAGGCCTGCTGAAAATCCTCCAGCCGATCCGCATGGATGCGCAGGCCGGCGGCCTGCGCGTGGCCGCCCAGTTCCTCGAGATGCATCCGGCAGGCGGACAGGCAGGCGTAGAGATCGATCCCCGGGATTCCCCGCGCCGAGCCTCGTCCGGAGCGGCCCGTGAGGGCGATGAGGACCACCGGCCGGTGATAGCGGGCCATCATCTTGGAGGCCGCGATGCCGATCACCCCGGCATGCCATTCCGGATGGGCCAGAACCAGGGTGTGGCGCTTCAGCAGGTCGGGCTGGCGCGCGATCCGCGCCTCCAGATCGTCCCAGATGCGGCGTTCGATTTCCTGGCGGCTGGCGTTCAGCTGGTTGAGGGCGTGAGCCAGCCCCCGTGCGGTGTCGATGCGGTCGGCCGTCAGCAGATCGACGGCGCGGAGGGCATGGTCGATCCGGCCGGCGGCGTTCAGCCGCGGGGCCAGCCGGAAGGCGACGTCGTCGGCGTCCATCGGGCGGTGGGTGATCCCGGCCGCCTCCATCAAGGCGGCCAGCCCCGGCCGCCGGCCGGACCCCATCACCTCCAAGCCGGTTTTCGCCAGGATGCGGTTTTCCTCCAGCAGCGGCACCATGTCGGCGATGGTGCCCAGGGCCACCAGGTCGCAGAAGGAGCGCAGATTGGGTTCGGTGCGCCCGGCCCAAAAACCGGCTTCGCGCAGACGCCGCCGCAGCGCGAGGGCCAGGAAGAAGGCCACGCCGACGCCGGCCAGCCGGCTCAACCCGCCCGCGCAGTCCGGACGCTTGGGGTTGATGACGGCCAGCGCCTGCGGCAGCGGAAGGCTCACATGGTGGTGATCGGTGATGATCACGTCGACCCCCGCCGCGCGGGCGGCATCTGCGGCGGCATGGCTGTTGGAGCCGCAATCCACGGTGATCACCAGCCGGACCCGCCGCGGCACGGCCACTTCCGCAATATGCCGGGGTTGCAGCCCGTAGCCCTCCTGGAGACGGTGGGGAATGTAGTAGGATACCCTGGCGCCGCAGGCTTTCAGGAATTCGAACAGGACGGCCGTGGCGGTCGTCCCGTCCACGTCATAGTCGCCGAAGAGCAGAATGGTCTCGCGGCCCGTGATCGCTCGAACCACACGCTCGACCGCCGGCTCCAGATCCCGGAGTCCGGTCGGCGGCCGCAGATGCGCAATCGATGCATGCAGAAAGGCATCGGCCTGCTCCGGTGAGGTGAGTCGGCGGTTGACGAGCAGGGTGGCGATCACGGGATGGCACCCGAGGGCCTGCTTGAGGGCCGTGGCGGCGGCTCCGTCCACGGTCGCGATCTGCCAGCGTTTTTCCATCCGGCGGCCCTTATACCCGATCCGGGGGGCGACCTCAATTGAAAACCGATCGGGTCACGAGTCCTGTTTCGAGTTGCATTCCCGCGGGAGGTGGTTATACTGAACGGGTATCGATGCACATGGTAACCCATTCTCCCGCCGCCGCTTCGGCGCCCATGATCATGCAACCCAGATCATTCTACATTCACACCATCGGCTGTCAGATGAACGTTTCCGACTCCGAACGCATCGCCCGGAGCCTGGCGGCGCTGGGGTATGGCCCTGCGCCCTCCGCCGATTCGTCCGACCTCGTCGTCGTCAACACCTGCTCCGTGCGCGCCAAGGCCGAGCAGAAGGCTTTCAGCCTGCTGGGTCAACTGGCCGCCGTCAAAGCCCGGCGGCCGGAGCTGGTCGTCGTGGTGGCCGGCTGCGTGGCCCAGCAGGAGGGCGAACGCATCCGGGAGCGTGCGCCGCACGTGGATCTGGTCCTCGGAACCCGAGCGGTCCACCGCCTGGGATCCTTGCTGATGCGGCTGCAGACCCACTCCCGCCCGCTGGTGGCGGTGGAGATGGACGAGTCGCCGGATGAGCCGGCCGAAGCGCCGGGCGCGGCGGACCGCAACGGAGTTTCGCGGTTTGTGACCATCATGCGCGGCTGCGACAACTATTGCGCCTACTGCGTCGTGCCCTATGTTCGCGGACGCGAGACCAGCCGGCCTCCGGACGCGATTCTGAATGAAATCCGCGGATGGTGTGCAACCGGGGTCCGCGAAGTCACGCTGCTCGGGCAGAACGTGAACAGCTACGGCGCCAAGGAGGGAATCTGTTCGTTCGCGCAGCTGTTGGAGCAGGTGAACGCTGTAACCGATCTGGCGCGCATCCGGTTCACCACCTCCCATCCCAAAGACCTGACCCCGGCGCTGATCGAAAGCTTTGCCACCCTCGATAAGCTTTGCCCGCACATCCATCTGCCGGTCCAGTCCGGTTCCAATCGGATCCTGGCCTGCATGAACCGGCGTTATACGCGCGAGCATTACCTTGACAACGTTGCCAAACTACGGAATAGTTCTCGTCAGATCTCCATTACCTCGGATATCATCGTCGGTTTCCCGGGCGAGACCCGAACCGAATTCGAGGCGACCCTGGACCTTTTGCAGCAGGTCGAATTCGACAGCGTGTTCGCCTTCATGTACTCGGACCGTCCGAACACGCCCGCCCGACGGCTTGCCGACAAGGTTCCGGAGCGGGAAAAGCGCGAGCGCCTGCACGCCGTGCTCGCGCTCCAGGACCGCATCACCGCCGCCAAGCACCAGAGCCTGGTCGGCTCGGTGCAGGAGATCCTGGTGGAAGGCTACAGCAAGCGGCCGGCGGCCGCTGCGGCCGGCTTCGGGAAGCAATGGACGGGCAGGACCCGGGGCAACAAGATTGTTCATTTCTACGACGGTGGCCCGGGCGGGGATGCCGAGTGCATCCGTCCCGGCCGGCTCGTGCCGGTTCGCATCGAACGGGGGCTGGCGCATTCACTGTGGGGGCGCCTGGAGCGGTCCCACGCATGCGGACATCCTTAGAGAGAGGTGCTTCATGCTGCGCAGAGTCAACATCGCCGGATTAACCATGGACCCGGCCTCAAACACGCCGATCATCATCCTGAAGACCGAGGACGACGAGCAGGCCGTGCCCATCTGGATCGGCTTGTTGGAGGCCACCTCCATCGCCTCCGCGCTTCAGAAGATCAAATACGAACGGCCCATGACCCACGACCTTTTCCGGAACTTTGCCGAGCAGCTTCAGATTTCCGTCGCGCGCGTCGAGGTTTGCGACCTGCGGGACAACACGTTTTACGCCCGCATTCATTTCCTCTCCGAGGGCAAGACGTTCGAGATGGATGCGCGCCCCAGCGATGCCATTGCCCTGGCCCTGCGCTTCGAAGCGCCGATTTTCGTGGAAGATGCTGTCATCCAGCATTCCAAGACCCGCGAGCCGGACGTTGAGATCGCAGACACGAGTGAAGAGGGTAAGAAGTGGGCCGATTACCTTGAGAAGCTGTCGTCGGAGGATTTTGGCAAATACAAGGTTTAGCGTTCATCCCTTTCCAGGAAAACGGAGATAATCGACGATTCAAGCAGTTCGGAGGGTCGGCCGCAGCCTGCGGCTGCCGCCGATATTGCCCCGATCCCGATGAAATCGTTGCCAATCGGTCCAATCTGCGGCAAGGGGCACGGCAGGCGGGTTTAACGCCGGGTCTCTTCGAAAACCCCATGCTTTCGCCAAGATAAAAATTGTTGATAATTTAGACGGCTTTCGAGATCTTTATCTTTTTTTGCGGTTTGACAAGCCTGCCTCCCTTCCCTACATATTCCGCCATGGCACCACCCTCGCATCTCTCGCGTCTCTTGATTTTCCGGAAGCCGAACCGGGTCTGATCGGAAACATTTTCAGACCATGCGTTGCAGCCAGCCGTTCGTCCGGCTGCAGGAAGGAGTGGCAGCATGGGGTCGGTATTGGTTATTGAGGACGATAACGGGATTCTGGGTCTGATCGAGGCCGCCCTGACCCGGTTCGGGTATCGGGTTGAAACCGCACCGGACGGCCGAGAAGGCATCCGCAAGTACGACCACGGGCATTTCGATGTGGTGATCACCGATTACCTCATGCCGCATCTCGATGGAAACGGCGTGCTGCAGCACATTCGCAGATCCGCACGCGGACGGACGCCGGTCGTGGGCATGTCCGGAACTCCGTGGCTGCTGCATGGCGCCGGCTTCGACCGGATTCTGCCCAAACCGTTTCCGTTGAAGCAGCTCATCGAGATGGTTCAAAATCTCTTCGTCGGCTTCTTGGTTTCGGAAGCCGCGCCTCAGCCCTTCCAGGAGACCCCCGCCGTGACCGAGGCCGGCGTCTAATCGGGAAACTCCCCGTTTTCATAGATCACTTTCCGGGTTCCGTCGGACAACACGGCCGTCACCCGCTTTTTTTCGGTATTGACGAAATCCCAGTGCAGGGCGGACTGGTTGAAGCCCAGTCGATCCTTTGTTGCGGGCGAGAGTCGGCGGGGGTCTCCGGCATAGGTGTTGGCGAACGAGGAGCCGAGCGCCACGTGGCAGTTCCCGAAGCGCCCGCCGTAGTTCTCGTCGAAGAGCGTGTTGGCCATGAAGCGGGTGATTCGGGAAAACCGGCGGTCGGTGAGCGAGAATTCCCCGACCCGGCTGGCGCCGGCGTCCATGGCCAGCTGCCGCTTCAGGAAACGCCCGCCCTCGGCTGCCGCGGAGCGCACCAGGCGTCCGTCCCTGAATTCCAGGCGCACGCCGCGCACCATGTTGCCGTTTCGAAAAGACGGCTGGTCGGCGCCGTACACCCCGCGCACGCCGCGCCAGTCCGGGCTCACGAACAGCTCAAAACTGGGGATGTTCCGGCCCGACACCCCGGCCCACCGCCGCCGCGCCCCCAGGGGGATGATGAGGTCGGTTGAGGCGGATTCCACCTGGAAAGAGGCGACCGGCAGGCGGTCCAGCCAGCGTTTGATCGCGGCCGCCCGGCGATGGATTCGCCGCCACTCGGAGACGGGCTCGGCCGCCTCCAGAAAACAGGCGTTCACCACCTGGCGGGTGTACTGGGCCAGGCTGAGCCCGGCATGCTGGGCCAGCGCGGGGGTGGGCAGCAGGCAGAGGGTCCAGGCATATTCGCCGCGGGCTTCGCGCGCTTCGAGCAGCGTGCGCAGCGGATGGGCGGCGAGGGCGGCCGCCGCGATGCGCTCGGGGGCGGCCGCGCGCAGATGGGTGAGGGATTCGGGTGCATTCAGGAAGATGCTGCCGTTCAGGCGCCGCGAGAGATGCTCCTCGCCGGGCGGGATGAAAGCGAGCTGCTGCCGGCTGGCCAAATGGTAAAAACTGCGATCCATGTCGGTCGTGCGCGCCAGCCGAACGATCGGCTGAAGCCCCTTTTCGATCAGCTTGCGGTGCAGGATCTCGGCCAGGCGCAGCGCTCCGGAATGAAACCGGATCTGGACGAGGTCTCCTTTTCGGAAGCGCCGGCGGCGGGCGGTGGTCAGACCCCACCAAAGCACGTCGGCGTAGTTTTCGAGGTGCTTCTCGGTCAGCATGACCCCTCCGCTCCGCTCCGGTCGGCGCTCTCGTCGTCCTTCAGAAACAACCGGTGGTATTCGGCTTCGGTGAAGTGCCGCCGCAGCAGGCGGTTGATCAGGTCGAACACGTCGGCCAGCTCGGAATCCTCCAGCCGCTGGATGATGGCGTTCATGACCGCATCGTCGGAAAACTTCTGGAGGTAGCAGATGATCGTGCTTTCATCCGTCTTCCGGTCGAGGCCGAAACCGACGAGTCCTTCATAGCGCTCGATGAACTGATGGGTGTGTTTCGCCATGGGTGGCCCCCTCTAGACCAAATTCGAAATCCGAAGCGCGAAATCCGTGTTTCGAATTTATAGCGCCATCGTCCTATGAAATTCAAATGGTTTTCCGCTGGAGGGAGATACGTCTGGTCGGACCCGCAGCGCCGCTCGGTGAACGTGAAATCCGAGTCGGGCGGATCAGGCGGGGGGCTGCACGGAGGCGGCCGGCGCCGGTTCTTTCCTCGGGGCGAGGTAGGGCGTGGGGTGGGTGTTCAGGGCGCTGCGGATCGCCATGGCCAGCTCATCCTTGTCGATGGGCTTGAGGATGAACTTGCGGATGCCTAGGGCAATCGCTTTGTCTTCGGACATCATTTCGTTGTACCCGGTGCAGAGGATGACCGGGATGCCTGGCCGGATATCCCAGATGCGGCGGGCCATCTGGTCGCCGGTCATCTGCGGCATGGTCATGTCGGTGATGACCAGATCGAACTGGTCCGGCTGGGCGGCGAAAGTTTCCAGGGCCTCGGTGCTGCTGAGTTGGGTGGTCACGCGGTAGCCCAGCTTTTCCAGCATCTGCTTTTCCATGGCGACGATTTGCGGCTCGTCGTCCACCAGAAGGATGCGTTCGCTGCCGCCGCTTTTTCCCGCGCTGGCCGCCTCCTCGATTTCGGCCTCCGTATCTTCCAGGGTCGGCAGATACACGTGGAACGTGCTGCCGCGGCCCGGGGCGCTCTCCACGGTGATGAATCCGCCGTGGTTCTTGACGATGCCGTGGATGACCGAAAGCCCCAGCCCCGTGCCCTTGCCGGGTTCCTTGGTCGTGTAGTACGGCTCGAAGATGCGGTGCAACACCGCCGGCTCCATGCCCACGCCCTCGTCCCTGACGATCAGGTGCAAATGCGGACCCATCTTGATGCCGATGCGCTTGACCGTCTCCTCGTAGTCGATGTAGGTCTCCGCCAGGCGCACGTCCAGGGTCCCGCCGGTTTCCTGCATCGCCTGGTAAGCGTTGGTGCACAGGTTCATGATGACCTGGTGGATCTGGGTGGGATCTCCCATGATCGCGTTGCAGCCTTCTTCAAGGTCGGTGCGGATGTCGATGGTCTTGGGAATGGATGCGCGCAACAGGCGCAAGGCCTCCTTGACGATGACCTGGACCCGGATCGGCTTGCGTTCGCGGCCGTTCTGGCGGCTGAAGGTCAGAATCTGCTGAACGAGTTCCCGGGCGCGGTTGGCGGCCTTGAGGATTTCCTCGAGGTTGCGCCGGATCGGGCTGTCCTCCGGCACGTCGTCCATGCTGATTTCGGTGTAGCCGATGATCGGAAAGAGGATGTTGTTGAAGTCGTGCGCGATCCCGCCGGCCAGCGTCCCGATGGCCTGGAGCTTCAACACCTGCTGCATCTGGCGTTCGGACTCGGCCAGGGCCTGGGTGCGCTCCTCCACCTGCTTCTCCAGGGTTGTCTTCTGATGGCGCAGCATCCGGTAGAATTCCAGGCTCTCCAGGGCGTTGGCCGTGTTGAGCAGGATGATCGACAGCAGCGTCAAAGAGGTGTCCGGAATCTGCTTGCGGTTGTCCATCTGGCCGACGAACATCCCCCGGATGCGCGAGTGGGTGGCAATCACATGCAGCACCAGGCGCTTGGAACGGTCGCGGGAGGCGACGGAAATGCCGCGCCGCTCGCGGATGGCCCAGGCGAAAAAGCCTTTCTCGATCGCATCCTCCACATCCCCGGCCAGGGCCGCGCGCATTCCCGGAGGGTTGCATACCGCCAGCTGAAAATCGGAACTGTCCTGATTGACGATGTACAGCGCATTGGCATCGAACGGTATCAGGTAGCGGATCCGCTTTTCGGCCTCTTCCAGAATGGTTTCGGGCCCATAGCTGTTGAGGATGTTTTCCTGGAAATCCACGAGGGACAGCGCCATCTCCAGCACGTTTTGGACGAACCGCCGGTTTTCCTCGAGATAGTCGATGCGGGTGAGCAGCTGTTCGGTGGTATAGGGAATGCCGCCGTTCATGGTTGGTTTTCCGGCAATAGAAATTCCAGGTTGTTGAGTTGGTGGATGGTCTGCTGGATCACGACCTCGAAGCAGCTGGGAGACAGCTCCAGCGACCCCCACGCGCGGGCGTCGAGGGGCGGGACCAGGCGTTCGCCGCTGGTGCCGATCCCCAGGGCGTTCGCTATCAGGTCGGCGACATGCACGATAGCGGCCGGAATCGGGTCCGGAGCCTCGGCCGGCTCATGATGAAAGCAGACCGTGTTTTCGATGATCAGGGGCAGCCGCCAGCGGTTCAGCAGGTACTTCCCGATTTGGGCATGATGGCAGCCCAGGCGTTTCCGCTCCACCTGGTAAAGTCGTTCGGATGTCCGGCGGGCCTGATGCAGGCAACCGAGGGCTTCTTCCGGGAAATAGATGAAGAGGATCAGCCGCCCGATATCGTGCAGCAGGCCGGTGGTGAACATCTGCTCGGTTTGCCGCAGGCTCTTCTGCGCCGCCAGCAGCCGCGACATGATGCCGCAGGCCAGACTGTGCTTCAGGAACGAGCGCATGGTCAGGAGGCTGCTGGGGATGCTCTTGAAATACGACAAGATGCTGATCCCCAGCGCCAGCGACGACAGCTCGCGGGTTCCGATCAGGGTGACCGCCAGCGACACGCGGTCCACCCGGGACGGCAGGCCGTAGAAGGACGAGTTCACGATTTTCAAGAGCAGGGCGGTCAGACTGGGGCTCTTGTTGATCACTTGGGCCATCTGATCGGCCGTGGACAGAGGGTCTGCGATGACCTCGTTCAGCTCGATCACGATGGAAGGAATTTCCGGCAGAGCGAGGTCCTGATCGATGAATTTCTCCAGAAAATCCTTGTCCGGATCTCGGACGGGTGCGGATAACGCTTGCGGCGGAAGGCGCTCGGGCAGCGGCCGGGTGCGCCGGCCGGCACGGTATTGGACCGCCTGGTTGAAGATCTCTTGGATGGCCGGGTGGTCCCGGTCGGTGAGGATGAACAGCGGCTCGGCTTCCTGGCGGGCGGCCTCCAGCCAAGCCGGATCGACGGGGGCCGGTGCGGCGGCATCCGCTTCGTCGGAAGCACCGGCGATCTCCACCTGCGGAATCCCCCAGATCTTGAATATGCGGATATGCTCCGGGCCGAGGGGTTTGCCGCGGGACAGCAGCAGCCGGCCCTTGATGTCGCGGACATCATCGGCCAGCACCATGCCGGGTTTGAGCTTTTTGGTTCGAACCGCCGTCATCGATCTTGTTCCACCGATTTCTGTCGAGCAGATGGGTTTGAAAGGCCTGCCGGCCGGAATTCCGCGGCGGGAGGCGGCCTTTTGTTAGTCTATCGTCCCAAAGAGGCAGGAACTTAAGCGGAAACCGGAGGGAGGGCGGCGGTGAAGCGCTGGATCGCGGCCATGTAGCCGTCGAACGCGACGGCCAGGATGTCGTTGTGGTTGGCGCCCGGTATCTTGAGCAGCGTTTTGGCGGGCGAGGGGCAGGCGTCGAAGAGCGCCTGCCCCTCGGAAAATGGGATGATGTGGTCGAATTCGGCATGGATAAGCAAAACGGGTTTCCGGACTTGGCCGATCTTCTCGATGTGCCGGAAGGCGGACTCCTCGCGAAAGCCGATTCGAGCCGGATCGACCCCCAAGAGCCGGACCAGCGGACCGGCATAGGCGAATCCGCTCTCGACGATGAGGCCGGCGACCCGCTCTGGGTATGCCGCCGCCAGCTCGATGGCGGAGGCGCTGCCCAGGGAGCGGCCCATGACAATGAGCGGCCCGGTGAAGCCGTTTTGAGCCAACCAGGCGGCAGCGAAATGATAGACCGTGCGGCAGTCCTGCATCATGGCCGCTACGGTTGGATGCCCGGTCGAACGGCCGTAGCCGCGGTAATCGGCGGCCAGGTAGTTGACCCCGATCCGGTTGTAGAAAGGGCCGATCTCGTCGTAGTCGGCCGCGATTTCGCCGTTGCCGTGGAAGAAAAGGATGTTGGCGT
This sequence comes from uncultured Desulfatibacillum sp., assembly GCA_964427375.1. Classification (GTDB taxonomy): domain Bacteria; phylum Desulfobacterota; class Desulfobacteria; order Desulfobacterales; family SpSt-501; genus SpSt-501. The sequence goes on along the minus strand of CAYRUF010000006.1, from coordinate 73,336 downwards.
GGGAAGGGCCGCCCAAGTGGAAGCGGGCGCCGACGGCGATGTCGTCTGCGACGGGGACCAGGACGTCCTGCACCCGCGGGAATCCGGCCGTAGCTTCGGGTGGGCCGTCCATGGGCAGGCCGTAGTCCCGGCGGGGATGGAAGAGGACCCTCAGAACCTCCGGCCGGTCCAGGGCCGAAAAATCGGCGTTCATGCGCTGTTCTCCTATTTGTTCTTGGCGTTCGCTTCCATGGTGCGGCGCAGCTTGCAGGAGAAGAGACCCTCGTCGATTATGACGTCGGCATAGGTTACCAGGGTGTCCTTCGGAACCGGCCGCACGAGTCTGAGATGATTCGCCAGGCCCATGGGAAGGAAGCCTTTTTCGAGGCTTTCAGACGCACGGACGAGCCGGCCGTAGACGGTGTATCCGCCCTCGCCGTCGAGCTCATCCCCGGGCTGCAGGTCTTTTTTGGCGGCCGCCCCCACGTCGGCGATGAACGCGCGGCTCGAGCCGGTCGGCTCGCCCCGCAGCGCGGCCGACGCCACGCTGATGCCCAGCTCCAGGCCGATCAGGTGATACGGCCGGTACAAGGCGGCGAACTCGCCCGAGGCGTCGGTGCGCAGGCCGTATTCGGAGAAGCAGCGCTTGACGTACTCCGTGGGGGCTCGGAATACGACATACACGCCCCAGCGCAGATCGCGCGGCACGGGCGAGCGGTCGCGGTTTTCGCTGGCCACGACTTCGACCGTGCCGCCGTGCTCGAGGATGCCCCCCGCCTCGCGGGGTCTGAGGACCTGCGGCAGATCGTCCGCGCCGACGGGCGGAAACTGCAGCCCGCCGCGCTGCGGAACCAGCCCGCTGCCGTTGGCCACGGCGCACATCTCGATCGCGGACTTGGTGCCGTCGATAAACGAATTGAACATCTTGGCGTTGTAGTCGCCCGAGGCCACGCGCTCCTCCGAAAAGCCGTAATGGCCCCAGACCGTCTGGGGCGTCGAGTAATGGTATTCGGGCTGGAAGCGCGTACCCTTGCCGGCGCAGACGACCTCCAGCCCCACCGCGCGCGCCCAGTCGATCTGCTCCGCGATGAGGGCGGGCTGGTCGCCGTAGGCCATGGAATAGACGCACCCAGTCTGCTCGGCCTTTTTCTGGAGCATCGGCCCCAGCAGGGAATCGGCTTCCACGTTCACCATGACGACGTGCTTGCCGTTTTCAAGCGCCTGCCAGGCATGCTCCGCACCGGCTTCGGGCACCCCGGTGATCTCCAGGACGACGTCCAGCGGCGCCTCGATGAGCTGGCGGGCGTCGCCGGTGATCACGGTCTTGCCGGCCGCCGCACCGTCCGCGATGGATGCGGCCGAGGAGCCAAAGACCAGGGCCTCCGCCGGCCAGCCCGTGCGCAGGCAGGCCTGCCGGGCTTTTTCCGGGTCCAGTTCCGCAATCCCGACCAGCTGCAGGCCCGGCGTCAACCGCGCCTGGGACAGGAACATGCTGCTGAACTTGCCAGCTCCGATGACGCCCACGCGTACGGGTCTGCCTTCTTCCGCTCTTGCCCTAAGCATCCGATACAGATTCATTCTTCCTCCCGAATCCATTTGCATTTCAGTGGGTTGCGTCAATCGGCCGGATCATGGCGGCGGACGGTCAGGTTTTATTACTTATCGCGTGTCGGTGCGGATGGTCAACTATGATGACTTCGAAAATAACAGGACATGGCGTGGCGCCATCCTGCTCGGCAACGAAATCGACAAGCTTTCTTCCCTCGGTCTCCCCCTTTGGCAAAGGGGGCGGGGGGATTTTAAGATCGACTGCCTCGGAAGTCCAATTTCTGCATACACACGGGTCAACCGAACCAGGATTGCGCATTCAGGAATTCGGCTCGTGATCTATTCTGATTGCCGATCATTTTTTTGAATTCGTCTCAGATTCCTATTGATTTTTGCTGGTTCACAATGTAGCTAATACCTTCACCGCTACCGCGCTCCTTGCTCTTTTTTCCGCTTCGATTATGCGGTTTGCGGCAATTCCGGAAGGCTTCCCGCACAGCGTCATGAGAGATGCAGATGGTATAAAATTCGCTCTCATCGAGCTGGACCAACCTTAAAAAGGCGGGCCTCGGGGGCACGAGCCCGCAACAACCATCCAGGAGGAAGTCTATGAACGAAAAGAAAGTCGGTGCGAAGCAGAAAGAGGGCAAGGTCAGAAAAGGTGTCAGCCGCAGAGGGTTTCTAACCGCGGCCGCGGCCGGAGCAGCGGCGCTGGGCTTTCCCATGGTCGCCAAGGCCCAGGGGCCGATTACCATGCGCTGGCAGAGCACCTGGCCGACCAAGGATATTTTTCACGAATACGCCCTCGACTTCGCCAAGAAGGTGAACGACATGACCGGCGGGGATCTCAAGATCGAGGTGCTGCCGGCCGGGGCGGTGGTGCCGGCCTTCGGGCTGCTGGACGCGGTGTCCAAGGGCACCCTCGACGGCGGCCACGGCGTGTTCGTCTACCACTACGGCAAGCAGAACGCCCTGGCCCTCTGGGGCTCGAGCCCGGCCTTCGGCATGGACGCCAACATGCTGCTGTCCTGGCACAAGTACGGCGGCGGCAAGGAGCTGCTGGCCAAGATCTATGCGTCCATCGGCGCGGACGTCGTTTCGTTCGCCTACGGCCCGATGACGACCCAGCCGCTCGGCTGGTTCAAGAAGCCGATCGCCAAGGTGGAGGATCTCAAGGGCCTCAAGTTCCGTACCGTCGGAATTTCGATCGACCTTTTTACCGGCATGGGCGCGGCGGTGAACGCCCTGCCCGGCGGCGAGATCGTGCCGGCCTTGGACCGCGGCCTGCTCGACGGCGCGGAATTCAACAACGCCACCTCCGACCGGCTACTGGGGTTCCCGGACGTGTCCAAGGTGTGCATGCTGCAGAGCTACCACCAAAACGCCGAGTCGTTTGAGATCCTGTTCAACAAGACCAAGTACAATGCCCTGCCGGACAAGATGAAGGCCATCATCGAAAACGCCGTGGAGGCAGCCTCGGCGGACCTGTCCTGGAAGGCGATCGACCGCTATTCCAAAGACTACGTCGAACTGCAGACCAAGGACAAGGTCAAGTTCTACAAGACCCCCGACCCGATCCTGCAGAAGCAGCTCGACGTCTTCGACCAGGTCGCGGCCAAGAAGTCGGCCGAGAACCCCCTGTTCAAGGAAATTCTTGAATCCCAGAAGGCCTTTGCCACACGCGCGGTTCCCTGGGACCAGGATACCAACGTGAGCCGGCGCATGGCGTACAACCATTACTTCGCCAAGAAGAAAAGCTGAAGCATTTTGGTGAATTACAAATCAGCCATCCGGGTTTCGCACCCGGATGGCTGATTTCTGATTAGGATCGACCATGCAGAAAATACTGCTCACCATCGACAAGATCAGCACGTTTGTGGGCAAGGTCTTCTCCTGGCTCATCGTGTCGCTTACCTTTCTCATCACTTATGAAATCTTCTCGCGTTACGCGCTGGACGCTCCGCATGCCTATGCCTTCGACATGATGCTCCAGATGTACGGCACTCTCTTCATGATGTCGGGCGCCTATGCGCTTTCAAAGAACAGCCACGTGCGCGGCGATGTGCTCTACGGCTTTTTCCCGCCGCGGCTGCAGGCCGGTCTGGATTTGACGTTGTATTTCGTCTTTTTCCTTCCCGGGGTGGTCGCCCTGTGCTGGGCCGGCTACACGTATGCCGCGGAATCCTGGGCCATCTGGGAGCGATCGAGCATCACCTCGGAAGGCCCGCCGATCTACCCGTTCAAGACCGTCATCCCGGTCGCCGGCGCCTTCATTCTGGTGCAAGGCATCGTCGAGATGATCCGCTGCGTCCTCTGCCTGAAGCAGGGAAAGTGGCCCTCGCGTCAGGAGGACGTCGAGGAGGTGGACGTCGACAAACTGAAAGAGATGGTGAAGGTCAAGGATGAGGATATCGCCAAGCTGGATCAGTATGTGACGGCCAAGAAGGGAGGCGGCGCATGAGAAAGGAAGTCTGGTTCGGCCTCTCGATCATGGCTCTGGTGGTGATCGGAGTGTTCTGGATGATGCCGCCGCCGTCGCAGATGACCAACGGGCACCTGGGCCTGCTGATGCTCGCCATGATCGTGATCGCGATCATGTTGGGGTTCCCCACGGCGTTCACCCTGATGGGCATGGGCACGATGTTCACTTTTTTCTTCTACTACAGCACCAATCCCGCGACGGCGGTGGCCCGTACGCTCGACCTGATGGTCCAGCGCGCTTACGCGGTCATGAACAACGACGTGCTGATTTCGGTACCGCTTTTCGTTTTCATGGGCTACCTGGTCGAACGCGCCAACCTGATCGAGCGGCTGTTCAAGAGCCTGCACCTGGCGACCTCGGCCATCCCCGGGTCGCTGGCGGTAGCCACCGTCGTGACCTGTGCGGTCTTCGCCACCGCCACGGGTATCATCGGCGCCGTGGTAACCCTGATGGGCTTGCTCGCGTTTCCGGCCATGCTCAAGGCCGGCTACAACGTCCGATTGGCGGCGGGTTCCGTAACCGCCGGCGGCACGCTCGGCATCCTGATCCCGCCTTCGGTGCTGCTCATTTTATACGGCGCCACGGCCGGGGTGTCGGTGGTGCAGCTCTATGCCGGCGCCTTCTTCCCCGGCATCATGCTGGCGACGATGTATGTCCTCTGGATTGTTATAAACGCCAAACTCAGACCGGGCATCGCGCCGCCGCTCTCCGCGGAAGACCAGCGGGTCGATCTGCCGAAATTCGCCGAGATCATCTCCAGGACCCGGCGGAACGTCATGGCGGGTCTGATCGGCGCGCTCAAGGGCCCGCGCAACGCCGAGGTACCGCTGCGGACCTTGTTGGCTCACCTGTTGATCGCGCTGCTGCCGGCACTGGCGGCCGGCCTGCTGATGGGCTCGATCTACCTTGCGGCGACCGCTCCAGACTACGTGGTGCCAAGTGAGCTGCAAGAAATGGGCTTCGGGGCGGCCCAAGAGCAGGCCGGGGATCTGGATGAGCCGGAAGAGGCCGGCGGGCTGCAGGAGCCGCCGGCTGAAGGGGAGCCTGATGCGTCGGCTGCGGCCGAAACCGCTGTCGAGAGTCCGAAACCGGCTGAGGCCGCCACGCCGGAAAATCCTCAAACCACGGAGACCGCTGCGGGCGAGCGCAAGCCCGTGCCGACCGCCTATTGGGTCACGCTTGCCATTGTCGCCGCCGGGCTTCTGATTTTCTACGCGATCTTCACCTTCGTGCGGCTCGAGATCTTCAAGATGCTGCTGAGCTCCTTCTTCCCGCTGGCGCTGTTGATCCTCGGGGTGCTCGGCTCCATCGTGGTCGGCCTGGCCACGCCGACCGAGGCGGCGGCCATGGGCTCCTTCGGCGGGTTCGTGCTGGCGGCGGCCTACCGGCAGCTCACCTTCGGCCGGGTCAAGGAATCCGTGTTCCTGTGCGCCAAGACCAGCGCCATGGTGTGCTGGCTGTTCGTGGGCTCGGCCATATTCGCCGCAGCCTTCGCCCTGCTCGGCGGCCAGGAGATCATCAATGCGTGGGTCAAATCGCTCGACATGACGCCGGTGCAGTTCATGCTGCTGGCGCAGGTCATCATCTTCCTGCTGGGCTGGCCGCTGGAATGGACTGAGATCATCGTCATCTTCATGCCGATCTTCATCCCGCTGCTCGCCCACTTCAACATCGACCCGCTTTTCTTCGGCCTGCTCGTGGCGCTCAATCTGCAGACGGCCTTCCTGTCGCCGCCGGTGGCCATGGCCGCGTTCTACCTCAAGGGCGTGTCGCCGCCGCACGTCTCGCTGAACCAGATCTTCATGGGGATGATGCCGTACATGGCCATCCAGGTGATCGCACTGATCCTGCTGTATGTGTTCCCGCAGATCGGGCTGTGGCTGCCGTCCCTGGTGTATCAAGGATAAAAAAAATGAAACCGAAAATATTGGTAACTCGCGAGGTTTTCGACGACGTGCTGGACTATCTTCGCCAGCACTTCGATGTGACCGACAACCAGGCGGATACGCCCATGGATGCCGCGGCGTTGGCCAAAAACCTGGCCGACAAGACCGGCGCCATGACGACACTGGTGGACCGGGTGGACGCGAAGCTCCTTGCCGCTTGCCCCCAGCTCAAAGCGGTGTGCAACATCGCGGTCGGCTTCAACAACATCGATTTGGCAGCGTGCTCCCAGGCCGGCGTCATGGCCACCAACACGCCCGGCGTCCTGGACGACAGCACCGCGGATTTCACCTGGGCGCTGATCCTGTCCACGGCTCGAAGGGTAGTGGAGGCCGACGCGCACCTACGGGCCGGGCAGTGGAAGGGGTGGTACCTCAAGCAGTTCCTGGGCAAGGACGTACATCACGCCACGCTGGGCATCCTGGGCTTCGGACGCATCGGAAGACGGGTGGCGCGCCGCGCGCTCGGCTTCGACATGACGGTCCTGTACCACGATCCCCAGCGGGCCGACGCTGAGGCGGAGCGCGCCTGCAACGCCGCCTACGTCGGCATGGACGAACTCCTGGCCCGCGCCGACATCCTGACCATCCACGTGCCCTATGCATCATCGACCCACCACGTGATGGGGGCGCCGGAGTTCGCCAAGATGAAGCCGGGAGCCATCCTCATCCACGCCTCGCGCGGCGGCGTGGTGGACGACGCGGCCCTGGCGGCGGCCCTGAAAAGCGGCCGGCTGGCCGGCGCCGGCCTGGACGTCTTCGAGAACGAACCAGCCCTGAACCCGGAGTTTTTGGCCATGAAGAACGTGGTCCTGACCCCGCACATCGCCAGCTCCTCGGCAGCCACCCGCCACGCCATGGCGTTGCTGGCCGCGCAGAACCTGGTGGCGGCGTTGACCACCGGAAAGCCGCCCAATCTCTTGAACCCCTGATTTATCGGCCGTTCGGGCCATGCCACCATGTTGAATCGGTTGTGAAAAGTCAGATATGGCCGGGTTAAAGTTCAAGGATTAAGGTTTAAAGTGACATGAACGGATGCCCTCTTTAAACTTTAACACCTTACACTTTTTGCTCGCCTGCTGAACCGGAGCGAAAAACAATGGACACGACTCGTCTTCATTCCATGGGGCTTCGTGAAGCCGTGCAGGCCATCCGCCGGGGCGAGCTCAGCAGCGAGGAGCTGACCCGCGCGCTGCTCGCACGCATCGAACGGCGGGAGAGCAACGTGCAGGCGTTTGAATGGATCGACCCTCAGCGGGCGCTGGACTTGGCGCGCCGGGCCGACCGTCAAATGAAGTCCGGAGACAAGCCGGGCGTTTTGCACGGCATTCCCCTCGGCATCAAGGACATCATCGCCACCCGCGGCATTCCGACCGCCATGGGTTCGCCGATCTATGCCGGCCATGTGCCGGCCCAATCGGCGGCGCTGGTCCGGCGCGCCGAGGATGCCGGCGCCTTCGTGCTGGGAAAGACCGTCACCACCGAGTTCGCCTATTTCACCCCGGGCAAGACCCGCAACCCCTGGAACCCGGCCCACACGCCCGGCGGCTCCTCGAGCGGATCGGCGGCGGCGGTCGCCATGGGGTTCCTGCCGGGAGCGGTCGGCACCCAGACCAACGGCTCGATGATCCGGCCCGCGGCCTTCTGCGGCGTGGTGGGGTACAAACCGACGGCGGGCTGCATCTCCCTTGACGGCGTGCACCCCTTCAGCCCGAGCCTGGACCAGCCGGGCGTATTCACCCGCAGCGTGCCCGACGCCGCATACCTGGCGGCGGCGCTGGCGGAGCCGGAAGCCGGAGTGGGTTGCGACGTGCCCGTCATGGCGCAGGCGCCGCGGCTGGCGGCCGTGCGCTCGCCGGTCTGGCATCTGGCGGAGCCTTGCGCTCAGGAGCACTTCCTGAAGATGGTCGCGCATCTGCGCTCGGCCGGAGCTTCGGTCGAGGAGACGGAGCTGCCCCCGTCGTTCAACGACGCCCACGCCGTGCACCGAACCGTCATGTACGGCGAGGGGGCGCGGGTGTTCGCCGAGCTGCAGGGCCGCGACCGCGACCGGCTCAGCCCGCGCTTGAACGCCCTCATCGACGAGGGCCGAGGCATTTCGGACGCCGACCTGGCCCGGGGGCTTGCGAGCAAGAGTCGACTGGCAGAGGAGCTGGATGTTTTCCTGGGCCGCTTTGACGGGATCATCACTCCTCCCGCCCTCGGCGAGGCGCCCGCCGATCTGACCCAGACCGGGGATCCGGCCTTCTGCACCATCTGGTCGCTCTGCGGCGTTCCCGCGGTCACGATCCCTGCCGGAAAAGGTCCGACCGGCCTGCCGCTCGGCCTGCAAATCGTAGGCCCGCGGCGCGCTGACGGGCAGCTGCTGGCAGCGGCCCGGTGGTGCGAGGAGCGGATTGTCGATTAGCCGAAGTCCGGGTTCTCCGTCAGGCGGGTGCCGTCGCGGCCGAAGGCGGCCAGATACGCATCGATGCGCTGGTTTGCGCGGCCGAGATCGTGGTTGTTGAGATTGAGGTTGAGCAGATCGATGGCCCATGGCAGCTTGAACGGGCTCTTGACATAGCGCTCGACGATCGCACGGGCGATCGGCAGGGTGGTTTTCTTCGAGTCGTCGTGGACGTCCCGGTTTCCCGCCCGGAGCAGCTTGTCGTATTCCTCTTGCATCAGCCGGTCGAAAAATGCGGGAGTAAACGCGTCCCCCGCCTTCACCCCTCCGGCCGGGTCGTCCGCGGTGAAGCGTGCCTGTTTATGCAGCCACTCCCAGAGAATGCTGAGGCGGATTTCGCCGGTCGCCATGTCCTCCATCAGGTAGAGCTCGTCGTCGTTGCCGAAGTAGTCGGCCGGCTTGAGCGCTGCGGCCTGAAACCCCCGGCCGAAGGCGTTGCCGTACTGCAGCGCGATCGAAAGCAGATCGCGGGCGCCGCGCACCGTGCGCGGCGCCGGCTCGAGCCGGATCAGGTCGTCGGCGTCCTTCGGATCGTAGGTGAGCGGCGGAAAGGCGCGGCCCAGCTGGTTGTCGGCGCCGGCCTTCTCCCAAACCGGCCGGACGATGTGGACCATCTTCCAGTGCGCCACCCATTTGCCGCTGGCGCCGCCCTGCTGCTCGCTTTCGCCGCCGGCCACCGCGCGCTTCATGCCGAGCGCGATGCCTTTTTCCGATCCGACCGGGATATTGGGCTGCATGCCGCCCTGCCAGAGCGCGCAGCGGCCGCTGCGGTCGGGTGTGTTTACGGCCCGGCGCACCCGGTCCTCGTAGATCCGCATGTAGCCGTATTTCATGGTGATGGCGTCAATGTTGGGGTTGTGGAAGCTCGGGTCCCAGGCGAGCGCATCGGCGACGCTGTTGATGTAGTCCCAGCGGCCGGTGTTGAACCCGACGAAGCGGCGCCCCAGCGCGGCGCGGATCTCCATCAACTGGTAGCAGGCCTCGAGCTGTTCGACCAGGACATAGGTCTTCACCGTGCCGACCGTCAGCCCGAGGTGCTGTTCGAGCGCGCCGAGGATGTCGTGCCACAGCGCGGCTTCTTCGGCGGTCTGGATTTTGGGCAGGTAGAGGACGATCGAGCGGCCCTCAGCCTGCAGGGTCCGGTGGTTGTTGACGACGTAGAGGACGGCGTCGACGATCGCGGCCGAGAAGCCGGAGCCGTCGCGGTCGCGCACATGGCGGTCGTCGAGGTGCAGGCCCCGGGGGCGATAGATGCGGGTGGTGAAATCGAGCTGCTTTTTCCAGTCGGCAATGATTTCGCGGCCGAAAAAGCCCCTGGACCAGGCGTTCATCTCCGCGGCGACGGTCTCGGCGACGCGCAAGAACGGCTCCCGGCGGCCGAAGGCGATCATGAGGTTGCGCTGGTTGTCGAGGGACATGGCGTCCACCTGGCCGAGCGCATCCTCGCCGTCGAACATCCAGCCGTCGGCCCCGGAAAGCAGGGCATAGGCCACGTTGCGGATGCCGGCTTCGACCGTTGCCCGCGGCCGGGTGGCCGGGCCGGTGCCCTGCACCCACTGGCGCTGCAGGTCGTGGGGGATCTCGGAGCCCTCGAACCGGCCCTCGCGCGCCTGCTGCACGGTGAGCGTGGTGCGCGGGATCGGGGCGGCCGGGTCGAGGAAGCCGATCCGCCGGCCTTCCCGGAAGCGCGCCGCGCGGCGTTCGATGCGCTCCTGCATGATCCGCTGCCGGTCGGCGTTGAACCCGGCCAGGGCCTCCAGCGCGTCGCGCGCCGCCGGCGTCAGCACGTCCGGGTAGCGATCCAGAATGCCGTCGCGAAAACGCAACCGGCCGGAGCCTTTTTTTTCGATGGGTTTCGAGTCCACGGCTTCCTCCGAGTGATGGATAGGGTTCAAGGGTTCAGAGTGCCAGGGTTCAGAGTGCCAGGGTTCAGGGTTCGGGGTTCAGGGAGCATGGTAACACAGGTGCTATAATTCGCAATCTCCTCCCGAGGTAGGCGAATCGGGGCATGTGCGATCAGCCCCAAGCAATTACTTCTTTCCTGAACCCCGAACCCTGGCCCCTCGATAGGGCTAAGTGTCTCCGTAACGAGCTATACGGTTCACCATCGCGGCCGAGGACCGCTGGCGCGGAACCTATCCTCTGCCCACGAACGGCATTTTCGTCGCCATGATGGTCATGAACTGCACGTTGGTGTCGAGCGGCAGGCCGGCCATGTAGAGCACCGCGCTCGCCACGTGCTCCAGGTCCATCATGGGCTCGACGGCGATCTGGCCGTTGGCCTGCGGAACCCCCTTGGCCATGGGTGCGGCCAGCTCGGTGCGGGCGTTGCCGATGTCGATCTGGCTGCAGGCGATGTCATAGCGGCGGCCGTCGAGGGCGATCGACTTGGTGAGGCCGGTGATGGCGTGTTTGGTCGTCGTGTAGGCCGTTGAATTGGGCCGCGGGGCATGGGCCGAGATCGAGCCGTTGTTGATGATGCGTCCGCCGGGCGGGTTCTGGGTTTTCATCATGCGGAAGGCCTCGCGCGCGCACAGGAAGGAGCCGGTCAGATTGATGTCGACCACCGCCTGCCACTGTTCGACCGACAGCGCGTCGATCTCGACGCCAGGAACGAAGATGCCGGCGTTGTTGAAGAGCAGATCCAGCCGGCCGAAGCGCTCCTCCACGGCTTCAAAAAGCGCCCGCACCGCTCCGGGGTCGCTGACGTCCGTCGGAACGATCAGCGTCCGCGCGGCCGCGCCGGACTGCGCCGCCGTCTGCTCGAGCGGCTCCCGCCTTCGCCCGGCGAGCGCCACGCTGTATCCGCTGCGCAACAGCGCCAGCGTGACCGACTGGCCAATGCCGGTGCCCGCGCCGGTGACGATTGCAATGCGATGATGGCCTGCCATTCTTCAGCCTCCTTCGTTTCAGTTGGTCACTTGCGATTCCGTCGGATGTCGGCCGCCGCGGCGGCCAGCACGATGAAGATGCCGCTCAGCTCGAGGATCCAATTCATCCTCAGTTGAAGGATCCGGACATTTAGGAATTGATCGACGTGGTGGAAACTGGCCGCGCGGATGATGATGAAGCTGAGCAGGACGAACAGCCCGATGAACGCGAGCATGAACCGCCGGAACCAGTTCCGCATGAAAAAGGCGAACCCCAAAAAACCGGCAGTGGCCAGCAGGCTGAACCCCACGACGAACCATAATTGCACGGAACGGCGCTGTTCCATCCAGCCCTGATGCAGCGCCACCTGCCGGCCGATTTCGGTGAGCAGGCTCTGGAGATCGAGTTGTTTGTTGATCGCCAGCAGGACCATGAGCAGCCCCACCGCGCCCCAGAAAAAAACCGACCGGCGGTCGTTTTCCGGGTGGGGTCGGGCCGCCCCAAACGCCAGGGCGGCGCAAACAAAATAGGCCCCGACGGTGAACCATCCTATGACGGAAGGGTCTCCGATCGTGGGGCGCCAGCGGCCCATCAGGTATTCCAGCGACCAAAACGTAGCGGCGTTTTTGGGCATATTCGAAGATTGGACCCGTTCACCCGCTCAACCGCCCCCGAAGCGATACTTCGCGGGTGAGTGGGCGGTGCGCCGGGCGGCGGTCGGCGTTGGTGACAGATAGCGCCGGGCCCAGGCCGCGATCACGGCGCCGGCATAGCGGGAATCAGCCAGGTCCGACAGCAGGTGGTCGGCCGGGTCGAGCGAGACGAAGCTCTTGGGATGGCGCGCCGCCTGGAAGATGCGGGTGGCGTTTTCGATTCCGACCACATCGTCCACCGGCGAGTGCATGACCAGCAGCGCGCGGTCGAGGTTCTGGATGGCTGCTTCCGGGTCGACTCCCGCGAGGTCGTCTAAAAATTTTTTCCGCAGGGTGAACGGCCGGCCGGCGATGGTGACTTCGGCTTCGCCCCTGGAGGCAATCGTTTCGGCGGCCGGGCCGAGTGTTTTAAAGACATGCCGTGGGTCGGCCGGAGCGGCAATGGTCACCACCGCCCGGCAGGACGGGATCGCGGCGGCCGCCTGCAAGACGGCGGCCCCTCCGAAGGAATGGCCGATCAGCAGCCGGGGCGCCTCGAACCGCGCTGATAGGAATTCCGCGGCGGCGATGAGGTCGGCTACGTTGGACTGCAGACTGGTGTCCGCAAAGACGCCACCGCTCTCGCCCAAGCCGGTGAAGTCGAAGCGCAGCACGCCGATCCGCTCGCGCGTGAGCGTGCGCGAGATGTGGTATGCCGCCTTCACATCCTTCGAGCAGGTGAAGCAGTGGGCGAAAAGCGCGTAGGCGATGGGCGCGCCGTCGGCCGGCAGGTCCAGAATGGCCGACAAGCGCTGACCGCCGGGGCCGGGGATCTCGAACTTTTGAAGCTGCATTTATGCGCCTCCGTCCAGGCGGGGGGGCTCCTGAAATGCGGGCCGGATCATGGCGGCGATCTCTTCCGGAAACCCGACGCAGATGCTTTCGTCGTAGAGCGTTCGCAGGGCGGTCGTATCCGGCGTGGCCAAGATCGGATTATAATAAATCCGCGGTGAAAAAACCATATGAAGCCGGGCGAACCGGTCCGATTCGGTGCCCGGGAAAAAGCACACGTTGAAGCTGTAGATGCCCATCCGGTCGTAGGCGGCCATCGCGGCGGCGAGCCCCCCGGCGATGCCGTCCACATCCGCCTCGGTCAGGTCCAGCATCCCGCGGCAGTCGTCCACCACGGCGACCACGTCCCCGGCGACGCCGAACGGCGCGAAGTTCGCCAGCCAGGAGATCCGGCCCCGGCGGCCGAGAAACCGCTGGCCGTCGGCGCGCTCCACCTGAACCAGATCGTCCCAGTACGTGCGGCCGTGCGCCCGGAAATAGGCCTCGGCCGCCGCCAGTTCCTCGCGCAGCTGATTGGGTGCGGTCGAGCTGGCAAAAACCTGCAGGTGCGGGTGGATGAGCGAGCTGCCGGAGGCGGGCATGTAGTTCCAGCTGAGCAGGTGGTAAACCGATTCCGGGTGTCCGATGGCCCGCACGCGGCGGAAGAAGTCCATGGCGAGTCGGATGCCTCCGGCGATTCGCGCCGGCTCGATCTCCGCCATGGGAGTGTAGTGGCGGCTGCCGAGCGTGGCGACCGCGCCCAGGCCGTCATAAGGCGCGAGGTTGGGAAACAGCACGTGGTCGCCGCGGAAGAAGCGGCCGTCCGGCGCGATGTCCGCCGGAAAGCAGGGGGTGAACTTCAGCACCCGATCCGGGCAGAAGGGGCAGCTGCCGTCGGTTCCGGCCACGAGCCGGTCGAGGTCGGGTTTCTTCCACTGCAGCCGCATGAAATGACAGATGCGCGCGGTTCGTCCGGTGAGCGGGTCGGTCCGGACCTCGACCGGGATGGCCTTGGGCTGCATGGCGTTGGCGGGGTCCAGGATGACGGCTTCTTTCTTCGTCACTGCGAACTGCATCGGTGTCCTCCTGTGGTTTCAGTAGAAAACCTCGGTGTAGACCAGCGACTCCGGAAATCGCTCGTCGATCAGAAGGGTCGCATCGCGGATCATGTCCTGGCGCCCGCAGAGATAAAAATCGTAGGCCCGCGGCGGCAGGCAGTTCCGGATATAGTCGGTCACCCAGCCGGGATGGTGGGCGGGCTCGGCCGGTCGGCCCGCGGACAGGCAGGCCACGTACGCGGACGCCCGCGGCTGGATGAGATCCCGATAGTAGAGGTCGGCCGGCGTCTTGACGCCGTGCAGCAGCGTGAACCCCGATACTCCGTCGCCGGCCATGGCGCAGAACGGCGCGATGCCGGTGCCGGTCGCCGCGAACACGGCCGGCCGGGCGGAGGTCTTGAACGTGAAGTAGCCGTGCGGACCGGTGAACGTCAGTGCTTCATCCACATCGGCGTGAGCCAGGCGCGCCGACAGGCGGCCGCCCGCCACCCGGCGGATGCACAGCCGGAGAAGGGGTTCGGCCGGGGAGGAGACGATCGAGTAGTCCCGCTGCGCCCCGTCGCACTCGATCCGCAGCCGCTGGCCAGCCAGGAAACTGAAGTCCGGCGGCCTGGTCAGGGTCAGCTCGAACGCATTCGCGGACAGCCGGCGGTTGGCCCGGACCCGGACGGTGAACGCTCCGGCGGCTGTCGCCCGGGGGGCGGGAGGCCTCACCGTTGCCATAGGCGGTCCTCGATGCCCTGAATGCGGTTGATGTGGCGGGCCAGCACGAAGAAATAGTCGGACAGGCGGTTGAGATAGATGATCGCCCGCTGGATTTGCTCGGCGGCCGCGGCGTCTGCACCTTGGGCGGCAAGTCCCACGACGCGGCGCTCGGTCCGGCGGCAGACGGTGCGGGCGATGTGCGCCCAGGCGGCGCCGGGATGCCCGCCGGGCAGGATGAACCCGGCCAGCGGCGGAAGCCCGGCATCCAGCCGGTCGATGGCACGTTCGAGGTTCTTGGCGGCCTCCGGGTCGAGCGGCGGCAGGGCCGCGGCCGCCGGGGCCCCGGGGGCGGTGGCGAGCCAGGCGCCGATGGCAAACAGCTCGGACTGGATGCCGTGGAGCTCCGGATCGAGGCCGCCGCCGCCCGAAGGCAGGCCGGCAATCAAGGCGCCGATGACCGAGTTGAGCTCGTCCAGGTCGCCGTAGGCGTCGATGCGCGGGTCGTGTTTGGCGACCCGTTCGCCGCTGAAGAGACTGGTCTTCCCGCGATCCCCGCTGCCGGTGTAGATTTTCATGCGCCCCTCCGGTTCTGCGGTCATTCGCCGGCCAGAATCGCCTGCATGGTGGGGCCGTCGATGTTACCGCCGCTCAAGATCACCCCCACCCGCCCGCTGGCCGGGGTCCGGCCGCTGAGCAGCGCCGCCAGTCCCAGGGCGCCCGAGGGCTCCACCACGAGCTTCAGACGATAGAATAAAAAGCGGACCGCGTCTTGGATGGCATCCTCGGACACGGTTTGCATGGCATCCACGAACCGCCGCACCAGAGGGAATGTAATTTTTCCAAGGCTGGGCGTGCGCGTACCGTCGGCGATGGTCGGCGGGTTTTTGACGGTCTGCAGGCGGCCGCTGTAAAACGACCGGGTAGCGTCGTCGGCCACCTCCGGCTCGACGCCGCAGACCCGGCAGGTTGCGCTCGCCCCCTTGGCGGCGATGGCACAGCCGCTCAGCAGCCCGCCCCCGCCGCAGGGCACCAGCAGCCAGTCGAGCCCGCCGGCCTGTTCCCCAAGCTCCAGCGCCGCAGTACCCTGGCCGGCCACGACATCGATGTGGTCGAAAGGCGGGATCAGGGTGTAACCGTGCTGCCGCTGAAGCTCCCGGGCGATTTCCTCGCGGCTGCTCGCCTCGGGGTCGTAGAGAAGGACGCGGGCGCCGTAGCCTTCGGTCGCCTGACGCTTGATGGCCGGCGCGTCTTGAGGCATGACCACGCAGGCGTCGATGCCGAGCAGCCGGCCCACGAGCGCGACGGCCTGGGCGTGGTTGCCCGAGGAAAAGGTGACGACCCCGCGGCGGCGTTCCTCGGCTGAAAGCCGGGACATGGCGTTGTAGGCGCCGCGGAACTTAAAGGCGCCGATGCGCTGAAGGTTTTCGCATTTCAGAAACACCTCGGCCCCGACGCGCTCGTTCAGGTGGCGCGAGGTCATGACCGGAGTGAGGTGGGCCACTCCGCGCAGGCGCGCGGCGGCATCCGTCAGCATGCCAAAGAGTTCTTCCAAGCTCCTATCCATCGTGTTCTTCCTTTTACGAAGCCATCACCATTGATCCGGCGGCAGCGGCACCCACGGATAGTCGTCCTCGCGGACGGCGGTCCAGTAGAGGTCGCCCGAGTTCCGCCAGGGATCGAGCACGAGCCCGTCCTCAAACGGCTGGTTCGAGGCGGTGATGACCACGCTGTTGTGCTCGTAAAGATCGCTGCCCTGGTGGGCCACCCCCCAGTGCAGCCGGTAGGTTTTCAAGTTCAGAGCCTGCAGGCGCTTCATCAGGTCCTCGGTCCAGTGGTAGCAAAGACCGCGCTCGCGGAGCCCCATTTGAATGAGCAGATTGTGCCAGCGCGCCGGGCCTGCCAGGCGATAGTCCTCGGCCAGCCGGTAGGAGTCGGCCACCGCCGTACGGGCCACGCGGCGGGCTTCGAACGCATCGGCGGCCGGATCGAGGCCTTTCAGGCGGCTCTGGAGGGAGGCGATCTTGGACTCGATCCGGTCCGCTTCCAGCGGAGCAGCGGCCCGCGGGCCGGCGCAGCCGGTCAGCCAGGCTGCCGCGCAGACAGCCGCCATCGCCATCGACAGCCAGGTGTGCAGCGGACGGTTCATAGGGGCTCCAGCCGGATGCCCAATGCGGCCAGCTCCTGGTCGGCCAGGGATTCCCAGCCGCGGTTGGCCTTCGGGTTGGCCGGGCTCGGATGGGTGACCCCGCCGATTTGCAGCGGCAGGCCCTCCAGCGCGATGCGCGCGCGCTGGGCCGCAAACTGCCCGATGCCGACCACGTGTGTCGGCTTCAGATAGACGATCGTTCGGCGCAGGGCGCGGTCGCAGGCCGTAAACAAGGGGCCCGCCTCCGCGGTCTTGAGCTTGTCGGGCGTCAGGTTGGCTCCGCTTTCCGCCATGAACATCAAGGGGCAATAATTGGCGACGAAAAACCTCCTGAAAAACGCGTCGGCCGCGCCGAATTTCTTCCGGGCCCAGCCCCACAGCCGCTGCCCGCTGACCTCCCGGCGGGTGCAGTCGAAGCCGAGGACCGGCCGCCGGGGGTGGGGCCGGCGAGGTTGGGCCACCGGAGCATCGATCCCCATCCAGCCGCGGACGGCGCCGATTTCGCCGAAAGGAATGCCGGTCTGGGCCATGCCCCAAGGGCCGGGGTTCATCCCCACCAACACGATTTCCTTGGGCGGCTTTCCGTAGCGCTGCAGGTATTGGCGATGGGGTGCTCGGGCGTATTCGAGCGGGTTGTAGACCTGCGCGACGGGGGGACCGAAGCGCATATCCTGCAGCTCATGGGTCAACTCAACGGCAATGCGATCGAGCATCATATCGCGGCACAGCCTCGTTTCATCCCTGGGAAGCCCCCATGCCAAAAAGGATCACCCCACCGACCTGGAGCAGGTGAAAGATTCCATTGTGGTCGAACTCCCAGATCAATCGGACCCGCAGGCTGCGCGCAGCCTGGGCGGCTGCGGCGGCCAGGCTGACCGCCGCCCCGGCCGCCATCCAGCCGGCGCCCGCGAGGACGGCTTGTACGGCCAGCCCGGCATAGACCCCCAGCGCCAGGATCAGCACCAGAGCCTGATAAGCGATGAATACGATAAAAAGCCCCGCGAAGGCGCGGCTTACGGCGTAGATCAGCAACCCGGATAGGAGCAGGACCGGCAGCACGCGGCCGGCCGCCGATGCGCCGAACGCATCTAAAACCACCCCGACCCCGAGCAGCGATATGGCCATGCTCAAGCAGACCGTCAGGATCCGCCACAGCCAGGTGCGCGTCCGCTCGGCAAGAACCAGACCGTGATAGACCGCACCGAGGGCTGAGGACAGCGCGATGAGCGCAAAGAGCCAGGACCATAGATGAAGTTTCCAGGCAACGGCGGGCGCGACCGACTGCAGCCGAACGATTCCCGCGGCCGCCGCCAGGCTGAGCAGGACATCGGTCGCGGCCGTGGTGCGTTCGGTCGGTCTATCGTTGAGTCGCATCGGTCGGCGCCGGGCGGGCCTTGGAACGCTTCGGCTCGGCCAAACCATACGTCGGTTCGCTGTCGGGCCCGCAGAGAAAGGAGGCGTCCATGCGTTCCAAAATTCCCTGGGCCACCAGCCGGTCGAGCTCCTCGCGGGCCCCCAGGTGATGCCCGGGATAATAGACGCCGCGCTTCATCTTGGCCAGGATCGGGTCGGCTGGGGGCGTTCGCTGGGGGTCGACGGGCATGGGGTCACTCCCGCAGGGCCGATGTCCGCGCCGCCAGCGCGGACTGGGCCAGATAGCTCAGGTCGGTGCCCATCCCGATCAGCGTGTACCCCTGCCGCAGGCAGTCCCGGGCCGATTCGGGATCCGAGCAGTAGATGCCGAGTTTCAACCCGGCCTTGAGCGTGGCGTCGCGCACCCGGCGGATGGCGGCCTGGACCTCGGGATCCTGGATTTGGCCGGGCTTGCCCATGCTGGCTGAGAGATCATAAGGCCCCACGAAGATGGCATCGATTCCGGGCACGGCGGCGATGGCGTCGATGTGATTGACCGCCTCGATATGTTCGGCCTGGACGATGGCTGCGATCTCGCGGTTGGCGCCGGCCACATAATCCTGAAATCCGACCCCGTAGCGCTGGGCGCGCGCCAGGCCCATGCCGCGGGTTCCCTCCGGCGCATAGCGGCAGGCGCGCTGGACGCGGGCGGCGATCTCGGCCGTGTTGACCAGCGGGACCAGCACGCCGGCCGCTCCGGTGTCGAGGGCCTTCTTGATCCAGACCTCCTCGTTGGACGGCACGCGCACGACGCAGGGGCAGCGCCGGCCGACCGCCTGGAGCATCCGCTGAGCCGTCAAGACGTCATAGGGCCCGTGCTCGGTGTCGATGATGAGCCAGTCGTAGCCCAATTCCGCAAACAGCTCGGCCGATTCGGGGCAGGGCAGGCAGATAAAGGCGCCGATGAACGCGTCGCCGCGGGTCAAACGGGTCTTGAAATCAGTCGACATGGGGGCCTGGAGCGTTTAAGGTTTCAGCAGGGTCTGCAGTTCCTCGGCCCGGTCGGCCGTCAGGGAGCCCTTGTCCCGGCCGATGGGAATCGTGAACCTCCCGAGCTCTTTGTAAAGCGGCAGCAGATCGGGTGCGGATTTTTCGAGCGCGGCCAGATGCCGGCGGATCGTGGCGACATCGCCGCGGGCGATCGGCCCGGTGAGGCACTTGGGGAAGCCGACCGTTTCGATGTTGGCCAGGGTTCCGCGCAGCAGGGGCATGTAAGCCTTGATGGCGTCCGCGGGCGTCTTGCCGAAGTTGCGCCAGAGGTCGGTCGCCAGCTTGACGATGGTGGTGAAATAGTTGCAGGCGATGGCGGCGGCGGCATGGTAGAGGACCTTGTCTTCGGAGGTCAGATAGACGATGTCGCCCTTGAGGGCCCGCGCCATTTCGGTCAGGGTGGTTTTGAGCGGCTCCTCGGCTTCGATGGCGAAGGTGGAGCCGGGCAGATTGGCGATGGCCTGCTCGATCCCGGCGAAGGTCTGGCACGGGTGGATCGAGCCCACTCGGGCGCCCTGTTGCCGGGCGGCCTCGAGCGACTGCACCGTGCTCGCACCGCTGCAGTGCACCGCCATCTGATTCGGACGCCATTTCAGCTCCGCGCTCACGCGGGGGATGAAGTCATCGGCGGTGGTGATGAAGACCAAATCGACCGCATCCGCCAGCTCCTGGGCGGTCTTGAATACCCGGCATCCGGCAACGAGCTGCGCGAACCGCTCCGCGGCCGCCGGGCGGATGTCCGCCACGGCAACCACCGCATAGCCCTGCTCGGACAACCGGACGCCGAAGGTGGTGCCGACCGGACCGGCGCCGATGAACCCCAATTTCAGCATGGGACTGCCTCCTCAAGCACCATCGGGCATCCCGTCGGCGGGACGCCCGGTGGTGTACGACCTGCGTTGCGTTTACCTGAACATCTGGCCGACGGCCTTGCCGTAGTCCTGGCAGGAGCGCTGGCCGTCCGGTGCGCGGATGATCGGTTCCTTCAGATTGAGGGCGCCCAGGTTCACCATGTCCATTTTAAAGACGTGCTGCATGGTGTCGTAAATCATCTGCGCGGATTCGCCGCTGTGCGTGGAGGAGCCGAACGCCCCGCCCATCTTGCCGACCAGGTTGGCCTTTTCGGCGATGAATAGAAACGTCTTCATGCCGGCGGTGATGTCCTTGTGGTACGTGGGACAGCCGAAGACATAGCCGTCATAGCCACCCAAACCCTTCTCATCCCGGATGTCGGCGACCTTCTTCACGTCGGCGGTGTGGCCCGAGAAGCGGATTCCCTCGGCAATGAACTCCGCCATTTTCTCCGTGTTCCCCGTCCGGCTCACGTATGCCACCAGTACTCTCTTCATTTCGTGTCCTCCCTCTCGCCTAAATGGCATGGTCGGGCTGCAATCTCAAGCCCTGCGGTAATCGACCGGTCACTTTTTCCCGACCAGCTGATCGAAGATCTCCACCTCGATGGCCGGACAGGTCGTGAAGGCGATTCCGGTCAGCTTGGCCAGCGCCACCGAGGCCTTGACGGCATCCTCGATGCTCGGAAGCTTGACGCAGATCATGAGGTCGTATTCGCCAAGCAGCACGTGCATGGCGTTGACCTCGCCGCCCATTTTCTGGATCGCATCGACCGCCGCCTGGGTCCGCTCCGCACTGATCTTCTGGATGGAATCGCAGGTGTATCTGCCGAACATGAAAAATGTAGCCATGTGCACCTTCCTTTCGTCTGCGGGTCAAGCAAGGATTCCTCAAAAGCCGACGGCCTGTCCGTCCTTGCGCCGGTCCGAAGCCGCCGCGTAGCCGTCGGGGAGCCGCCAGATCAGCTGCCCGCCGCCGAAGAGCGATTCGGGTGCGTCGGTGGTCACCGAATGCCCGCGCCGGCGAAGCCCCTCCGCCACCGCCGGTGCCACACCGGCCTCGAGCTGCACACTGCCGTCGGCGGACACATGCCAGCGCGGCGCATCGCAGGCGGCCTGGGGGTTCTGGCCGTAGTCGAAAATCCGGGTCATCATCTGCACGTGCCCCTGGGGCTGCATGTGAGCGCCCATGACGCCGAAGCTCATGAGCGGCCGGCCGCCCCGCGTGACGAACCCCGGGATGATGGTGTGGAACGGTCGCTTGCCGCCGGCCACGCGGTTGGGGTGACCGTCCTCCAGGACGAACCCCAGGCCGCGGTTCTGCAGGGCCATGCCGGTGCCCGGCACCACTACGCCGGAGCCGAACCCCATGTAGTTGGATTGGATGAAAGAGACCATCATGCCGGATTCGTCGGCGGCGGTCAGGAAGACCGTGCCGCCGCCGGACGGCGATGGGCCGGGTGGCTCGGCGGCGGCGTCCATGCGGATCGCGGCGGCCCGGGCCGCCAGGGCGTCGGCGCGCAGCAGGTCGCCGGGCGGCCGCCGCATGTGATCGAGGTCGGCCACTTCGCGGAACACGTCGGTGAAGGCCGCTTTCATGGCTTCAATCTGCAGGTGGATGCTGTCCACCGAATCGACCGGAAACCGCCCGAGGTCGAAATGCCGCAAGATCCCCAGCGCGATGAGGGCCGCGATCCCCTGGCCGTTCGGCGGGATTTCATGCAGCATGGCTCCGCGGTAGTCGACGGCCAGCGGTTCGACCCAGTCCGCGGTGTGCTGGGCCAGATCGTCCAGCGTCAGGGCGCCGCCCTCGGCCGCCGCGCAGGCCGCCATCCGGCGGGCGAGCGGCCCGCGGTAGAATGATTCGCCGCGGCTGGCCGCGATCTCGGCCAGAGCATCGGCCTGGTCCGGACAGCGGAACCGCTCTCCGGGCTGCGGGGCCCGGCCGGCCGGGAAAAAGGTGCGGTTGATCTCGGCAAACTGCGGGTAAAGCGCCTGGGCCTGCTGCCAGCGCCGGGCCGTGATCGGCGATACCGGGAAGCCGTCGCGCGCATAGGCGATGGCCGGCTGGAACAACTCCGCGAACGAAAGCTTGCCGAAGCGCTCGGACAGAGCCGCCCAGGCGGCGACGGCGCCGGGCACCGTAACGGTGTCCCAGCCCAAAGGCGGCATCGCGGACAGGCCGGCGAAGCGCTGCGGCGACCAGGCCTGCGGCGCCCGGCCGGAGCTGTTCAGGCCGTGCAGGGCGCTTCCGTCCCAGAGGATGGCAAAGGCGTCGCTGCCGATGCCGTTGCTGGTCGGCTCGACCACCGTGAGCGCGATGGCGGCCGCCAGGGCCGCGTCCACGGCGTTGCCGCCGGCGAGCAGCATGCGCAGCCCGGCCTGCGCGGCCAGGGGCTGAGAGGTGGCCACCGCGTTGCGCGCCAGGATCGGCATTCTTCGAGAAGGATAGGGAAAGTCCCAGGTGAACGTCATTTAATCGTCCTCTGGAGAAGAATGCTTAGCGAGAATCGCCCCAAAGGTCAATTTTTTATGGACCTCGTTGATGAGGATTCCCGGCGGGCAGGCGTCCGTTGACGCCTCCCCCGCTGCGGCCTCGCGGCCGCGGGTCCGACGGCCGGCGGCCACGTTACTTCTGCGGGCCGATCAGGCGGAAGCGCACCTGGACCGCAGCGCTGACCTGGACCTGGCCGGGCTGGATCGGCGTGCCGGCGGCGGACGGTGCGGCCAGCCGCCGCTCCACGGGATAGGATGCGGGGCCGCTTTCCTCGCGGATCTCAAGCACCTCGCCCAGCTGCAGATTGAGCGCGGCGGCCAGGGCTTCGGCCTTGCTGCGGGCCTCGCGGGCGGCCAGCTGCAGGGCCTGCTCACGATGCTTGAGATCGTCGCGCAGGTCGAAGGACAGTCCGTTGAGCTGGTTGGCGCCGGCCGCGATCCCGGCATCGATCACTCCGCCGACGCGCTCCAGATCGTCGACCTGCACCCGCACCGTGTTGGCGGCGCGGTACCCGACGATGCGCGGGGCCTCGGGCTCCTGGCCGGGGCGGGGGGCGGGGTGGGAGTAGACTGGATTCAAGGAGAGCCCGGCGGTGCGGATCTTCTCATTCGGGACGCCCTGGGCGCGGATGTCCTTGATGACCCGCTGCATGATCTGGGCGATCTGCTTCTGGGCGTCCTGGGCTTGTTTGCTCTCGACCACGGCGCCGAGGCTCAGCGTGGCGCGGTCGGGCGCGGCCGCCACCTCCGCGTTTCCGCTGACGGTGACGGCCGGAACGGCCGGCCCTGCGGCCGGGCCGCTTTGGGCCACGGCTGCTGCGGCGAGCAGCAGGACGGCCAGCGCGGCCGCCACGCTCGCGCCTGTTGAAAACCATCGCTGGATAATGATGCTGGTCAACCGGTTCATGACGTTCCTCTTTTCAAGCGGCGTGTGGGTGTGTAGCGATCGGCAGCGCCAAGTTAAGCATGAAATCCGCGGATGCCAGTCCCTGATCGGTCGGTCCATACTCTATGCCCGGCGCGCCACGCCCCGCCCGACCGGACTGCGGCGGGTCAGCCCGTCAGACGCTTGATCAGCATTTCCACATCGCGCCAGAAATAGCGCAGCGAGGCGATATCCCCTCCGCCGGGCATGCACTTGATCCTGCGGGTCACCACCTCACCGCCGAACCGATCGTAAAATCCCCGGGCGGCCCGGTTGGTTTCGAACACCCAGAGGTGGAGCGGCCAGCCCGGCTCGACCGACGTCAGCCAGCGCGCGGCTTCGGCGAAGAGCCTCCGGCCCAGCCCCTGTCTGTGGCTGTCGGGCCGCACATGCAGATTGTCCAGGCAGGCCCCCCATTCGGGCTCCTCGTCCAGCAGGACGCACACGAACCCGGCCAGACCGCGAAGCTCTTCGGCCAGCAGGACGAGGCGGCGGTGGCTGCCGGACGGCGACAGGCGTTTGGTCCACAGTTCCAGCCGCTCGGCGTCGATCGCTCCATCCAGAAACGAGTCGGACAATATGCCGCGATAGGCGCGGCGCCAGCTGGCGGCGTGGAAGGCGGCAATGGCCGCGCGGTCGGATGCATCCGCAGATCGAAAGGTGATGGAACCGTCCCAGACGTCGATCATCGGCAGAGCTCGCTGTCCAGCGGGATTCGGTCACGGTCGTCCCCGCCGAGGGCGGCCTCGATGGAAATCCGGCAAACCCGCTCGGGTTCACCGGGGTCGGCGGTCTTGAGATAAAGCTGCGGGCTGCCGCCGGTCGGAACCGATACGAGCCAGGTGGCCAGGGTGCGCTTATGGGAAGGGCCGCTTCCGGTTCGCCAAATGCTGTTGTCGGGCCCGGCGACCTCGTCCGTGCTGAAACGGATAAAATCATCCATCGTAAACGGGGCCGGAGAGTCTTTCAGCAGTTCACCGATGCGGGCAGAGCGCTGCGTGCTGCTGGTGCCGATTTTCCGTTTGGGGTCGGGGGGCGGATCGAAGGCGCAATAATGGTTCGTGTGGTGCAGCGTGCCGGCGGCTTGACGGCGGACCGAACGGCGGCCGTCAGGCGCAACTTCGATCAGCGCGATCTGGTTACGGTCGCCAACTAAATAGAACACCGGGCGGCGCAGCAGCTCGATCTTACCGAGAAGCTCATCGATGTCGGCGCAGGCAGATAAAAAATGGCTCATCAAATCTCTTTTCTGTCGATTCGCTGTCCGCTGCCGACCGTCAACCTGGCTGGCCGTGGCGCTGACGATGACGAGGCCTTTTTCGTTCACGCCGGCTTTGACGCCGGGCTCGGCACCGCCGACCGCTTTCAGAAGAAGCGCCCGGTATCCCTGCGTTGGCTTCAGGACGACCAGTTCCTGGTGGTGATCCGGGCTCCAGTCGCGGTTTTTGGCGACCAGGGTGCCCCCGCCCTCTACCGCCGTTCCGGAAGCTCCCCACAGGGTGCAGGCCGACGACGGCTGTGAAGTGAGAAACCACAGGATGGCCCCCGCCCATGTGAAGATCTTCCACCGTTGCCTTAACATGCCATTGCCCTTCGCCGCTGCTGCTCAGCGGGTTGAACCCAAAAAGAGATCCAGGGATTTGGAATAGGGTTCCATAGCCGCCTGGGCCTGATCCGATTCGACCACCAGCATCGCGACCACCACCTTGATGCCGCAGATGGTGCCCTCCGTGAGATGCCCTCCGAACGTGACCACGGTCTCGTCTTGGACCGTGGAGGCGGCGAAGTGGGCATGGATCTCCGTGCCCCCGTCGAGGCGGGGGGCGATCCATCCCGTCAAGGACACGAGCTCCAT
The DNA here is from genome assembly GCA_964427375.1 of uncultured Desulfatibacillum sp. GTDB lineage: Bacteria > Desulfobacterota > Desulfobacteria > Desulfobacterales > SpSt-501 > SpSt-501. The sequence goes on along the minus strand of CAYRUF010000006.1, from coordinate 48,165 downwards.
GGGCGCCGTGATTTCCAGGTAGAGGCGGTCCTCCGGGTGCACCGGAAATTTTTCCGGAAACACCCTCAGGTTGCGGAAAATCGCCTTTCGCAGGGCCCCCAGGCCGGAGACAAAAACCCCGGCCTGCACCCCTTCCGCCTGAATCCCCTCCGCGATGGCCTGCAGCAGGTCCGATCCGGGCTTGATCCTGAATTGCAGGACGCGTCGGATCGGCGCCGAGCCGATGCATTCAATCGAGGTCATTGAGCGCCTCCCCGTCCGGATAGACCGGAGTCGTCTGCCAGCCCCCTTCGCCGGCGATAGATTCCCTCCAGCCGGGTCAACTGCCGGCCCATGTTCTCCAGGTGGCGCTGCATGGCTTGGGCGGCGGCCCGGCCGTCGTGATCCAGAATGGCGGCCAGGATCTCGGCATGTTCCTTCGGCCGATGGATCACTTGCCTGACCGGCTTGACCTCCAGGATCACGTCGCCCGTCAGCCGAAACAGCGCGCCGGCGATGGCCTGCAGCAGCCGGTTGCCGCTCAGTTCGGCCAGGAGATAATGAAACTTCAAGCGGTTGGAGACGAACTCGGCATGCGACGGGCTGTCGTGCTGTTCGACGTCGAGGGCCTCCTGCAGCCGCCGGGCGCCCCGGTCTTCGATGCGCGCCGCGGCGATTCGGGCGATTTCGCACTCGACCAACCGGCGGGCGGCGATCAGCTCCGCCACCGACACCCGATTGTAGAGAAAAAGATCCAGGAAGGCGCTGTTGAGGTGGTCCAGGGACAGATCGGTCACATAGGCGCCGCCGGTGGGGCCCTGCAGAATTTTGACCAGCCCCTTGATTTCAAGCTCCCGGACCGCTTCCCGGACCACCACCCGGCTGACCTGGAACTGTTCGGTCAGTTCCCGTTCGGTGGGCAGGCGCTCGCCGGGCTTGAACCGGCCGGAGAGGATCGCCGCCTTGAGCTGGCTGACGATTTCGACCGCGATGCGGTTCTGCTTGACGGGCATGAAGACCATAACGGTAACCTGCGCCGACCGAAGGACGAGATTCGCAACGACCGAATCGGCCGCCGGCCGGCAAATGCGCTTGACACGCTATCGGTTATCTGTATAACGTTAGTCCAAACGAGAGTCAAGAACCCTTACCCAAAGGAGGTTTCGCCATGCGTAGATGCTGCATCGGGGTGCTGGTGGCCATGATGGTCGTTCTTGGCGGAGGGGGCATGCTATCCGCCCAGGAAATCAAAGGCCCCATCAAGATCGTCGTGCCGTACCCGGCGGGTGGCGGCTCGGATGTGGTGGCCCGGCTCATCGCGGACAAGCTGAAGGATTCCCTCGGCCAGACGGTGATTGTGGAAAACAAGCCCGGCGCCGGCGGGCGCATCGGTACGGAGTACGCCAAGGGCCAGCCGGCGGACGGCACCACGCTGCTGCTGGTGAACCCGGCCCTGTTCGTCGTGGCGCCGGTGGTGTTCTCCAAGCTGGCCTACGACCCGGATGCCGACTTCGCACCGGTGTCTCTCATCCAGGTCTACCAGTTCTGCGCCTCGGTGCCGCCGGCCTCGCCGATCAAGGACGTCAAAGGCCTGATCGAATGGATCCAGAAAAACCCGAACCAGGCCAACTACGGATCTCCGGCCGCCGGCAGCTTGCCGCATTTTTTCGGCCTCATGATCGGCAAGGCGGCGGGGGTCGAGATGGTGCATTCCTCCTACAACGGGTCGGGTCCGCTGGTGACCGCCTTGATCGGCAACCAGATTCCGATCGGCGTCGATGCCTATGATGCCCAGTCGGCCTACCATCCGGACAAGATCCGCATCCTGGCCACGGCCGGAACTTCGCGCAAGCAGCCGGACATCCCCACCTTCAAGGAAGCGGGCTTTCCGGAGATCGAGGGAGTGGGCTGGAACGCTCTCGTCGTGCCGGCCAAGACTCCCAAACCCGTCATCGACAAGCTGAGCGCGGCCGTTGTCAAGGCGGTGCAGTCAGCGGACGTCGTTGAGAAGATCAAGGGGATGGGCAGCGATCCGGCCGGAACCACGCCGGAGGAATGCGGCGCCGTTTTCAAGAAGGACCGCGAGCGCTGGGTGCCGATCATCCAGGCGTCCGGGTTCAAGGCCGAATAGATTGGCTTCGTCCGAAATCGAGCGATTTGCTCATTGATAAAGAAGACCCGGAGGGGGGCTGCGCCTCGCAGGGGCCGCCGCAAAAGACGCCGAGGCTTCGTCACGCCCCGATAACTTTTAGGATGGCTCCGCACTGGCAGTGACGGCAGCCTCCGTCGTGGGGCGCTTCGGTTTGGGGCTTTCTGGGCGTATCTGAGCGGGATTGCTGCCGTTGAGACCGCTGCCGGAAAAATTGCGGCGGCTCCTGCGAGGCGCAGCCCCCCTCCAGGCATCCCTGCGCCATTCCAACAGAGGGCGATGAACGGATGTCAATGATAAGAACCGAAAAGGATTTTCCATGCGCATCCGGCATCCGAAGGATTTCCTGACCGGCGTGATGTTCGTTTTTTTCGGCGCGGCGGCCATGGTCCTGTCGTTCGGCCTGACGATCGGCAGCGCCGCCAAAATGGGGCCGGGGTATTTCCCGCTCGTGCTCGGCGGGTTTTTAGTCGTGCTCGGCGGCCTGATCCTGCTGAGAGGGGTCGCAGGGCGCCAGGAATCCTCCCGGTGGCCGGCTCTGCAGCTCAAGCCCGTGGCGATCATCCTCGTTTCGGTGGTGCTTTTCAGCCAGATCCTGAAACCACTGGGACTGCTGCTGTCGACCGCCGCCCTCGTCGTTCTCGCCAGCCGGGCCAGCCATGAATTTCGCTGGAAGGAAGCACTCCTGAATGCCGCCGCGCTGACCGGCATCGTGCTGGCGGTGTTCGTCTACTTCCTCGATTTCCAATTGCCGGTCTGGCCCTCCTTTATCGCTGGCCGTTTCTGAACGGCCAGGGGTGGATGTTTCATGGAACTGCTGTCCAATTTGGCGCTCGGATTCCAGACTGCCGTCACTCCCATGAATCTTCTATACTGCCTGGTCGGAGCCCTGATCGGCACCCTCATCGGGGTCCTGCCGGGCATCGGCCCGGTCCAGACCATCGCCATTCTCCTGCCCACCACGTTCGCCCTGCCGCCGGTCTCGGCGCTGATCATGCTGGCCGGCATCTACTACGGCGCCCAGTACGGCGGGTCGACGACCTCCATTTTGGTGAACGTGCCGGGCGAGGCCTCCTCGGTCGTGACCTGCCTCGACGGGCACCAGATGGCGCGGCAGGGGCGGGCCGGCGCGGCGCTGACCATTTCGGCCCTGGGCTCGTTCGCGGCCGGCTCCTTCGCCACCCTGGTCCTGGCCGTTCTGGCGGTGCCGCTGTCCGAGCTGGCGTTCCGGTTCGGGCCGGCGGAGTACTTCTCGCTCATGGTCTTCGGTCTGATCGGCTCGGTCGTGCTGGCCTCCGGGTCCATGCTCAAGGCGGTCGGCATGATTGCGATCGGGCTGCTGCTGGGCATGATCGGGACCGATGTCACCAGCGGCGCGCACCGCTTCACGTTCGGGATTACCGAACTGGCCGACGGCATCGGATTCGTGTCCCTGGCCATGGGCCTTTTCGGCATCTGCGACATCATCAACAGCCTCGAAAAGCGCGAGAAGCGCGACATCCTGAAGAGCCAGCTCACCGGGCTGTGGCTGAAGAAGGAGGACCTTCGCGCGGCCGCGCCGGCCGTGCTGCGCGGCACCCTGTGCGGCTCGCTTCTGGGGATCCTGCCGGGCGGCGGGGCGATCATCTCATCGTTTACGGCCTACATGATCGAGAAGAAGTGCGCGCACGACCCGGGGCGCTTCGGCCAGGGTGACATTCGCGGGGTGGCCGCCCCCGAATCGGCCAACAACGCGGCGGCCCAGACCTCCTTCGTGCCGCTGCTCACGCTCGGCATCCCGCCCAACGTGATCCTGGCGATGATGGCCGGCGCCATGATGATCCACGGCATCCAGCCGGGTCCGCGGGTCATCACCAGCAACCCGGCCCTTTTTTGGGGCGTCATCGTTTCCATGTGGCTCGGCAACATCATCCTGGTGGTGCTGAACCTGCCGCTGGTGGGGATCTGGGTGCGGCTGCTCTCGGTTCCCTACCGCCTGCTGTATCCCGCGATCCTGGTGTTCTGCTGCATCGGGCTCTACAGCGTGAACAACAACACCTTCGACATCGGACTGACGGCCCTGTGCGGGCTGCTCGGCTACGTGTTCCACAAGCTCGAATGCGAGCCGGCCCCGCTCATCCTGGGTTTTGTCCTGGGCCCGATGCTGGAGGAAAACCTGCGGCGGGCCATGCTGCTTTCGCGCGGCGACCCGTCCGTGTTCGTTGCGCGCCCCCTGTCGCTGGCCTTCCTCGTCCTCGCGGCGGGCATGCTGATCGCGGTGGCTCTGCCGGGCATCCGCCGCGGGCGGGAGACGGCATTCAAAGAAGACTAACATTCAGGAGGCAACAGCAAATGACCTATCCCAGTATCTTTCCCACCGGAACGACGCTCTACGACCCCGGCCGGTGTTGGAACGGCTACACCGTGTTCCAGGCCAAGGAGGTGGGGGCGCTGCTGATCGACATGAACGGCGGCGAAGTCCAGCTGTGGAAGGAGCTGCACGGGATGCCCAATCGCATTCTGCCGGGCGGCCACCTGATCGGCAGCACCGGTGAGCGCAGCACGGCCTTCGGCAGCCAGGACGGGATCGACCTGGTCCAGGTGGACTGGGACGGCAACGTGGTCTGGCGCTTCAACCAGTACGAGTTCATCGAGGACCCCGGCGAAGCGCCGCAATGGATGGCCCGGCAGCATCACGACTACCAGCGCGAAGGCAATCCGGTGGGCTACTATGCCCCGGGCCTGGAGCCCCTGACCGACCGGGGCCGCACCATGATCCTCTCCCACAAGAACGTGAGGAATCCCGCCATCTGCGACAAGCCGCTCCTGGACGACAGCATCATCGAGGTCGACTGGGAGGGCGAGGTGATCTGGGAATGGGTGTGCAGCGAGCATTTCGACGAGCTCGGCTTCCGGGAGGACGCCAAGAACCTCCTGTTCCGCAACCCCAACTGGCTGAAGTCCGGGGGCGGGGCCGGCGACTGGATGCACATCAACTCCATGTCGCTGCTGGGACCCAACCGCTGGTTCGACGCGGGCGACCGGCGCTTCCACCCGGACAACATCATCTGGTGCGCGCGGGAATCCAACATCACGGCCATCGTCGACAAGCAGACCGGCCGGATCGTCTGGCGCCTCGGCCCCACCTACGATGAGACCGCCGAGCTGCGACGGCTGGGATGGATCATCGGCCAGCACCACGCCCACATGATTCCGCGCGGGCTTCCCGGCGAGGGCCACATCCTGGTCTTCGACAACGGCGGCTGGGCCGGCTACGGGGCGCCCAACCCCGGTTCGCCCACGGGATTCAGGAACGCACTGCGCGATTATTCGCGGGTGCTCGAAATCGATCCGGTCTCGCTGCAGGTCGTCTGGCAGTACACGCCGGTCGAGGCCGGGCTGGCGTTCCCGGTGGATGCGAACCGGTTCTACAGCCCCTTCATCAGCTCGGCCCAGCGCCTGCCGAACGGGAACACCCTGATCACCGAGGGCTCGGGCGGCCGCCTCATCGAGGTCACCGCCGGCCATGAGATCGTCTGGGAGTACATCAGCCCCTATTGGGGCCGGATGCTGAAGATCAACATGATCTACCGCGCCTACCGGGTGCCTTACGAATGGGTGCCGCAGATCGAAAAACCGGCCGAACGGGCGATCGAACGCATCGACGTGACGCGCTTCCGGGTGCCGGGCGCCTCGCCGCCGGGAGCGCGCCGCACCGTGAGCGTCGCGGGTGTCCTGCCGTACCGGCCGGATGCGGCGCTGTGCGTGCGCACCGATGTGGTCGAAACGAGTTGAGGAGACGCCCGGATGAGTCTGGTCCTTTTTACGGCAACCGGCTGTGCGCGCTGCCGGATCGCCAAGAAATTCATGCACGAGCAGAATCTGGTTTTCGACGAGCACGACGCGATCGGGGAGGGGAAGGAGCGCTTCGGGGCATTCTACCGGACGCACCGCGCGGCCATCGTTCGGGGAGCCGACGGCATAGAATTCCCCATCCTGGCCGACGGATCCGAGGTCCGTCAGGGCGTCGCGGCCGTCATCGCCTGGCTGCAGGCCGCAAACCGGCTCGACGGGTTCATCGGCCGCAGCGAGGTTTCCAAGGGCTGGGTCGGGGGGCTGCACGTCTCGAAGGGCGAGCCGGCCGCGCTGGAGGACCTGCTCGCGGTTCTGGGCTTTCTGAAGCGGATCGGCCTGAAGCTGCAGTTGGACACCGACGGCCGGAAGGCCGCGGTTCTGGAGCGGCTGCTTGCCGAAGGGCTGGGCGACCGGGTGATCATGGAGCTGAAGGGGCCGCGGCCGCTTTACGCGGCGATGACCGGAGGACCGGTTGATACGGAGGAGGTCCAGCGCAGCATGGCGCTGGCGGTCCGGTTCCCCGAGTACCGATTCGAGACCACGGTTGCGCCCGTCGTGCGGGCGGAAGAGGGCCCGGAGGCCATCCGCTGCCTGACCCCGGATGAGGTCGCCGAAGCCGCGCGGTGGCTGAATGAGGCGACCGGCAGCCACCGCCAGCCCTACGTGCTGCGCGTTTTCGATCCTCAGACCGCTACCGACGATCGCTTCCGTTCGGTTGAAATGCCTGCGACCCTCTTCCGCCACCGCAGCGCGGCCCGCAAATACCAAGTCTTGACCGAGATCAACTAGCGCCGCCGGATCGCTGGCTGATCCTCCCCGCTCCCATTCAGCACTTCCCGCGCGCGAAGCGGTCCGCCGCACACTTGTTTCACCGAACTCCCGCGCATCAATCTTGATGACTAGTTGCTGGTTTATCAGGCTTGATGGCCGGCGCCGGCGGTCGGCCCTTGTGCCCAGATTGCCCGGGGGGGGCCTCCTGAACCACGCGGCTGTGGCTGACGAAAGAGATGCCCTGGCCGGAGCGGGCTCCAATCATGAGGCATTCGATGATCGGCGGAACGACCGCTTCTGCCGAGGCCCAGCGGACGAGGAAGCTCGCCCCGAAGCCGCCGCTGGTGTCGCTCTCGGGAATGAAAATCTCGGTGGAAGCAAGCGGTTTCAGCACCACCGGCCCGCGGAGGTATTTTTGGATGAGGCGTCCGCCGGAGTCGTAATAGTCCGCCGATATCACCGAGAGGGACTGGCCCGGGTCGGCGTTGCGGATGGCCAGCGTCGTGGCCAGGTTGAACGCGGCGCCGCGGTCGCCGTAGAGGATGTGCGAATAGACCGGCACATACACCGTCTGCCCCCAGGACCGCTCCGGCTCCCCGGCCGTCGCGAGCGGATGCGTCCAGACCCCGATCATTCCCAGCAGCAGGAGCGCTGCGACCCTGCGGCCGAATTCAACTTTCCAGGGTGTTGCCATGGTAGCTCCCTTTGAACCCGGGACGAAACGGCGTTCCCGGCGATTCTCCGAAAAGCGTCCGTCAGCTGCAGCCGCAGCCGCAGTCGCACCCCCCCTCGTGGCCGTGGGCCGCTGCGTCGGCCATGGCCTTGATGACCTCGCGCGGCGGCGGGGTCTCGACGGCGAGGATGCAGGCCTTGAAAAACACGGTCTCCCGGGTTTCAAACAGGCGGCCGAGGGCAGGGGCCACATGGCCGAAAAAGAGGCCTGCTTCCGCGCCGGCCACATGGCCTGAAAACGATTCGGTTTCGCGGCGGTCGGATAGAAGGCGCTCGAAGGGCGTCCATCCGCCGGAACCGATGCCGAAGATGAAATCGATATCGGGGCTCGGCAGAGGGATGTCCATGACGGCGTCCGTCGCGCCGGCCTGCAGCCTAACTTTAACTTTTTTGAGCGGTTGCACGCATGGGCGCTGACTCACGAGATTCCTCCGCGATGCCGGGTTTCGGCAAGCCCGGGCGGTTGCCTGGAAAGCGGCCGTTTCGGGTCGCGAAGACACGACGGCCCCATCAATCCGGCGCGCGCTCGGCCGGATCTGCCGGTCCGGCGAATTCAGCCAGCAGTCCCTCCGCCGCCACCCGCTGCATGGCGACGCGGTCGGGCAGCGGAAGGTTCGCCGGGGTGACGACACTGAACACCATGTTGCTGACGTTCTGGCGAATGTATCCGGCCATGGTCAGCCGGCGGGTCCACCGCATCACCGCCAAGCTCCAGCCGGGCACATCGAGGACGCCGTTTTGGGGTTTCAGCAGAACCCGGTCCGAATTGCTCTCGATGGGGTCGCCTGCGGCGCGCATCCGGTCGATGATCCGGGCCGCCGCTTCGATCCGGCCGCTGGCATACTGCCTCAAATAGAACCCCGCGGCGCGTGGGTCCTCCCGCAGGTCGAGCACGAGATCATAGCGCTTGCCCCGCAGGAAGCGCCGGACGATCCTGGCTTCCCTTGAATCGAACCGGTTGAAGTCATCGGCGATATCGATCCCCGCCTGGGTCAAGGGGCGATCGTGAACCCATCCCCAGGGGTTGATCAACGGGATGATATCCAGGTCGTACAGCGTGTCGGATCCCGGGGCCGAGCGCAGGCGCTCAATCAGGGCCAGCGCAGCCTCCAATCCGGCGGTCTCATTGCCGTGGGTTCCGGCCAGAACCAGGACCTGCTTCAGGTCCGGCTGGAACGGACGATAGGCGACCCGCCAGATGGGAGCGTCCATCCCCGGATAGGCGATCCGCCCGATCTCGGTCAACAGCAGATGCGCGGAAGCGCCGTCCGCTGACTCGAGAACCGCCTGAACGGGGCCGAGGTCTCGAACGGCCGCCGCGTCGATACCAACCGGCCGGCTCCGCGGCAGATGCGCGCACGCTCCGCCGGAAAGCACCAGAAGAAAAATGGCAGCGGCCCGCAGCAGCGGCATGATCATGCAGCCACTTATAACCAGAATGGCCGGCACTTTCAAGGTTTGGGGAACAAGGGTTTCGGCCGGCGACCGAATGTTGATTTTGCCGTTGCATTGGGGTATTGAATCCGGTAATGAGCCCCTGCATCCTCCTGAACGCCGATTATTCGTTTCTCAACCTGGTCAACTGGAAGCGCGCCCTGTGCCTGATCACCAAGGGAAAGGTGGAAGTCGTCAAGGATTCACCGGAAACGGTGCTCAGCTCCGGGGGAAAAGTCTTCCGGGTTCCGACGGTCCTGCGCCTGATCAAGCTGATTCGGACCATTTACCGGGCCGGAGTGGCGTTCTCGAAGCGCAATGTCTTTGTGCGCGACGGCTTCCGCTGCGTCTATTGCGGGAACCAACGCGATCGGCTTTCGATCGATCATATCGTTCCCAAATCCAGAGGTGGGCAGACCACGTTTGAAAACTGCGTCGCCGCCTGCAAAGTGTGCAATTTGAAAAAAGGCGGGCGCACCCCCAGCGAGGCGGGCATGTACCTGCGGGCCAAGGCCTACCAGCCTACTATTTCCGAATTTCTCCGGCTGAAATTCAAGCATTGCGGATTCCAGGAGATATTGAGCGAGATCGGTTTCTAGATCCGCCAGAGGCCGCATTCATAGAGAGGAGATGCGTTTGCACCGATGAAAGGGATCATTCTGGCCGGCGGCTCCGGCACGCGGCTGTATCCGATCACCCTGGGGGTCAGCAAACAGCTGCTTCCGGTCTACGACAAGCCCATGATCTACTATCCGCTGTCCGTGCTGATGCTGGCGGGCATCCGGGAGATCCTGATCATATCGACACCGGTGGACCTGCCCGTGTTTCGCCGCCTGCTGGGCGACGGCTCGCGGCTGGGGGTGGCCTTCCGCTATGCCGAGCAGCCCCGGCCGGAGGGCCTGGCCCAGGCCTTCCTGATCGGCCGGGAGTTTATCGGCGCGGAGACGGTCTGCCTGATTTTGGGAGACAATATCTTCTACGGGCCGGGGCTTTCCGGTATTCTGGAGCGCGCGGTGAAGCTGCAGAAGGGCGGGCTGATCTTCGGCTATCCGGTTCGGGACCCCGAACGCTACGGCGTGGTGGAGTTCGACGGCGATTTCCGGGTGGTCGGAATCGAAGAGAAGCCGCAGAAGCCCAAATCCAATTATGCCGTGCCCGGGTTGTACTTCTACGACAACGAGGTCGTCCGCATCGCGGCCGAGATCCAACCGTCCCCACGCGGGGAGTTGGAAATCACCGACGTGAACATGGCCTATCTGCGCCGCGGGGAGCTGAAAGTGGAGCCGCTGGGCCGGGGTTTCGCCTGGCTGGACACCGGCACGCATGAGGCCCTCCAGCAGGCGTCCAGCTACGTGCAGGCCATCCAGGAGCGGCAGGGCCTGAAGATTTCCTGCATCGAAGAGATTGCCTACCGCCTCGGCTACATCGACCGCGATCAGCTGCTGCAGCTGGCCGCGGAGTGCAGCAAGAACGAATACGGCCGGTACCTATCCGATCTGGCCAACGAAGACGATCTGCCGCTCTGAGCCCCGTACCGCAGAGATTGGACCATTTGCAAGGTCATCCAATCAGGCTGAGTCCGATGCCGAACGGAGAGGCGTCCTCATCCTGCGCTTCTAAGTTCCGGCACCAGATCACTCTGCCCGTCATGGTCGTCGATGTCGAGGAATGCAGCGGCCGGTCCAGTTTGACTGTAACGATTTCACCCGGATGGATGGAGAACTCGGACCGGAGCATCATTCCGCCGGCACTGAAATTGTGCAATTCGGCATAGCCCAAAATGCCGGTCCGCGCCTTTTCGATCATGACCACGGTCGGCCGTTCGTAGCGCCGCCCCCTGCGCAATTCCCTGCCGCTCGCCGGGGATGCCACGGCTTCGCGGAAGGCCGCCAGGCGGGGGTAGCCGCCGAAGGACGATGGGCTTTCCGCCGTTCGGGCCGGAGGCGCCAGGGCGGGCCGGTTGGGAAAGGAGGCCGGCGCGGCCAGGTTGTTGCAGATCGGGCAGCCTTTTCCGGCCAGCCGCACCCGGACGGTGGCCTCCCATTCGTGGCCCTGTTCGCAGATCCACCATAACTTGTCCGGATGGTTGACGGAAACCTCCCGGGCCTTGAGATGGGGGTTCCGGGTGGGGTGCCATTCCCGGAGAAGTTCCGGCTTCTCGTCGGCCATGCGCTGATCGTCCTGACTCATCAACTCACGGCAAAACGTGCATTTCATGCCCCGCGCCCGGTCGCGGACCGAAGCCAGCCACCAATGCCCTTTTTCGCAGAGCCACCAAACCTTTCGGCTGGATCCCGGGGTGACGTCCCGCGGCCCCAACCCGCCGTTGCGGGTCGGATGCCACTCTTTGGCGAGATCGGGTCGCAGAACGTAAAGGTTGTAATTTTCCGACGGCTTGGGCACGACGAAAGACTCCTTGTGCTGCGTGACGATTCGGTTGAAACAAAAGCCTTCGCTGGCAGGCTTCGCATCATTCCTGGCGACAGGTCCGGGGAAAGCGAAAGGAGCAGAACGAGCGAATAGCGGTGCGGCGAAAACAAACGATGCGAGCGCTAACTTAAATGAAGGACCGTTATAAAGTCAAGAACAATCATGGCCGCGAAGACCGGCTTCCAATGGCCCCCGCCGAACGGCGTTGCCCCGCGCGCAGCCCGATGGGGAGTCCGGCGGCGGTCAGTGCGGCGATGGCTGGCGGGTTTCCTGGAACTCGGCGATTTCGGCGACGACTCTCCGGGCTGCGGCGCGCGGGTCGCGAGCGTCTCGGATCGGCCGGCCGATAACGAGGTAGTCGGCCCCGGCCGCCAGGGCCTCGGCCGGCGTGGACAGACGCATTTGGTCGTCCTGGGCGCCGGCCGCCCAGGCCGGCCGGATTCCGGGCGTGACCACCAGAAAATCGCGGCCGACTTGCGCTTTGATCGCCCGGACTTCGAGCCCTGAACAGACCACTCCGGCGCAGCCGGCCTTCCGGGCCAGCTGTGCGCGTCGGATCACCAGCTGAGTCAGATCTGCTTCCGGGTTGGCATGCAGGCCGAATGCGGCCAGGTCCGCCGCGGACACGCTGGTCAGGACCGTTATGCCCAGAACGCCGACCTTGCCGCTGCTGGCGGCCACGGCGGCCTCCAGCATCCGGAGGTTCTCCCCGCAGTGCACGGTGGTCAGCTGCACGTTCAGCTCGACGATTCCGGCCATCGCCCGCGCCACCGTCGCCGGGATGTCATGCAGCTTCAGGTCGAGGAACACGCCGGCGGATTGCTGCGCGGTGATGAAGTTCACGATGCGCGGACCGCAGCGCACGAAAAGCTCGAGCCCGACCTTGAACAGGCCGACGCTGTCCCGCAGCATCTCGATCCAGCGCTTGGCCTCGTCCTCGCTGTTCACATCCAGCGGGAAAATAATGTGGTCTTTGGGTTGAGTCATAACCGTCTATAGGGGTCCATAATGCTGTCGCACCCAGGCCTGATATTCGCCGCTGCGGACCCGGTCGACCCATTCGCGGTGAGCGATGTACCAGTGGATGGTCTTGCGCAACCCGCTTTCAAACGTCTCCTGGGGGCGCCAACCGAGTTCCGTTTCGATCCGGGTGCAATCGATCGCATAGCGCCGATCGTGTCCGGGGCGATCCTTGACAAACGTGATCAGCTGCCGGCGCGGCCGCAGCGCCTCATCCGGCCGGATCTCATCGATGAGATCGCAGATTCGGCCCACCGTGTCGATGTTGGCCATCTCGCAGCGGCCGCCGACGTTGTAGACGCGCCCGCGCCGGCCCCTCTGCATCACCTGCCACACCGCACGGCAGTGGTCGGTCACGTACAACCAGTCGCGGACATTGAGCCCCCGGCCGTATACCGGCAGAGGCTTGCCCTCCAGGGCGTGCAGAATCATCAGGGGAATGAGCTTTTCCGGGAACTGGTAAGGCCCGTAGTTGTTGGAGCAGTTGGAGATGGTCACCGGCAGTCCGTAGGTTTCGCCATACGCCCGCACGAGGTGGTCCGATGCGGCCTTGGAGGCCGAATACGGGCTGTTCGGGCGGTAGGCCGTTTCTTCCGTGAAATAGCCCTCGCGGCCCAGCGATCCGTAGACCTCGTCGGTGCTCACATGATGAAACAGCTCGAAGCGCTGCGCCTGTTCGCGGGCCACTTCCAGCAGCGTAAAGGTGCCCTGGACGTTGGTTTGGATGAACGCATCGGGTGCTACGATCGAGCGGTCTACGTGGGATTCGGCGGCAAAATGGCAGACGGCGGAAATCCCATGGCGGCGGAAAACCTCCCGCACCGCGGCGCGGTCGCAGATGTCGGCCCGAACCAACCGGTAGCGGTCCGGAAACCGCTCCTGGATATCCGCCAGGCTTTCCGGGTTGCCGGCGTAGGTCAGCTTGTCCATATTGACCACGCGTCCGGAAAAGTCGGATTCCGTCAGGAGATAACGGATGAAGTTCGAGCCGATGAAGCCGCAGCCGCCGGTTACGAGGATGCTGTCGAACGGAGTGAGTCGGGTGTCCGGTTTCATAATTCTGTTATCATAGGATGGATTGGCATCCGCTTCAACTCCAAAGGTGACGGGAGTCGGCGTCCCGGCGTGTCCGCCGCAAGAAATAAGTTGAATCGAACGCACAGCCATGATATTCAAATTTATAATGTTTCCAAATTAATACTTGTCGTTAGGAGCGCGCCGGGGCCTCGGTTATGCAACATCACCACGTCAGTGCCGGGAGTTATTTCGTCGGAACCAAACAGCCGCTTTTGCTGGAAGCCTACCTCGGAACCTGCGTCGGGGTCGCCATGGTGGATGCCGATGCCGGCGTGGGCGGGCTGGCCCATTTTCTGCTGCCGGAGCCGGTCTCGCTCCAGAGCGCCTTCCAGCCCGAGAAATACGCCGCGAGCGGCATGCCGATCTTCCTGAAAGCGCTCTACGCGGCCGGCGCCAGCCGCGAGAGCCTGAAGGCCACGATAGCGGGCGGGGCGCTGGTCGGGCCGCTCGATGACCTCGACCTCAATCTGAATATCGGCGGCCGGACGGCTGAAGCGGTTGAAACCATTCTGAAAAACGAAGGCATTCCGATCAACCGGGCCGAGACCGGCGGGGTTCTTTCCTGCTGTATCCAGCTCAACATGCAGCAATGGGGCTGTACGATCGACCCGTCCGGCCTCGAACGCACGGAAGCTCTGAAGGCCCCCCGGCTTCCATCACTCAGAGAGATCGAGCAGGTCGCCGAAGGGCTGCAGCCGGTTCCGCAGGCCGCGCTGAAAATCATGCGGCTGATGGACGAGGAGGAGTACGACATTCGAATCCTGGCGGCGGAGCTGCGCAAAGACCAGGTCCTGAGCGCGCGCACCCTGCAGCTGGCCAATTCGGTGATGTTTTCGACCCGCCATCGGATCGAATCCATCGACCATGCCCTGATGCATCTCGGGGTGAACCTGGTCATGAAATTCGTGATCGCCGCCGCGCTGGACGGTTTCTTCTCCCAGTCGGGCATGGGCTACTCGCTTTGCAAGGGCGGGCTCTACCATCACGCCGTGGGGGTTGCGGTGATCGCCGAGAAGCTCGCGCGGCTGACCGGGTCGGCCAAGCCGGGATTGGCCTATTCGGCCGGTCTCCTGCACGATATCGGCAAGGTGGTTCTGGATCAGTTCGTCGGCGCCGCCTATCCGCTTTTCTACCGCCAGTTGATCGAGGAACAAACGGCCGATTTTACCCAGGCCGAGCAGGCGCTTTTCAACACCACGCACCCGGCGGTCGGCTTCGATCTGGCGCAGCGCTGGTCTTTTCCGGATTCGCTCGCAGAGGCCATCCGCTGCCACCACGCGCCGGAGGAGGGCTGCCGCTATCGCGGGCTGGACGGCCTGGTGTTCCTGGCCAATCTGCTCATGTCGCGCTTCCGCGCCGGCCTGGAAATCGGACGGCAGGCCACCCATACCCTGGCGCCGCGGCTGGCGGCGATCGGCCTGACGCCGAGCCAGCTGCCGCAGATCGTGGACATGATCCCCATGGATGTGTTCGAGGCCTCGCCCCTGGCGGCCATCACCCGTGGATGAAAAGGAATCCGGAGCCCGTTGCTCCGGCGGCAGGATTCAATGGCAAAGAACCGAACCGATGTGAGCGAACCGGTGCAAGACCTGCTGCGGCGGCTTCCGGCCGTCGACCGGCTGCTGGAACTCGCCCGGGCGGAGGCCTGCTTCGAATTGGTGCCGCCGGCCGTGGTGGTCGGCTGCATCCGCGCGGTCATCGATGAAGACCGGCGCCGCATCCGCGAGGGCGGCCGGGTATCCGATCCGGACCTGGCGGACCGTGCGGTCCTTGAGCGGGTGAAGGCATCCGTGGCTGCGGCCATGCGGCCGAAGCTGCGGCGGGTCGTCAACGCCACCGGCGTGGTGATTCACACCAACCTGGGCCGCTCCCTGCTCGCCGAGGAGGCGGTCGAAAACCTCGCCGCCGTGGCCAGCCGCTACTCGAACCTGGAATACGATCTGGTCGAAGGGCGGCGCGGCTCGCGGTACATGGCGGTGCGGGACCTGTTGTGCGAGCTCACCGGCGCCCAGGACGCCATGGTGGTCAACAACAATGCCGGCGCCGTGCTCATCAGCCTGGAGACCATCGCCCGAGGCCGCGGCGTGATCGTTTCGCGCGGGGATCTGGTCGAGATCGGCGGGTCCTTCCGCATCCCGGACGTCATGGCCAAGAGCGGGGCGGTCCTCCGGGAGGTCGGCACCACCAACCGCACCCACCTGCGGGACTACGAGGGCGCCATCGACCCTGCGGCGGCGCTGCTGCTCAAGGTGCATTGGAGCAATTACAGCATCGTCGGGTTCACCGCCCAGGTTTCCCTGAAAGAGCTTGTGGCGCTGGGGGCCCGGCACGGCCTGCCGGTCATGGAGGATCTGGGCAGCGGCACGTTCATCGATTTTTCCAAGTACGGCCTGCTGCGGGAGCCCACGGTTCAGGACTCGGTCGCCAGCGGCGCCGATGTCGTCACCTTCAGCGGGGACAAGCTGCTGGGCGGGCCCCAGGCCGGCATCATCGTGGGCCGCACGTCCATCATCGAGCGCATCCGCAAGAACCCCATCAACCGGGCGCTGCGGATCGACAAGCTCACCCTGGCGGCTCTCGAAACCACGCTGCGGCTCTACCGCGACGAAGAGCGGGCCGTCGCGGCGATTCCAACCCTGCGCATGCTCACCGAAACGGAGGCCTCGATCGAGGCGCGCGCCCGGGAGTTGGCCGGCCATCTGGCGGCGCTGGGCGATGCGCGCCTCTCCAGCGAGCTCGTGCGCCGGCCCTCCAAAGCCGGCGGCGGCGCGCTGCCGCTGCTGGATCTGCCGAGCTGCTGCCTGCGGATCCGGATCCAGGGAATGTCGGCGAATGCCCTCGAACTCGGTCTGCGGCGCCACGAACCCCCGATCATCGCCCGCATCGAAGACGACGCCACGATGATGGACCTGCGCACCGTGCAGACGGGCGACCTGCCGATCATCGCCGCGGCCCTGTCCGCCGTGCTGCAGACGATTTGAGCGATGGCGACCCGGAAACGACGAAAAATAACCCGCCGGGCGGAAACCAGCCGCCATTTCCTGCTTTCGCAGACCGACAGCCGGAAGATCGATGAAGCCCCCGAAGTCAGCGCCGAACGGGTGCGGCAGATCCTGTCCTCGACTTTTCCGGATCTGCGCGGCGGCGCCGATTTCCTGGCGGCGGCGCTGCCGGCGATCGGTTCCGACCGGCCGCTCTGTGCGCTCTGCATCCGGCCGGACGATCCCCCGGAAACGTGGATGCAAGCGCCCGGTGCGGATGTGCTCGCCGGGGTGGCGGCCGGCCTGGACGAAATGGGCCGCGGCGCTGAAGGTTCGTGGGGCGTTATGGAATCCGGGATGCTGGCCGGCATCTGGCCGTCCTGGAGCGGCGCCCAGGGTTTGGATGCGGCCCGCCGCCTGCAGGAGCAGGTGCGCCAGCGCACGGGCCGCACCGTGACGATCGGCGTGGCCTTGCACCCGACCCTGGATTACCCGCCCGCGGCGGTTCTGGAGAACGCGCGCAAGGCCGCCGAGCACGCCGCTTTCTTCGGCGCCGGCAGCCGTGCGGTTTTCGACGCGGTCAGCCTCAATATCAGCGGCGATAAATATTACGAGCATGGCGACATCCCGAACGCCATCCGCGAATTCGAGCTGGCCCTGCGGTTGGATCCCCAAAACGGAAACGTGCACAACAGCCTCGGCGTCTGCTACGGCGAGCTCGGCGACCATGACCGCGCGCTGGAGGCGTTCGGCCGCGCGCTGGCGGTGGACGGCGGCGACTACATGGCGGTCTACAACACGGGCCTGATCCACGAGCTGCGGGGCGAGCGGGAGAAGGCCCTGGAGCATTTTTTGAAGGCCTGCCGGCTGCACGGCGATGTGTACGAAATCCTGTTCCAGACGGGAAAACTGCAGCTGGAAATGGGCGAGCCCCCGGCGGCGCGCCTCCTGCTGGAGCGCGCCGTGCGGCTGCGGCCGCGCTCCGGAAATGCCCAGCGGCTGCTCGGGGACTGCTACGCGCAGCTTCAGCTGCCGCAAAAGGCCATCGACGCCTACCAGAAAGCCGTGAAGGCCAACCCGGGGGATTCAGCCGCGCTTTCGGCGCTGGGCGGTCTTTTCGACGAAACCGGCGAGAATCCTGATATCGCGCTGGTCTTCTGCCGGGAGAGCGTACGGCGGTCGCCGGACAACCCCCTGTTCCGCCGGCGCCTGGGGGGCCTGTACCTCAAGCTCAACCGCCTGGAAGAAGCGTTGAGCGAGTTCGAACAGGCCGGGCGGCTCGGCCAGGACTGCGCGGAGGATATCCGTAACGTCCGCGCGCGCATGGCGGAGCGCAACTGAAATGAAGTCGGATGTGGGACCGATCGACCTCCGGCGGGTCAAGACGCGCGCGCTGGCCGACCGGCCCAGCAAAGTGGGGACGGCGGAGTTTGCCGGCGTTTGGGCCCCGGGCGGCACGTTTTCCGCGTTTTTGGAGCGCCTGCCGAGCGTGCTGGCGGCGGCGGACCTCCGGGCGGTGATCGCCGCGGTCCTGACGGCGCACCGCGGACGACGGCCGGTGATCCTGGGCATGGGCGCCCACGTCATCAAGACGGGCCTCAGCCCGATCGTGATCGACCTGATGCAGCGCGGGATCCTCAGCGGAGTCGCTCTGAACGGGGCCGGCATCGTCCACGACCTGGAGGTGGCCATGACCGGCCGGACCTCGGAGGAGGTCGGACCGGCCCTCGACGACGGCTCCTTCGGCATGGCCGCGGAAACCGCGGCGTTCATCCACCGGGCGGTCGCGGCGCCGGCCTCCCAGGTCGAGGGCCTGGGCCGCGCGGTCGGCGCCCTCATCCTGAATTCGGGCTTCCCCTTTGCGGCGAACAGCATTCTGGCGGCCGGAGCGCGCCTGGGCCTCCCGGTGACGGTTCACGTCGCGATCGGCACGGACATCGTCCACATGCATCCGGGGTTCGACGCCGCCCGCACCGGGGCGGCGTCGTTCCTGGATTTCCGCATTCTGGCCGCTCAGGTGGCCCGGCTGGAGGGCGGGGTATACATCAACGCCGGCTCCGCCGTGATTCTGCCGGAGGTGTTCCTGAAGACCGTCGGACTGGCCCGCAATTTGGGCCATCGGCTGGATCATTTCACGACGGTCAACCTGGATTTCATCCGGCACTACCGGCCCACGGTCAACGTCCTGCAGCGACCGACCGCCCGCGGCGGCCGGGGGATCCATCTGGTCGGCCACCACGAGATCCTGCTGCCGCTCATCGCCGCCGGCGTGATCGAGGCCCTGGCCGAGACGACCGCACCCGCCCCGGCGCGACCCGGAGCTTGACAAAGCATTGTATTTCACATTTATATCGCTATTTTGATTCCATGGCCCCGGCCAACAACAGGAGACGCGTTGCCATGCCCATTTACGAATACCACTGCGAAAGCTGCGGAAAAGACTTCGAGTGCCTGGTCTTCGGCAGGGAAAAGCCGGAGTGCAAGGGCTGCCGCAGCCAAAACGTCCGCAAGCGCATGTCCGCCTGCGGCTTCGTCAGCAAAGGCGGCGGCCAGACCGTCAAGAAGGCGGCCGGCGCCTCTGCCTGCGGCAGCTGCCACGCCGGAAGCTGCGCGGGATGCAAGCACTGATGACGCAGCCCGTCGTGATCGGCACGCGCGGGAGCCCGCTGGCCTTGTGGCAGGCCGAGTGGGTGCGTTCGGCCCTCATGCAGCGCTTTCCCGGCGTCGCCGTGGAGCTGTCCATCATCAAGACCCAGGGCGACAAGATCCTGGACGTGCCGCTCGCCCAGGTCGGCGGCAAGGGCCTCTTCGTCAAGGAGATCGAGGAAGCCCTGCTGGACGGCCGGGCGGATGTGGCGGTCCACAGCATGAAGGACATGCCCGCGGAAATCCCGGCGGGGCTGGCCATCGGCGCCGTGCCGGAGCGCGAAACGCCATCCGATGTGCTCATTTCGCGGAACGGCCGCACCTTGAGGCAGCTGCCGCCGGGAAGCGTCATCGGCACGAGCAGCCTGCGGCGGGCGGCCCAGCTGCGGCACCTGCGGCCGGATCTGACGATCGTTGCGCTGCGGGGCAACGTGGAAACCCGCCTGCGCAAACTCGACACGGACGAGCTGTCCGCGGTGGTTTTGGCTGCCGCGGGCGTCAAGCGTCTGGGCCTGGCGCAGCGCGTCTCCGAATACCTGGATGACGAGCGCATGCTCCCGGCCGTCGGCCAGGGGGCGCTGTGCATCGAGATCCGGGCGACGGATTCCCGCGTCGGCCCCATGGTCGCCGCCCTGGACCACCCCGCCACCCGTACGGCGGTCAGCGGTGAGCGCGCGTTCCTGAAGCGGCTGCAGGGCGGCTGCCAGGTCCCGATCGCCGGCTACGGCCGCCTCGACGGCGCGCATTTGACCTTGGCGGGTCTGGTGGCCGATGTCGACGGCGGCACCGTGATCAAAGACCGCCTGAGCGGGCCGGCGGAATCGGCCGAGCGGATCGGCATCGAACTGGCGGAAACCCTCCTCGGACGGGGAGCGGATCAAATTCTACAAAAACTCACCGGCGCTGTGCTTTAACATGAAACCACCCATCGTCTATCTGGTCGGAGCAGGCCCCGGGGATCCCGGGCTGATTACCGTCAAGGGGCGCGAATGCATTGCAGCGGCCGACGTGATCATCTACGACTATCTGGCGGCCCCTTCCCTGCTGAAGCATGCCTCCGAGACGGCGGAGCGGATCTACGTGGGCAAGCAGGGCGGCGACCACACCCTGCCGCAGGAGGAGATCAACGCCCTCCTCGTCGCCAAGGCTCGGGAGAACAAGGTCGTGACGCGTCTGAAAGGCGGCGACCCGTTCGTGTTCGGGCGCGGCGGCGAGGAGGCCGAGGTCCTGGCGGCGGCGGGGATCCCCTTCGAGGTCGTTCCGGGCGTGACATCGGCCGTCGCGGCGACCGCCTACGCCGGCATTCCCCTGAGCCACCGCAAACTCACCGCCACGATCGCCTTCGTCACCGGCCATGAAGACCCGGCCAAGGAGGAATCCGGCATCGACTGGGCCGCGCTCGCCAAAGGGATCGGCACGCTGGTCTTTTTCATGGGAGTGAAGAACCTGCCGCGCATCGTGGCCGAGTTGACCCGTCACGGCCGTTCGCCGCAGACTCCGGTGGCGCTCGTGCGCTGGGGTACGACCACCGAACAGGTTACGGTCAGCGGCACCCTGGCCGACATCGTCGAACGGGTCCGGCAGGCCGGGCTTAAGGCGCCGGCGATCATCGTGGTGGGCGAGGTGGTCGGTCTGCGCGACCGCCTGCAGTGGTTCGAACGCCGGCCCCTGTTCGGGAAGCGGATCGTGGTCACGCGCACGCGCGAACAGGCGAGCGACCTGGTGAACGCGCTGACCGGCCTCGGAGCCGCCTGCCTGGAGGTGCCGACGATTCGGATCGCGCCGCCGGACGACGCCGGGCCGCTCGACCGGGCCGTCGCGGACCTGAAGCGCTTCGATTGGATCGTTTTTACCAGCGTCAACGGCGTGAGCCGGTTTTTCGAGCGCCTGTTCGGCTCGGGGCGGGACGTGCGCGCCATGGGGCATCTGCGGACGGCGGCCATCGGGCCGGCGACCGCCGACCGCCTGAAGGCCTTCGGGTTGTCGAGCGATCTCCTGCCGGAGGACTACCGGGCCGAATCGGTCGTCGAGGCCTTCCGCCGGCAGGACCTGAGCGGTCGAGCGGTCCTGCTGCCCCGCGCCCAGGAAGCGCGCCTGATCCTGCCGGAGGAGCTCAGCGCCATGGGCGCGCGCGTCAGCGACGTGGCGGCCTACAAGACCGAACCGGCATCCGGCGACGGCCGGCTACTGATCGAACGGCTGGAAGCGCGCTCCGTGGACTTGATCACCTTCACCAGTTCTTCCACGGTGAAACATTTCAAGGCCCTGCTGCCGGAGGGCCGCTTCGCCGAGCTGACGGCGGGAGTGGCCGCCGCCTGCATCGGCCCGGTTACGGCCGATACGGCCCGGCAGGCCGGCCTGGATGTCTGCATCGAAGCCAAGACTTACACCATTCCCGGGTTGTGCGAGGCGATCGTTGCGTTTTATTCCAGCCCGGCCGGCCGAAAGCGAGGGTGCCGTATTGAAATCGGAGCCCAAGTGAGTTAGAGGCTAAGCGCGCTGGCAGCCGGGCGGAATCCCGTTGGTCGCCAAGCCGGCGCGGTATCGCCACAGACCCGATGGCTATGAAGGGATGACCCATGAAAATTGCGAAGGTGGAGAAGAACGGGGTTGTCTGTCTGAAGATCGACGGCCGCCTGGATGCCAAAACCGCTCCCGAAGCCGAAAGCACCGTGAAAGCGGTTCTGAAGGAGGGCCGTCAGCAGCTGCTTTTCGACCTGAGCGGAATGGACTACATCAGCAGCGCCGGTCTGCGCGTGATTCTGATGGCGGTCAAGGAACTGCGATCCAAGAAGGGCAAAGTGGCGCTCTGCGCGCTCACCCCCTACGTCAAGGAAATCTTCGATGTGAGCAATTTCTCCTCCATCATCCCGATCACCGATACGGTCGAAACCGGGCTGCAGCAGATGCGCTAGCCTCGGCGCAACGACCGGCCGCCGCCGGAACACATCATGACTGCCATCCCTGCCAACCATCTAATCGATCCCTGCAACCGGCGCTTGAACTATCTGCGGATTTCGGTTACCGACCGCTGCAACCTGCGCTGCGCCTATTGCCTGCCCTGCGAGGACGTTCCGCGCTTGCCGCACGAGGCGGTGCTGCGCTACGAGGAAATCCTGCGAATCGTCCGGGTGGGCGTTCGGCTCGGCATCTCCAAGGTGCGGGTGACGGGCGGCGAGCCCCTGGTGCGCAAGGGGGTCATCGGGTTCCTGTCCGAGCTTTCGCAGATTCCGGGGATCCAGGACCTGTCCCTCACCACGAACGGCGTCCGGCTCCAGGAGCACCTCGAAGCCTTGAAGGCCGCGGGCGTGTCCCGGATCAACATCAGCCTCGACACGCTGAAGCCGGAGCGCTACCGAAGCATCACCGGCATCGACGCCTTCCACGCGGTCTGGGAGGGAATCCGGGCTGCACAGGCGATGGGCTTCCGGCCGATCAAGCTGAATGTCGTCGCCCTCAACGGCATCAACGACGATGAGCTGGTGGACCTGGCGCGGCTTTCGCTGGAATTTCCGTTCCACGTGCGCTTCATCGAATTTATGCCCATCGGCCAGTCGCGCATCGAGAGTCGCCCGCCGCTGCTCGTCCCGGAGATCCAGGCGCGCATCGGCGTTCTCGGAAAACTGGTGCCGGTCGAGCGCACGGAGATGGACGGGCCGGCCCACCGCTATCGGTTCGAGGGCGCGCGCGGCGAGATCGGGTTCATCTCGGCGATCAGCCATCATTTCTGCCGCCGGTGCAACCGCCTGCGGCTGACGGCCAGCGGACAGCTGCGGCCCTGCCTGCTGTCGGACCGGCAGGAAGACCTCAAGGGCCCGCTGCGCCGCGGCTGCAGCGACGCGGAGCTGGCCGATGTTTTCTTCAGCGCCACCCGGCACAAGCCGGCGGATCACAACTTGGCCGTGGGTGAGCCGGCGCATGTGTGCTGTCAGATGCGCTCCATCGGGGGCTGACGCGCCGGCCGCGCCGGAGGGCCAAGCCCGGCGTTGCGCTTCAGGTCGCGGTCGCTGCCGGCGGGCTCGGCTGAGGCCGCTCTGGCAGCGATAATGGCTTTGAACCGATTTCACTTGAACCCTCGAATCCTTGAACCCTTTATTTGCAGGAGTCCAAGCATGAACATTCAGATCGTTAAAATCGACAATCCGAATCAGTTGAACCTCATTCTGGGACAATCGCACTTCATTAAAACCGTGGAGGACCTGCACGAAACCATCGTGTCCACGGTTCCGGGCGCCCGGTTCGGGCTGGCCTTCTGCGAGGCATCCGACGTCTGTCTGGTGCGGCATTCCGGGACGGATCCGGAGCTGGTCGACCTGGCCAAGAAAAATGCCTATGCCCTGGCGGCCGGGCACAGCTTCATCGTCTTCATGAAGGACATGTACCCGATCAACATTCTGAACGCCGTCAAGAACCTGCCGGAGGTCTGCCGCGTTTTCTGCGCGACGGCCAACCCCGTCGAGGTGGTGATCGGCGAGACCGAGCAGGGCCGAGGGATTCTGGGGGTCATCGACGGATTCAAGTCCAAAGGGGTCGAGACGGAAGCGGACATCCAGAAGCGCCGGGACCTGCTCCGCAAAATCGGATACAAGCATTGATCGTAAACGCACTATGAAAAAGCGATTCATTCTGGCACTGACGGCGGTCGTGATTCTGGCCGCCGTTCTCGGCGGTATCAAAGGCCTGCAGATCGACCGCATGATCGCCCATGGCCGGCAGTTCGTGCCGCCGCCCGAAACCGTGACCACGGCGCCGGCGACCTTGCAGAACTGGGAGTCGGCGCTGACCGCGGTCGGTTCCTTGGCGGCGGTCCAGGGGGTGACCGTGACGGCGGAGCTGAGCGGCAAGATCGTGCAGATCGATTTCAAGCCGGGCTCTTTAGCCAAGGCCGGGGAACTCCTGGTCAAGCAGGACACCTCATCGGAAGAGGCCCAGCTGCGGGCGGCCGAGGCCACGGTGGTGCTGGCCAAACTGAACCTGGAGCGCTTGACCAAACTGCTCTCCGAGCGGACCATCTCCCAGTCGCAGTTCGACAACGCCGAGGCGAGCTACAAGCAGGCCGTCGCCCAGGCCGACAACATCCGCAGCGTGATCGCCAAGAAGACCATCCGGGCGCCGTTCGCCGGAAGGCTGGGCATCCGCCAGGTCAACCTGGGCCAGGTCATCAACGAAGGCCAGCCGATCGTTTCGCTGCAGTCGCTCGATCCGATTTTCGTCGACTTTGCACTGCCCCAGCAGCAGCTTCCGCTCGTGCAGCCGGGGTTCCCGGTGCGGGTGACCACCGACGCGCTGCCCGGCCAAACGGTGACGGGCCGAATAACGGCCATCAATCCCCAGGTCGACACGGCCACGCGCAATATCCGGCTGCAGGCGACGGTGGCCAATCCGAACGAGCAGCTGCGCCCCGGCATGTTCGTGAACGTGGGCGTGGTGCTGCCGGCCCGGTCGGCCGTGCTCGCCATCCCGGCGACCGCGGTGCTCTATGCGCCTTACAGCGATTCGGTGTTCGTCGTGGAGGAGCGCTCCGACGAGAAGACCGGCACGCCCGTGCGGGTGCTGCGCCAGCAGTTCACGCAGCTGGGGGAAAAGCGCGGCGACTTCATCGCGGTCGTCTCCGGGCTGCAGGCCGGCGACACCGTGGTCAGCACCGGCGTCTTCAAGCTGCGCAACGGGCAGACGGTCGTCGTCGACAACACCCTGGCCCCGGAGTTCAAGCTCCATCCCAGACCCGAAGAGAATTAGACCTCCGATGAAATTCACCGATCTCTTCATCCGTCGCCCGGTTCTCGCCGTCGTGGTCAACCTGCTGATCCTTCTGGCCGGCCTGCAGGCGATCCGCGGGGTGAACGTGCGCCAGTACCCGCGCAGCGAGAATTCGGTGGTTACGGTTACGACGGTGTACGTCGGCGCGAGCGCCGAACTCGTGCGCGGCTTCATCACCACGCCCCTGGAGCGGGCCATCGCCGCCGCGGACGGCATCGACTACATCCAGTCCAAGAGCTCCCAGGGGCTATCCAGCATCAGCGTGCGGCTGAAACTCAACTACGACCCGATCAAGGCGCTTTCCGAGATCAGCTCCAAGGTCGACCAGGTGCGGGGCGACCTGCCGCCGGAGGCCGAGGTGCCGACCCTCAACGTCGAATCGGCCGACAGCCAGTTCGCGTCGGCTTACCTGAGTTTCACCGCCGATGCCCTGCAGCAGAACCAGATCACCGACTACCTCATCCGCGTGGTCCAGCCGCGGCTCTCGGCGCTGGAGGGGGTGCAGCGCGCCGACATCCTCGGGGCGCGGACCTTCGCCATGCGGATTTGGCTCAAGCCCGAGCGCATGGCGGCGCTCAACATCAGCCCGGTGCAGGTGCGCCAGGCCCTGGCCGCCAACAACTTCCTCAGCGCGATCGGCCAGACCAAGGGCGCTCTGGTCCAGGTCAACCTGACGGCCAACACCGACCTGCGCTCGGTGGAGGAGTTCAAGCGCCTGGTCATCCGCCAGCAGGAGGGCGCGGTCGTGCGCCTGGAGGACGTCGCCAGCGTGGTGCTGGGTGCCGAGGACTACGACGCGGAGGTGCGCTTCTCCGGTCAGACCGCGGTGTTCATGGGGATCTGGCCCCTGCCCAACGCCAATTCCATCGACGTCATCCGGCGCGTGAGCCGCGAGATGGAAGCCATCCAGCGGAGCCTGCCGTCGGGCATGCAGGCGCGCGTGGCCTACGACGCCACCGACTACATCAACCATGCCATCCGCGAGGTGCTGCGCACGCTGACGGACACCCTGCTCATCGTCGTGGTCATCATCTTCCTCTTTCTGGGGTCCGTCCGGTCGGTGCTGGTGCCCGTGGTGGCGATCCCCCTGTCGCTCGTCGGCGCGGTGTTCCTGATGCAGGTCTTCGGGTTCACCATCAATCTGCTGACGCTTCTGGCGATCGTGCTCTCCGTCGGTCTGGTGGTGGACGACGCCATCGTGGTGGTCGAAAACGTCGAGCGCCATCTGAGCGAGGGCCAGTCGGCCCTGGACGCCGCCCTGATCGGCGCCCGGGAGCTGGTCGGGCCGATCATCGCCATGACGGTCACGCTGGCGGCGGTCTATGCGCCGATCGGTCTGCAGGGCGGGCTGACCGGATCGTTGTTCCGGGAGTTCGCCTTTACGCTGGCGGGCGCGGTGACCATCTCCGGCGTCGTGGCGCTGACGCTCTCGCCGGTGATGTCCTCACGGCTGCTGAAGCCGGGGCTTGCCGAGCGCGGCTTCGCCGGAAAAATCTCGCGGGACTTCAAACGCTTTACAGCGTTCTACGGCCGCTGGCTCGACCGCACTCTGGATGCGCGGCCGGCCGTCTATGCGGTGTGGATCGTGGTCAGCCTGCTGACCGTGCCCATGTTCCTCATGTCGCCGCGCGAGCTGGCGCCGACCGAAGACCAGGGGGTGATCTTCGGCATCCTGGACGCGTCGGCCAATTCCACCCTGGACCAGACCAGCCAATACGCGGCGGCGGTCAACCGCACCTATCGCAGCATCCCGGAGACCGACTTCACCTTCCAGGTGACCCAGCCGAACTCCGGCTTTTCCGGCATGGTGGTCAAGCCCTGGGGGGAACGCGAGCGCAGCGTCTTCCGAATCCTGCCGGAAGTGCAGCGAAAACTCCAGAGCATTCCCGGCATACGGCTGCTTCCCGTTCTGCCGCCGGCCCTGCCGGGCGGGGGGCAGTTCCCGGTGGAGTTCATTCTGGCGTCGACAGCCGATACCGCCGAGATTCTGCAGTTCGCGCAGCAGATCCAGCTCAAGGCCCTGCAAAGCGGGCTGTTCGCTTTCCCGCCGCTCATCGACGTCAAGATCGACCAGCCGCAGTCGGAAATCATCATCGACCGCGACAAGACCGCCGAACTCGGCCTCGACCTGCAGCAGGTCGGCTCGGACATGGCGGCCATGCTGGGCGGCAATTTCGTGAACCGCTTCGACATCGGCGGCCGCAGCTACAAGGTCATCCCGCAGATCCAGCGCGCGGACCGGCTCAACCCGGACCAGCTCCAGAACATCTACGTCACCGGTCCGGCCGGCCAGCTGGTGCCGCTGAGCACGCTCGCCGCGATCCGCAACTCGACGGTCCCGCGGTCGCTCAACCGCTTCCAGCAGCTGAACGCCGTCAAGATCAGCGGGGTGGCCGTCCGGCCGCTCGACGAGGCCCTGCGCTTTCTGGAGGACGAGGCCGCCAAAATCCTGCCCCGCGGCTACATCCTGGACTACACGGGCGAGTCGCGGCAGCTGCGCTCGGAGGGCAACCAGTTCCTGCCGACCTTCGGCCTGGCGGTGATCGTGATCTTCCTGGTGCTGGCGGCCCAGTTCAACAGCTTCCGCGATCCGTTCGTCATCCTGGCCGGGTCGGTGCCGCTGGCCCTGTTCGGGGCGCTCATCTTCACCTTCCTGAAGATGCCGGACCCGAACGTGCCGTTCTGGACCCAGGGCTGGACGACGACCCTCAACATCTACTCGCAGGTCGGCCTGGTGACGCTGGTCGGCCTGGTGTCCAAGAACGGCATCCTGATCGTCGAGTTCGCCAACCAGCTCCAGGCGCAGGGCCGCCCCAAGCGCGAAGCCGTGCGCGAGGCCGCCATGACGCGGCTGCGGCCGATCCTGATGACCACCGCGGCCACCGTCGCCGGCCACTTCCCCCTGACGCTCGTGACGGGCGCCGGCGCCGCCGCGCGCAACTCCATCGGCCTGGTGCTCGTCGGCGGCATGACCGTGGGGACCTTTTTCACCTTGTTCGTGATTCCCTCCATCTATATGCTCATCGCGCGGGACCAAAAAAATCAGGTCGCGGCGGCATCCACAGCAAGGTCCCTGTCGGCATCCCCCGCCGCGGGGAGTGCCTGACGGCATCTCCTTTATGGCTTGCTATGAGTAAGAAAATGGCCAATGTGTAGGATGGATAAGGAGCTTTCAGAAGCCCGCTGCAACACTCAGCAGCAAGGGTCAAATGGTTATACCGAAATCACTACGGGAACAGCTGGGATTGAAGCCTGGTGATTCCGTTGATTTCATTATACAGGAAAACGGTGATGTCCTCATCCGCCCGGCAACCCAAGATGTGCCGAAACTGAAGGGCATGCTTTTCCGGGACGGCCGCAAGCCGGTTTCGATTGAAGAGATGAACACGGCTGTCAAGAACCGCAAGCGGAGAGTCGCATGATCGGGCTGGATGCCAACGTCATTGTTCGTTATGTGACTCAGGACGATCCCCGGCAGTCGAAAATGGCAGAACGGGCGATTGAACAGGCGGTCGCGCGCGGCGAGAAGTTTTTAGTGCAACCCCTCATCTTGTGCGAGCTGGTCTGGGTGCTCGAAAGCGCCTACGGATATCAAAAGAACGCGATTATCCCCGTGCTCGAACAGATCCTGCGAACGGAACGGTTCGAGATCGTCGACAAGGACATCGTCCGGCGGGCACTCGATGACTTCAAAGAAGATGGAGCGGATTTCGCGGACTACTTGATCGGTCGCGCGAATGAGCGCGGCGGTGTCCAAACCACGTTGACCTTCGATAAGTCGCTCAAGGGCTGCCGGCAGTTTACGGTATTGCGGTCTGCGGAGATCGTAACAGACACGTGATCGCGGGGAGGCGCGATGCGGGTACGCGCCTCCGATGGGATCAATACCCTAACTTGCATGGGTACGCGGACCGTCCCGCCGTCGCCGGAATTGCAGGCCGCTCAATAGCTCACCACCGAGCGCATTCCCCTCTTTTCATTCGAATCGAGCATCCCGCCTCGGCGCGCAGCGCCGATCTATACCTGCCGGATTTCGCGTTCGCTGATGCCCATGAGGTAGAGCAGGCCGTCGAGGCCGACGCTGGAGATCGCCCGGTCGGCGTTGGCGCGGACGATGGGCTTGGCGTGGAAGGCGACCCCGAGGCCGGCGGTGTGCAGCATCGGCAGGTCGTTGGCGCCGTCGCCCACGGCGATGGTCTGCTCCAGGTTGATGTTTTCGACCATGGCGATGGTCTTGAGGATTTCGGCCTTCTTGGGGCCGTCGATGACGTCGCCCTTGAGCTTGCCGGTCAGCTTGCCGCCGACGATTTCGAGCTGATTGGCGAATACGTAGTCCAGCCCGAGCTTGTTCTGGAAATACTTGCCGAAGTAGTCGAACCCGCCGGAGATGATCCCCAGCTTGTAGCCCAGCCCCTTGAGGGTGGCGACCACCCGTTCGGCCCCGTCGGTCAGCATCAGCCCCTCGGCCACCTCGGCCAGCACGGTCTCCGGCAGGCCCTCCAGCTGCGCGACCCGGCGGGTCAGGCTTTCCTTGAAGTCCATCCGGCCGTTCATGGCGGCTTCGGTGATCCGCGCCACCCGTTCGCCAACCCCGGCCCGGTCCGCCAGGAGGTTGATCACTTCCGCCTGCACCAGGGTCGAGTCCATGTCGAAGACCACCAGCCGGCGGTTCTGGCTGTACAGGCTGTCCACGTGGAAGGAAATGTCGACGCCGGTCTCCTCCGAGATCCGCAGCAGTCGGCTGCGCAGCGCGTCGGCATCCGCCAGCCGCCCGGAAACGCTGATCTGGATGCAGGCCTTGGGGCTGGTCTCGGGCGTGATCAGGGAAATCCGGCCGGAGAGGCGCGTGATCACCTCGATGTTCAGCCCGTTCTCGGCCATGGCGGCCGCGACCCGGGCGATCTGTCCGGCGGTGATCTTGCGGCCCAGCATGGTGATGATGCGGCGCTCCTTGCCCTGCTGGTTGACCCAGGCCTCGTAGCGGTCCTCGTCGATGGGCGTGAACTGGGCGCTGATGCCCAGCTTGTGCGCGGCGAACAGGATGTCCTTGAGCACGGAGGAGGATCGCGATTCGTCGGGGATCTCGATCAGGATGCCGAGCGAGAGGAAGTCATGGATGACGGCCTGGCCCATGTCCAGGATGGTGATGCCGTATTGGGCCAGGATTTCGGTCAGCCGGGCGGTGAGTCCAGGCTTGTCCTTGCCGGTGATGTTGATCAGAACGATTTCGCGCATTTTTAGCGGGTCCGAGGGATCAAGGGTTCCAGGGTTCGAGTGCAGCAATACCGCTTTTATAGGGACTCGGCCACGAGGTCAAACGAATTTAGCATTGAGATTGGGGCTGCGGCGGTGGGCGGTGGACCCCGTTGTTTGGACAGCCTGACGGGTGGGCTTGGGATTTTGAGCTCATCCTCAACGGTCCAATACCACCACGGCTGCCGGCGTGGGTTATTGAATGGGGATGCATCCTCATCGAACTCCGACTGCCGTTTCAAGCTTTCCTCAGCCGCAGGTATTCCGCTCAGTTGGATGAGCCTCTCGCCCGCGGGCGAAGGCAGCCGCGAGGCCGCCCTTCGCCGTCGCACGCCGGGCCAGTGAACCCCGATCATGATTTGTGAAACTTCATCACCAAAGCTCGGCCAGCCCTGCAACAGCAGGCGGGTATACGCAAGACGATTATGAGAATAGGTATGAGGGATTATCGGCGATGTTCGGACTTCGGACCGGCTGGCATTTCATCACAATACCTCAGGCGATTGGCCGAAAAACTTGCCAAGACATAAGCTGTCACTGTATCGTGACCTTCATCGCGGTCGAATTTACGTGGATATTTTCAACGCTCCAGTTCAGCGGTGCGCCGCTTGCTGCGCTTCTACTGGGGGCGTTGTTGGCGGGCTTTCATGCCTCGGCAAAGAGCCCAAGCTGCTTGGACCTCCTCGGTGCACTGCTGTGTGGCAACAAGTCTTGTATAAATCCCGCAGGTACATTGCTGAGTTCTCGCGGCTCAAGCTTATGAAGCCCGCCTCCGTACACTCGGCCCTCGCCGAGGAGAGCCTCCGGCGATAGCTTATTGAGTGCGCTCCAAACCTTGCGCACGAGTTTCGGGTCTCGCGCCAGTGCACGAGCCATAAGGGGCGTTGGGTATAGCGCCAAATAGACGTTCGCTACCGTAGCGCGCGAAGCATTAAGAATGAAGCGGAAGGGCCTGCCAGTCTTGGCGTCGCCGCGTCCGAAATAGGTACATATGATTGGTGCAGGCGGCCGGTTTTCTTGGCTGTACCACGGCGAGCGATGTTTGCAGAGATATCGCTCGTGAAGCCTGCATATCTTACCCTCTTCGAGGTAAGCAAAGAGGGCGGGAAAACGCTTGCGGACCTCTTCCTCTGAGAGCTTGGTATCGAGAAGGAAAAGCCGGCGCTCGATGTCGGGCGAACCGTCTTTCCGAGCCTTCACTTCGTCTTGTTGCAGGTAACGCGGGCTTGGAAGTATGGGGGTGAACATTTCCATTGGCAGGCCGCGGGCGGCGATTTCTTCCTCTGAAAGAATGAAGTAGCTGCTGTCGCCAGTGGCGAGGCCGCGCTTTATTTGGAAGAAGTCCGAGAGCGTCGGGGCGTCGTCCCCGCTGCGCACGTCGGCAGCGGGAAAGCGCGTCCATTTAAACTCCCGCGCAAGAGCGCGGGCCGAGACGAAGCGTGCCAGCTTCGGTTTGAAGAGCGTGCCGCCGAAAGTGAATTTCACTTCGTGGTCGGCGGGCGGTGGCTCATTTTTGAAACAAACGACAGCCGAGGATACGAGGGCGTCGGCGAACTGCATGTCGTTCGGGTCGAAGCGGTGGATGTGCAGCAGTGTGACGCGGTCGAGGAGATACCGCTTCACGGCCTGGCCGTAGTTTACGTCCATGAATTCACTCGGGATGAGCCAGCCGGCGACGGCGCCCTCGGCCATCCAGGCGTGAGAGAGCCCTAAGAAGTGGCAATAGAGGCCAGCAAGGCCGCTTATCCTCATGCCGCTCGCCTGCTGCGCAAGGAGTTGAAGGCGGGTCTTTTCGCCGTTTTGAAGGTGGTGATGCCGCACATAAGGCGGATTGCAGATAAGAACGTTGAACCGCGGCGACGACTCCGCGTATGTGAAGTCGGCGAGTTTCAGGGTTAGGCCGGTGTCCTTCCAGAGTTGTGCCGCCGGGTTGCCGTAGTGCGGGTCGAGCTCGAAGCCAAGGGCTTCCGTGATGCGCTTCTTCGGAAAGACTTTGAGGAGGGCGGAGTAAAAGGACCCGGTGCCGATGGCAGGGTCGAGGAATCGGACCTTCGTGGCCGAAGGCAAAAGGGATGCGGCGTAGCGCAGGATGTCCTCGGCAAGGGCCGTGGGAGTGGCGAACTGGCCGAGACGATTACGCTCGGCTTGGGTTCTCTCCGCGTCGAGGAAGGCCTGCAGCACGAGGCGCTCCCGCTCTTTCGCTTCGATGGTGTGTGACATGCTCAGATTCCAAATTTGGCGAGATCATCGATTCGGTGTTCCCAAACCCAATCGATGCCCTCGGCGGCCTCGTAACCAAGGTAGCCGCTGTCGAAGTAGCCGCAGAGGAAGAGGTTGAACCGCACTTGCTTTCCATAGGTGCTTCGAAGCTGGGCCATCTTCACGGCTTCTTCCTTGCGTCGCTTGTTGGTGTTCGTGAAATCGCCTGCCGACTTTGCCTCGAAGAAAACCGGGAAACGGAGTTTCTTGGCCGTCTTCGGGTTGATGACGGCGTCGATGGGCACGTTGACGGACTTGACGCCGCCTTCGAGCTTCACGGGAACGTTCATGCGGAAACTGAAAGTGCCGGGTGGCATGGCGTCAAACTTGACTCCGTCACCACCCGGGATCTGCTTGTAGCCGCGAGCTTCAAGCCATGCCTTGATGGCCGCGAGCTGCCGCTGCTCCTGAGCATTGCGGATTTTAGGGTTTGCGACGGCGCCGCAGAGCCGGTCAGCAACGATTGTGGCGGCGCGGTGGATTTCAGTCTTACTCGCTGGTTGGTCTTTGCGCGAAAGCCAAACGAAGATGTCCGGGTCGGCCATTTTCTCGATGATAGCGGCAACACGTGCCAGCTCAGCGTCGGTTGCCGCTGCCGACATGCGCATGGGGAGCTTCTTATCACCTGAATCTTGCACAAGATTCGGCGCAAACGAATATAGAGCGTCTAAACTGCTTTGGATTAAGGATCTATGGCCATCTATCGATTGTGCATGATTTACCATATGGATAAAACAGCACTCTCTTGGCTACCCAAAAATTCAGACAATTAGCGGTTTGAAAAGGTCCTTCTGAATACCAGTAAAATCAGGCCTTCGCAGACATGCGATTTTTTAATGTTTTGTAACATGTTGATTTTATGAGCGCTAAATGTTCGTGCAAAAAATTTCTTGCACGGATTTTATCGAATTGGTGCAAAATTAGGGTATCAAGTTCCATGCACTTAACGAGGTTCGCGGAGACCCTGGCAAGGCCGACTATGCGGTCGACCGCGAGTGGCGGGCAGGTCGACATCCGGAGCGTTGGTAGGATTTCAGGGTGCTTCCGAATCGTTGCGGGCTGGATGTTCGTGAGGTTGCTCGTCCAGCGGAGAGTTGCTTCTACGTCTTTGGTTGTCTGAATGCGCGTCTCGCGGAACGCCTTCGGTGCGAACTTCATGAACCAGTCGTTGTACATGTCGACTGATTGCACGATGTCGGCTTTCCATTTGCCGGGTTTGTCTCGATTAACTGCCATCGCTGAGTGATCTCTCCAAGCCCGCTATTATGCAGGTCTGTTTATCATGTAAATTGTAATGATGTACAGAAGGCTTGCCAATTTCACCGAGATGGCTCTTCGGTGATACGTCGGATGGTATTCAGGGCATCCGACAATTCTAAATCACAGCAGATTTATGGTGTGTATTTAACCCCTTCTGTCATCCAACCGTAAAGACGGCCGGAAAATACCAGTGTCCAGTCGAATTTATTGGATATAGCGGTTGCGTAATTCGGTCCAATTTTCCGTTTTCATCAGCTTCAATAAGGCCTTGTTTATCGGCTTCCGGAGGGGACTGTTTTGCGGCAAGGCGATGCTGACGAAATATTCGTCATAGATTCCTGGCAGAACCTGCACCCGGCCCGGGAAGTCTTTTTTGGCCTGATATTTCAGTATCTGTTCGTTCAGAACAAATGCATCGATCTTTCGGCCGGCAAGCGCTCCCAACCCATCCGGTATCCCTTCAAAGGGAATTGCGGCTATTCCCCGTTTGGTCAAGAAATCGAAGCCTTCCGATTGGGATATGGATCCGACTCTGGCATTGTACAGGTCATTAAGGCCGTGTACCTTGCCTCTTAACTCATCTAGGGTCAGCGACGTCGTAATGTTGGCTGTAAAGGTGGCGATAAAAATGATTGAAAAAATCATCCAAATGAGTGCCACGATTCGCCCACCTGCCGTTTTGGGAGCCTTGTCTCCGTAGCCCACCGTGGTCATGGTCACGATCGCCCACCAGACTCCGTGACCAATTCCCCTCGCGGCGCCATCACCGAACATGTCGTCGTTCTTGCGCCTTTCAAACAGCCATACGAGTATTCCAGCGGCCATCGACAACAACACCAGCAATCCGATCGCTTTCAGAATATGCTCAGAAAAAATGCTCTCAAAAAGGCGCAGCCACCGGTATTCGGTACCCTCCGCCGGTACCGCAATGGAGAGTCCCGACTTCAAGTAAGACTGACTGAAATCCATGATGGATTCAAGCCGATTCCCGACCGGCAGGGCAGGAAAGAGATCTATTTCCTGTTTTTCCATGGCGCCTATCAGCCCCTCCAGGCTGCTGAATTCCCGAAATTCAAACGGCACATTCAGGTGTTGGGCCACGGCCCGCCAGAGTTCAACGCTGAATCCCTCCCAGCGGCCATCGGGCGTTTTAATGAATAACGGCGAAGCTTCGATCACCCCCACCTGCAGCACCCGAGGGGCTGAACTCTCTTCCTGGGAAAATGACGTTGCAGGAAAAATTAAGAAAGCCCATAAGACGATTATCCCGGAGACGATTCTAAGGAGTGCTTTGGGGTTCGGCGGCATGATATTCATTGTCATCGTCCCGGATCAGGCGCGTTGCCAGGCTTCGAGTGCGTCCGATGGTTCGCTGGTTTTAAGGGCAACGATCATGATCTCGATTTCGTCCAAGTCTAGAGGTCTTCTTCCCCAGTTCCCGGCGGTTCCGCCCCACATATGGAGCACGGACAGGCCCGCGAGGCGGAAAAGCAGGCGGAGTTCGGTCGGCACGAATCCCCGCTCACGAACCGGAACCGGAGGCAGGCCGTCCCGCGGCGGTAATTCCGACGACTCGACCAGGGTCATCGGGTCGAAGCGTCCGTCCGCTGCATCCTGATTCGTGTATCTGCGGAGCATGGCGGCGGCGTTGAGAACTGTGAACAGAGACTTGGCGTTCGGCTTCAGGCTCCGGGAAATGTTGCAGAGGATGGACAGCGGCTGGCCGATCGGATCATCGCTCCGGCCGAGCAGCCCGAACGCCCCCTCGCACAGGCAAACCGCAGCGTCGTACGTTGCGGGGAGCGAGAACCGGCTGGCGTCCGACTGGATCCACTCGACGCTGACCCCGGCGTGCCGGGCCGCTTCAGCGGCCCGGGACAGCATTTCCGTAGACAGGTCGAGTCCGGTGACACGATAGCCGCGTTTGGCCAGCTCGACGGCGTGCCGCCCCGTCCCGCACCCGACGTCGAGGATCGAGCCGCCCGGCGGCAGCAACAGCTCCTCCAGCAAGAAATCCACCTCCGGGATCGTGTTTTTCGTGAACACATTATCATCGTAGACCGGCGCATGCGCATCAAAAAATGTCTTCCAAATGCTTTTTTCCATATCCCAATCTGCTCCCCTCATGAGGATCGCCGGCTGGCGTAGACTCGCGGCACGCGGGCGGTGACGTCGCAGACGATTTCGTAGTTGATGGTGCCGAGCGCATGGGCGAGGTCATCCGCTGAAATGGACTCGGCGCCTTGCCGGCCGAAGATGACGACCTCGTCCTCCACCCGGGCCTCCGGAACCGCACCAATGTCGAGCATGGTCAGGTCCATGCACACCCGTCCGATCACCGGCACCCGGCGGCCGTGGACCAGCATTTCGCCTTTCGAGGAGAACTGCCGGCGAAAGCCGTCCGCATAGCCGGCTGGAACGGTGGCGATGACGGTCGGATGCGGGGTGCGGTAGGTCATGCCGTAGCTGATGAAGGTCCCGGCCGGCACCGGCTTCAGGTGAATGATCCGGGTCTTCAGCGCCATGGCCGGCTTGAGGAAGACGCCGGCCAGGTCGACCTCCGCCGACGGTCTCAGCCCGTAGAGCGCGATCCCCGGCCGGACCAGATCTAGGTGGGATTCCGGCATGGCGATGACGGCGGCGCTGTTGGCGGCGTGGCGCAGCTCGAACTCGATCCCGTTGCCCCGCAGCGCGGATACCACCTCGATGAACAGGGCGAGCTGGCGCTTGGCGCAGGACCGGTCGGCGCTGTCGGAGGCGGCAAAATGGGTGAAGATGCCCTCCGCCTCCAGGCCCGGAAGGCGTGCAATGGCCGTCGCCTCGCGGATGAGCTCTTCGCCGGCGCCTTGGCTAGGGTTCGTTCCCCTGAGTGCAGCCGGAACCATTCCGAGACGCCCCATGCCCGTGTCCACTTTCAGGTGCACGCGGATCTTCCGGCCGCGCGCCTCGGCGGCGGCGGAGTAGGCCCGCGCGGCGTCCAGAGAATAGACGGACTGCCTGAGATCGTAGTCGATCAGCCGAACGGCGTCGGCGGGCGGCGTATAGCCGAACACCAGCGTCGGCGCGGCCAAACCGGCTTCGCGCAAAGCCATCGCCTCCGGCAGCCGGGCCACTCCCAGCCATTCGGCGCCGTTGGCCAAAGCGGTGCGGGCGACCTCGGCCGCACCGTGGCCGTAGCCGTTGGCTTTGACGACCGCCATGAGCCTGGCCTGGGGACGGGTGCGGCGGCGCAGCTCGCGGACGTTGTTGGCGATCGCCTTCAGGTCGATTTCGGCCCAAATGAGAGGAAAGGCGTTGGGAGCGTTAGGGGCGTCCATCACGGTAGGAGCGTTCATCGCGTGACTCGGGTTACTCCCCTTGAAGTTGAGGTTTTAGCAAAACGATACACCGCTGCGGGGGGGGGAGCGGCAATCGCCTAATTCTTCCAGAATGCTACCGCAGGAAGTTCAATATACCCATATCGATTCAACTGGTCAATTCTCCCGTCCAGGAGGTTCACCCCGATGGGACACGATGAGCGGATCGCCAAAAATATGGATCGGGAAAACTCCTGCATAACTGCCGATGCGCGATGGACGCTGTCAACACGATCCACGTGAGCGGCGCGCGGAGGCGCTACCGCGTCAACGCCTGAAAGGATTCCTTGGCGTGGTAGGAGCTGCGCACGAAGGGGGCGCTGGCGACTTCGGAGAAGCCCCATTCCAGGGCGACCTTCCGCCATTTCTCGAACGCCTCGGGAGCCACATAGGCCTCTACCGGCAGGTGGTCCGGAGACGGCTGGAGGTATTGGCCGAGAGTCAGGATGCGGCAGCCGGCTTCCCGCAGGTCCAGCAGGGCCTGCCGCAGCTCTTCCGGTTTTTCGCCCAGGCCCAGCATCAGGCCGGACTTGGTCGGGATCGACGGCGCCAGTTCCCGGGAGCGGCGCAGGAGCTCCAGCGACCGGCGGTAGTCCGCCTGGGGGCGAACCCGGGGATAGAGCCGGGGCACGGTTTCGATGTTGTGGTTGAGGACGTTCGGCCGGGCCGCCAGGACGGTTGCGAGGGCCAGGGCATCCCCCTGGAAGTCCGGGATCAGCACCTCGATCTCCGCCTCCGGCAGCCGGCGGCGGATCGCGCCGATGGTCGCCGCAAAGTGAGCCGCGCCGCCGTCCGGCAGGTCGTCGCGGGTGACGGACGTGACCACCACGTATCTCAGGCCCATGCGTTCGACCGCTTCAGCGACGCGGCCCGGCTCGCCCGGATCGAGCCGCTCGGGCGGCCCCGCGCTCACCGAACAGAAGCGGCAGTTGCGGGTGCAGCGCTCGCCCATGATCAGGAACGTGGCGGTGCGGTGGGAGTAGCACTCCCAGATGTTCGGGCATTTGGCTTCCTGGCAGACGGTGTGGAGCCGGCCGGCTTCAATGAGCTCCCGCACCTGGTTGAAGGCCTCGCCGCTCGGCAGCCGGCGTTTCAGCCAATCCGGCTTGCGGCCGGCCGGCGATGTTTTAATTGTTTCAGTCATTGAATCGGTTTCTCAAGATTCCAAGCATCTTTTCTGCTTGGCGCTCTTCTTTACCAACCAGAAGGTTGGCTTCTTGGTGGGAGAGGCTTCCAGCCTCGATTTCGCGGCCAAATCCCGCTCCCACAGGAGAAGATTCAGCTTCGCGGCACGAAGGATCGGCCATCGGCCACAGATCCCGCCGGTCGATTGCCGTCAGCTCGGTCTGGAAGACCGCCTCGATGTGGGTGAGCACGGCCCGTTTGGCATCGGCGACGCCGACCGGTTTTCCGGCCTCCGCCTGGATCGAAGTCACCCCGACCCCCTCCAGGCCGCAGGGCTGGATCCACCCGAAGGGTTTCAGGTCCAGGTTCACATTGAGGGCCAGGCCGTGGAAACTCACCCCGCGGCGCACGGCGATGCCGATGCTGCCGATCTTCTTCATGCCCACCCAGGCGCCGCGGTTCAAGGCGTTGCGGCCGGCCGCAACGCCCCAGTCGGCACAGGTGCGGATCATCACCTCCTCCAGGCGATCGACCAGGTCGACGACGCCGAGGCCTCGGCTCGGCAGGTGCACGATCGGGTAGACCACCAGCTGGCCGGGTCCGTGGTAGGTGATGTTGCCGCCGCGCTCGATCTGAACCACCTCAATACCGGACCGGCCGAGCCAGGCCTCGCTCACCAGGAGGTTCTCGCGGCCCCCCCGCCGGCCCAGGGTGAATACCGCCGGATGTTCGAGCAAGAGCAGGACGTCGGCGGCCATCCGGCCCTGGGACCGCGCCGCCACCAGCCGCAGCTGGAGGCCCCAGGCGTCGGGGTAGGGGGTCAGGCCCAGGTCGACGAAATACCACTTGCGAGCGTTATTGCTGTCCATCGAGAATGTGCATTTCCGAATCTAAGATGATAGATGGGCGCTTCGCGCGATACTGGATGCTCGATGAAAGCAAGGCAGCGTATCTATTGCCCATCGAGGATGCCGTTTCTTTTATCCAGCATCCCGTATCCAGCACCGAGTATCCTTTTCATCACCCCGTCAGGCAGGGCTTGCGGGCGGCGGCGGTTTCGTCGAGCCGTCCGCGCTTGGTGCGGGTGGGAGCCTGGTGCAGGCGGTCGGGCGCTTCGCGGGCCTCGACGGCAATGGCTTTCATGGACTCGATGAAGAGGTCCAGCTCCTCTTTCGACTCGGTCTCGGTCGGCTCGATCATGATGGCCCCGGGAACCACCAGCGGAAAGTAGATGGTGGGCGGATGGAAGCCGAAATCCATGAGGCGCTTGGCGATGTCGAGCGTATTGACCTTGTGGGGCTGCTGGAGGCTGTCCGAGAAAACGCACTCGTGCATGCACGGCCGGTCGTAGGGCAGGTGATAGGCCCCCTTGAGGCGCTCCTTGATGTAGCGGGCGTTCAGAACGGCGAGCTGGCTCACGCGCTTCAGGTCTTCGGCCCCCATGGTCCGGATGTAGCTGTAGGCGCGGACCAGGTTGGCCATGTTGCCCCAGAAGGCCTGCAGCTTTCCGATCGACAGCGGAAAATCCTCGGACAGCACAAAGCGGTTGTCGACGACCCGCACGCGCGGCACGGGCAGGAACGGCTCCAGGTGTTTGGCGACGCAGACCGGCCCGGCGCCGGGGCCGCCGCCGCCGTGGGGCGTCGAGAAGGTTTTATGCAGGTTGAGGTGCAGCACGTCCACGCCCATCTTGCCCATGTGGACCATGCCCAGCACGGCATTCATGTTGGCGCCGTCGCAGTAGACCAGGCCGCCCTTGGCGTGCACGATGTCGGCGATGGCTTTGATGTTCTCTTCGAAGAGGCCGAGGGTGTTGGGGTTGGTCACCATGATCCCGGCAGTCTGGTCGTCCATGACGGCCGCCACGGTTTCCGGGGAGAGCATGCCGTCCGCGTTGGAGGCGATGGCCACCGAGGTGTAGCCGCAAAGCGAAGCGCTGGCCGGGTTGGTGCCATGGGCCGTGTCGGGCACGAGGATCTTGGAGCGCGGCCGGCCCTGGTGGCGGTGATGGGCGTGGAAGATGAGCATCCCCGCCAGCTCGCCGTGGGCGCCGGCCCCGGGCTGCAGCGTAACCGCGTCGAGCCCCGTGATCTCCGCCAGCAGGCATTCCAGGGCGGCCATCAGCTCGAGCGCACCCTGGCAGAGGTCGGCGGGCAGCAGGGGGTGGGCGCCGGCCAGCCCGGGATGGGCAGCCTGGCGCTCGTTGGTCTTGGGGTTGTACTTCATGGTGCAGGATCCGAGCGGATACATGCCGGTGTCGACCGAAAAATTCCAGGTGGACAGACGGGTGTAGTGCCGCACCACCTCGACCTCGCTCAGATCCGGAAAATCAGGCCCCGGGCCGGTGAGCGCTGCGGGCGCGGGGCAACGCTCCACATCCGGCCGGGGCAGCGAGAAGCCGCAGCGCCCGCGGCGTCCCTTTTCCCACAGCAGCGGTTCGTTCAGGACCAGGCCGGTTGCTCCCGGAAATTCCGTCATGACGCCACCTCCCTCGCCAGCGTGTCCAGGTCGTCCTTGGACAGGGTTTCGGTCACGCACAGCAGGTAATGGTTCTTGAGTTCGGGGTAATAGGTGCCAAGCGGCAGTCCGGCGACGATGCCCCTGGCGATCAGCCGGGAATAGACGGCGTCGAACCCATCCGGAAAGGCGGCCACGAATTCGTTGAACGTGGCGGCGCCGAAGGGCAGCCGAATGCCGGCGGCGCGCAGCCGCGCCTTGAGGTATTCGGCCTTGTCGTAGTTGAGCCGGGCCAGCTCGCGCAGGCCGGTGCCGCCCAGGGAGGCCATATAGACGGCCGCGGTCAGGGCGCACAGGCTGTTGTTGGTGCAGATGTTCGAGGTGGCCTTTTCGCGGCGGATGTGCTGCTCGCGGGTGGACAGGGTGAGCACGAACCCGCGGCGGCCCTCGCGGTCCTTGGTTTCGCCGACCAGGCGCCCCGGCATGTTGCGGACGTACGGCATCCGGGAGGCGAACATGCCCAGACCGGGCCCCCCGAAGGAGCGCGGGATCCCCAGGCTCTGGCCCTCGCCGCAGGCGATGTCGGCTCCCAGGCTGCCGGGGCTCCTGAAGAGCCCGAAGGCCAGCGGCTCGCTGAAAGCCGCCACGCACAGGGCGCCGGCGGCCTTTGCCCGACCGGCGGCGGCGGCGACGTCCTCGATGCAGCCGAAGAAGTTCGGCGACTGGACGGCCACCGCCGACAGCTCGGCGGGGTCTTCGATCGCGTCCAGGCGGGTCGTTCCGTCCGGGCCGAAGGGTATCTCGCGGATCTCGATGCCCGTGGGGTTGAGGTAGGTCGCAACCACGCGGCGATAGAGCGGGTGGACGGCCCGCGACACGGCCACCTTGGAGCGCCGGGTGATGCGCGCGGCCATCAGCAGCCCCTCGGCCAGGGCCGAGG
Source organism: uncultured Desulfatibacillum sp. (assembly GCA_964427375.1). Taxonomy (GTDB): domain Bacteria; phylum Desulfobacterota; class Desulfobacteria; order Desulfobacterales; family SpSt-501; genus SpSt-501. The sequence goes on along the minus strand of CAYRUF010000006.1, from coordinate 6,702 downwards.
CGCCGTCGTACATGGAGGCGTTGGCCACCTCCATGCCGAGCAGGCGGGCCGCCAGGGTCTGGTATTCGAAAATGGCCTGCAGGGTGCCCTGGCTGATCTCCGGCTGATAGGGCGTGTAGGCCGTCGCGAACTCGGACCGGGAGGTCAAAAACCCCACGGATGCGGGGATGAAATGCTCGTAGCTTCCGGCGCCGATGAACACCTTGCAGCCGGGGCCTGCGGTCATGCGGCCGGCCAGCCGGTCGATGTGGGCGTTCAGCTCCCACTCGGTCAGGGGAGCCGGCAGGACCATCGGCGCATCGCGGCGGCAGTCCGCGGGGATGCCGTCGAAAAGCCCGTCGAGGGACTCGACCCCCACGGCCTTCAGCATCTCCGCGATGTCCTCGGGAGTGTGGGGCAGGTAGCGCATGGCTTATCCTTTCAGTTTTTCATGGTAGGCCTGCACGCTGAGAAGACCCTGGACCTCTTCGGCTTGGGACGGCTCGACCACGATCATCCAGCCCTGCCCGTACGGATCGGAGTTGACGAGCTCGGGGGAGTTCTCGAGCGCCGCATTGACTTCGACGACCTTTCCGCTGATCGGCATGTAAAGCTCGGACACGGCCTTGACCGATTCCACGCTGCCGAACGGCGCGCCTTTGGCCAGGGACTTCCCGGGCGCCGGCAACTCCACGTAGACGACGTCGCCCAGCTGGTCCTGGGCGTAGTCCGTGATGCCGATCCGGGCTCGGCCGTCCTCGGTGCGGACCCATTCATGGCTCTCGACGTAGCCGAGCTCTCCGGGGAATTTCAACTCCGCAAGGTCTTTCATGCGCATGCTCCTTCCTGTGAGGTTAAGCCGGATGTTGCAGGTTTATGGAATTACCGCATTCTTGTCAATAACGAAAGGTTTTCGGAAAGTTATAAGCCGTTGCATTGGGCGCTGGGCTGTGCTAAGGAACCGCCGATGTGAAATGGGGTTCTTTCAACGCCAACCCGCACCCAAACCCTAAGGAGGCAGTCATGAGAAAGATGGTCATCGTAGCGGCAGTGCTTCTGATCGGCATCTTCATGGTCACCGGCGCCTTCGCCCAGAAGGCGGCCACCCTCAAAATCGGCATCAACGCCGAGATCACCGGAGACATTCCCAAGGTGGGCGAGGCCACCAAGTTCGCGGCCCAGATGTACGTGGAGGACGTCAACAAGGCCGGCGGGATTGAGGTGGGCGGCAAGAAGTACATGCTGGAGCTGGCCGTGGAGGACAACGAAGCCAAAGCCGAGTCGGCCGCCAAGGCCGCCACCAAACTGATCACCGTCGACGAGGTGATCGCCATCGTCGGGCCGCAGGCCTCCAAGCAGGCCGTTCCGGCCGGCGAAGTCGCCAACAACTACAAGACCCCCATGATCAGCGGCTGGTCGACCAACCCCAACACCACCAAGGACCGTCCCTACGTGTTCCGCGCCTGCTTCCTGGACGACTTCCAGGGGCCGGCCCTGTCGATTTTCGCCACCGAGGAGTACAAATTCAAGAAGGCGGCGGTGCTCTACGACGTGGCCAGCGACTACCCCAAGGGCCTGGCCGAGTTCTTCAAGAAGGACTGGGAGAAGAAACACGGCCCCGGCTCGGTCGTGGCTTATGAAAGCTTCACCACCAAGGACACCGACTTCAGCTCCCAGCTGACCAAGATCATCAACTCCGGCGCGGATTTCCTCTTCACCCCGCAGTACTACAACGAGGTGCCCCTGATCGTGCAGCAGGCCAAGCAGCTCGGCTGGAAGAAGCCGATCCTCGGCAGCGACAGCTGGGCCTCCGACGAGCTGGTCAAGCTGTGCGGCAAGGACTGCCTGGGCTCCTTCTTCGTTTCGCACTACGCCTCGGCCGGCGCCAAGGGCGCGACCAAGGAGTTCATCGACCGCTACAAGGCCAAGTACGGCGTCATCCCCGACGACGTGGCCGCGCTGACCTGGGATGCGATCGGCCTGATCGGCCAGGGCATCAAGAACTCCGGCAAGCTCACCGGCGACATCAAGAAGGACCGCGAAGCCGTGCGCAACGCGATGGCCGGCATCAAGGACTTCCCGGGCATCACGGGGACGATCAGCTTCCCGCCCAACAGCGGCGACCCCGTCAAGTGCGCCAACATCGTCAAGATCAACGACAAGGGCGAGTTCGAGTTCTACAAGACCGCATGTCCGTAATGTCGGCGCCCGCGCCGGCTAAGGACTGACACCCAACCCAAATCCCCCCAACCCCCTTTGCCAAAGGGGGGGAAGGGGGATTTCATTACGGTGCGGACGGGGCATTCCACGCCCTGGCCGACCCTCAGCGAGACAGGGATTCGGCATGACCGTCTTTCTGCAAAATCTGATCAACGCCCTCCAGTGGGGCAGCTTCTATGCGCTGATCGCGATCGGCTATTCCATGGTCTACAGCATCCTCATGCTGTTCAACTTCGCGCATGGGGATATTTTCATGACGGGTTCGTACATCGGCTTCGGCGTCGCCACGGCCCTGATCGCCCTGAGCGCCGCCGGCATGATCGCGCTGCCCAACTGGCTGATCCTGGTGCTCACCATCTTGTTCTCGATGGTGCTCACCTCCTTTCTGGGGATGTTCATCGAGCGGGTGGGCTACCGCCCCCTGCGGGACGCGCCGCGGGCCTCGGCCGCCATCACCGGGCTGATGATCGGCATCATCCTGGAGACCGGCAACCTGATCCTACTGGGGGCGCAGCGCATCAAGTTCCCGGCCCTGGTCGAGCCCGTCACCTACGACCTCGGGGGCGTGTTCGTCACCAACCAGAAGATCATGATTGTGGTGGTTTCGCTGTCGCTCGCCCTGGCGCTGCACCAGTTCATCCGCCGCACCAAGTGGGGCATGGCCATGCGCGCCATGGCCTTCGACTATGTGGTCGTTCCCCTGATGGGGGTTCCCATCAACAAGATCGCGGCCATGACGTTCGCCCTCGGTTCGGGGCTCGCCGCGGCCGCCGGCATTCTTTTCGGCGTGGCCTACCCCGTGCTGGATCCCTACATGGGCATCGTGTTCGGCTGGAAGGCCTTCGTAGCGGCCATCCTGGGCGGCCGCGGATCCATCCTGGGCGCCACCCTGGCCGGGTTCATCCTGGGGTTCATCGAGATCTTCGTCGCCATGGTGTTTCCCTCGACCCTGCGGGACTTCATCGCCTACTCGATCATTCTGCTGATTCTGGTTTTCCGGCCGTACGGCCTTTTCGGAGAACCCTATTCCGTCCGTCTGAGACTCTAACTCCCCTGCGCGCATGCCGCTTGTGGACATTCGGGAATGAGCATTCATGAGCACATCCAACAACACGCAGAGCCCTTCGCGCCGGTTTGACCGGTTGAGGCGGTTTTTCCAAGGGGTCCCGCTGCTCGGCTGGCTGCTGGGGGCGCTGGCGGCGGTCCTGGCGGAGCAGTTCGTGGGACTGGATCTGGCGCATCTCGTCGAGCTTCCCAGAATTCCGGTGCTTTTCGGATTTGAAAACGCCCTGAAAAAGCCCGAGCTGATCCCCGGGACCGTGCTGTATGTCCTGCTGATCTATGCGGCGCCGGCGCTGGTGGCGGCGCGATTGCTGCAGCTGCCCGTCAACCGGCTGGCCGGTTTGCTGGCCGACCGCTGGCCGGCCGTGTCGATTGCCTTCCATTTGGCCCTGCTCTATGCGGTGCTGCACATCTGGTCCGATGTCAACGACTACCGCCTGATCGTCGTCAAGATCACCCTCATCGCGGTGATGCTGACCCTGAGCCTCAACGTCATCAACGGGTACATGGGGGAGTTCTCCTGCTCGCACCCCGGTTTCATGGCGCTGGGCGCCTATGCCGGTTCGGTGGTGACCATCGTCCTGTTCACGAACAGCAGCATGTACGGCAAGGCGCTGCTGCCGCCCGCCATCGGCCCCTACCTCTTCCCGCTGGCCCTCATCGTCGGCGGAGGCGCGGCGGCCGTGGGGGCGCTCGTGGTGGCGATCCCCTCCTTCCGCACGCGGGGCGACTACCTCGCCATCATCTCGCTCGCCTTCACGTTCATCGTAAAGAGCCTGATCGAGAACCTCGAAATCGTGGGCGGCCCGCGCGGGATGCGGGGGCAGCCGGACTGGTCCAACCTGCCGATGGTCTTCGTCTGCACGGTGATCTGCGTCGCGGTCATCAACAACTTCGTGCGCTCCACCTACGGCCTGGCCCTGAACGCCGTGCGCGACAACGAGATGGCCGCCGATGCCATGACGATCAACACCCAGCGCACGAAAATGATCGCGTTCCTGTTCTCGGCCTTCTGGGCCGGCGTGGCCGGGGTGCTCTTCGCCCACGTGCTGCGCTACGTGAACCCCGGAACCTTCGGCCTCCAGCAGCTGGCCGAGGTGCTGGCCATGATGTATTTCGGAGGACTGAACTCGGTCTACGGGTCGATCGTGGGGGCGGTGAGCATCAACCTGTTGAGCGAGATGCTGCGGCCGCTGGAAATCTGGAAATGGATCTTCATCCCGCTGCTGCTGATCCTGGTGATGATCTTCCGGCCCACGGGCCTGATCGCCTTCCGGGATTTCGATCCCGTGCGGCTGATTCAGCCCAAGGGGAGTTCCAAGTTTAAAGTTGAAAGTTGAAAGTCGAAATATGACTGCATTGCTGAACGTCGAACACATGACCCACTTCTTCGGCGGGCTGAGGGCCGTTCACGATTACAACCTCAAGATCCCGGCCGGCACGGTGTGCGGTCTGATCGGCCCGAACGGGGCCGGCAAGACCACGATCTTCAACCTGATCACCGGCATCTACCGCCCCACCGAAGGCCGGATCACGCTGGAAGGCGAAAGCCTCGTCGGCCTGGCGCCTTACGAGGTCGCCTCGCGCGGCCTGGGCCGCACCTTCCAGAACATGCTGCTCTGGCGGCACATGACGGTGCTCGACCACGTGAAGCTGGCGCGCTACTCCAAGCTGCGCTACGGGCTGGCGGGGGCCTTTCTGGGGACCCCCCAGCGGCACCGCGAAGAGGCCGAGCACGAGGCGGCGGCCCGGCGGTTTCTCACCATGATGGGGATCGAGGGGCTGGCCGGGCAGGTCGTGACGAACCTGCCCTACGGCGCCCAGCGCCGGGTGGAAATGGCGCGGGCGCTGGCGACCGAGCCCAAGATCCTGTTCCTGGACGAGCCCACGGCCGGCATGAACCCGGAGGAGCTCTCGCAGATGATGGACATCATCCGACGCATGCGCGATGAGATCGGGCTGGGCATCTTCCTGATCGAACACCGGCTGCGGGTGGTCATGGAGCTCTGCGAGCGGATTCAGACCCTGGTGTTCGGAGAGGTCATCGCCGAGGGGACCCCCCACGAGATCCAGAACAACCCGGCGGTGATCGATGCCTATCTGGGCAAGGAGGCCGTGGCGTGACGCTGCTATCGATCGAGAACCTGAGAGTGTCCTACGACAACATCAAGGCCCTGCACGGTCTGGACTTCCAGATCGAGGCGGGCGAAATCGTCTGCATCATCGGGGCGAACGGCGCGGGCAAGAGCACCACGCTGCGGGCCATCTCGCGCATGGTGAAACCCGAGGCCGGCACGCGCATGACGCTGCAGGACCAGAACCTGCTGGACTACAGCGCCGACCGCGTGGTCAGCGAACTGGGCGTGTCGCACGTGCCGGAGGGGCGGCGGCTGTTCGAGAACCTGACCGTCACCGAGAACCTCAAGCTGGCGACCTTCGCGCGCCGGGACGCGGACCGCATCGGCGTGGACCTGAAGCGCATGTTCGCGCTCTTCCCGCGGCTCGAAGAGCGCCAGAACCAGAAGGCCGGCACCATGAGCGGCGGCGAGCAGCAGATGCTCGCCGTGGCCCGGGCCTACATGAGCGGCCGCCGGATGATGCTCTTGGACGAGCCCTCCATGGGGCTCGCCCCGCTGCTGATGATGAGTATGTTCAAGGCCCTGAAGGAGATCAACGCCGAGGGCACCACCATCCTGCTCGTGGAGCAGAACGCGCGCCTGGCCCTGCAGTTCGCCCAGCGCGGCTACGTCATCGAAAACGGCCGGCTGGTTTTGGCCGGGCGTTCGCAGGAGCTGCTCGAAAACGCGGAGGTCAAGAAGGCCTACCTCGGGGGCTGACCAACTTCCGGCTTGAAGTCGCGGGAGATGACCTCCCGCATGACCGGATGGACGGCAGCCGGCTTCCGCCGGCGGAGGCCTCGGCCCTCCGGCGGCACATCCAAAAGGTCGATCCCTGCCCCAACTGGTGGAGCCTCCAGCCGCCGACCAGAGAACTCTACCCGTCCATGGGCCGCGGCGTGACCCCGGCCCGGAATCCGCACGGGGCCTTCCTGCGGGTGCTGGGCAACGATCTCGCCATCCAGGCGGCCGAGCAGAAGGAGAACCGGCCGATGCCTCCGGGGGCCATCGTGGTGAAGGAAAACTACGCGAGGGACAAGACCACCCTTCAATCCGTTTCGGTGATGTACCAGGTCGCGGGCTGCGACCCGCAGGAGGGGGACTGGTTCTGGGGCATGTACGCGCCCGACGGGCGCGTGCTGGAGGCCGGAAACGTTAAAACCTGCATCGAGTGCCACCGCTCCCAGTACCGCCACGACTGGCGCTTCACCGGCGCCATGCCGCACCATTGAAAAAGGCTTGGTTCCCGGCTCCAGGCTACGGCTCCGGAGATAACTCAACAGCTAAGCCCCCGGCTTTGCCGGGGAGAATGGCAAAAGCTATG
>CAYRUF010000005.1:0-138984 GCA_964427375.1 uncultured Desulfatibacillum sp. | reverse complement strand
AATCGCTCAACCCCTAACCAACTGCAATTATTTGATTAACGTTGGGACAGCTGTGTGTTCAAATAATCGAAAAGCCGCCGATTGGCAATTGCCGTCTCCGCATTCAGCGGCATCCAAGGTGTAAGGTGCGCCTGGGTGAAATAGATGTTGCGGCGTCAACCGGCCTTGAAGACGGCCGCGGCTGCTGCGCCGTGCCTTTCGGCCGAACGCTGTCAACTAGGGTTGCAGGGTTCGAAGTCCTCATGAGGACCCCTGTTCTTAATGAGCGAAAGCATCTTCCTGTCGTTTGGCCTGACTGGCATGCCGGTTGCTTTTCTTTGCGGTTATGGCCCTTCCGGGTTTGAACCGGCGGACCACCCGGGCGTTTTCGCTGCCATCCGGCTACGGCATGGCCGTCACGGACGGCCCGCAGAAACCGCCGGATTCCATCTCCGGCGGAGGCGCGCCCTCCGGCCGCAGGTTCAAGGCAGAGTCGATTAAGTCTCTGCCCGATTCTGCTGCGAGGCAGGTTGACAGGGTTCAGGCATTATCATACTACTATCCGAAAAACCCTGCGTGCGAACCCGGTTATCTTTAACCGCACGGCGATCTCTTTGCCCCCCAAGCCCATCGGCGTGGTGGTTTTCCCCGCCGGAGTTGTGTTCAACCCGATCGAGGCCGCCGGAAATGAGCGCTCAACGCTTCAAAAAGGTTCTCCCGCCCGTTTTTCTCAGCGTTTTGGTTTTCTGCGCATTCGGCTGCAAATGGACCGACCCCGAACCGCCGCTGGCGCACCGCGGAGTGATCGACTTGACGGCTTGGGACTTTGAGTCGAACGGGCCGGTGGATCTCATCGGCGAATGGGAATTCTACTGGCAGCGCCATTTGTCGCCGGCGGATTTGGCGCAGGCAGCACCGCCGCTGTCGTCCGGATACATCCAGGTGCCCGGATTCTGGAACGGGTACCGACTGGAGGGATTCCAGCTGCCGGGTACCGGCTGTGCCACCTACCGTTTGAAGGTCCTCTTGAAGCAGACCGACGCGCCTCTGGCCCTTAAAATAGAGGAGGTCTCCACCGCCTATACGATTTACATCGACCAAAAACCGGCGGCCTCGGCCGGATTGGCCGGAACGGCCGCCGCGACCACCGTCCCCCGCCAGTTCCCGGCGATCGTGGCGTTCCAACCCGGGTCCGGCCAGGTCGAAATCCTTCTGCAAGTGTCCAATTTTCATCACCGCCGGGGCGGCCCGTGGGATCTGATCACGTTGGGGTCGGAGAGCCAGATCCGCCGGCTCAATGAGATACAGCGCAGCTTCGACTTTTTCATTCTCGGCGCCATATTCAGCATGGCCGTCTATCACTTGAGCCTTTTTGCGGTCCGTCAACAATTCCGGCCGACCCTGTACTTCGGCATCGTCTGCCTGCTGGTGGCGCTCAGGCTGCTCACCACCGACGAGCGCCACCTGCTGCAGTTTGCGCCGAACATCGATTGGGTGTTGCTGATCCGGCTGGAATATCTCTCCTACTATCTCGCGGTTCCGGCTTTTGCCTTCTTTCTAAGGTCCCTGTTCCCCCAGCTCCCACGGAACCTGCTGCGTGCGATCCTGGTGATCGGGTTGGGTCTCTCCGCGGTGGTGCTGCTAACGCCGCCCAGCGTTTTTACCTATACGTTGCCCGCTTACGATTTCTTCACCCTGGGGCTGTTCGTCTACACCTTCCGGCTGCTGCTGTCGGACCCCGTGCGGCGGCAGATGGAAGCCTTCGTGCTGATGATCGGCCTGCTCGGGATTTGTCTGGCGGTGGTCAACGACATCCTGCACGTTGAACGGGTCATCCGCACCGGATTCTTTGCCCCTTTCGGCCTCCTGTTCTTCATCTTTTCCCAGTCGTTTCTATTGTCCTTCCGCCTCGTAAGGGCCTTCACCCTGGCTGAGACCCAGCGCACGGAGCTGCGCGACACCCTGGAATCCCTCAAACAGGAGGTAATCGACCGGATCCGCGTTGAGGAGGCGCTGCGCGAAGGCGAGGAGAAATACCGGACCATCCTGAACAGCATCCAGGAAGGCTACTACGAGGTCGACTTGAAGGGCGACATGCGGTTCTGCAATGATTCCCTGTGCGGCATCATCGGCTACAGCCGGGAGGAGCTGATCGGGATGAACAACCGCCAATACATGCCGGCGGAGGCGTACAAACGGGTCTATGAAACCTTCCTGAGTGTCTACAACACCGGAGAGGCCACCAAGGTCCTCGACTGGGAGGTCATCACCAAGGATGGGGCCAAGAAAATCGTGGAGGCCTCCGTGACGCTGATCCGGGACGGCAGGGGCGCCGCCAGCGGGTTTCGCGGCGTCGTGCGCGACATCACCGACCGCAAGAAAGCCGAAGAGCAGGCCAAACTGCACCAGCAGCAACTGATGCAAGCGAGCAAGATGGCGGCCCTTGGAGTCCTGGTTTCGGGCGTGGCCCACGAAATCAACAACCCCACCAACTTCATCATGCTGAACGCCCCCATCCTGCGGGATGCCTGGGAGAACGCGCTGCCGATCCTGGAGGCGTATTACAAAGAAAACGGCGATTTTCTGATGGGCGGCATGAAATATTCGGACATGCGGCAGCACGTGCCCAAGCTGCTGGCGGGCGTTGCGGACGGGGCCGGCCGCATCAAGCAGATTGTCGCCAACCTCAAGACCTATGTGCGCGGGGACGGGGCCGACCTGTCCCAGCGCGTGGATGTCAACGCGGTCATCCAGTCGGCGCTGTCCCTGATTTCGAATGTGATCAAGAACGCCACGTCGCATTTCAGCGTCCGCTGCGCCCCCGGCTTGCCGCCGGTGCAGGGCAGCTTCCAACGGCTGGAGCAGGTGATCATCAACCTGATTCAAAACGCCTGCCAGGCGCTCGCGGACAAGACTCGAGGCATTTTCATTGCAACCATGCTCGACGATACCGGCGACCATGTGGTGATCCGGGTTCAGGACGAGGGCGCCGGGATCTCAGCCGAGGACCTGGTCCGTCTTCGCGAGCCGTTTTTCACCACCAAACAGGACGCCGGCGGCCTCGGCCTGGGGTTGTCGATCTCCGCCCGAATCGTCGAGGAACACCGCGGGACCATGCGCTTCACCTCGCAGCCCGGCGTCGGGACGACGGTGGAAATCACCCTGCCGTGCCCTGCCGGCTGAAAGGACTTTCTCCATGGAAGAAACGACCTACCCCGAACTGCCGGTCCTGGTGGTCGACGACGAGGCCCAGGCCCTGACCAGCTTCGAGCTGACGCTGCGCTCCGCGAGCATGAACCACTTCATCTGCTGCCAAGACAGCCGTGAGGTCATGTCCGTTCTCGCTCGACAGGAGATCGAGATCATGCTCCTCGATTTGTGGATGCCGCACCTGTCCGGGGAAGAGCTGCTGCGGCAGATCACGGTCGACTACCCGGATGTGCCCGTCATCATCGTCACCGGCGCGGACGACGTCGAAACCGCCGTCAAGTGCATGAAGCAGGGCGCTTTCGATTATATCGTCAAGCCGGTTGAAAAAAGCCGGCTGGTCAGCAGCGTCAAGCGGGGCATCGAGCTGCGCGAACTGCACCGAGAAAACCAGCTGCTCAAGGCGCGCATCCTGTCCGACCGGGTGAACTGTCCCGAAGCCTTTGCGGAGATCGTCACCATCAGCCCCGCCATGCGATCCATCTTTCAGTACGTCGAGGCCGTGGCGCCCAGCCCGCGGCCGGTCCTGATCGCCGGAGAGACCGGGGTCGGAAAGGAGTTGGTGGCGCGGGCCGTCCACACCCTGAGCCACCGCAAGGGGGCCTTCGTCCCCGTCAATGTTGCCGGTCTGGATGACCACGTGTTCGCCGACACCTTGTTCGGCCATAAAAAGGGCGCCTTCACCGGCGCCATGGAGGCCCGGTCCGGCCTTCTGGAACAGGCGGCCGGCGGGACGCTTTTCCTGGACGAGATCGGGGACCTCAGCGCCGTCTCCCAGGTCAAGCTCCTGCGGCTGCTGCAGGACGGGGAATATCTGCCCCTGGGGTCCGACCTTGCCAAACGATCGGACGCGCGCATCGTGGCGGCGACCAATCAGGACCTGGATGCCGCCCGCAACTCCGGTCGATTCCGCAAGGACCTCTACTACCGGCTTTGCGGCCACCGGCTGCAGATCCCGCCGCTTCGGGAGCGACCCGAAGACCTGCCGGTTCTGTTGGATCATTTTCTCGAAAAAGCGGCGGACAGCCTGGGAAAGAAAAAACCCACGCCGCCGGATGAGCTCCACAACCTGCTGGCCGCCTACCATTTCCCCGGCAACATCCGAGAACTGGAATCCATGGTGTACAACGCGGTCAGCATCCACACGGCCGGCAAGCTTTCCATGGATGCATTCAAGTCCGAGATCTTCAAGGTGCAGCCGGGGCTGGCCGACGCAGCCGCCGGCTCGGTTGATGCGGCCGGCGGAGCAACGGTCTTTCCAGACCCCTTGCCGACGATCAAGCAGGTCGAGCGGCTGCTAGTGGACGAAGCCCTGCGGCGGTCCGGCGGCAACCAGGCCATCGCCGCCATGATGCTGGGAATCACGCGCCAGGCAATCAACAAGCGGCTCAAAAAGACGGGCGGCTCGGCTTAAAGACGATGCATTCCACGTTGACGGGTCAACCCTCGCATCCAAATTAGATTTCTTATCGTTCCGGTCTCTTCACCGCATTTTCCAGCGCCTCCAAGCAATTCCGGTTGCAGCCTTGGCACTGCCGGACCTTTTGCACAAGCGATCACAGGCCGTTTCCACGTTTTCTTTCAAATTGACGCTTCTCGTGTGATTCCAGCCCGTTGCCGTTCTCCACGGCATGGTTTGCGGCGGGCATCCTTTCCGCCACGGATGTTTGGTATGCCGATTGCTCTACCGCTCTTCAAGCCAGTCGCAACCATACGCCGAAGGAGAAGTCCCATGACACCACCGCATGCAGGCCCGCGCGCGCCGGGCAGGGAGTTGTATGCCGGCATCGACGCCGGCTCCGTCAGCGTCAACGGCGTCGTCATCGATGAACACCAGCAGATCGTCTACTCCAGTCCGTATCGCCGGCATTTCGGCAAAGTGGAGGAAAGCGTCGGCGAGCTAATCGGAGACTTGGCAACCCGCTTCGGAGACGCTCGAATCAAGGGGGTCGCGTTCACCGGCAGCCATGGACGACATCTCAGTGAACGGTGCGGCGCTCCTTATGAGGTCGGCATCATCAGCCAAGTGCTGGGTGCGGTCCACGTTTCGCCGGGGGTGCGGAGCGTGATCAGCATGGGGGGGCAGGAGACGGCCCTGATGCAGGTCGCTCACCACGGATCGAACTGGGAGCTGGAGCATTTCAGCACCAACGGGCCCTGCGCCTCCGGAACGGGGTCCTTCATCGACCAGCAGGCCGAACGCCTGGCGACTTCCATCTATGAACGTCGCGGCGACCGGGACCACCCGCCGATCGACCGGGTCCTGGCCGACTTCATTGCGCTGGGTCTGAAAAGCCGGCGGGCGGCCACCGTGGCCTGCCGCTGCACGGTTTTCACCAAGTCGGACATGATCCACCTTCAAAACAAAGGCGAACGGCTGGAGGACATCATCTATGGGCTGCACGTCGGCAACGCCCGAAACTATCTCAGCACGGTGGTGTCGAACCGGATCCTGCGGGATCCCATCCTGTTCATCGGCGGGCTGTCCCTCAACGAGATCCAAGTCAAGGCGCTGCGGGCCTATTTTCCGGGCCTGGTGGTGCCGCCGCACAGCACGTCGCTGGGCGCCCTGGGCGCGGCGCTTCACGGCCTTGCCGCCGGCCGGGCGGTTAAAATCGATCCGACGACCCTCGCCGTTCCGCCGGACCGCCGGGCGGCGGCGGTGCCGGTCGGTTTAGGGCTTGCGCTGCGCAAAACCGTCTTCCCGGAAGGCAACGACAACCCGAGCCGGGTAACGGCCGCCGGTCTGCGCGGCTATCTGGGCATCGACATCGGATCCACGACCACCAAATACGCCCTGATCGACGAGGCCGGCCGGATCGTCCACAAATGCTATGTGCCGACGTGCGGCAAGCCGGTCGAAACGGTCCAGGGGCTCCTTGAACACATCCGGTCCCAGATGGGACCGGGCCTGACGATCCTGGGGGCGGCGACGACGGGGTCGGGTCGGAACGTGGTCGGGGATTTTCTGAAGGCGGATCTCATCATCGACGAGATCACGGCGCATGCGCGGGGAGCGGTCGCCCTCGATCCAACGGTGGACACCATCTTCGAAATCGGCGGCCAGGACTCCAAATACATCGCCATCCGCGGTACCCACCCCCTCGACTTCGACATGAACAAGGTCTGCGCCGCGGGCACGGGCAGTTTCCTGCACGAGCTGGCCAACAAACTCGGCATCGACATCGTGGGCGAGTTCCAGGAAATCGCGTTGGCCTCGGAAACGCCGGTGAAGCTGGCCGAGCGCTGCACGGTGTTCATGGAATCCGATCTCATGTCCTTTCATCAAAAAGGCGCGGCGCGCCGGGATCTCATCGCGGGGCTTTGCTATGCCGTCGTCCACAACTACCTGAACCGGGTGGTCGGCAAGCGCCGGATCGGCGAGCGCGTGATGTTCCTGGGCGGACCGTCCCTCAACAAGGGCGTTGTGGCGGCTTTCGAGAACGTGCTCGGCTGCGGGCTGCTGGTCCCCCGGCACCGCGAGGTCCTCGGCGCCTTCGGTGCCGCCCTGTGCGTTCAGGAAAAGATGCTGGCGGAGGGGTGTCTCGGATCCAGCACCTTCCGCGGGATCGAGCGCGCCGTCGCCGATCGGATGCTCTTTCTGGAGAAGACCTGCCAGGCCGACCCCGCCTGCCAGAACCAGTGCAAACTGAAAGTCTACCGTTTCGACGGCCGAAAAAGCGTGTGGGGCGGAGAATGCGGCCGCTACGATCTCGCCACCGGCGCCGGCCGCAAGGAGAACTATTTCCGTCTGCGGGCCAAAATCTGGGAAGACCACATGGCGGGCGTGTATTCAACTCTGCCGGACGCTGCTCCCCTCCTCGAGGTGGACGGCCGGCCTACCGTGGGCATGATGCGGGCGCTCTATGGAATCCACGGCTGCCTGATGTGGGCGCACTTTTTCGACCAGCTGGGATTCCGGCTGGTGCTGTCGCCGCCCACCAACGAGTCGATGTCCAGGAGCGGCATCGAGACCATGACGGCGGAGACCTGCTACCCCGTAAAAGTGTCGCACGGCCATGCCCGGCTGCTGATGGGCCGGACGCGCCATCTGTTCCTGCCCGTCCCGCTGGATATGGCGACCCCCCACCCGCGCGAACGGGGGTATTACTGCCCCATGGTCCAGAGCAACACCTACATGATCCGTGCAGCCCTGGGGATACCATCGGAAGCGGTCCTGAGCCCCGTCCTGAACCTCCGGGCTGATGCGGACATGCTGGCGCTGGATCTTCACGCGCAAATCGGGCGCCGGCTCGGAGTCGGCAAGAGCCGGGTCCGCCAGGCGCTGAAGCACGCCCTTGAGCGTCAGGATCTTTTTGTGAAAGAGCTGCACCGCGCCGGCGACCGTATCCTCAAGAGCATCGGAGCCGACGAGCCGCTCGTCGTAGTGACCGGCCGGCCCTACAACCTTTACGACGAACGCCTGAACCTGCGGCTGGGGCAGAGCCTGGCCAAGATCGGACTGGCGGCACTCCCTATGGATTTTATCGATGCATCTGCCATTCCCCTCGGCGATTTCGCATCGATGTACTGGGGCCTGGGTGCCCAGATTCTGCGGACCGCCCGGCTGATCGGCACCACCCCGAATTATTTCGGGCTGCACCTGACGAATTTCGGCTGCGGTGCGGACTCCTTCATCGAGCATTTTTACAAGCACACGATGGGGGCCAAGGCCTGTCTCATGCTCGAATTGGACGAGCACAGCGCTGCGGCCGGGGTCATGACCCGGCTGGAAGCCTACCAGAACGTGATTCACAACACGTTGGCGAAGCCGCCGGTAGAATGCCTGCCGCGCGTTGCGGCGGGACAGTGCCATTGAGCGTAAGGGCCAAGCCACGAACCTCGGCCAAAGGCGAAACGACATGACTTTCAAGAGCGAGATTAGAAGAGAGATTGCCATGGAAAGCGCGAATGTAGTTCAAATACCGGCTTCAACCAAAACCATCGGTAAACTCCAACTGGGAAAGAGCCAGGTCCTGATCCCCGAGATGAACCGCAGCAGCGCTCATCTCTTCGCGGCTGTTCTAAGGGCCTTTGCCGTCGATGCCCAGGTGCTGGAGACCGGCCGCGGCCTAGAACTCGGCAAGAAATTCACTTCCGGCAAGGAATGCTTCCCCTGCCTGGTCACGCTGGGAGACCTTTTGCATTTTGTCGAAGAAGAAAGGCGCCGCCTGGGAGCGGCCTTCCGGGCGGACCGTTATGTCTTCTTCATGCCGGAGTCGGAGGGTCCCTGCCGGTTCGGGATGTACAACAAATACCAGCGATTGGTGCTGGATTCGCTGCCGGACTTGCAGGCCTTGAAAATCAGTTCCCTCACCAACACGGACAACTACTCGCCGGAGGGCCTGATCGACCCCCAGAAGATTCAGCGCTTCAAGAAGACGGCCTGTCTAGCCATGGTCGTATCCGATGTCCTGGACCGGATGACCTGGAGAGTCCGGCCCTACGAGAAGGCGGCCGGCCTGACCGATGCCCTGGCGGAGCAGGGCCTGCACCGGTTGATGGAGGTTGTCGAGCGGACCGGCGCCGGGAACCCGTTTGACCCGGTCGTCGGGGAGCTCGAAAAGGTTCTGGCGGCCGGCCTGGCCATCATCGATCCGGCTGCCCCGCCGAAGCCGCTCATCGGCATGGTGGGGGAAATCTTCCTGCGCATGCACCGTCGCTCCAATCAGGACCTGATTCGAATGCTGGAACGCTACGGGGCGGAGGTGGTCAACGCCTCCATGACGGAGTGGCTGAACTACGTGAGTTACGACGGGCTGCGGCAGGCCAAAAAAAAGCTGGGGCTCGGTCTGCGATTGCTTCGGCCCCGCCTTGTAAAGGAATCGATCCGGGAGATGCTGGATTTTGGCATCCATCTTCGGTTCCAGGAGAGAACCCAGCAGGCGGTCTTCAAACGCGCCCGGAGGCGGCTTTACATCGCCGAGGATCATCGGATTTCACACCTGGAGAAGGTACTGAAAGGATCGGGCGATTTTTCCTTCGACATCCCCACCGAGGCCAGCTTGAGCATTCCCGGCATCCTGCACTGCGCCCGCAACGGATTTAACGGCGCGGTGAATGTCTACCCCTTCACCTGCATGCCCGGCACGACCACATCGGCCGTCGTGCGGCCGATCATGCATGAGCTGGGCTTTCCCTTCCTGGACACCCCCTACGACGACAGCATCCAGCCCAACCGCGAAACCGCCATCCGCACTTTCATGTACCAGGCCCGGCAGCACCTGCAGAACCACGGCCGAAATGCATGAAAACGCTCGTCGCCGCGCCGTTCGGCAGCAGCCCTGGGCCGCCGCCGGGGTTGACGGGTCAACCACCTTTCCCGCAGCCAACCGAATGAATCGACAAGCAATTGCTCCAGATCCCCTTTGAGCCGTCAACCGCAGTTGCAGGCATGCTCTCCCAAGCCCTGGGTCGAGAGCGTTTGTCAGGCTTGAATCGCTCCGCACGTCCGGATTTGCATCCTTGGTAAATTCAAAACGATTTTAAATGGTTGCCTTAATGGTTGCCCTAACATTTTCGGCGGCGGCGGCGGGAAGCAGCGGTTCCTGTAAGTTCATGGTACGGCCCTTGCTCTACCGTCATTCAAAAGAGGAGGTGGATCATGAAGCCTGAAAGCCGTTTGCTGAGAAAAGCCATCCAGCGCATCCTCATGATTGCGGTTCCTCTTGTCAGCTTCCTGAGCCTGTCCGGATGCATCACCAGCAAAGTCCTTGAACTGCGACAGGCGCGCGAAGTACGGGTCAAGGAAGCCACCAACTTCTGGTCCCTGGCCGCCGTCCGCTCCGGTTATTTCGTCGCCGGAAGTGACGTATTTGCCTGCGTCGAGCTTCGCGATTCCCCCGCTGACGCCCCGCATGCTTACACGATCAACCTTTCGCAGGCCTCCCAGATCGGGAGGACCTTCTCCGACATCATGCCGGCCGGTTACGGCCGGATCGGATCGGACCATGGTTCTATGTCCCCGTCGGGGCTGATCTGGTATCTCTACCCGCTTCTGGAGGCGCAAAAGGACTGCGGCAACCCTGCCGGTGAGAGTCATTTTCCGGTTTCGGCGCTGAAGATCGAAACACTCCAGATCCGCCCCGAGGATCAGCCGCGGTTACCGGAAATCCTTCATTCCCAGAATGCTGGCACAGCAGATCAAGGCCGGCTCATCGAAGTCCGCTTTGAACCTGAAGAACGTCCGTCTGAATCCTTCGGGGCAGAAGATGTCCTGATGGTCTACTTGCCGCCTGACAAGAATTCGGAACACCTCCAGCCGATCGGGATTGCCGGCGCCTTCGAGCCCGGCAGCGAATGGGTGAATCCCTATACCCTGTTGGTGGTCCCGGCGGCCGCTGCCGATACTGCGATTATTACGACGATTATTATGCTGGGCGGTTTGCGGTATCGCTAAATGACGTCCTTTGAAAGCCCTCGCCCAACGCTCGGAGGAAGGGAGGAAATCACCATGAAAACCACCCCGAAACGACAGGAAACCGAATCCGGCAGCGCCATCCCCGGACTTCTCCTGGCGGCCTGCTTGTTGTTCAGCCTATCGGGCTGCTCGGTGTTCATGGCCGCGCAGCTTCGGGATAAGAAAAACCTCGAGGTCTTCAAGCCGGGAGTGCCGCGGCAGGTGGTCCTGGCCGAGATGGGCCTGCCGTCCGGCTATGAAAACCGGGACGGCGTCCGTTCCGAGGTGTACAAGTTCAAGCAGGGCTATTCCCAGCCGGCCAGAATCTCGAGAGCCGTGCTGCACGGAACCGCCGACATACTGACCTTTGGCCTCTGGGAGGCGGTCGGAACTCCCACGGAAATGATATTCAGCGGCACGGACACGATGGTGCTGGTCACCTACAACAGCAGCGACCGGGTGCAAACCGTCGAATACTTCAAGGGCGGCGAGCAGAGCGAGTGAGGCGTTTCGCAGTATAGCGCCTTGGCGCGTTCGCGGGCCGATGCGGCTGGTTTCCATGGACCTGGGTGTTGGGCAAAGATTGGGAGGTGAATCATGAAAAGGATCCTGGTGTGGGCGATATGCCTGGCATTCACCGCAACTTTCGTGGGGTGCTCAACGGCGTCCGATCATCGCAAGTCGGTCCAGGCGGAGGATGCCGACCGGTTGACGGCCGGCAAAGTTCAGCGCGAGATCCGCACGGGGATGACGAATGCCGAGGTGGCGGAGGCCCTGGGGTCGCCCAACGTTATCGCCACGGACGAAAACCGACGGGAAGTTTGGGTGTATGACCGCATCGCAACCGAGCATGCCTACTCCGCCAGCTCGGGTGGGGTCGCGGCGCTCATCCTGGCGGGGTTCACGGGGACCGTCGCCGGCGGCGGAGGAATTCTACCCAATTTCTTCAGGAGCGAGGGCGCCTCGTCCACCAGCCAGCGCACGCTGACCGTGATCGTCAAGTTCAACGAGGACCATCGGGTGCGGGATTTTGCCTACCGGCAATCCAGTTTCTGAGTGCGGAGGCGTCCATGCGGCACGTCGTTATCAAATTCATGGCATTCATGCTGGGGCTCTTGTTGCTGCTCAACAGCTGCGTCCCTTTGGTTCCCAGAGCGGCCTTGGAGCTTGCGCCCGAGGACCTGGTCCAGCGCCCGCTGCAGAGCCGTCAGTTCGACACCGACGAGCAGACCCTCCTGGCCGCCAGCACCGCGCTGCTGCAGGACCTGGGGTTCATGATCGAGGACAGCGAGCCGGCCTACGGGCTGATCGCCTGCTCCAAGCACCGTGATGCCAGCCGCACGGAGCAGATGATCGGGGCTTTCGCCCTGGCCATGCTCACCGGCGTCGTCCCTCCCGTGGACAGGGATCAATGGATCCGTGCATCGGTCGTGACCCAGCCGGTCGCGGTGGACGCCGCCGATCCGGCCAAATGTCGAACGGTCGTGAGAGTGTCGTTCCAGCGGATCGTCCGCAACCAGCGGGGGCTGGTCAGCCGTCAGGAAGGCCTGGTTGAACCTCAGATGTACCGTGATTTTTTCGAAAAGCTCTCGCGATCCCTCTTTCTGGAGGCACACGAACTATGAAAACCAGTCGTTTCATCGTTCCCGGGGGCATTGCCGCCTTGCTGCTGACGGTCTGCGCCTGCGCCCCGACCACCCGGCCGGTGCTGGAGGCTGGCGAATCGGAGGTCCGGCTGCGCTCGATCCAGTCGCGCGTTTTCGACACTCCCGATGAAAACCGGGCCATGCGTGCGGTGATCGCAACCCTGCAGGATCTGGGATTCGTGATTGACAAGGCCAGTTCGTCGCTGGGGATCGTAAGCGCCACCCGGCTTTCGGGATACGTGCTGAAGATGACCGTTAGCGTGCGTCCGCGGGGGGAGACGCAGGTGCTGGTCAGGGCCAACGCCCAGTACAACCTCCAGGCGATCGAGGATTCCGAACTCTATCAGCGCTTCTTCGTCGCGCTGTCGCAATCCATGTTCCTGGCGGCTCATCAGATGTGAGGAGATGTGAGGCCGTGGTGCGGCCGGCGATGAGCGGTTGGGTCGATCCGGCACTGGATGGTGACGATGCGAGGCCTCGCCGGCAGGCCACCTTAGAAGACCCTCATATATCAAAAACGAAACAACGAGCCGGTTCTCGAATTCAAATTAAATAAATAAAGTATTTTTCAGATACCGATACGGCATTAGTCGAGTTCTCAGCAGGGGCTGTTGCCGAAACCAAAGAAATAAACGAAAACATCTTACATCGATTTGGATGCCTCGGGGAACCTTGTGGCGATGACTATTGAACAGGCCCGCCAGCAGGCAAGCCTCCCCTTTTTGTCCTTTGAGCAACTCTCTGAAACATCTGAGAATTCGATCCGGCAACCTGCATGAAACTCCTGCCGCGTTAAATCTTAAACCGCACCAGGACTTCATCCGCTTCCACCGCCTGCCCGGGTACCGCCAGCACCTCCTCCACTTCGCCGTCGCAGGGCGAGGCGACGAAGCTCTCCATTTTCATGGATTCGATGCTGACCAGGTCCTGGCCGCGGTAGACGCGGTCGCCCTTCTTTACGCGCACCCCCACCACGAGCCCCGGCATGGGGCAGAGCAGGACGTTTTCGAGCACATCGTCGCGGGGAGCGGGCATGTGCCGCGAGAGCTCCCATTCCCGTGGGGAGAACACCTCGAAGATCCGCGCCGTGCCGCAGAAGGCGACCCCGAAAAAGCTGTACTGGTAGTACAGACGGAACATGTGCGATCGACCGTTGATCTTGAGCTTGAGCCGGCGCCGGTAGAACTCGAACTCGGGAGTGGTCACCGCGTAGGTCACGCCGTCGACGGTGACGGTCCACTCGTGGGCCGGCGGATCTTTGCGCAGGCAGACCTCGAAGACGTCCTGGCGGCAGCGCACCATATAAGGGTGGCAGTCCAGGGAAGCGTGCGCGACCCCCACCTGGGCCGCCATGGGTTTCAGGGACTCGCGCGTGAGGTTCTGGCGGTTGTGGTAGACGATCGTGGCTGCCATGGCCATGAAATGGAGCCGCTCCACAGGAGGAGCGGCCTTGGGCAGGCCTTTGTCGAAATGTGTTTCGATGAACGCCGTGGACAGATTCCCCGCGATGAATTCAGGGTGGGTCAGGACCGAGTTGACGAAATCCACGTTCGTGGCCGGCCCCTCGATGTGGTAGCCGTTCAGCGCGCGCACCAGCGAGTCGATCGCGTCCCGGCGGGTTGCGCCCCAGGCGATGACCTTGGCGAGCAGCGAATCGTAGAAGACGCTGATCAGGCTGCCGGCTTCGACGCCGCTGTCCAGGCGGACATTCGCGCCGCAGGCGGGCGAATAGCGCGTGATCATCCCCGTCGACGGGAGAAACCCGCGGCCGGGGTCCTCGGCGCAGACTCGCGCTTCCACGGCCCAGCCCTTCCAGGCGACGTCCTCTTGACGCAGCGGCAGGGGCTCGCCGGCCGCCACGCGCAACTGCAGCTCCACGAGGTCCAGCCCGGTCACCATTTCGGTCACGGGATGCTCCACCTGCAGGCGCGTGTTCATCTCCAGAAAGAAGAAGCTGCCGGCCGGATCCAGGATGAACTCCACCGTGCCGGCGTTGACGTAGCCGGCCTCCCGTGCGATCCGGCAGGCGCAGGCCCCCATTCGCCCCCGCAGGTCCGCGTCGACGGCGACCGAAGGGGATTCCTCGACGACCTTTTGATAGCGCCGCTGGACCGAGCACTCGCGCTCGCCCAGGTGGATGACCGCACCGTGGCGGTCGGCCATGATCTGGATCTCCACATGGCGCGCGACCGGGATATACTTCTCCACGAAGACCCGGTCGTCCCCGAAGGCCTTGCGGGTCTCGGCGCGACCGGCCTGCATGGCCGCGGCCAGCTCGTTCCGTGAGGCGACGATGCGCATGCCCTTGCCGCCGCCGCCCGCAGCCGGCTTCAGCAGGAGCGGGTAACCGATTCCATCGGCGCCGGCCAGGGCTGCGTCCAGGTCGTCGACCGATTTGAGAAGTCCCGGCACCACCGGCACCCCGGCTTTCACTGCAAGGGCTTTCGACGCCACCTTGTCTCCCAGGGCGGCAATGGCGACGGGCGGCGGTCCGATGAAGGCAAGTCCAGCACTGTTCACCATTTCCGCGAAGGCCGGATTCTCAGAAAGAAAGCCGTAGCCGGGGTGGATCGCCGCACATTGGCGCGCAAGCGCCGCCTCTATGATTTTTTCCTTGGATAGATAGGACTGATCCGACCGCGGAGGCCCGATGCAAACGGCTTCGTCCGCCGCCTGCACATGCTGCGACCGGGCGTCGATCTCGGAGTACACCGCCACCGTGCGAATCCCCATGCGCTTGCAGGTCCGCGCGATGCGGATGGCGATCTCACCCCGGTTGGCGATCAGGATCTTGTCGAACACGGGTCCTCCTTACAACGGAATGTTGCCATGCTTGCGATTCGGCCGTCCCGCCCGCTTGCTTTCCAGAAACTGCAGGCTGCGAATCAGGCGCTGGCGGGTGTGGCGCGGGAAGATCACATCGTCGATATAGCCCCGCTTGGCTGCCAGAAACGGATTGGCGAACGTTTTCCGGTAGTGATCGGTCTTCTCGGCAAGAAGGGCGTCCGGGTCGGCGGCGGCGGCGATCTCCTGCCGATAGATCACCTCGGCCGCCCCCTTGGGGCCCAGCACGGCGATCTCCGCCGTGGGCCAGGCATAGTTGATGTCCCCGCCGATGTGCTTGGAATTCATGACGATGTAAGCCCCGCCGTAAGCCTTGCGCAGGATGACGGTGATGCGCGGCACGGTGGCCTCGACGAAAGCATACAGCAGCTTGGCGCCGTGGCGGATGATGCCGCCGGACTCCTGTTCGGGCCCGGGCATGAATCCGGGGACGTCCACGAAGCAGACCAGGGGAATGTTGAAGGCGTCGCAGAATCGCACGAAGCGCGCGGACTTGGCCGAGGCGTTGATGTCGAGCACGCCGGCGAGCACGGCCGGCTGGTTCGCAATGAGGCCCACGGTCTGCCCCCCCAATCGGCCCAGGCCGCAGATGATGTTGCGGGCGAAATGCGGCTGGATCTCCATGAACTCCGCACCGTCCATGATGCTGTGGATGAGCACCTTCATATCGTAGGTGTGGTTGGGATTGGCCGGGATCAAGAAGTCCAGCGCCGGATCGGTGCGCTCCAGCGGGTCGCGCAGGTCCAGGATCGGCGGCCGCTGCTGGTTGTTGGAGGGCAGGTAGTTGATCAGGCGCCGCACCTCCCGCAGGCACAGGATGTCGTTGGGCAGAACGAAATGCGCCACCCCGCTCTTCTCCCCGTGAATGCGTGCGCCGCCGAGATCGGCCGCCGTGATTTCTTGATGCGTGACGGTCTTGACCACGTTGGGGCCGGTCACGAACATGTAAGCGGTGGGCTCCACCATGAAGACGAAGTCCGTGATGGCCGGGCTGTAGACCGCGCCGCCGGCGCACGGCCCCATGATGCAGGAGATCTGGGGCACCACGCCGCTCGCCTGGACGTTGCGGTTGAAGATCTCGCCGTAGGCCGCCAGCGCATCGACCCCTTCCTGGATGCGCGCGCCGCCCGAGTCGTTGAGGCCCACGATGGGCGAGCCCACGCGGACGGCATGATCCATGACCTTGCTGATCTTCTGGGAGTGGGCCTCGCCGAGGGAGCCTCCGATGACGGTGAAGTCCTGGCTGAAGACGAAGACCTCGCGGCCGTCGATCGTGCCGTGGCCGGTGATGACGCCGTCTCCGGGGTAGCGGCGCTCCTGGTCGGTGTAGTCCCCGCGACCGGTCTTGAGGATGTCGAACTCCTCGAAGGACCCTTCGTCCAGCAGCAGTTCGATCCGCTCCCGAGCGGTGAGCTTGCCGCGGCGGTGCTGGTCCTCGATGCGCCGCACCCCTCCGGCCTGGAACGCATCGTTTTTCATGGACTCCAGATCCGCGAGATTGGCCTGCATGATGGTTCCAGCCGACACACCGGCCTCGGCCTGCTGCAGCCGCTGGGCCAGCTTGGGCCCGCCGGGGGGAGCTTGAGTAGGTTGCATGGCGCCTCCTCGATATTAGCCTTTCATCTACGCTGGATTCAAATCGGGGGTCAAACTTTTTCTTCAAAAAAGTTTGAAGTTTAAGGTTTAAGGTTTAAAGTGTGAGCATGTCTATTCGAAACTCAGACATCTCCGACATTTTCGACCGGATCGCCGACTATCTCGAAATCGAGGGTGAAAACCCCTTTAAGATCCGGGCGTACCGCAACGCCAGCCGAACGATCCGGGGTATGGGCACGGAACTCAGGGACATGCTGGCTTCGGGTCAGGAGCCGACCGAGCTGCCCGGCATCGGCAAGGAGCTGGCCGCGAAGATCGTCGAGATCCTGGAGACCGGTACGGCCCAGGCCCTGGAAAAACTGAAACAGAAGGTTCCCGCGGGCGTGATCGAGATGCTCCAGATTCCCAACCTCGGACCCAAACGGGTGAGCGCGCTCTACCACGAGCTTAAAATCGAAAGCCTGCCGGCGCTGAAGGATGCGGCCGAGGCCGGCCGCGTTCGAGGCCTGCCGGGTTTCGGGGCCAAGATCGAGCAGCACATCCGGGAGGCGCTCGACGTGTTGGCGCGGCGGCCGGCACGCGCGGGCATCGCCGCGGCCGGTCTTCAGGTGGAGCGCCTGGCGGCCTACCTGCGGCAGGTTCCCGGCGTGGCGGAAGTGGCCGTCGCCGGCAGCTTCCGGCGCTGCCGGGAGACCGTGGGCGACATCGACATCCTGGTGACGGCCGGAGCGGAAAGCCCGGTCATGGAGCGGTTCGCGAATTTCGAGGAAGCGCGGCAGGTGCTGGCCCGCGGAGAGACCAAATCGAGCCTGGTGCTGGGCTCCGGTCTGCAGGTGGACCTGCGGCGGGTGGCGCCGGAGAGCTTCGGCGCGGCCCTGCAGTATTTCACCGGGAGCCAGGCCCACAACATCGCGGTCCGCGGCCTCGGCCGTCAGCGCGGGCTCAAGATCAACGAGTACGGGGTGTTCGAGGGTGAAAAAAAGATCGCCGGGGACACCGAGGAATCGGTCTACCGCGCGCTGGGCCTTGCCTGGATTCCGCCCGAGCTGCGCGAGGACCGCGGCGAAATCGAGGCCGCCCGCGAAGGCCGGCTGCCGGAGCTGGTCGAGGCGGCCGATATCCAGGGCGAACTGCATGCTCACACCAACGCCACCGACGGGCGCAACAGCCTGGAGGAGATGGCCCTGGGAGCCAAGCGGTGCGGCCTGAAATACCTGGCCGTGACCGATCATTCTCAGTACCTCAAGATGGTGGGCGGCCTTGACGAGCGCCGCTTGCTGGCACAGATGGAGGACATCGATCGTCTGAATGCGAAGCTTAAAGGCGTCCGGCTGTTGAAAGGCATCGAAGTGGAGATTCTCGAGGACGGCCGGCTGGACCTTCCCGACCGCATCTTGCAGCAGCTCGACCTCGTGATCGGCTCCATCCACAGCCATTTTCGGCTGCCGATGCAGCAGCAGACCGAACGCATCCTGCGGGCCATGGACCAGCGTTTCTTTTCGATCCTGGGCCACCCGAGCGGACGCTTGATCAACGAGCGCGAGCCTTACGCGGTCGACATGGCGGCCGTCATCCAAAAGGCCAACGAGCGCGGGTGTTTTCTCGAGCTGAACGCCAATCCCCAGCGGCTCGATCTCACCGACACCTACTGCCAGATGGCCAAAGCAGCCGGGGTCCTCGTCGCCATCAACACGGATGCGCACAGCGTGGCGGAATTCGGCCAGCTTATTTACGGCGTGGGGCAGGCACGGCGGGGGTGGCTGGAGAAAAAAGATGTGCTGAATGCCCGGCCGCTCAGGGAGCTGATCCGGCTGTTGAAACGGACGATGGGGTGAATCAGCTCGAAGCTCAAAGCTGAAAGCTCAAAGGAAATAATAAACAATCGCATCGCGTTGTGGCTCTGCTCTATTGTGGGAGCGGCATCTTGCCGCGAAATCGAGGCTGGAAGTCTCCCACAGGAGATCTATTTCGTTATCGAAAAAGTGGCGCCGAGCGCCATGACTCGTTTTCTGTAATCATGAACATTCGAATCGGAGCTGCCGGCTCAGACGGTCTGGGCTACAGAAAGGCGGTCAATAGAGCCGCGAAGATGGGGCTCGGCTGCCTGGAGGTGGCTTTCACCTACGGCGTGCGGATGAGGCCGGAAGAGGCCGAGGCGGTGGGGCGGCTTGCCCGGGAGATGGACATCACGCTTTCCGTGCACGCCCCGTATTACATCAACCTCGCGGCGGACGATCCTGCAAAGCTGGCCGCGAGCAAGGAGCGCATTCTGTCCTCCTGCCGGATGGCGGCGGTGATGGGCGCCCGCAACGTGGTGTTTCATGCCGGCTTCTACCAGGGGCGCTCGGCCGAAAAAACCTTGGCGCGGATCGCCAAGGGGATCGAGAAGCTCCAGGCCGCCGTGCGGAGAAACCGCTGGGACGTCGTGTTGTGCCCGGAGACGACCGGCAAGCCTTCGCAGTTCGGATCCCTGGACGAGTGTATGCTGCTGGCGCGGGAAACCGGCTG
Source organism: uncultured Desulfatibacillum sp. (assembly GCA_964427375.1). Classification (GTDB taxonomy): domain Bacteria; phylum Desulfobacterota; class Desulfobacteria; order Desulfobacterales; family SpSt-501; genus SpSt-501. Next base: position 119,805 of record CAYRUF010000005.1, on the reverse strand, counting down.
CGGGTTTACGGTGGATTTTGCGCATCTGCTGGCGCGGTCGGGCGGAAGCCTCGACTACGGGGAAGTCATCGATCGGCTTCCGCCGCGCTTTCACGCCCACTTCTCGGGCATCGACTACGGCCCGAAGGGCGAGCGCCAACATCTCAAGACCACTCCGAAGTTCTTCCGGCGGCTGGCCGAGGCCCTGGCCAGACGAAGCATTGATGTGACCCTTATCAATGAATCCCCCCAGCCCTACCGGGACGCCGTAATGATGAGTCGCGTTGTTCGGCAGCTGCTATGCGCCGGTGCCGGATGACTTATCGTTCCTTCTTGCGGATGCCGCTCACGCGGGCCTTCAGATCCTCATAGCGTTTGGGATCGAATGCATTGATCTCCTGGGCATGCAGCCGGTAGATCCGCAGGCAGAGGTTGGCATCCGGGGCGTCGCGCTGGGCCACGGCGATTTCTATGCAGCGCAGGTTGTCGCGGATCGATTTTTCATACAACTGCTTGCGCAGGTCCTCGTAAAGTTTGCGGTCGAAGTTGCCGGCATCCAGCGCGCTGAGCCTCCAGACATTCAGCGCCACCTTGGCGTTGTAGAAAGCGTCTTCCTGGATCGATTTCTTGGCCAGCGACAGGTTGACGGCGGCATTGCGCTCCAGCTCCCTTTGGCGCGCAAGCTCGGGCTGGGCGGCCGGCGGCGCCGGTTTGGGCGTCTGGGCGCCGGCATGGGAGGCCGCCAGCACCGCGAGAATCAGGACCAGGACGGTTCGCTGGAAGAACCCTTGGCTTCGGTTGCAGGTCATTGCATTTTCTGCAGTTTCTCGGTGAAAGGGACATCCGCCGGGCAAAACCGGTACCGGCCGAAGTCGGCCGGTGCCACCCAGGCGATCTCGGCATGATCGTTTGCTGACAGCCCCCCGCTCACCCGCCGGACCCGGTAGGCCGCCAGCCGGATGGTCTTGTCCTCGTAGGCGTAGACGCTTTCGCCGAAAAACTCCTCCACCGCGATCTCAATGCCGAGTTCCTCCCGAATCTCGCGCTTCAAGCATTGGGCCGGCGACTCTCCGGGACCGACCTTGCCGCCGGGAAACTCCCACAGGCCGGCCTGCGATGCTCCGGGCCGGCGGCGGGCGATCAACACCCTGCCGTTTTCGATCAAAACAGCCGCCGTGACATCGATCATGTTCTCCACCCGATCGCGCGCCCAGCGGATCACCGGCAGCAGGCGCGGCGGAGCCAGCCTCTCCAGCTCGGCGCCGGAGAGCCACCGGTATTCGTGATGCTCCGGCGCCCTGATCTGGGGGTTGACTGCAAACATCACATGGCTCACCCTTGTTTGAGCGAGATAATACCGGGCGACCTTCGTTCCGCGGTTGTAAGGCCCGGTTTCCTTGAACCCTTCGCCCCAGCGGAAATCAATCTCCGTGATCCCCGTCTCTTCCCGGGTTTCCCGGATCGCGGTTGCGAGGGGTTCTTCTCCGGCCTCGACCTCACCCTTGGGGAAGTCCCAGTTGCGGAACGCCCTGAGAAGCAGATATTCCCAGCTGTTTGGTCGCTCCCGGACGACGACGATGCCGGCTGAAAGGACGCATTTTTTGGGCCTTGGCATGGCTCGTTTATACACTTTTAAAAAAATGAATTCAACGAGTTGCCCTGCGATTCAGCCACCTTTTGCGGAGGTTAAAGCAGTCAAGAAGCTTCGGTCGATAGACAATTTGTCGGCCGCATCGAGACTGGGATGAGTTAGAAGAGCTTCAGAAATCGGCCGCAAAGGTATCCGCCGGCGAACCCGATCAGGAGGAAGGCCATATTGGCGGGTCCGATGGCCTGCCCTATGCCGAAGAAATAGCCGCCGACCAAGCCGATCAGGAGTGCAACCGCTGCCCACAGCAGGGGGGGGCGGCTGGGCTGACTTTCTTCCTTCGCGGGAGCCTCTGATGGCTCCGGCACAACCGGCTGGCCGTCTGAGAGGGGAGGGGGTTCAAGGGTGGGCTCCGGTTCAATGACCCTCACCGGGGCCTTCGCTGGGCGGCGTCTTGGCGCCCGTTTTGGGGTCGGTGGAAGAGGTGCCTCTGAAACGGTGTTGCTTTTTTCGACAAGCTGGTCTGCCGCCGCATCCTTCAGGGATCTCTTCCGAGCCATAGTCTTATTCCTCCCGATTTATAGGATCTCCTCACACAGGTTCCGGATTTCTCGAGCTGCAACGCTGTTCGGCGAGTATTTTAAAACGGAAACGCCGGAGACGATCGCCTCGACGTATGCGATCCTCTGGGAAATTTCGGTTTGAAAGATTTCGAGTCCATAAGAGTTGAGCGCATCGCGAGCTTCCGCCGCCAAGCGGGTGCCGGGGATTTTGCGATAAACCAGCAGTTTGACGCTAAGCCCCGGGTGTTTGCGGCCGACATCGGTTACCAGTTGGATCGTTTCCCGGCTCGACCAGATGTCCAAGGAGCTGGGTGCAACGGGAATGATAGCCAGATCCGACGACGCTGCGATATCCTGGCTGATGTGGGAAAGCGCCGGTGGGGAGTCGATGACGACGTGATCAAAGTTCCGCCGGTGGTTTTTGATCTTGCCGCTCAGTTCCGGCCTGGCCAACTGAACCACATCGAACTCTCGATTGGCTCCGGTCGCCTGCCATTGCATCACGCTGCCCTGGGGGTCGGCATCCACCATCAAGACTTTTTTGTTTTTGGAGGACAGCGCGCTTGCCAAGTTGATGGCGGTCGTGGTTTTGCCGACGCCGCCCTTCTGATTGATCAAACTGATGACCATTTTTCAGCCCCTTTTCAATGGGTCGGAAATGTCATTCTCAGCTATCCAGTCGTCAACCGCCTCCTCATCAACTTCAGGGGCCGAATCGTCTTTGTAACGAAATGCGGGTTATTCCCCGAACCAGGCCCGACATCCGCCGTGCGGTCCGCTGCCCCTTATAAATATTCGGATTTGATAAATCAAACTTTTTTAATCATGGGGCCGATGAGCGAACGTACATTTTTCGCCGCTTGACGGCGTTGAATGATTTGAGCGGCCACCACCTTGGTCTGGTCCACTTTTTAGGTCTTTCGTGGCCGGATCGGGGGAGGGGGCAAGGTTTTTGCCGTTTCTGATTGACAGATGTTACGGTATCACATATAGTACCATATATGAGCACGCCCCAGATCGTCATTGACACCAATGTGTTTGTCGCGGCGTTGCGATCCCAATATGGAGCATCTTACAAGCTGCTCATGCTCCTTGATAGCGGTAAGTTTGAAATCAATCTTTCCGTTGCGCTTGTTATCGAGTACGAAGATGCCGGTAAGCGGCTCGTTGGCAAGAGGAGCGGTTTGAGAGTTAGCGATATCGACGATATCTTGGATTACGTTTGCTCCGTCGCTAACAGAATAAAAGTTCATTACCTGTGGCGGCCGTTTTTAAGCGACCCTAAAGACGACATGGTCTTGGAATTGGCGGTATCGGCTGGGTGCGAAATTATCGTCACCTATAACAAGGATGATTTTAAGGGTGTCGAAAAATTTGGTGTCCGTGTAATGACGGCTCAGGAATTTCTACATGAAATCGGAGAGTTGCCATGAGCACGATTAGCCTCCGCCTGCCCGACTCGTTGCACAAGCAAGTCCGCAAGTTGGCTGAGCAGGAAAGCGTCTCCATCAACCAGCTGATTACGCTCGCTTTGGCTGAGAAGCTTTCGGCGCTGGCCACCGAGGAGTATCTCGACCATCGCGCCGAGCGCGGTAATCGAAAAAAGTTTGTGCGGGCGATGGCAAGAGTTCCCAAAACTAAGCCGGAAGAGCATGACCGGCTTCCGGCTTAGGTATCTTTACGTGAGGACGCGCGCAAACTTGTGTCGGTAAAAGAAAGCCCTCTTTTTTGCAGAGATTAAAGGGATTGACAGGCGCTGAAGGTCGTGGTTAGTAGCAACCATATACTTGGTGCGACCGGGGTGCTCCTGCGAGGGAGAGAATAGGGAAGCCGGTGCAAATCCGGCGCGGACCCGCCGCTGTAAGTGCTGACGACCGCCGCTCAGATACCACTGAAGCGCAGACGATAGACGAGCGCTTCGGGAAGGTGCGGCCGGAAGGGTGAGGCACGAGCCAGAAGACCTGCCTTCGATCGCTGGATAGACATCTTGGTGGAGACGGCAAATCCCCAGGCTGAAAAATTGTCAGCCCTGGGGTTTTCTTTTTCCGGGCGACGACGTCGGAAGGAGAGCGACATGCAAAAGACGCAGGTGGAATGGGCGGTTGGCGGAGTGGTCACCGCCGAGATGGAGGCAGTGGCGAGGAACGAAGGTTTGGACGCCGATTGGGTCCGCATGCGGGTTGCCGAAGGCCGGATCGTGCTGGCCATGAACGCAAACCGAAAGCGACATCCGGCAGGCATCGGCGCGGGATTGCGGACTAAGATCAATGCCTCCATCGGCACATCGACGGACATCGTGGATCTGAACGCGGAAATCCGAAAGGCCAAGACCGCCGAGGCCGCTGGCGCCGACACGCTGATGGAGCTTTCCGTCGGAGGGGGCCTGGATCAGATCCGGCGGGAGATCCTGTCGGCCGTCAACCTGCCCGTCGGTAACGTTCCGCTCTATCAGGCCTTCTGCGAAGCCGCGAAAAAATACGGAGACCCCGACCGGCTCGACGAAGCGATGCTTTTCGAAATCATCGAACGGCAGTGCGCCGACGGCATCAGCTTCATGGCCATTCACTGCGGGATCAACCGGTATACGGTTGAACGGCTGGAAAAGCAGGGCTACCGCTACAGCGGCCTGGTGAGCAAGGGCGGCGCCGCCATGGTGGCATGGATGAAGAAGAACCGCCGCGAGAATCCGCTTTATGCCGGATTCGACCGGGTCGTTTCAATTCTCAAAAAATACGACGTGGTGCTTTCTCTGGGTAACGGCCTCAGGGCCGGGGCAATCGGCGACTCCTTTGACCGCGCCATGATTCAGGAGCTCCTCATCAATTGCGAGCTGGCGGAGGAGGGGCGCAAAATGGGATGCCAGATGATGGTGGAAGGGCCGGGCCATGTCCCCCTGGACGAGATTGAAGCCAACATCATCCTGCAGAAACGCATGAGCGGCGGCGCACCGTATTACATGCTGGGGCCCCTGCCGACCGATGTAGGTGCCGGATACGACCATATCGCCGCCGCCATCGGCGCCGCTCAGTCGGCCCGCTACGGTGCGGATCTTATCTGCTACATCACGCCCGCAGAGCATTTGGCCCTCCCGAACGAATCGGATGTTGCCGAAGGGGTGAAAGCCGCCCGCCTGGCGGCCTACATCGGGGACACGGCCAAGTATCCAGACCGGACCCGCCAACGGGATATGGCCATCAGCAAGGCTCGCCGGGACCTTGATTGGGAGAGCCAGTTCCAGCATGCTCTTTTTGCCCGGGATGCGGAGAGAATCCGCAGCCAGCGGTTGCCGGAATGCGATCCGAAGGTCTGCACCATGTGCGGGGAGTTTTGCGCGAACCGGGCCGCCAGCGGGCTATTTGCCGAGACGTTGCGGCGGAGTCAAAAAGCCTAAGTGCCAGACATATTTTTGGTGCCGGAAAGATATCAGTGATTATTTTTTCTCCGGCGGTAAAATCTATCCGATGAGGCCATGGCACTCATCGGATAGGCAGGGTTTCGACCGCAGCGCGCCGCAACCCCCGTCGGCCGGCGGAAAGCGATTCGATGGGCACCCGCCAGGATGACAACTTAAATCCACAAGGTGAATCTCTATGAACCGAAGAAGCTTCATGAAGACAGCATTGGTTTCGACCGCCCTGTCCATGCTGGGCCGCGCAGGCGCTAAAGAAGCCGCTGCCGCGGCATTGAAGGCGGAAGGCCGGACGGATAAAATAGATTTTTATTGTCATTTTTCCGCGATGCGGATCATCGATTATCTTGAAGCGGCCGGCGGGCCGAAACCGCACGTTTTCCGGAGCCTTTTTGCCAACACGCCGACGCTGATCGACCCCGAGCATCGCCTCCGGCTGATGGACGACTTCGGCGTTTCGCGGTCGGTGCTCGTGCCCCTGCCCTGGCTGGAGACGGCTCCGGCCGTCCATGCCGATCCGCAAAAATGCCTGCAGGCGGCCCGGCTGCTGAACGACGAACTGGCCCAGGTCGCCGCCCGGCGCAAGGACCGGTTCTCGGCGGTGGCGGTGCTGCCGACGATCCATCCGGAGATCATGCTCGCCGAATTGAATCGGGTCGTGAAGGAGCTTCAAATGGCCGGCGGGATGTTTGTCACGGGGCCTACGGTCAAGCGGCCCGACCATCCGGATTACGAGTTCTTGTACGCAGAGGCATCCCGGCTGGATGTTCCATTGTGGATCCACCCGTCCCGGCCGTTGTTTTATCCTGACTATCTCGACGAAAAAGAATCCAAATTCCAAATCTGGCAGACGCTCTCCTGGCTGCAGGACAGCTCGGCCGCCATGGTGCGCATCGTGTTTGCCGGGGTATTCGATCGCCACCCGGATCTCAAGCTCATCATCCATCACCACGGCGCGCTGGTTCCCCTGTTCGCCCAACGGATGCAGTACGGCTGGGACTATTTCGAGCAGAATACCGGCGTCACACAGCCGACGGCGATCTCCCGGCCGTACATCGAACACTTCAAGAAGTTTTACTGCGACACCGCCACCCAGGGAAAGGAACCGAAGCTGCTGGAGATGACCGCGGCGTTTTTCGGGCCGGATCGGGTCCTGTTCGGCTCCGACGCGCCTATGGATGCCAGCGCCGGGCGCAGCTTTACCGCCGACGCCATTGCGAGCGTCGCGGAAATGGACGCCCCTGAAAAGGACAAGACGAAGATTTTTCGTGGAAATGCGCTGAGGCTTTTAAAGCTCGGATGAAGCCGCATGGATCGATCGGCTCTCGGCCGATCGATCCGCCTAAAAGACCTTGGAGATCCTGAAAGCGAACTTTACGCCTTCCGGACGGTTCTCGGCGCCGGTCTCGAAATAGCTGTTCAGGTACATGGACCAGGTGCCCATCTTGTACTTGAGCCCGGGGCCGATGCCGAAGACGCGTTCCCTGGAATGGTTGAGATCGTCGCCGTCCAGTTTGTCGTCGGTAATCTGGAGCAGGGCGTACCCGGCGATTCCAAGGCGCAAATCCTTTATCACCTCATAAGATACGGCGCTGTTGGCGTGAACCGCCTGCCCGGGCTGAGAATTGTCCGCCCGCAGCCTGAAAAACGGCTCGTCGTTTTCGGAATTCCAGAGATAGTATATGCGCGAGCTGAACTCCAGCCGGCTCGTCGGGACCAGGGTAAAGGCATAGTAAGGATTGAAGCTGTAAACGTTGCTTCCGACATTCACCGCCGAATACCGGCTGTAATTGCCTGTCGGCAGCTTGAAGAGGAAGTCCAGCCGCTGAAAGAAAGACATTCCGAATAGCTTGTATTCGGGCCACTGGATGAAAAAAGGGCTGACGGACACGTCCCCGAGGCCGTCGTCCCGATCGCTGGGGCCGAACTCGGTCTTGAAGTCGAGCTGAGCCAAGGGAACCAAGACCTCGGCGCCGTAGAAGCCGTCGAACAATTTAAAATTCGAAATCCAGGCCACATGGGTCACGGCGCTCAAGATCGTGACTTGGTTGGAGCCGGGCCGATCCTTGCCCTGGTAATCGTTGAACTGATTGGCATGATAGTGTGTGAGTAGTTCTTCGACGAGCCAACCCGGAAAAGCGATCGCATCCTGAAAATTCGTGTCGCCCAGGTTAACTGGGGGCAGCGCAAGATCCACGGCGCCGGCTTCGCCGGATAGAGCCAGAAGCGCTGCGAAAAGAATAATGGATAAAAAGAGCCGTACGTTTTTTCTCTTCGTCAATTTTCCGGCCATAGCCCCACAAAGCAGCCCCCTTTAACAGAATTTCCTCATACCTTGACTTATCAAAAACCCACTTTTTTATTCATATTGTTTCGGTCAGAAAAGACTATTGGTCGGGCTCAACTATAAGAGCCGGCGCTTTTTGTCAAGCAGGCCAACATCATCTTGAGCGAGGCTGCGCAGGCAGTTGGCAAGGCCGAGGAATCGGCTTCAGCCAGCAAGAAGCTGAGCGGTTAGGCTGAGCAGAGGCTTGGGATGGTGGTTGGATCACCTCTTTTTCGATACGGCCGTTCTTTTTCTCGCGGCCGTAACGCAATACAGGCCCTCCCCGCTGCGCGCCGGGCCGAAGCAGAGGTTGTCCGAGGTGCAGGCCGCTTTGCGGCGGTCGCCGGACCGCCAGCGGTTCACCAGGTCCGGCTCGCGGATGAGGGGCCGGCTCATGGAAATGAAATCGCAGACACCTTCCGCGACCAGCCGCTCAGCCACGGGCAGGGAGCGGATGCCGCCCACCAGGATCAAGGGAATCTTCAGCCGCCGCCTGAAAACCCGGGCTTCCTCCTGGTTGTAAGCCTCTTTCGTTTGGTTGCTGATCTTCGTACGGGCGGATCCGAACCGGGAGAATTTGGTCATCCCGCTGCTCAATTCGATCGCGTCCAGTCCGGCCTGCTCCATCAGGACGGCCGCTTCCACCGACTCCTCCAGGTCAAGCCCGCCTTCGATAAAATCCCGGCCGTTCAGCTTGATGAGGACGGGGTAATCGCTGCCGACCGCCTGCCGCACCGCCCGGATGGTTTCCAGATGGATGCGCACCCGGTTCGAAAGAGATATGCCGTATGCATCCGTGCGCCGGTTGAAGAGCGGAGAAAGAAACTGGTTCAAGAGGTAGCCGTGAGCGGAATGGATCTGCACACCGTCGAAACCGGCGGCCTTGGCCCGGGCGGCAGCGGCGGCAAAAGCGTTTACCACGCCCTGGATATCGTCCAGGGTCAGCTCCCGTCGGGGGATCTCATCGAGTTTCACGGCGGCTGACACGGCAAAGGGAGGCCGGCCGGTCAGATGGTGGGCGGCGAAATAGCCGGCGTGCGCCATCTGGAGCACCATTTTAGCCCCATGGTCATGGGCGGCGGCAGCCAGCTGCCGCCATCCTTGAATCATCTCGTCCCCGGCCGCACTCATCTGCAGGGGCCCGGCCTGACCCTCCGGCCGGACGTAGGCATGGCCGCTGATGATGAGCCCGACCCCGCCGCGGGCGAGGGCTGCGATCGTGTCGACCAACCGTGGCGTGACCGCCCCATCCGGGGTAGCCATGGCCTCCCAGGTGGCCGAGCGCACGAAGCGGTTGCGCAATTCCATCGAGCCGATTTCTGCCGGTTCGAACAGATGGTTCATTTTAACCTCCTATCGTCCACGAATGGTTTTCATTTCAACGACCCGTTGCCACTGATCAAGCAGCATCCGGCGGTTTTCCCGGATCCAGTCTTCCCCGTTCAGATCCAACAGCTCTCCCAAGCGGGTGCGCAGAACATCGAGCTCCCTATCGGTCCCTGGAATTGCGGCCGTTCCCAACAGGTCATGCACCTTTTCCAGTGAGAGCGCTTCCATAGGACTCTTCCGAGGGCGTCATGGAAACAAGGAGGAACATGCTGCCGACCCCGTTTCGGCGTCACAACCAGTTCCCGGCTACTTTAGGAGAGCGGCGGCGGCAGCGCTGGACAGATCGAGCATCAGCGGGGGATAGATGCCGCAGAGCACCATGACCGCTACCAGCACGCCGGCAAGGAGCTGCATGGCCGGGGATACCTGCAGCCGCGGCAGGTCGGCAGCCGGCTCGATCAGGTAGGCGGCCCGCACCACCATGAGGTAGTAGTAGAGGGAGACCACCACATTGGCCATGGCGATCAGCACCAGCGGCAGGAGCCCGCGCTCAATGGCCGCGTTGAAGATTAAAAACTTGCCCGTGAACCCGATCGTGGGCGGAATGCCGGCCAGCGAGAAAACGGACATCATCAACGCCATGGCCAGCAACGGGGAGCGCCGGTGCAGCCCGGCCAGCTGCTCCACCTCGATGTCGGCCCCGTCGGCCGCTACCACGATCAGCACCAGGAAGCAGATGAATTTCATCACCAGCAGCGCAAGGGAATAGAAAATGGAGGCGGCATAGCCCTCGGGCGTCAGGCTCAGGATTCCGATCAGGACATATCCGGCCTGGGCGATGCTGGAATAGGCGAACAGCCGCTTCAGGTCCTTCTGGGCGATGGCCGCCAGGTTGCCGACGGTCATGGACAGAACCGCCAGACCCACCAGCACTTGCACGAGATAGGGGCTGCCGCCGGTCACGGTCGCCATTCGGATCAGAATGGCGATGGCTCCGATCTTCGATGCCGTGGCGATGTAGGCCGAAACCTGATGGGCGGCGGACTGGTAGGTGTCCGGCGCCCAGATGTGGAACGGAAACACGGCCAGCTTGAAGAAAAACCCGCACAGGGTGAGCAGCAGGCCGACCTGGACGAGCGGCTGGTCGACTGCCGGTGGAAGCGCCCGGGCGAGCTCGTCGAGATAGACGGCGCCCGTTGCCCCGTAAAGCAGGGCGAGCCCGAAGAGCATCACGGCCGAAGACACGATGCCCACGATGAAAAACTTGAGGGCCGCCGCTACGGCCAACTCCCGCGTGCGCCGCAGCGACACCAGGACGTAGAGCGAATAGCTGGACAGCTCGAGCGCGACATAGATGCTCAGCAGGTGCACGGCGCTGGACAGCAGCATCATCGCCAGGGTGCAGGTGAAAAGCAGCATGTAGAATTCGGGGTGCCGGCGTTCGTCCACTCCGTTCCCATCGCCGCAGATGCAGGCCACCAGAAAGAGGCCCAGAGCGAGCAGCACCTTGAAAACCTGTGAGAAGAGATCGATCCGGTAGGACTGGCCGAAAAGCGATCCCTCGGCGTTCAGGGAGGCGAGGCCGACGACGATCGAAAAGGCCGCCGCGGCCAGCGCTGCCAGAAAAGCGCCCCTGGGGCGGGTGGTCCGGACCAGGGCCAGCCCCAGAAAGAGCAACGCCGCGCCGAACAGGCTCAGCTCCGGTGCGAACAGCGCCCAGGCGGTCATGGCAACCCCCTGATGAACGCGACCGACGCCGTTTCGATCACGTCAAACAGAATCGAAGGCAGCAGCCCGAAGAGCACGATCACCGCGGCCAGGATCATGCGCGGGATCCCTAAACCGAAGGACACGTCGGCCAGATGGGCGAACTTGTGGTTGGGGGGGCCGTAGAACGCCCGCTGCACGACCCGCAGCATGAACAGCGCGCTCAGCACCAGCCCGCCCACGGCGAAGACGCCGGCGATCGGGTAGACCTTAAAGGCCGCGATGAACACCATCAGCTCGCCCCAGAAGCTCGCCAGGCAGGGCACGCCGACGGCGGTCAGGGCCGCTAGGATGAAGTAGCCGGAGGCGACCGGCATGATCCGGCTCAGGCCGCCCAGCTCCGGGATCATCTTGGTGTGGGTGCGCTCGTAGATGTAGCCGATGGCCGAGAAGAAGAGCGCCGTCATGATGCCGTGGGCGAACATCTGGAAGACCGCGCCGTTCAACCCGTCCACGGTGAGCGTCGACAGCCCCAGCCCCACGATGCCCATGTGCGAGACGCTCGAGTAGCCCACGACGAACTTCAGGTCGGTCTGGCTCAAGGCCACGAGCGCGCCGTAGACGATGCCGATGACGGCCGCGGTCGCCATCAGCGGCGCCCAGAACTGCCAGCCCTCCGGGCAGAGAAACATCCCGACGCGCAGCACGCCGAAGGCGCCGATCTTCATCAGCACCCCGGCGTGGACCATGCTCACTGCCGTCGGGGCCGCCACGTGGCCGACCGGCGACCAGGTATGAAACGGCCACACCGCCGCCAAGATGCCGAAGCCGATATAGAGCAGCAGGAAGGCGAACTTCTGGTCGGCGGCCGAAAACGTCCCCGGCTGCATCAGGGCCGTGATGTCGTAAGTGGTTCCGCCCGCCTGAACGTGCAGGAAGATGATCGCCGGCAGGATGAGAGCGCTTCCGGCGAGCAGGTACAGGGTCAGCTTCATGGCCCCGTATTCCTTGCGCGTGCTGCCCCAGACGGCGATCAGCGGGTACATGGGAAAGAGCGAAACGTCGTACCAGATGAAGATGAAGAAAAGATCCAGGCTCATGAAGAGCCCGAAGACCCCGGTCACCAGCAGGAAATAAAAGGCAAAAAACTCCTTCACCCGGTGCTCGAGCTCCCACATGGTGAGCACGCCGGTGAAGAACACGATCCCGGTCAGCAGCACCATCGGCAGGCTGAAGCCGTCCACCGCATTGAGATAGTGGATCCCCATGGACGGCACCCAGGCCGCGCGTTCGACGAACTGCAGCCCGCCGCGAGCCGTGTCGTAACGCAGGAAGACCGCGATCGAGAGCGCCAGGGTGAGGCCGGAGAAAACCGCGCTGATCCATTTGACCGCCGACCGGTTCGCGTCGGGGATAAAGAGGATCACCAGCAGCCCGGTCACGCAGCTGAGCAGGATGGCGGTCAGGTAGGGGAATCCGGTGAACTCCATAACCGTCCTAGATGAAGAGATAAACTGCCATTAAAGCGATGCTCACGAACACGACGATCAACCGGTACTGCACCATGCCGGTGTGCAGGATCGACATGCGGCCGCCGCCGGCGTCGATGACTCGTCCCAGTCCGTCGACGGCGCCGTCGATGACCTTCTGGTCGCTGCGGGCGCAGAGCCTGGAAAACAGGCGATAGACGACATGGTCCAGCAGCCAGCGGTAGGCGCGGTCGATGTACCAGCGGTTGCCGAAAAGGGCGTGCAGCGGGGCGACCCGTTCGACAAACCCGATCTGCCCGGCGCCGCGGCGGCCGAACTCGAACCAGGCCAGGAAAACCGCGGCAGCGGCAAGGCCGATGGCTGCGTAGGGCAGCCAGGCGTGGTGCGCCGCGGCCGGCGCCGATCCAAAAGGCTTCAGCAGGAACTCCGCCACCGCGTGTTCGCCGAACCCCAGTCCGATCGTGGCGGCGGCCAAGACCACCAGAGGCCAGGCCATCACGGCGTAGCCGCCGTGGTGCGCGTGCCCGGCGTCGCCGGAGTGGGCTGAATCCGGCCCGACGTGAGCCGGAAACAGGATGATGAAGATGAGCCGGAACGTGTAGTAGGTCGTCAGAAAGGCACCTACCAGGCCGGCAGCCACCCAGAGCGGATTCGGCAGGTCGGCCAATGCCCCCAGGATCAGCTCCTTGCTGAAAAATCCCGAAAACGGCGGGATGCCCGAGAGCGCCGCCGCGGCGATGACCAGACAGGCCATGGGCACCCGCAGGCGCCGACCGCCCCGGCGGCCGATCGTGACCATATCGTTGCTGTGAAAGGCGTGGATGAAAACCCCCGAGCACAGAAAGAGCAAAGCCTTAAACCCCGCATGGGTGGTCAGGTGGAACACGCCGGCGGCGTAGTTGCCGGCGGCCAGCCCCATGATCATCAGACCCAGCTGGCTGATGGTGGAGTAGGCCCAGACCTGCTTGATGTCGCGGCTGACCATGGCCATGGTGGAGGCGATCAGCATGCTCACGGTGCCGACGGCCAGGCAGACCCCGAGCGCCGTGGGCGACCGGCTGAAAAAGGGGAACAGGCGCGCGAAGAGGTAGACGCCGGCGGCGACCATCGTGGCCGAGTGCAGCAGCGCACTCACCGGGGTGGGACCCTCCATGGCGTCCGGCAGCCAGGTCAGCAGCGGGAACTGGGCGCTCTTGCCGATGATGCCGCCGAAGATCAGCAGGGCCCCGGCCGTCACAACGGTCGAGGGCAGCCGGCCGGCCGCGGGGCCGTTGAGCTCGCGGATGTCGAGGTTGCCCAGATGCACCAGGATCAGCAGCAGCCCCAGGAAGAAGGCCACGTCCCCGCAACGGGTCATGACGAAAGCTTTTTTGCCGGCCTCGCTGGCGCTGAATTTTTCATACCAGAACCCGATCAGAAGATAGGAGGCGAGCCCGACCAGCTCCCAGAAGATGTAAAGCTGCAGCAGGGTGGGGGCCAGGGTCAGGTTCGTCATGGCCCAGGCGAACAGCGACATGAAGGCATAGTACCGCGAGAACCCCGGGTCCCCCGCCATATACCCCAGCGAGTAAACTTGAACCAGGAAGCAGATGGCGGCCACCACCGCCAGCATGATCAGACTGAGCGGGTCGATGAGGACACCGACGCGGACGCTGACATCTCCGCCGGCGACCCACAAGGCGGCAAACTCGATCGGCCGGGCGATGCCCCAGTGTTTTACGAGCAGGAAGCCGGCGCTGACGAGCGAGACGGTGATCGCCGCGAGCGACAGCCCGGCGGAGAGCCGGGGCCGGCTGCGGGTCAACAGGAGGATGGCCGCGAACGCCACGAACGGCAGCTTGGTGGCCGCGAGGGCGGCGAGCAGGGTCGTATCGGTCGATCCCAAGGATATCATAGCCTTACTTCAGCACCCGGTAGTCCTCCGGGTCCAGCGACCCGGTGCGATGGTAAAGATAGACGATCAACGCCAGCCCCAGCGACACCTCGGCCGCGGCGATGGCGATAATGAACAGCACGAAGGCCTGGCCCTCGATCTGCTGCCAGCGCAGCGCCGCGGCGATGAACGCGATGGCTGCGCCGTTCAGCATGACCTCGACGCCCAGCAGCATCATGATCAGGTTGCGCCGGGCGGTGGCGCAGACCATCCCCAGCACCGTCACGATGCCGGAAAGGGCGAGCACGTATCCGAAGGGAATGCCCATGAGTTACTCTTCGTCCTCCTTGATCGGGCGCTTGCCGACGAGCAGCGCCCCGATGATCGCCACCAGCAGCAGCAGGGAGGTAATCTCCACGGCCAGCCAGCTCTGCGTGAAAATATACCGCCCGAAGGCTGCCGGCTCGGTCCGGGCCTCGGCCAGCGCTGCGCCGGCAGACGGGTCGTTGATCAACAGCAGGCCGCCGATGGCGACATAAGCCGCGGCAAAAAAAACGGCCGGTAGGATCTGCCGCGGCGGAAACAGCCGCTCCTCCGGCGCCTCCACCCGCAGCATCATGATGATGAACAGAAACAAAATCATAATGGCCCCCGCATACACGATGACCATTAGGGCGGCCAGGAACGGGGAGCCGAACAAATAAAAGAGAAACGCGCTGCCGAAGAACCCGAAGATCAGGTAGATCACGGCATGCACCAGGTTGCGCCGGGTAATGGCGAGCGCCGTGGAGGCCACGATCAGGGCGGCGATGGCGAAGAAAAGCAAGTTGAAGAGGGTCATGGATAGTATCCGTTGGCCCGTTGGCCCGTTGGCCCGTTGGCCCGTTGAAGAAGGACATGATCTCCACCGGGTCCACGGGTGCACGGGCAAACGGGTCCACGCTCCTAAGGCATATTGCTTCGGACATTCACCGGTCGGTCCTCGCCGATGTGCTCGCCTTTGCCGGCTGCCGCCGTCACAATGCCGGCGTGGCGGTAGAAATTATACTCCGGGTCCTTGCCGCCGTGGCTTACGAGGAGATCTTCCTTTTCATAAACCAGTTTCAGGATGTCGCGCTCGCAGGTCTCGAACATCGGCGTCAGCTGGATGGCGGAGGTCGGGCAGGCCTCCTCGCACAAGCCGCAGTAGATGCAGCGCGCGAAGTTGATCCGGAACCAGGCCGCGAAGCGCCGCCCGTCCTCGTGCTCCGCCGACTGCATCGAGATGCAGCTGACCGGGCAGACCGCTGAGCACAGATAGCAGGCTACGCAGCGTTCGCCGCCGTCCGGGTCGCGCGTCAGGACGATGCGGGCCCGGGTGCGGGCCGGCAGCCGGCGCTTGAACTCGGGGTATTCCTCCGTGATGGGCCTGCGGAAGAGATGCTTCAGCGTCGTCGCAAATCCGGCGGCGATGGCTTTGGCGCCCTCCCAAAGCGCCTGGAGCGGTCCGGAGGCTTCTTTATCGATCAGGTCAACACGCATCACCACAACAACCTCGCGCCGGTGAACACCACGTTCAGCAGCGCCGCGGGGATCAGAACTTTCCAGCCCAGGTTCATGAGCTGGTCGTAACGCAAGCGCGGCAGCGTGCCGCGGATCCAGATCATGACCAGACAGATCAGCACGATCTTCAACGCCAGCCAGACCGGCCCCGGCAGGAGCGGCCCGCGCCAGCCCCCCAGAAAAAACACCGCGATCAACCCGCCCAGCACCTGCATGTGCACGTATTCGCCGAGAAAAAACAGCCCGAAGCGCATGCCGCTGTACTCGGTGTGAAAGCCGGCGCCCAGCTCGTTTTCAGCCTCGGGCAGATCAAAGGGAATCCGCTTGATCTCGGCCATGGCGCTGATGAAGAAGATCGCGAAGGCGACCGGCTCCAGGAAAATAAACGGCAGGTCGGCCTGGGCGTTGACGATCTCCACCAGGCTGAACGAGCCGGCCTCCATCACGATGGGAATGAGGGACAACCCCAGCGCCAGCTCGTAGCTGACCATCTGGGCCGCCCCGCGGATGCCGCCCAGGAGGCTGTACTTGGAATTGGAGGACCAGCCGCCCAGGGCCGCGCCGTAGACGCCGAGCGAGGACAGGGCGAAAATGAAAAGCAGGCCGACATTGATGTCGGTTACCACGAGCGGCACCCGCCGTCCGTAAACGGTGATGTCCGGGCCGAAGGGGATCACCGCAAACATCAGCAGGGCCGTGATGGCCACCACGGCCGGGGAAAGCAGGAAAATGATCCGGTCGGCCGCGTCCGGAACGACGTCCTCCTTGGCCATCATCTTGATCGAGTCGGCGAAGGGCTGCAGCAGGCCGTACTTGCCGGCACGGTTCGGCCCGTAGCGCACCTGGATCCGGCCGAGCAGCTTGCGTTCGACCAATACCAGATAGGCGGCCATGAGCAGCAGGAAAAGCAGCACCGCCCCCAGCTTGAGGATCAGAACCGCGTATCCGATGATCCAGGTCTGCAGATCCATATCGACCATCAAGCCTTTCGAATATCCTGCCGGCGGATGTTCTTTCCGATCTCTTGCCAGGGCATCCGCCGCAGGCGCGGAATGATCACGACCCCGGCGGCCATGCTCTGCCAAACTCGTGCAACCAACTCCACGGCACCATTTTCGGTGCGGATGGCGATGCGGTCGCCGTCGCGGATGCCGAGAGCCTCGGCATCTTGGCGCGATAAGCCGGCGGACGGCTCACCTTCCAACGTTTCGAGGCAGGCGGAATAGGTCGATAGCTCCTCGGTGCCGAATGTCCGCTCGGTCAGAATGATCTCCAGATCATCCGGCTCAGCCGCCGGTGCCGGCGGTTGAGCCGGCTTAAAGCGGTCCGGCGAATGGTTATCCAGGGGCAGCCGAAATCCGTCCGGCGGCCGTTGCCCGGTATCCGGCAACCCGGCCCATAACTGCGATGTCTGCTTGTTGAAATACTCGCGCTGAGCGCTGATGTCGACCGGAATGTCCTCGCCGGCCAGCCGGGCCATGAGCCGCCCGGCCGGCTGAGGATCGGCTCCCGGCAGCCCCGACCCGTAGACCCGCGGCGGGTGGTCGCGGCCTCCGGTTTCCCAGATTGGAGTTCCTCCGGCGAAGGCTGCCGCCGAGAATTGAACACGACCTTCCTGGTTGATGTAAATCCCGCCCGATTCGTACAAGGTCTGGGTGGGCAGAAATACTTGAGCCATCCGCGATACGGGGGTATCGAGGTAATCGAGCACGATCAGAAGTTCGATCCGGGCCAGAGCCCGCTCCAGCAGCCTTCGATCCGGAAATGTGGCAAACGGATCGTTTTCCACCAGAACCAGCGCCTGGATGTGCCCCGCGGCGGCCTCTTTCAGAATCCGGTCGGTCGTCGAATCCAGCGGCGCCAGCCGGCCGGCAGCGAACGCGTTGGCCTCCGCCAGCACGTAAAAGAGCCCGGCCTTCTTTTGAGCGGCCGTGAGCAGCAGAGCCGCGTCCGCCGCCAGCTCCACGCATTCGGATGCCACGATGCCTGTTCCGCAGACGATGATCGGCCGGCGGCTGGCGGCCATTAGCTCCGCCGCGCGCGCCACCCGCTCCGGGCCCGAAGCGGGGCGATCCGGCAGGGATGCATAGAACTGCGCGGCCGGCCCATCCAGGCCGGTCGGCTCGACGCTCTTTTTCAACACCCGTCCGAGCAGGGCATTGAGCGCCCTGGGCGCCGTCGGGATATGGGTGAATTCGAACGGCAGGGACACCGGACGGGGATCGACGACCCATACTCCGGCGCCCTTCTGCGCGGCCTGGCGCAGGGCCAGGGCCAGCATCGGTGCTTCGTTGACCGGATCCACCCCGACGACGAGGATGAAATCCGCCTGATCGATTTCTCCCATTGAAACGGCCAGCCCGGCTTCCAGCCGCGAGACCGCCGCTTTCACCGGGCGGGCCGCCGCGGCGTCCGCGAAAAATGCCGGGCCCTGCCAACCCCTGAGCCGGGCCGCCCGTTCGGTCAGCGCCAGCACCTCGAGGGTGCTGCGCGGGGACCCGATGACGGCCACCCCGGCCGGTGCCAGGGCCTCCAGCCGGCTGCGGGCATGCGCCAGCGCCTCCTCCATGCCGGCCGTCTCGCCCTTGATCGCGGCCTGGCGCGGCCGGTCGGCCCGACTGGCGTAAAAAAACCCGAAGCGGCCGCGGTCGCAGAGAAACCAGCCGTTGACCGCTGCGCTCATGCGCGCTTCCTGCCGGACCACCTGCCGATAGCGGACGCTCGTTACGGCATGACAGCCGAGGCTGCAGTGGATGCAAACGGTCGGGGTGCGCTGGTAGTCCCAGCGGCGGCCGATGAACCGCGAGGGCTTGTCGGTGAAGACGCCCGTCGGGCAGATGTCGCTCAGGTTTCCGCTGAACGGGCTCTCCAGCCGGCCGCCGGACGTCCGGCCGAAATAGGTGCGGTTGCCGATGCCGAGCGCACCGAGGTCGCGGTAGCCGCAGAACTGCTGATAGAAGCGCACACAGCGGTAGCAGTGGATGCAGCGGTTCATTTCGTGCTGCACGAGCGGCCCCAGGTCCTGGTCGAGGTAGGTCCGCTTTTTGCCCGGGAAGCGGCGGATGCCGTGGCCCCCGGAGATCGTCATGTCCTGAAGCAGGCAGTGGCCGCCCTCGTCGCACACCGGGCAGTCATGGGGGTGGTTCAGCATCAGCCATTCGATGACATAGCGGCGGAATTCGACGGCCTCGCGATCCGCGGTGGCCACCTGCATGCCGTCAGCGACATCGAGCATGCAGCTCATCTGGATGCCTTTGGCCGGTCCCTCCAAAACCTTCACGGCGCAGACCCGGCAGGCGCCAACCGACCCCAGCGCCGGGTGGTAGCAGAAGCGCGGGATCATGATCCCCAGCCTTGCGGCTGCTTCGATCACCTTGGTGCCGGCGGGGACTTCGATCTCGCGGTCGTCTATAGTCAGTTTCGGCATAAACCGATCATCGCGGCCAGATGCCGCTCCCACTCCCACAAAAAACTCACATTCATCAGGGTCAAGCGATGAACCGGGGCTTGGCCAGCTCGGCGGCTCCTCGTCCCGGCCCTTTTTTAAAGGGGCATCGCTTCTCCCGGATATGCTCTTGAAGCTCGTCCTTGAAATGCGCGAGCAGGCTTTCCAGCGGCGCGGCGGCCCCGGGTGCGAACGCGCAATAGGATCGGTAGAGGTGCACCTTCATCTCCTCCAGCATGGGGATGAAGTCCGGCTCGCCGTCGCCGGACTCGATGCGCGCCAGCAGATCGCGGATGTAAGGCAGCCCCTCCCGGCACGGCGTGCACCAGCCGCACGACTCGCGGGCGAAGAATTCCATCAGGTTCAGGGCGGCCGCCACCAGGCAGGTTTGGTGGTCGAACACCATGATGGCGCCGGTGCCCAGGCGGTTGCCGACCTTTTTCAGGGCGTCGAAGTCCATCTCGATGTGGTAGTGCTGCCGCGGCAGGAAACCGGTGGAGGCCCCGCCGGGCAGGCAGGCCTTGAACTCCGAGCCGTCGAGCATGCCGCCCGCGCAGTTTTCGATGATTTCGCTCAGGCGGATGCCGATGGGCAGCTCATAGCACCCCGGCCGCTTCACCTTGCCGCTGACGCCGAAAATCTTGGTTCCGGCGCCGGCGGCTGTTTTCGCGAGCCCCTTGAACCACTCGGCTCCGTTTCGGACGATGTGCGGCAGGCAGGCAAAGGTTTCGACGTTGTGGACCAAGGTCGGTTGGGCCCACAGGCCCTGCTGCGTCAGATAGGGCGGCGGCTGCTTCGGGTTGGCGCGCCTGCCCATCAGGGCATTGATCTGGGCCGTTACCTCTCCGCAGATGTAGCGGCCGGCGCTGCGGTGCACGACGATTTCAAAGGAGTACCCCGTGCCCAGGATATGGCTTCCAAGGCAACCGTGCTCTCTGGCGACGGCGATTTCGCGCTCCAGGATGCGGGCGGCGTTTTCGTACTCCGGCCGGATGAAGACGATGCCGCGGTCCGCTTGGACCGACCAAGCGGCGAGGATGATGCCCTCGATGAGCAGATGGGGGTCGGCGTGGATCAGGACGCGGTCCTTGAACGTGCCGGGCTCCATCTCATCGGCGTTGCAGACGATATAGCGCGGGTGAGGCGCATCCTCTGCGATGGTCATCATCTTGCGGCCGGCCGGAAAGGCCGCCCCGCCGCGCCCCAGCAGGGCCGCATCCAGCACGATCTCGCGCACCGCCGCCGGCGTTCGGCGGGCGATCGCATCGGCCAGCGCCTGGTAGCCGCCGCCGGCCCGGTATTCCTCGAAGGTGGCGATCCGGTCGGGGTGTCGGTTTTTAAACAAGACCTGGGGGTACATTTACTCTCGCAGCTGTCCGCCTGCAACGGCAGTTTGGCCTTTGTTCCTTCATTCGTCGTATTCGAAACGCGATGCGGGATACTGGATACTGGATGCTGGATAAAATATGCGAAATGGCCCCTCTTTCATCCCGTATCCCGTATCGAGCAGCCAGTATCGTTGGTTGCTCACCCATCAATTACGGGGGGGTCCTTCCCCCGCCTTTTTGCCGACACGTCTCGATAATCGCGTCGATCTTCTCCGGCGTCAGTTCGCCGTGCACCCGGCGGTTGACCAGCATGGCCGGCGAACGGTCGCAGTAGCCGATGCAGCAGACCGGCAGCAGGGTAAACAACCCGTCGGGGGTGGTCTCCCCCAGGGCGATGCCCAGCTTGCGGCAGAGGTAGTCCCGCACCGACTCGTAGCCGTTCATCCAGCAGACCACGCTGTCGCAGACGTGGATCACGTATTGGCCTACCGGCTCTCGAAAAGTGAAAGTATAAAAGGTGGCCAACTCGTCGAGCTCCAGCGGCGTCATGCCGAGCATCGCCGCGGCCTCGGCCAGGGCCTCGTCGCTCAGGTAGCCGTAGTGGTCCTGAACGGCGAACATCACGTCCACCGCCAGCTCCCGCGGATGCTCGACCTGCTTGATTTCGGCCTCGAGACGATCTTTCAGTTCCTGGGGTAGCATAGCCTCATTGAGCGATTAAAAACTTGAAGTCAATAAAAACAGGCACCCGATGGCTTCGATCAAAGGCCGAGATCAAGGCGCGCGAATCCCTGCTGTCTCTGTGGGAGCGGCTTCCAGCCGCGATCATCGAGGCCGGAGGCCTCTCCCACGCAACCATCACGTTACCGGTCGATGTCCGGCAGGATGTAGTCCACCGACCCGATGATCGCGATCAGATCGGCGATGGTCTCGCCCCGGGCCAGGATCGGCATCGCCTGCACGTTGGCAAACCCCGGCCCGCGCACGCGCAGGCGGTAGGGATGGCCCAGGCCGTCGCTCACCACGTAGTAGCCCTGTTCGCCGCGCGGGATCTCGCAGGACGCATAGGCTTCGCCGGCCGGGATCTTCATGCCGCGGGTAACGTTGACGAAATGGTGGATCAGGCTCTCGATGTCCTTCAGCATGTCCGTACGCTTCGGGATCACGTAGCGGTAATCGTCGGTCACGGTGCGGCCGTCCGGCATGTTCGCCGCCGCCTGGGCGATGATCCGAATGCTCTGGCGCATCTCCTCCATGCGCACGAGGTAGCGGGCATAGCAGTCCCCGGCGACGGCGGTGGGCACCTCGAAATCGAAGTTTTCATAGCCCGAGTATGGGAACTTCTTGCGCAAATCCCACTCCAGGCCGCAGGCCCGCAGGTTCGGGCCGGTGACCCCCCAGTCGATCGCGTCCGCCAGCGATATCCGGCCGACGCCCTGGGTGCGCGCCTTGAAAATGGGGTTCTTGCGGGTGAGCTTCTCGTAATCGTCCAGGCATCCGGGAAAAATTTTGACGAGGTGATTCACGGCCTCCTTCCAACCGTCCGGCAGGTCGGCCGCCACACCGCCGATGCGGAACCAGGACGGATGCAGCCGGCCCCCGGTGATCAGCTCTACGATGTCGAGCACGCGTTCGCGCTCGCGGAAGGCGTAGAACGTCGGGCTCATGGCGCCGACGTCATGGGCGTAGGTCGAGAACCACACGAGGTGGTTGCTGAGCCGGAAGAGCTCGCTCAGCAGCACCCGGATCATCTGGGCCCGCTCCGGGACCCTGATGCCGGCCAGGGTTTCGACGGCGCGGACGTAGGGCAGGTTGTTGGCGGCGCCCGCCAGGTAGTCGACGCGGTCCGTGTAGGGGATGAACTGGTGCCAGCTCTGCCGCTCGCCGATCTTTTCCACCGCACGGTGGTGGTAGCCGATGTCGAGATCCATCCCGATGATCTCTTCGCCGTCCAGCGTGAGGATATAGCGGATCAGGCCGTGGGTGCTCACGTGGTGCGGACCGACGTTGAGGATCAGGCGATGCTCGTCGCCCGGCCCCTTGACGTAAACGCCCGCATCCGCCGGCTGGTGGCGCTGCGCGTCCGCCCGCGTGTAGGGAGCCATCTCCGTCGCTCGTCCGGGGTGGGATTTGCGCAGGGGGTGGCCCTCCCAATCGTCCGGCATGATGATGCGGCGCAGATTCGGGTGGCCCTCGAAGCGCACGCCCATGAGGTCGTAGACCTCGCGCTCGTACCAGTCGGCCGATGGCCAGATGTCCGTGATGCTGGCGGCGGCGGGGTCCGACCCGTGCAGCGGCACTTTCAAGCGCACCCGGGTGGGGGGATCGAAGGCGAGCAGGTGGTAGAGCAGCGTGTAGTCCGCTGCGCCGTCGCGGTTGCGTCGGGTGGATTCATCGACCGCGGTCAGGTCCTCCAGGCGTTTGAAACGGGGAGACGCCTCGTACTTGAGGTGCTGCAGGACCGACTTGAGCCGGCCGGCCTCCACTTCGAAGGTCGGCATGTCGGCGGGGTGCGGTTCGGGCCGTACGGCCCCGCCGAAACGCTCGACCAGCGAATGGGACAGATCGTTTTCAATGACGTTGAAAACGATTCGGCGGGCCGGCGGCGTCCACATGAGATCCGAACGGCTGTCGGCGAAATGCGGCGGCGTGTCGGAGGTGCCTCGGATGGCGATGCCCTCCATGCCCGGTCCGCGGGGGTCCCGGGACTTGGTGCGGCCGTCGATGAGCACGGGCCGGCACGTTCCCTGCGTGCCGCCCTTGAGGTTGAAGACCGGCCGCGCGGGCCGCTCCTCGCCCATGATTTTTTTCTGGAGCAGCACCAGCCCCTGCAAAACCGCCTCCGGCCGGGGCGGGCAGCCGGGTATGTACACGTCCACGGGCAGGATCTGGTCGATGCCCTGCACGACGCTGTAAGCGTCGTACATGCCGCCGCAGTTGGAGCAGGAGCCCATCGAAATCACCCACTTGGGTTCGGGCATCTGCTCGTAGAGCCGCAGGATGACCGGCGCGATTTTTTTGAAGATGGTGCCGGAGGTGATCAGCAGGTCGGACTGGCGCGGAGACGGGCGCAGCACCTCGGCGCCGAAGCGCGCCATGTCGTAGCGGGCGGTGAAGACGGCGGCCTCCTCCACGAAGCAGCACGAAAGGCCGAAGAACATCGGCCACAGGCTGTACTGGCGCGCCCAATTGATCAGGAGGTCCGTGCCGGTGAGCAGCCGCCCGCTTATGCCTTTTTCCGCGTCGGCCCCCACTCGAGCCCCCCCTTTTTCCACACGTAGACCAGCCCCAGCCCCTGCATCACGATGAAGAACAGGATTTCAAACCAGCCTTGCCAGCCGAGTTCGCGGAAGGACACCGCCCAGGAGAAGATGAAGGCGCCCTCGACGTCGAAGAGCAGAAAAAAGATGGCCACGAGATAAAACGGAACCGGATAGCGCAGCCGGGCCGTTCCGGTGGGGATCACGCCGCACTCGTAGGGACGCATTTTTTCTCTTGAGTAGCGCCGTTCCCCGATCCAGGATGATACGGCCAGCATGGCGATGATGAAGCCTAAACAGAGGAGGCTGAAAAGGCCGAGGCTGAAAAGCCCGACTTCCCAGGGTGAGTACCAAGGCGTGGAGGAAAGCGGGTGCATCTCGTCTCCGAGCGTTCGAAACGGACAGCCGGGCGGCCGGTTGCCGGCCGCCCCTTCATAGATAGAATTAGAGTCGCATGATTGTCAACACCAAGGACGCCTTGGCCGAGCGAAGCAGCGCCGTGGCGGACCTCCACATGTGGCGTTACTTATCGTCCTTGGGAGATTTTAGTTTCCGGTCCCAGCCCCAGTTTTCATAATACTCCCAGCTGGCCATGGCGGTGAGATCCTTGATTTGGGCATCCTTTTCCAGCAGGCTGGCACGCATCACGTCCCCGATGGATAGAAGGCCGATCGTTCTGCTGCGATGGGTGATCAGGATATGTCGGATGAACAGCCCCAGAAACATCTCCTGTAGCTTCAGCAGCGGAGTGTCGGCCGGCGCCGTGTAAAGCCGGCTGGTCATGTGGCCTTCAAGGGTGGCGGTATCGATGTCGAACCCGGGCTTGAGGATGTCGCGGGCCAGGTCGCGCTCGGTCCAGATTCCGACGATTTTTTCCCCGCGCTTGACCAATATGGCGCCGATACGGTTCACCTGCATGCGCTCCAGCGCCTCGCGGATGGTCTGCTCCGGCCGCACGGTCACCATGTCCCGCTTTTTCTCGTTGAGGATGTCTCCTGCGGTTTTCATGACCGCCTCCTCTCAACACAAGGTTGTTGGTCCTCCCCGGCAAGAAATTAAACCGGTCGCGGCAGATGTCAATTTCGGTGGCTTCGCAACCGATGCAAACCCATGCCGTCAGGCGTGTGTTTGGCGCAGCACTTTCTTGTCCAGCTTGCCCACGCTCGTCTTCGGGACGGCGTCGACGAACTCGAAGCGCTCCGGCACCGCATAGCGCGGCAGCTTGCCCTGCTCGGCGAATGCCGCCATGAAGCGCTTGAGGTCTTCGCTGCTGACCTTGCCCTTATGCTCGGGCTTCAGCACCACGAAGAGCAGCGGCCGTTCGCCCCACTTCTCGTCCTTGACGCCGATGGCCGCGGATTCGAGCACCGCCGGATGCTGGCTCATCAGGTTTTCGAGGTCGAGGGAAGAGATCCATTCGCCGCCGCTTTTGATGACGTCCTTGATGCGGTCGGTGATCTGCAGGTAGCCTTCCGTGTCAATATGGCCGACGTCCCCGCTGTGCAGCCAGCCGGAGCGCCACAGTTCGGCGGAGCGCTCGGGATCCTTGCTGTAGCCGGCGGTGAGCCAGGGGGTGCGCATGACCACCTCCCCCACGGCTTTGCCGTCGTGCGGCAGAGGGTTGTCCAGCGGATCGACGATTTCAAGATCGACCAGCGGAATGGGCCGTCCGGTCTTGATGACGACGTCGAGCTGCCGTTCAGGCTCCCAGTCGAGCATATGTTCCTTGGGGTTGGCCAGGCTGATAACCGGGCAGGTTTCGGACATGCCGTAGCCGACGTTGACCTCGATTCCGCGGTCGCGCGCCATCTTGGCCAAACCCCGCGGCAGCTGCGATCCGCCGATGACCACCTTCCAGTTGGAGAGATCCGCTTCCTTGGCGGCCGGGCTGGTCAGGATCATCTGCAGGATGGTGGGCACGCAGTGGGAGAAGGTCACCTTTTCGGTCTGGATCAACTTCAGGATCATGCCCGGCTCGTACATTCCCGGATAGACCTGCTTCACGCCCAGCAGCGTCGCGATGTAGGGGAAGCCCCAGGCGTGCACATGGAACATGGGCGTCAGGGGCATGTAGACGTCATCCGACCGGCAGCGGCATTGGGTGTGGTAGGCGCCCACGGCGGCGGTGACGGCGAGGGTGTGCAGCACGAGCTGACGGTGCGAGAAAAAGACCCCCTTGGGGTTGCCGGTGGTGCCGGTGGTGTAAAAAGTGGTGGCGCGGGTGTTCTCGTCCAGGTCCGGAAATGCGTAGCGGGTGTCCGCGGCCGCCAGCAACTCCTCGTATTCGGCATCGATCACGAGCGGGGGCTCCGGCTTCTTGCCGTCGTCGCTGATGAGAATCACCTTCTTGACGGTGGTCAGCTTATCCCGGACAGCCTGCAAGAGCTGCAGGAAAAAAGAGTTGACGATGATCACCTTGGCCTCGGCATGGTTGACCGTGTAGACGATCTGCTCGGGTGAAAGCCGCCAGTTGACGGTTTGCAGGGTGGCGCCCATGCCCGGTACGGCGAAGAAGCATTCCAGGTAGCGATGGCTGTCAAACTCGAAAGCGGCCACCACATCCCCCGCCTTCACGCCTAGGCGGGTCAGGCCGTTCGCCAGACGGTTGATTCTTTCATTCAGGGTGCGGTAGGGGAGGCGGGTCTTGTCGCGGTAGACGATCTCCCGGTCGGGTGAGTAAGTCAGAGGAACGGTGAGAAGTTTTTTCAGGATCAGGGGGTACGCATAAGGCTCTCCGGGCGAGTAGGCTTTCTCCGTCATGGCTCCTCCTTTTCGCGGTCATGGGTCTGGGGCAAGGAAGTGAGTTAGAGCTTTATTTAATGAATCTCCTTTAGAGAAAGCCCATTCTTAAGTCAACAAAATTGCTGCATCCGAAACCTCAATCCCGGATTCGTGCTTCCGGATTGTAAAGAGAGCCAAAAACGGATATCGAATCGTGGTGCACGCTTGAATCGGTCCAGATTTTTCTTGATGACGCCGTCATCACACAGGAGGAGCCGGATGAAGCCATTTGAAGTTGACCCTGAAAAATGTAACCGCGACGGGCTCTGCGTGGAAGAGTGCCCGGCACGCATCATTCGTTTGGATGACAGGGATGACGTCCCCGTTCCGGCGGACGATTTCGCATCCTATTGCATCGCCTGCGGACACTGTGTGGCGGTCTGCCCCACGGATGCGTTCAGGCTGAATTGGATACGTCCGGATGAGTGTCCGCCGATGGTCAGGGACCTGTGCCCCAGCCCCGAACAGGCCGAGCAGTTTCTGCGCGGCCGGCGCTCGATCCGCACGTTCAAAGAAAAACCAGTTGAACGCACCAGCCTGGAGAAGCTTCTGGAGATGGCCTGCTATGCCCCCTCGGCCAAGAACAGCCAGCCCTGGCACTGGACGGTCGTGGAAAGCCCGGCCGAAGTTCAGCGCCTGGCCGGGCTGGTGATCGACTACATGCGCGGGTTTATCGCCGAGAAGCCCAAGGTGGCGGCCCTGCTGTCCTACACTCGGGTGGTGGCCGCCTGGGATATGGGGTTTGAGCGCGTCTGCCGCGGAGCCCCGCACATGATCGTGGCCCATGCCGACAAGAACTGGGGCTTCGGCGCCGAGGATACGGCCTTGGCCCTGAGCTATCTGGAGCTGTACGCTCCGGTGCTGGGCCTGGGCACTTGCTGGGCCGGCTACTTTTACATGGCAGTCAACGCGCATCCGCCCCTGTTCGAGGCCTTGAAGCTGCCGGCCAAGCACAAGGCCTTCGGGGCCGTGATGGTGGGCTACCCCAAGTTCCGCTATCATCGGCTGGCACCGCGCAAGCCGCCGAAGGTAACCTGGCTGTAGCGGAGGCTCTCATGGAACCAAAGCGTGTGGGGATCGTGGTGTTCGACGATGTCGAAGTCTTGGACTTCTGCGGGCCGTTTGAAGTGTTTTGCGCGGTGCGCCTGAACGAAGAAAAGCGCCGCGAAGAGCCGTCGCCGTTCGAGGTGGTCCTGGTGGCCGAGAAAAGCGGCCCGGTGTTCGCTCATGGCAGCCTGAAAGTCATCCCCGACCATACCTTTAACACCTGCCCCCGGCTGGACATCCTGGTGGTCCCGGGCGGCTGGGGCACCCGCCGCGAAATCAAAAACCCGGCCATGCTGGATTGGCTGCGCCAGCGCGCCGCCGAGGTGGAGATCCTGGCCTCGGTGTGCACCGGCGCGATGCTGCTGGGGTTTGCCGGCCTGCTCGACGGCCTCCACGCCACCACCCACTGGAAGTCGCTGGACTGGATGCGCGATTCGTTTCCAGCCGTGAGGGTCGAGTACGATCAACATGTGGTCGAGGACGGACGGGTGCTGACCTCGGCCGGCATTTCCGCCGGCATCGACATGGCTCTCAAGGCCGTGGCCCGCTACTGCGGCGAGCCGGTCGCCCGCGCCACGGCCAAGCACATGGAATACCCCTATCCGGACTCGAACGCCCGCCGGGTGGTTGTGGAATAAAACAAAAGGAAAAAGCTGATATAACCCTGCGATGCGCTCAATGGCGTGGGAAAGGAAAACGGCCAGGGGCCGTTGGGATCTAGACATGAGACTATCCAATCGACTGAACAGCTTTGAGGCGTATTTGGGCACGGCCATGAACCTCATTCTGACCAAGATGAGGGCGGAGGGCAAGGACGTCATCAATCTGGGGCTGGGCGACCCGGACGTGCAGCCCCCGGAGCATCTGCGCCGGGTCCTGTCCGATGCCTGCCTGGACGTCAACCATCACCACTACCCCAGTTTTTACTCCCCGCAGCCCCTGAAGGAGGCCATGGCCAACTGGTATCGGCGGCGCTTCGGGTCGGTGCTGGATCCGGAAACCGAAGTCCTGCCGTTGCTGGGCTCGGCCGAGGGGCTGTTCCACATTCACAGTTGCCTGCTGGACCCGGGCGACCTCGCCCTGGTGCCCGACCCGGCCTACCCGGCCTATGCCGCAGGGGCCGCCATCGCCGGCGGCGTTGCGGTCAAGGTGCCCCTGCTGGAGGAGAACAACTTCCTTCCGGATCTGGAGGCCATCCCAGCCGACGTGGCCCGCAACGCCAAGATGATCTGGGTCAATTACCCCAACAATCCGACCTCGGCCGATGCCAACCTGGGATTCTATCAGCAGTTGGTGGATTGGGCGCGGCATTACGATATCGCCGTGATTGCGGACAACCCCTACTCAGAGATTTGCTTCGACGACTTCTGCCCGCCGAGCTTTCTCATGGCCGACGGCGCCCGGGAGGTGGGGATCGAGTTCAATTCCCTGTCGAAGGCCTACAACTGCTGCGGCTGGCGCATCGGGATGGCTCTCGGCAACCCGGAGATCATCGCCGCTTTGATGAAGGTCAAGTCGCACTCCGATCGCGGGATTTACTACCCGATCCAGGTGGCGGCTACGGCGGCTCTCAACGGGCCGATCGATTTCATGGAGGGCCGGAACCGGATGTTCACCGAACGGCGGGACGTCGTGGCGGACGCCCTGTCCAAACTGGGGGTCCAGGCGTCCCGGCCCAAGGCGACCTTTTACGTGTGGGCGCGCGTGCCCAAGGGGCACGGCACGTCAAATGAGTTTTGTTTCAGCTTCCTCGAGAAAGAGGCGGTCTGGATGATCCCGGGATCCATGTACGGCCAGTACGGCGAGGGCTATTTCCGCATCGCCCTGACCCACTCGACCGAGCGCCTGGGCGAGGCCATGGCGCGGCTGGCCCGCTTCCTGGGATGACATGGATGGGCGCGAAGCTAACGGCGCGTATACTGATGGAACAGCGCCAGGTTTTCCTTGAGCAGATCGGAAATCGGCAGGTTGTAGGGGCATTTCTGTTCGCATTCCCCGCACTCGATGCACTGCTGGACGGTTTCCATGGCCGCTCCGAGCCAGCCCTTGACGTTTTCGCACGACAAACGTTTGGCGGCCGGCCGCAGCATGAGGACCGATGAAATCTGGACGCCCTGCGGGCAGGGCATGCAGTACTCGCAGCGGTGGCAGAATCTCTCGCCCACGTCGGAGCGAATCGTTTCGATCGCCTTTAAATCGGCCTCTGAAAGCGGCTGCGGGTTCCGGTACAGTTCAAGGATCTCGTCGATTTCTTTCCCGGCTCGGATCCCGGGGATCGGCACCACATAGGGGTGCTGCTGCAGAAATTTGAAGCACAGGTCGGCGCGTTCCAGGAGGCCTCCGCCGAGGGGTTTCATGCCGATGATGCCCACCTGGTTTTGAATTGCCAGGGGAAACAGCTCTTGGGCCGGGTCGTTTTCGATGAAATTGAACGGGAATTGGAGGGTCTGGAACAAACCCGTCCTCAAAGCCGCCATGGCCGTCGGGATGCTGTGGGACGAAATGCCGATGAAACGGATCTTGCCGGCGTCGCGGGCCTTGGCAACGGCCTCGTAGGCGCCCTGGGGGGCCAGCACCTGCTGGAGCGCATCCTCGTTGGACACGTTATGAAGCTGGTAGACGTCGATCCAGTCGGTTTGAAGCTGCTTCAAAGACAGCTCCAGGTGATCGACAGCCCCCCGGCCATCCCTCTGAGCGGTCTTGGTAGCGATGACGACTTTGCCGCGATCCGGCTTCAGAGCGATCCCGAGCTTCTCTTCGCTCGTGGTATACATGTTGGCCGTATCAAAAAAGGTAATCCCCCGATCGATGCAGTGCCGGACCACCGAAACCGCCTCGTCGCGCGGCAGCGGGATGATCGGAATCCCCCCAAAGCCGATCTCGGAAATCTCCAGGGCGGTCGCCCCCAGCGGTATGGTTTTCATTTCGCCTCCTGCTGTGAAGCCAAGCGGCGCACCCAGAAGTTGGGCGGCCGTTTCTTTATTGTTGTTCGATGATGAACCGCCGGGCAATACCCCATTCAGCGGTTTGGGCCAATCGATTCTCCTTGACATCCCATCGGCCGCAGGCGTAGGCTTTAAGTCACCCGGCCAGCCGCCGAGCGTCTTTCCCGGACCAATCTCATCCGTCGGCGGTTGGCCGCCGCCTGCGGCCACCCGGCTCTGACCTTTTACCCCGAGGAGCCTGGAACATGAAGCCGAACGCCAGCAACCTCCATGTCTTTTACAACACCTTCCGCGAAATCAGCAAGGCGGTGCACTCCAGCACCGATTTGAAGGAAGTTCTGGACCTGGCGGTCTGGAAGGCCACCGAGGCGCTGGGCGCCAAGGGCGCCATCCTGCGCATCCTCAACCTGGACACGGACGAGCTGGAGTTGAGCGCCGCCTACAATCTCAGCGAAGCCTACCTGGCCAAAGGACCCGTCAGCCAGAAAAACCTGATCACGGACCTGTATCGTCAAAGCCGGGTGATCGTGATCGAGGATATCCATCACGACCCTCGCATCCACTACCCCCAGGAGGTTGCCAGGGAGGGGATCCGGATGGTATTGGACACCTCCCTGAGTTTCCGCAACCACATCGCCGGCATCCTGCGGATTTACTTTGCTGAAGCACGATCGGTATCGGACGAGGAGCGCGACTTTCTGGTTTCCCTGGCGGACCAGTGCGCGCTGGCGATCGAAAAAAACCGCCTCATCGAAGCCCAGAAGAACAAGTTCGACCTGCTGGCCTTGCAGACGGAGAAGCTTTCGGCGTTGGGACGCATGGCGGCCGGGATCGCGCACGAGATCAACAACCCCTTGGCCGGAATCCTGCTCTTCAGCTCGAATTTATTCAAGAAGGTTCCGGACGAAGGCCCCTTGAAAGAAGGCCTGGGGATCATCATGCGGGAAACCCAACGCTGCAAGTTCATCATCCAGGAGCTGCTGGAGTTCGCCCGCGACAAAGAGCCCCGCAAGACCCCGGCCAGCATCACCACCATCCTTCAGAAATCCCTCAACATCCTTGAGAACGAATTCCGCCTGAGGCACATCCGAATCGAAAAAGATCTGGCCCCCGATCTGCCGGACGGCTGCGTCGACGCCAACCAGCTGGAGCAGGTGTTCGTGAACCTGCTGCTCAACGCAGCCCAAGCCATCGACGAGAACGGCACGATCACCATTCGATCCCGCGCGAATTCGGCCCGCCGCGAGCTAACCGTGGACATCATCGACACCGGCTGCGGAATCCCGGCCGAAAATCTGGGCAAGATCTTCGAGCCCTTCTTCTCGACCAAGAAAAACGGCTCCGGGCTCGGCCTGGCGGTCAGTTTCGGAATCGTCAAAAACCACCAGGGGCGGCTGGAGGTGTCCAGCCGGCCGGGACAGGGATCGCAATTCACCGTGGCCCTGCCCTCCGCGCAAGGCCCGGCTTGACCGAGGACCGACGATGACGCCGTCCGCATCCATCCTGATCATCGACGACGAACCTGCCGTCTGTGCCGGCTGCCGCCTGGTCCTGTGCGACCAGGGATACGCCGTGGACGCCGTGCACGACGGCTGCAGCGGCCTCGAATCGCTGGGGAAAAACCCCTATGAACTGGTCCTGCTGGACATGAAGCTCCCGGACATCGACGGGCTTCAAGTCCTCGAAGTCATCCACCGCGAGCGTCCCAGGGTCAGCGTGGTGGTCATGACCGGCTATTCCTCGGTGCCGGACGCCGTGAAAGCCATGAAGCTGGGCGCTTTCGACTACCTGTCCAAGCCGTTTTCGGACGAAGAGCTCGTCCTGACCGTTGAGAAAGCCGTCAAGACCCGGCGGCTGACCGAGGAAAACCTGGCCCTGCGCCGACAGCTGTATGCCAAATTTGATTTCAGCAACATCGTCGGCGAAAACCCGAAAATGCTGCGCATCTTCGAGGAAATCCGCCGGGCCGCCCCGACCGAGACCATCATTCTGCTGGAGGGCGAAAGCGGCACCGGCAAGGAGCTGTTCGCGAAGGCCATCCACGCCCACAGCCACCGCGCCGACCGGCAGTTCGTGGTGGCCGATTGCAGCACCTTTGCGCCGTCGCTGCTGGAAAGCGAGCTGTTCGGGCATGTCAAAGGAGCGTTCACCGGCGCCACCCACGATAAGCCCGGCATTTTCGAAGTGGCCAACGGCGGGACCCTGTTCCTGGACGAAGTGGCCAATTTGACGCTGGACGTTCAGGGCAAGCTGCTGCGCGTGATGGAAACCCGCGAGTACCGGCCGGTCGGCGCAAGCCTGCCGCGCCGGACCGACATCCGCATCATCGCCGCCACCAACCAGGACCTGAGGTCGCTGGCCGAGGAGGGCCGGTTTCGCGAGGATCTGTTCTACCGGCTGAGCGTCCTGCCCATTTTCATCCCCCCGCTGCGGGAGCGCCGCGAGGACATCCCCAAGCTGGCTTATCACTTCCTCCGCATCTACTGCCGCGAGATGGGCCGGCGGATCCAGGGCTTCAGCGACGAAGCCCTGGAAGCCCTGATCAACCATGACTGGCCGGGCAACGTGCGGCAGCTCAAAAATGTGGTGGAACGGCTGGTGATCATGGCGGACGAATCCATCCTGGATTATCACCACCTGATGGACAATCTGCACGGCAGCCGGGGAGGTGCCGCCAGCCGGGTCCCCGGCACGCTGGGCGAGCTGCGTGCGCTAAAGAAACGCATCATTGAGGAGCACTATGGCCGGATGGAAAAGGCCTTTCTGCTCAAAGCGCTTTCCAACGCCGGAGGGAACATCAGCGCGGCGGCCAAGGCTGTCGGCATGCAGCGGCCCAACTTCTCCACCCTGCTGAAACGGCACGGCATCACCCCCGACCGAGGAGCCGACACCGGCCCTTCGAATGAGCCCCGGTGACTGGCGTTCCGCCAATCATACGGTAATAACTAATCGAATTTAGTAGTAAAATAGATCGGTCCCGGCCGCCGGCGTATGGTTGGCGATACGCTTTCAATCCCGAAAGCCGGCCTTCCAATTCCCAGCCCACTTCCAACAAATTGATATTTCATTAAATTCATAAGCGCCCGAGTTGCTCCTGCGAGCGGCATGCGGCTTGCTACATACCATGGCAGGACCGCTCAAAGAGGAGGATCGACCATGTTTACCTTCCAAGACACCACCATCAGCCGACCGCACCCGGTCCCGCCCAGGATTCTCGTGATGGAGGATGAAATGAGCGTGGCCAAGGGCCTTGAAATCGTTCTCGGCGAAGAAGGCTACGCCGTGGATTTGGCCATGACCGGACGCGATGCCCTGGATCGCTTCTCGCAGAAGGCGTTCGACCTGCTGGTGGCGGACCTGCGGCTGCCGGATATCAGCGGCCTGGACGTTATCCGCGAGGTGAAGACGCGGCGGCCCGAGACCGGTGTGGTGGTTATCACCGGCTATGCGAGCGTTTCCTCCGCGGTGGATGCGATGAAGCTGGGCACGTTCGACTACCTGCCCAAGCCCTTCACCGAGGATGAGATCAAAACGGCCGTGGGCGACGCGCTCAAGGGCCATAAATCGGCCCCCACCGAAGAGGTGATCCAGAAGGTTGAAAAGTGCGAGGAAGACAAGCTCATCCAGAAACGCGAGGTCGTCGCGGTACTGGACCGCACCCGGCTGGACGAAGGCTTCTGGAAGGAGCTGATGGAGCGGGGTTCCGCGGTTCTGGACGGCTACCGGCTGACCGCCGAAGCCAAGGCGGCGATCGCCTCGGGCGACGTGCAGTGGCTCCGTGAACACGTCGAGACCCTTTCGGGCGATCAGCTCCGATTCATCTACCATCGGCTGGAACGGGAGGCCTGGTAGGCCGGGCCGCTCCATCGCACAGGGGGACACCCGCATGAATGCGCTGCAGGAAGCCGTCCATTCGGCAGAACGCCCATGGCCGCAGATTCTGGTGCTGGAAGACGAAACCAGCGTGGCCAGGGGGCTTCAGATGATCCTGGACGAAGAGGGCTACCGCGCCGTGGACCTGGCCATGTCCGGCCAGGCCGCGCTGGACACGTTCCATCACAAGGAGGTCGACCTGCTCATCGCCGACCTGCGTCTTCCCGACATCGACGGCCTGGAGGTGATTCGGCAGGTCAAGCACGACCGGCCGGAAACCGGCGTGATCGTGATCACCGGCTATTCCACGGTGGACTCGGCGGTCACGGCCATGAAACTCGGGGCGGCAGACTATCTCTCCAAGCCGTTCAGCGAAGACGAATTCGTTTCGGCGGTCAAAGGCGCCCTGGGTTCGAAGAAGGCAACGGCACCGGAGGCCGCGCACCCCGTGCCGGCGCCGGCGCCGCCGGCCGCGCCGCTCGAAGCGGACCTGCATCTGACCCGCGAGGACCCGGCCCGCATCGACCGCCTCCTGGCCGAGCTGCGCAGTCAATTCGCCGGCCGGCCCGACGAGGTGATTCCCATGCTCCAGATGGTTCAGGGGCGATTGGGATATCTGCCGGAGAACGCCCTCGAGGCCGTCGCGCAGCTGACCGGGCGGCCGGCTGCCGCCGTTTTCGGCACCGCCACCTTCTACGAGCAGTTCCGCCTCGCCCCCGTCGGCCGCCACATCGTCCGCGTCTGCCGCGGCACGGCCTGCCACGTCAAAGGCTCGGACCGCATTCTGGAGGAAATCCATCACCGCTTCGAGCTGTCTCCCGGGGAGACGTCGCCGGACCGGCAGTTCACCCTCGAAACCGTGGCCTGCTTCGGTTCCTGCGCCATTGCGCCGGTCATGGTGGTGGACGATTCCGTCAAGGGCCGCATGAACCCGGCCAGTGCCTGCCGGTGTTTCGCTGACATTCGGGAGCAGGAGCGCATCCCCATCCCGGAGCGGCCGGAGGAGGATTAGGGGGAGGCCATGGACTACCAGTCGCTGCAAGCCAAGGCGGAACGGGAGTGGGCGTGGCTGGAAAACCTTCCGCAGCCGTTGATCGCCATCGGCATGGGGACCTGCGGCCGCGCTTCGGGTGCCGAACAGGTCCTGGCCGCCGCCAAAAAGACGTTGAAATCGGCTCGTGTCCTGGCCCGCTTCATGGAGGTCGGCTGCATCGGCATGTGCTATGCCGAGCCCCTCATGAGCGTCCGCAAGCCGGGAAGGCCGGCGATCTTCTACGGTGGGCTGACGCCGGAAAAAACCGAGACGATCCTCACCCGCTACCTGAAACAGGACGATCCCTGCCGGCGTTGGGCGGAGTTCACTTGCGGCCAAGGCGAGATCGAGGGCATCCCGCCCATGGAGCGGCACCCGATGATGCGCTCCCAGGTTCGCATCGCTCTGCGCAACTGCGGGCATATCGACCCGACCCACATCGACCACTACATCGCCCGCGGCGGCTACGCCGGCCTCAAGCGCGCCCTGGACATGCCGCCCGAAGCGGTGATCCGCGAAGTCACGGACTCCGGGCTGCGCGGCCGCGGCGGGGCCGGCTTTCCCACCGGGACCAAATGGGCTTTCGCCCGCCGGGCCCCCGGCCGATCGAAGTACATCGTCTGCAACGCCGACGAAGGCGACCCCGGCGCCTTCATGGACCGCGCGCTGCTGGAGGGCGATCCGCACGCCGTGCTGGAAGGCATGCTCATCGCCGCCTATGCCATCGGCGCCGACGAAGGCTACATCTACGCGCGCGCCGAATACCCGCTGGCCATCGCCCGTCTGGAAAAAGCCATCGCCGATATGCAGCGTTGCGGCCTCCTGGGCCGGAACGTATTGGGCAGCCGGTTCCGGTTCCAGGTCGCGATCAAACAAGGCGCCGGAGCCTTTGTCTGCGGCGAGGAGACCGCCTTGATGGCCTCGATTCAAGGCGAGCGCGGCATGCCCCGATCCCGGCCTCCGTTTCCGGCCCAGTCCGGCTTGTGGGGCGAGCCCACCACCATCAACAACGTCGAGACGCTCGGCAACGTCTCCGCCATCCTGCAGCGCGGAGCCGAATGGTATTCCCGCTTCGGCACCGAATCCAGCAAGGGCACCAAGACGTTTTCGTTGGCCGGCAAGATCCGCCGCACCGGCCTGATCGAAGTTCCTCTCGGAATGAGCCTGGGCGACATCATCGAGGGCATCGGCGGCGGCGCGCCCGAGGGCAAGGCCCTCAAGGCGGTCCAGACGGGCGGGCCTTCCGGAGGCTGCATCCCGGCCGGCCGTTTCGACCTGCCGGCCGACTACGAATCCCTCGTGGCGGCCGGCTCCATCATGGGCTCCGGCGGCATGGTGGTCATGGACCAGGACACCTGCATGGTGGACGTGGCGCGCTACTTCCTGAGCTTCACCCAGGCGGAATCCTGCGGCAAGTGCCTGCCCTGCCGCCTGGGAACCCGACAGATGCTCGACATCCTGGAGGACATCTGCGGCGGCCGCGGCCGGGAGGCGGATCTCGACCTGCTGGCCGACCTGAGCGAGACCGTCCAGAAAGGATCGCTGTGCGGGCTGGGGCAGACCGCGCCCAACCCGGTCCTTTCCACCCTGCGCTATTTCCGCGGGGAATACGAGAGTCATGTCCATAGCCGCAAATGCCGGGCGGGGGTCTGCCGGGATCTTTTTCACTATGAAATCGACCCCGAACGCTGTACGGGCTGCCACCGCTGCGCCCGCGAATGTCCGACGGGGGCCGTGGCCGGGGAGAAAAAAGCGCCGCACGTCATCGACACGAGCCGGTGCACCCGCTGCGGCATGTGCTACCAGTCCTGCAAGCAGCAGGCGATCGCCATCTGTTGACGATCCCGCCTGCGGAGGAAGCCGTCGTGAAATCGATCTCCCTCACCATTGACCGCCGCATCGTCCAGGCGCCGGCGGGATCGACCGTCCTCCAGGCGGCCCGGTCGGCCGGCATCTACATTCCGACCCTCTGCGACGATCCCTTCTTGAAGCCTTTCGGCGCCTGCCGGCTGTGCATCGTGCAGATCGACGGCCTGCGGGGGCTGCCCACCGCGTGCACCACCCCGGCCGCGGACGGCATGGTGGTCGCCACGGAAAGCGAGTCCATCCGCCGCATCCGCCGCAACATTATCGCGCTGGCCGTCGCCAACCACCCGAACGATTGCCTGACCTGCTTCAAAGCTCGGGACTGCGAGCTGCTGGCGGTGGCGCGCTACCTCGGCGTGGGGCCTTCCGACGTCGGACGCCTGCGCCGGACGGCGGCCGCCAGGCCCATCGACGACTCCAACCCCGCTTTTTCCTTCGACCCCAACAAATGCATCCTGTGCGGCAAGTGCGTGCGGGTGTGCCATGAAATCCAGGGGCTGGGGGCGATCGACTTCGCCTCGCGGGGCTTTCGCGCGCGCGTCAGCGCCTTCGGTGCGAAGCCCCTGGCGCAGTCGGTTTGCCAGACCTGCGGCGAGTGCGTGGAGCGCTGCCCCACCGGGGCGCTGGTGCCCAAGCAGGCGGCGGTCCCTCAGCGCGAGGTTACGACGGTGTGCCCGTTCTGCGGAGTGGGCTGCTCCATGGCGCTCGGGGTCCGCGGGGACCGCATCGTATCGGTCAAGGGCGACCGCAGCAGCCCGGTGAACCAGGGCGGCCTGTGCGTGAAGGGACGCTTCGGCCTGGATTTCGTGCATCACCCGGAACGCCTCACCCGCCCCTTGATCCGCCGGGAGGGGGTTCTCAAGTCGCACACCCGGGGGGCGGTTGCGGAGCTATTCCGCGAAGCCGGCTGGGAGGAAGCCCTGGATCGTGTGGCGGCTGGACTTATAGGCGCGCGCGAGGAAGGAGGTCCCCGGGCCGTCGGGGTGCTGAGTTCGGCCAAGTGCACGAATGAGGAGAACTATATCGTGCAGAAATTCGCCCGGGCCGTCCTGCGCACGAACAATGTCGACCACTGCGCCCGGCTGTGCCATTCCTCCACGGTGGCGGCCGCTCTGGCTGCCTTCGGCGAGGGGGCTATGAGCAACAGCATCGATGACATCGGGCGCGCGGCCGCCCTGCTGGTGATCGGCTCCAACACGACCGAGTGCCACCCGATCATCGGCCGAAGGATCAAACAGAACGTCCGGCTGAACGGCGCGCGGCTGATCGTCGCCGACCCCCGCCAAACCGAGCTTGCGGAGATGGCCGCCGTGCACCTGTGCCACCGGCCGGGCACCGACGTGGCCCTGCTCAACGGCCTGATGCACGTCATCCTCCGCGAGGGGCTGTTCAAGGCCGACTTCGTCACCGAACGCTGCGAGGATTTCGATCTCTTCCGGCGCTCGCTCGGCGCCTATGAACCGCATACCGTGGAAGCCGTCACCGGCGTCCCGGCGGCTGACATCGCCCGCAGCGCCCGCATTCTCGGCACGACCGAGACCCTGGTCGTCGTATACGGAATGGGGATCACCCAGCACACCACCGGCACCGACAACGTCAAAGCCGTCGCCAATCTGCTCATGCTCACCGGCAACATGGGCCGGCCGGGGACGG
The DNA here is from genome assembly GCA_964427375.1 of uncultured Desulfatibacillum sp. Classification (GTDB taxonomy): domain Bacteria; phylum Desulfobacterota; class Desulfobacteria; order Desulfobacterales; family SpSt-501; genus SpSt-501. The sequence goes on along the minus strand of CAYRUF010000005.1, from coordinate 80,768 downwards.
GCTTCTCGCCCCTGCGCGGCCAGAACAATGTGCAGGGGGCCTGCGACATGGGGGCGCTTCCGAACGTGTTCCCCGGCTACCAGAAAGTGATCGACGCCGAGGTCCGCTCCAGGTTTTCGCGGGCCTGGGGGGTTGAGCTCGATCCCGAACCGGGGCTGTCGCTGACGGAGATGGCCCAGGCCGCCGGCGAGGGACGGCTGCACGCGCTGTATGTGGTCGGCGAAAACCCGCTGATGAGCGAACCCGATTTGAGCCATGCGCGAACGGCTTTCAGCCGGATCGGCTTTCTGGTCGTCCAGGACATCTTCCTGACGGAAACGGCCCTCCGGGCCGATGTCGTGCTGCCCGCCGCCTGCTTTGCAGAAAAAGAGGGCACCTTCACCAGTACGGAACGCCGCATTCAGCTGGTGCGCCGTGCGCTTCCGGCGCCAAGCGAGGCCCGGGAGGACTGGCGCATCGTGGCGGACGTTGCGACCCGATGCGGCTACTCCATGGCTTATGTTTCGAGCGAGGCGATCATGGATGAAATCGCATCGCTCACGCCGATCTATGCCGGCGTCCGCCACGGGCGACTGGCGCAGTGCGGCGGCCTGCAATGGCCCGTCTGGGATGCAGGCCATCCCGGCACCCCGCGTCTGCACGCGGAGCGTTTTACCCGCGGCCGGGGCAAGTTCCACGTGGTGGCATACCGTCCGCCGGCCGAAGAACCGAGCGCGGACTATCCCGTCGTGCTGACCACCGGCCGCGTGTTGGAGCACTGGCACACCGGCAGCATGAGCCGCCGCGCGCCGGTGCTGGAAACGCTTGTGTCGCACAGCCGGATCGACGTCAACCCGGAAGATGCCGAACGCTGCGGCCTGGCCGACGGCCGTCCGATCCGGGTCGCCTCGCGGCGCGGCGCCATTCGGACCGTCGCCCGCCGCGACCGGCGGGTGGCTCGCGGGCAGGCTTTCATGGCGTTCCACTGGCACGAAGCTCCCGCCAACCTCCTGACCGGCCCGGCGGTCGACCCGATATCCAAGATCCCGGAATACAAGGTCTCCGCGGTCAACCTCCGGCCGGACACCGACACCGATTCGGCAGGTCCATAAGGCGTCCGGTAGCGCGCCACTTTCTCCTCGTCCACATCGGCCGACTCCGCGCGCAGCTCGGCCGCGGAACCGATGTTGGGCGTCGCCGCGAAAAGGGAACCGAGGCCCCAACCCCCGGGTGCGTCTCGATGCAGCCTCCGAGGTAGCAGGGGATCCCGGCCGCCGCGCAGACGGCGGCGATCTTCCGGGACCGGTCGCTGCCCCCGCACTTCACATACCCCGACCCCCCGCGGAGGCGGCCGACCCGGCACATGGTGAAGTCCACCAGCGCGCGGGTGACGCCGGTACGGTTCATGATTTCCCCGGTGGTGATAAAGAGGCACATGGCCACGAGGGAGAAGCTGTCGATCTGGGATAAGATGCGCTGGGGCTGGACCGCCGGATACCGCCCCTGGTCCGTCGCCGCGAACGCGAGCACTCCAAAGGCCCCGACCACGTAGGGCCAGCGGTGCGCCGGCCGCCAGGCCCAAGATGGTGAGGACGACGAGCACCCAGCTCGTATCCGTTTTCTCCCGACCGTCACGAAATGGATCTGGCTCTGCATCGCTTTTCAAGCGATTGGGCAATCCCGTTTGTTCCGAAGGCAACCCGGAATCATCCTCAGACTTCGAGCATCTGATGCCGACCGGCATTTACCCGAGCGCGCATTTTTTAATTCAGCTCCGCTACCGAAAGCCCTCAAATAGTTCTTGACGCCGTTTTCTGATATCTGATATATCAAGCGCCGGTTATCGCTCCAATCAACCGGCCGTCGAAACCTTCACGGAAACGCATGTCGGACACTTGTGCAGGACGGTTCGATCCATGGCGGCGTTTGAGTCTCAGCCCCTGCGGTTTTATGATTTCACCAGGCGTTCGCCGCATCCTTCACGTCAAGATACCTCCTTTCCAATGCATCCAAGAAACGCATTGTCAAACCCTGCAAAATCTCGGGAGACAATCATCAACGGCAGAGCAGACACTGGATCGCCGGCCAGTGCCGAGCCAGCATAAATGAGGAGCACTCCTTGGAAGCTGCAGCCCTGAACCCGGAAACAAGACGCGTCAAAATTGAAGTTAAGAACCTGACCAAACGGTTCGGCGACCTCCTGGTGCTGAACCGAATCAACTTCCAGGTCGCCCAGGGCGAGTTTCTGGCCATCGTCGGACCGACGGGCTGCGGCAAGACCACCTTTTTAAACTGCCTTTCCAAGCTCATGCCCACCAGCGAGGGGGACATCTTCATCGACGGCGAGGTGGCCGACCCCAAGAAGCACAACATCTCCTTTGTTTTCCAGGAGCCGACCTGCCTGCCGTGGCGGACGGTCCGTCAAAATGTAGCCTACGGCATGGAGATCAAGGGCTTCAAGGGCGATGACGTCCGCAAGCGGGTTGATTATATGCTGGATCTGGTTGGACTCACCGAGACGCAAAACCTCTACCCCAACCAGGTCTCAGCCAGCATGGTGCAACGCATCACCGTCGCTCGTGCCTTTGCCGTGGACCCCGACCTGCTGCTGATGGACGAACCTTACGGCCAGCTGGACGTCAAATTGCGCTACTACCTGGAGGACGAACTCGTCAAACTCTGGCAGACGCTCAAAAGCACGGTCATCTTCGTCACCCACAACATCGAAGAAGCTGTTTACGTGGCCGAACGCATCCTGGTTCTCAGCAATAAGCCGACCAACATCAAGGCCGAAGTCGAGGTCGACCTTCCCAGGCCACGCAGCTTGATCGATCCCAAATTCGTCGCCATCCGCAAACAGGTCACGGAACTGATCCGATGGTGGTAATGCCGAGGAGCCGGCCACTACGGCCGGCCAAGAGGGTAAATCCAAATTATAAGGAGGTGCCGCCACAGAAGGCAAAACCGCAGGGGTCCGGACCTGACCCCAACGAGGAGTGAGATTTGGAAAGGAATTCGACAACTCTCATGTTGGAAAGGAGCTATTAAATGAAAAAGTTCGCTTTCTTCAGTGCACTGATTCTGGCAGCTTTGCTGGTGTTTTCCTTCACGCCGGTACAGGCCCAAGCACCCATCAAACTCAAGACCTGCTGGATGCCGGAACATGAAACCTTCTTCCCCTGGCTGGCCAAGCAGAGGGGCTGGGACAAAGAGGAAGGCCTGGACCTGGAGTTGCTCTTCTTTGATTCCGGTATGGCCCAGATGGAAGCCTTGCCGGCCAAGCAGTGGGTGCTGGGCGGCACCGGCGGCGTTCCGCAGGTGGTCGGCGCTCTGCGCTACGGTGCCTATCAGATCGGGCTGGGGAACGATGAATCCATTACGAACAACGTTTATGTCCGGCCGGATAGCCCCATCCTTAAAGTCAAGGGGTTCAACAAGGAGAATCCCGAAGTGTACGGCTCGCCGGAGACCGTGAAGGGCAAGACCATTTTGGTCACTACCGTTTCCTCGGCCCACTACGCCATGAGCTCTTGGCTGAACGTCCTCGGACTTAAGGACAGCGATGTGGTCATCAAGCAGATGGATCAGGCCTCGGCCATTGCCGCGTTTGAAAAGGGGATCGGCGATGTGGTCGTGTTGTGGGCGCCGTACACCTACTCCGCCGAGTCCAAGGGCTACAAGAAGGTTGGGGACGTCCGCTCCGCCGGACGCGCCCTGCCCATCACTCTCATCGGCGACAAGGAATTCTGCGACAAGAACCCGGAAATCGTGGCCAAATTCCTGCGGGTCTACCTGCGGGGCGTGAACTTCCAGCTCAAGCACGGCAGCAGCCCCGAGGTCGTCAAACTGTACCAAAAATTCATGAAGGATTGGGGGGGTATGGAAATGACCGCGGAGATGGCCAAACTGGACATCGACAACCACCCGGTGTGGAATTTGGAACAGCAGTTGAAGCTCTTTGATTCTTCCAAGGGTATGAGCACGGCCGGCAAGTGGCAGTTCCTGATCGGGGAGTTCTTCACGGCGCAGGGCCGCTTCAAGCCGGAGGATTTCGCCAAGGTCAAGGATTCCGCATACGTGACCGACAAGTTCCTCAAACTGGTCAAAACCCCCATTCCGACGGACGATCTGAAGTAACCGGTTCACCGGCCGGCCCGGCGTCTTCCAAGGCGCCGGCCGACCGGGTCGCCCGGCCATTCCCACCGGCCCAATGGGCCGGCGCTCGGGGAGGCGAAAAATGGCGTACGAGGAAGTAAAAGTCAAAAAACCATTGAGCTTGATCCTGTTGCCGATTTTCAGCGTTCTGACATTTTTCGCTGCTTGGGAGCTGGTCGTGCAGCTCGACATCGTGCCGAAGACCATGCTGGCCGCTCCGACCCAGGTCGGCAATTTGTTCGTGACCAAGCTCACCGACCCCAATCCGGACGGCGCAACCATTTTCATGCACGCTTGGGTGAGCGCTCAGGAGGCATTCCTGGGGTATCTTCTGGCCCTGGGTATTGGCCTGCCGCTGGGGCTCTTCATGGGCTGGTTCAGTGTGGTGCGCGGGCTGGCCCGACCGCTGTTCGAGCTGATCCGTCCGATTCCGCCGATCGCCTGGATTCCGCTGACCGTCTTCTGGTTCGGTATCGGCCTGTGGGGCAAGGTCTTTATCATTTGGCTCGGCGGCGTGGTTCCGTGCGTGATCAACGCCTTTGTCGGTGTGCGCATGACCAACCCCACCCTGATCCAGATGGCCCGCACGTACGGCGCCACGGACTGGCAGATCTTTAAGACCCTCTGCGTGCCTTCGGCACTGCCGATGGTCTTCGGCGCGCTGCAAATCGCGCTGGCGTGCGCCTGGACCAATCTGGTGGGCGCCGAGCTGCTCGCCGCCGACCAGGGCCTCGGCTACCTGATCACGATGGGCCGGCGCCTGGCCCTGCCGGATATGGTTGTACTGGGCATGGTATCGGTGGGTTTAGCCGGGGCCGCCATCGGCGTGTTGATCGACTATGTGGAACGGCGGCTACTGGCCGGGATCAGGAGGTAACGCTCATGGCAGAGCTTCAGGAAAACATCCAGAGCCTCGGCCGGCAGGGCAGCTCCATTGCCGATGAAGTCCAGCAAACGGTCCGGGAGAAAAAGCCGCTGACCCTCCGGCGCATCATTACCAACGAATACCTGCTCCATGTCGTGTCCATCGTCGCTTTCCTGCTCCTGTGGCACCATGTTGCCGTCAGCGGTTTTTTCGCCGGCGCCCTCGCCACCCCCTGGCAGGTGGTGGCACGCTTCCAGGGGTTGATGACCGACACGCTGGCGGGCCTCACGATCTGGGGGCACATCTGGGCCAGCGCCCAGCGCATTTTCATCGGATTTATCCTGGCATCGGCGCTGGCGATCCCCTTGGGGCTGTTCATGGCCCTCAACCCCTATGTGAACGCCATCGTCAAGCCGGTGTTCGACATCTTCAAGCCCATGCCGCCGATCGCCTGGATTTCCATTTCGATCCTTTGGTTTGGCATCGGCGAACCGTCCAAGATCTTCATCATCGTCATCGGCACTTTTGTGCCCTGCCTGCTCAACTCCTACAACGGCGTCCGCCTGATCGAGCCGGAGCTATACGACGTCATCAAGGTCCTGGGCGGGAGACGCTGGAATGAAATCATCCAGGTGAGCTTTCCGGCATCCTTTCCAGCCATTTTCGCTGGACTGCAGATTTCGCTCTCCATGGCCTGGACTTGTGTTTTGGCAGCGGAGCTGGTGGCTTCCCGCTCCGGGCTGGGGTTCATCATCGTGCAGGGCATGAAAATATCGGACACCTCCCTGGTGATCGGCGGCATGGTCATCATCGCCATCGTGGCTTGGCTCTCGTCTATGCTGGTGAGCGGCCTGGAAAAGCTGCTGTGCCCGTGGAAACGAGATATCGCCGGCCTGTGATTCTGCCGGTGGGGTTTTAGGAACAAGTTATGACACCGAAAATCGAATGCCGGAACATTACCAAAGTCTTCATCCAGAAAGGCAAGCAGCGTGTCCATGTTCTCGAGGACATCAGTCTATCCGTCCGCGACAAGGAATTCCTGGTCATCCTGGGGCCTGGGCAGTCCGGGAAAAGTACCTTGCTGCGCATCATCGCCGGCCTGGAGACCCCCAGCGAAGGTTCGGTCAGGATTGACGGGGAGGCGGTTGCCGGACCCGGGCCGGACCGCGGCTTGGTTTTCCAAAGCTACATGCTCTTCGGCTGGAAGACGGTCATGGGCAATGTCGAACTCGGCCCGCAGCTGAACGGCGTTGCCAAAGAGGAATGCCGACGGATCGCGCAGCGCTACATCGACCTGGTGGGTCTGAACGGTTTCGAAAAACATTACCCCCACCAGCTGAGCGGCGGCATGAAGCAGCGCGTGGGCATCGCCCGGGCCTACGCCAACAACCCCAAGGTCATGCTGCTCGACGAACCGTTCGGCCAGCTCGACGCGCAGACCCGCTACTTCATGGAAAAGGAGACCGCCCGCATTTGGGAGACCGAAAAGCGGACGGTTCTGTTCGTGACCAACAACATCGATGAAGCGATCTATCTGGGCGACCGCATCGTTACGCTGAAGGGAAAGCTGCCTGGCCGCATGCACGAAGTCTATGACGTCCATCTGCCGCGGCCGCGGGAGCACACGGACATGAAATTTCTCCGGCTCCGGCAGGAGATCACCGATGCGTCGGAGCTGGTGCTTTAGCTCAATGCCCACGTTGAACCGAATAGGGGCATTCGTCAACCGATACCTCTGAGCAACAAAGGGAGGCCGTAATTATGGGGGTCCAATCTTTCGAAACCGTGCGACGGGTGGTCTTCGGCGCCGGTGCCGTGGAAAGCCTGCCGGACGAGATCAACCGCGTAAAAGGCAGCCGGGTCCTGGTGGTGACCGATCCCGGCCTCAAGTCGGCGGGAGTCCTGGACCAGCTGACGGGGGTGCTCGAACGCGCCAAGATCACCTTCGGCGTCTATGCCGAGGTCGAACCCGATCCAAGGATGGAGGTGGCCTTGGCCAGCGCCGATGCCGCCAGGGCCTTCGATCCCGACGTCATCGTGGGCCTCGGCGGCGGGAGCTCCCTGGACATCTCCAAGGTCACCTCGGTGATGCTGACCAACGAAGGGCCGATCCAGAAATATTTTGGAATGGAACTGGTGCCCCGGCCGGGGGTGCCGCTGATTCTCATCCCCACCACCGCCGGCACGGGCAGCGAAATGACGTCCATCTGCGTGCTGTCCGACACTCGGAACCAGGTTAAGAAGGGCATCGTCAGCGAGCACATGTTCGCTCGGACGGCCCTGCTCGATCCAAAGTTGACGCTGGCGCTGCCGCCGCGGGTGACCGCCATGACCGGAATGGACGCGCTGGTGCACGCCGTCGAGTCCTACGTCGGCGTGCGCGCCTCGGTCTTCACCGACACGCTCAACCTGCAGGCTATCCGGCTGGTGGCCGGCAACCTCCGGCTGGCATATGCCAACGGCGCCAACCTCCTCGCCCGGGAAAACATGCTGCACGCCTCCTGCCTGGCGGGAATGGCCTTCTCCAACACCCAGAACGGCCTGGACCACGCCCTGGCGCTCGCCATTGGGGGCAAGTTTCACCTGCCGCATGGACTGCTGACAGCCTTCATCCTGCCATGGGTGATGGAGTACAACCTGATCGCCGCGCCGGGCAAGTACAGTCGGATCGCCGAGGCCTTCGGGGAACGCACCAAGCACCTGCCGGAGATCCAGGCCGCCCGCCTGTCGGTCCAAGCGGTCAAAAGCCTGCTCGACGACCTGGGCATTTCTTATAAGCTGAACACCTACGGGGTTCCGCGGGAGGAGTTCCCGGCCCTGGCCAAGGCTACGGTGAGCGCAACGCGCCTGATCAGCAACAACCCGCGCGCGGTCACCGAGCAGGATGTAATCGGGATTCTGGAAGCAAACTATTAATCCCTCGCACGCCGAGGGCGAATGATTACTTGAAAAAAACGACCAACAGAGGAGATGCAACATGTCCGGCACAGTCAAGCAAGAAGCGTTCGATGCGGAAACCATTCGGAAGTATGAGGCCGAATACGTCTTGACGCCCTGGACGGCGCAGAAGGGGTTGAATCCCTTCGTGGCGGCGAAGGCCAAGGGCTGTTGGGTTTACAACCCGGAGGGCAAAAAGTACCTCGACTTCACCTCGCAGTTCGTCTTCACCAACCTGGGGCACTGCGATGATCGGGTAAATGCGGCCATCGCCAAGCAGGCCGCGCTGCTGCCGAGCGTCAACTCGCAGTGGGCCACGGAGCCCAAGGCACGGCTCGGCAAGCTGCTGGCGGAGGTGACCCCCGGGGACCTGAAGAAGTCCTTCTTCTCAACCGGCGGAACCGAGGCCGTCGAGGGGGCCGTCAAGATCGCGCGGTGGGCCACGGGAAAACAAAAGGTGATTTCCCGCTGGCGCTCCTATCATGGTTCGACCATGGGGGCCATGGCTGTTTCGGCCGACTACCGCAACTGGTGCGCCGAGCCGTCTGTGCCTAGCGCCCTGCACATACTGCCGCCGTACTGCTACCGATGCAGCTTTGGCGCGACCTACCCGTCCTGCGACATCCAGTGCGCCAAGCACGTGGAGGAAGTGATCCGTCTGGAGGGCGGCGCCCGGCGGGTGGCCGCGGTGATCGGCGAACCGATCTTCGGGGCCGGCGGGGTGATCGTCCCGCCCGAAGAGTACTGGCCAATGGTGCGGGCCATCTGCGACAAGTACGAAGTGGTGCTGATCGCCGACGAGGTCATGACCGCCTTCGGCCGAACCGGGAAATGGTTCGGGATGGACAACTGGGGGGTCGTGCCGGACATCATGACCATGGCGAAGGGGATCAACTCGGGGTCGGTGCCGTTGGGCGCAACCGTCGTCCGGCCGTGGATTGCGGAGAAGTTCGAGACCACCCCTTACCTGCACGGGCACACATACTCCGGCCACACTCTGGCCATGGCGGCCGGGGTGGCGGCGATCGAGGCCTACCTCGAGGACAGCCTCATCGAGAAAGCGGCCAAAGCCGGCGAATACCTGATGAAGAAGCTCAAAGCCCTCCAAGATAATCACCCCTGCGTCGGCGAAGTGCGCGGCAAGGGGCTGTTCTGCGGGATCGAAATCGTCAAGAACCGCCAGACCAAGGAGCCGATCCACGAGGCCCTGATGGAACCGCCGCGTCCGGCCACCTCGAAGATGAAGTTCCTCGGCAAGTGCATGGAAGAGGGGGTCTACATCATGGCCGGCGGCGCTTCGGTCATCATGATCTGCCCCCCCCTAGCCATCACCAACGCGGAAATCGACTTCGCCATGGACGTCATCGACCGGAACCTCGCGATCTGCGATGCGGATTATCAGAAATAGCTAACCGCTGCGACGTAACCGGCGCTGTTTGAAATTTAAAAAGAGAGAGAGAATGTGATGCTTAAGGAACTGGCATTTATTAAGGTTAAAAATTTCATCAACGGCGAATGGGTTGAAGAGAAGGGCGTCGAGATGGCTCCGCTTTACAACCCCTCGGATGGGTGCAAGATCGGAGAGGTGCCGCTGTCCAAGCCTGAAACCTCCGAACGGGCCGTCAAAGCCGCCCACGATGCCTATGATTCCTGGAGAAAACTGCCCCTTAACAAACGCATGTCGTATCTGTACGAGATGCGGCAGGCGATGATCGACCAGGAGGAAGAGCTGGCTTTCGCGATTGCCGTCGATCAGGCCAAGCACATCAGCGAGGCCCGCGGCGAAGTTCAGCGGGTGGTTCAGATCCTGGAGACCGCCTGCGGCATCCCGATGCTGATCCAGGGCGAGACCCTGACCCATATCGCCAGCAACATTTCCGGCCGGGTTGTTAAACAGCCCCTGGGCGTATTCTGCGGGGTGGCCCCCTTCAACTTCCCGGGTCTTGTGTTCGGCTGGTTTATTCCTTTTGCGATCGGCGTCGGCAACACCTTTGTGTTCAAACCATCCACCCAGTCGCCCTTCTTCATGCAGAAGATGGGAGAGATCTTCGTCAAAATAGGTTTGCCCAAGGGTGTCATCAACATCATCCACGGCAATCGGTCGGTGGTGGAGCCTTGGTATGAAGACCGCCGGGTCAGTGGGATCTGTCTGGTCGGATCGACTCCGACGGCCCAGAAAATGGCCGAAGCCTGCGGACGCGGCGGAAAGCGTTCCATGCTGCTGGGCGGTGCCAAGAACGTTCTAGTGGTCATGGAGGATGTCCAGTGGGACGTCTTCATCGAGAACTATCTGCATTCCTGTTACGGGAGCGCCGGGCAGCGCTGTTTGGCGGGGTCGGTGGTGGCCGCCGTTCCGGAAATCTATGATGAATTGATCGAACGGATTATCGCCGCATCGAAAAAAGTCAAAGTCGGGAGTGCGCTCGATCCGGATGTCTACATGGGGCCCGTGATATCGAAACAGGCCAAGGAGAAGATCGAGAGATACATCAATATCGGTGTAAAGGAAGGGGCCAAGCTGGTATTGGACGGACGACGCCCTAACCTGCCGAATGATATCAAGGACGGTTATTATGTGGGCCCCACCATCTTTACCGATGTGACGACGGACATGACCATATACCAAGAGGAAATTTTCGGCCCGGTCGTATGCGTCGTGAAAGTGAATTGCATCAACTCGGCTCTGGAGCTGATTCGGCAGCAGGAATTCGGCAACGGCGCCTGCATCTTCACTCAGAACCTTTATTACACGGAACACTTCATCAACGAGGCCAATGTCGGGATGGTCGGCATTAACGTGGGCATCTGCGCCCCGCATCCCTACCTGCCGTTCGGCGGGATCAAAGACTCCCACCTGGGCACGAACAAGGTCCAGGGCAAGGACGGGATCGACTTTTTCACCCAAAACAAAATCGCCACGGTCCGAATCGCACCGCCTGCCGGTCAGTTCCTGAGGGGCGGTGAAAGCGGAGAGGAAATAAAGAAGATCGGACAAGCTCGGAAGGTCAGAAGCTGCGTTGCAACCTGAAAATTCTAACTTCCCCTGATCTTTTTCATAACCGCAACATTTCTTTGGGAGAGCCTCTGCGAACATGGGCAACCGTTGAATGCCCTGTTCGCAGAGACCTGATATTATTTGCTGTCTTGCGTGTTGGGCCGGAGCTTGAACATCCTGAGATGCAATCAGAGGGTCAGCAGCCACAGAGGAATCCGACACGATGATCATCAACCAGAGATCCCTGCGCGAGCAGGTCTACGATTTCCTCAGAGAAGAGCTCACCCAGGGCAAGCTGATTCCTGGCGCGGCCGTCAACCTGAACGCGCTGAGCGAAGAACTCGGCATCAGCAAGACCCCGCTGCGCGATGCCCTGCTTCAGCTGGACACGGAGGGCTTTGTCACCATCTCGCCCCGCCGGGGCGTTTTCGTCAACCGGCTGACCCTGGAGGACATCCGGAACTGCTACGAGGTCATCGGTGCGCTGGAATCGACCGCAATCCTATCCGTCTTCGACAGCATCCAGCCGCTCCATATCGAAAAGATGAAAGTCTTGAACAGAGCCCTTCGAGCATCTCTCAAAAAAGACGACTTTCAGGCGTATTATCAGCAGAATGTTCTCTTTCACGACGTGTTTATCGAGATGTCCCACAATCAGGCTCTCAAGCGCATCATCGCGCCGATGAAACGGCGGCTCTACGATTTCCCCCGGCGCGGTTACATCAAGGAATGGGAGCAGCGCAACTGCCGGGAACACGACAGGCTGATCGAGGCCTTCGAAACCGGAAACCGTGACGCGGCAGTTCGTGTGTGGCGCGATGTCCATTGGTCCTTCGAAGTCCAGGAAAAATTCATTCGCCAGTTTTATTTTCGCCAGACCCAGGAATCCCCTGAGCCGAAACCATACCGTCTCCCCGCACGCGCGCCCAGGAACAAACATGCGCGCAGCCTTCACCTGCCGTCCTCCAGCGAAAAAAACGCATAAGTCATTGCAGAACGGACCCCACGACCATGGCCATTCTCGTAATCAATGCCGGCAGCTCTTCGGTCAAATTCACCCTTTTCCATGCGGACGGAAAGACGCCCCACGCTTCCGGGATCGTTGAGCGCATCGGGGTTGACGGCACCCGGTTGAAGTACCGCGGCCGGGAGCGGCGGGCCTGCGACCGTCTGGTTCCCGTCGCAGATGCGGACCAGGCCGTAGACGCCATCCTTGCCGCCCTTACCCACCAGGACCACGGGGTGATCGGCAGCATTCAGGAGATTGTGGCCGTTGGGCATCGCGTGGTACACGGCGGCGAGCAGCTCACCCGTCCCACGGTCGTCGACGATCGGGTCAAGTCGATCATCGCGGAGTGCTGCCAACTGGCGCCCCTTCATAATCCGCCCAATCTGGCGGGCATCGCGGCGGGCGAACGGCACATCCCGAACGCCGTTCAAGTGGCCGTGTTCGACACCGCCTTCCACGCCACGATCCCGCGCCACGCCTTCCTTTACGGCATCCCGCTGCGTTTCTATACCGAGAACCACATTCGTCGTTACGGGTTCCATGGCATCAGCCACAAGTATGTCTCCGAAGAGGCCGCCCGCTTCCTGGGCCTTCCCGTCGACGGCCTGCGCATGGTCACCTGCCATCTTGGCAACGGTTGCAGCATGACGGCCGTCAAAGGGGGATGCAGCGTGGACACCAGCATGGGGTTCACGCCGCTGGAGGGGCTGGTCATGGGGACGCGCTGCGGGGACATTGATCCGGCCGCCGTGCTGCACTTGATGGAGCACCACCGCCTCAGCCCTGCGGCCATGAACGGCCTGCTCAACAAGCAGAGCGGGATGCTGGCGCTTGCCGGTATCGGCAGCAACGATTTGCGGGATGTCATCGCCGCTGCGCAAGGCGGCCATTCAGAGGCCGCAGTGGCCCTGGATATCTTCTGCTACCGCATCCGCAAATACATCGGCGCCTTTGCCGGAGTTATGGGAGGAGTGGACGTGCTGGTCTTCACGGCGGGGATCGGCGAAAACTCCCCCGAGGTGCGCCACCGGGTGTGCGAAGGCCTGGAGGCGCTGGACGGCTTCGGCATCGTGCTGGATCCGGAGAAAAACGCCGCAGTCTCGCGATCGCCGCGGGCCATTCAAGCGGAATCCAGCCGCGTCCGGGTCTTGGTCGTTCCCACCAACGAAGAACTGGAAATCGCCCGTGAAACCCGGCTGATCCTGTCCGGTTAGACCGCGCCTTTGATCACCTCCATCCCCGAAACGACTTTCGAAACCCCCGGAACGCGGCAAACGACCGTTTCGATCCGCTTCTTCTCTTCGGGGGTGGAGCTGACGCCTGCGACGCTCGCCACGCCGTCCTCGCCGACCTCGATCACGATGTTGCGATCGTCAATGCGGTTTTCGAGCAGCGCCGCTCGAACTTTCTTTTCCAAGGCCAATCGCTCCATCGTTTCCAGGGCATTCATTCCGCAGGCGCGAATGTTCTCGGAGCGCACGGCCCCGGCGATCAGACTGGCAGCAGTTTCCGTGTCGAGTTTGTGGGTATTGATGATCAGGTCGTACAGGCCAGGGTCGTCCATGTCGAGCTGGAAGGCAAACTTAAAGAATCCCGCCTGGTCTTTGTCCCGCTGGCGGATCAGCTTAAGGGCCGCTTCCCGGCTGATACCCTGCTCGGCAGCCAGGTTGTCAGCTCGCCGCCCTTCAAGGGTCAGGATGCGAACGTGAAACGCACAGTCAAAATTCCTTAAAAGCATTTGGCTGCCGTGTCCGATAATGACGCCCTCTCCCCGATGGGCCACCTCGTAGACCACCGATTCCAGCACATTCAGGAATATTTGCGGCCGATTCTTAAAAAAAACATCCCAATATCCGGGAGATTTTTCATCCATCCGGCTGATTTCCTCCGCTGAGAGCCCTTTTTCCTGAATCAATTCATTCAATTTCCGGTCGTCGAACAGCTCACAGCCGAGCTCGTCCGCGAGTTTGCGTGCGACCGCTGAGCCGTTGCTACCAAAATTATGGGTAATGGTGATAAGCGGCATGGGTTTCTCCTTTGGTCGAATGGTGGCATCCATGAGGCGGACCGGCGGTTGCGGATCAAGACGGTTCATCCCTTTTGAGCTTGCGGAAGATCGTCGAGCGGTCGATTCTAAAAAGCTCGGCCACCTTGGCCATCGAGCCATGGACTTCAAGTGCCCCCTGCAGGATTTCACGTTCGAGATCTCGCACGATTTCCTTCAGGGACCTGTCGCCGATCTCCAGAGTTTCAAACAGGTTGCGCTTGCGGTCCCGATCCTCCATGAACATGCAACTGCCCAAATCGGGGATTTCGATGACCGGGCGGTCACACGTGACCACCAGGCTTTCGATCAGGTTTTCCATCTCGCGGATGTTGCCCGGCCAGCGGTGGCCGGTGAAAATGCGTTCGATTTCGTCCCCAAAACGCCGGTCTTTACGGTATTTCGTTGTGTATTTATCAAGAAAGTATCTAGCCAGCGGCATGATGTCCTCGCGCCGCTCGCGCAAAGGTGGGATGTTCAACACCGCCACCCGCAGACGGTAATACAGGTCGTTGCGGAACCGGCCCCTTTCGATTTCCTTCTCCAGGTCGCGATTGGTCGCGGCGATGATGCGGACGTCTACCTTCCGGACCCGGGTTGAACCGACGGGAATGATTTCCTGGTCCTGGAGGAGGCGCAGCAGCTTCACCTGCATGCTGAGCGGCAGCTCCCCGATCTCGTCGAGAAATAGGGTGCCTTGATCAGCCATTTCACAAAGGCCGGGTTTGCCCTTGAGGCTGGCTCCGGAAAAAGCGCCGGAAGCATAGCCGAACAGCTCGGACTCGATCAGATTCTCGGGAATGGTCGTGCAGTCCAGCTTGAAAAAGGTTTTATCGTTTCGAAGGCTGGCCCGGTGGATAGAGCGCGCGAAAAATTCCTTGCCCACGCCGGTTTCGCCCAGGATCAACACAGTGGCATCCGTTGCGGCGATCTTTTCGGTGAGCCTGTTGAGATGGGCCATCTCCCGGCTCTTGAAGCCATTCATGGGAAACTTCTGGATACTTTCCTCGTTGATGTACTGAACGTTGGTCCGCAGCTGTTCAAGCAGTTTCTTCTGGGCGAGGATCTGGTCGCGGAGCTGGCTCATAACGGTTACGTCGCGCACAAAAGTGACTACCAGCACCACCCGGCCCTCTTCGTCAAATATGGGGTGGCCGTTCAGGATCAGCTTCTGGCCCTTCTTGGTGGTCTGGACGAAGGTCGCGGGCTGGCCGGTTCTTACGATCTCCGGATTGACGACGACATCGAAGACTCCCTCTCTGACGAGGTCCTGGACTTTGCGGCCGATCAGGTCTTCTTTCTTCAGCCCGATCAGCTTCTCGTACATCGTGTTTACCTTGAGGGTGTTGCCCTCTCGGTCGGAGATATAGATGCCGTCACTCAGGACGTCCAGAATCCGGTCGATTTGCTTTTCGATCAGCTCCATCATAATGCCCGATCCATATGCCCTATCGATTTTATGCAGCCCTCTGAATCCTGTCAAACCACCTCCGGCCGCACCCGTTTGGTTTTCGGCCAACTTGGTGCTGAAGCAAGAAAAAAGGCGGCCTCTCGGCCGCCTTTTTTCTTGTCCGCCGCCTTGACGCCTCAGACTCTTAGAGCCATGGGCAGCCAAGTGGCCAAACTCGGGAAAAGCATGATGATGGCCATTCCCAGTACCTGGAGCCCCATGAACTGGACCATCCCGGCGTAGATGTCCTGCAGCTTCCACTGGGGCACAACCCCCTTGAGGAAATACGCCGACAAAGCCACCGGTGGCGACAGCCACGCCGTTTGGAGCGTCACGGCCACCAGGGTGCAGAACCAGGTCAGATTGTAACCCATTTCGCGCACCATGGGCATGAGGATGGGGATGATGATCAGGACGATCGGCACCCACTCCAAGGGCCAGCCCAGCACGAAAATGAGCGCCATGATGGCGATCAGCATGATCATGGGGTCCAGCTGCATGCTGAGGAGCAGTTGGGTAAGCATGTTGGCCGACCCCAGCCGCGAGAAAACCGCGCCGAAGAAATTCGAGGCGGCACAGAGCAGCAGGATCATGGCTGAAATTTCCACCGTCCGGTACATGGAGGTCACCAGATTGTTCCAGGTCATCTTGCGGTAGATCATGGTAAGGACGAGTGAGCCGATCGCGCCGCAGGCCGCGCCTTCCGTGGGAGTCGCCACTCCGAACATGATGGTCCCCAGAGTGGCGAGAATCACGAGCGTCACCGGCAACACTCCCAGCACGAATTCCTTGAGCAGCCAGGCCGCCGACGGGGCGTGCTGTTCCTCCGGCAGGGCCGGGCCCAGCCCGGGATTGAGCTTGCAGCGGATCAGGCAGTAGCCGCAGTAGAGCCCAGCCAGTATGATCCCTGGAAGAATGGCTGCGGCGAAAAGGTCTGTCACCGGAACCCCCACCACCGGGCCCATGACGACGAGCATGATGCTCGGCGGGATCAGGATGCCGAGGGTGCCCCCGGCCGTGATGCAGCCGGCCGAAAGCTTCACGTCGTACTTGCTCTGCCGCATGGTGGGTCCGGCCATGACCCCCAGCAAGGTCACGGAGGACCCGACAATGCCCGTAGCCGCTGCGAAGATGGTCGCGGTGGCCGTAACCGCGATGTAGAGTGAACCGTCGAGCCGGGCGAGCATCAGCTGGAAGGCTTTGAAGAGACGCTCCATCAGGCCCGAGCTTTCCAGGATGTAGCCCATGAAGAGGAAGAAGGGTACTGCAGCGAGCACCTGCTCGTTCATGATGGCATAGACTTGAAGCGTCATCAGGTGGAACACCACCGGCCCGATGCCGATGTAGCCGGCCACCAGGCCGAGAAAAAGCAGCGTGAAAGCAATCGGGAAGCCGACGAAGATGAATATGAAAAGAGATCCCAGCGCCACCAGGCCTAAGATGTCAGGACTCATTGAAGTTTTCCTCCTCCTTATGTCTCGGACCCGGCCTGCTCCTCATAGAGGCTGACCCCTGTTTTCGCTGCGAAAATCGATTTCGTGAGTTCGGATAGGCCCTGAATGAGGAGCAGCACGGTCGAAACGGGGATCGCCAGCTTGAGCGGCCAGATGACAGGCATCCAGGGGCTGGTGACGATTTTTTCGTTAAACAGAACGGAGCGGTAGGCAAACTCGGTCCCGACCCACAGGAAGAAGATCAGCGCCGGAAAATAAAGACCGATGTAACAGGCCGAATCCACTAGCCCGCGGGTGCGCACCGACCATTTTCCGTAGAGAAAATCAGTCCGAATATGCTGTTGGCGCTGCAGGGCGTAGGCTGAACCGAGCATGAAAAACATCCCATATAATATCTGACTGATGTCGGAGGCCCAGATGGTCGGGGCATTGAAAACGTAGCGGGCAACCACCTCGTAGACCAGGCTCAGCGACATCGGCAGGATCATCCACGCCACAATCTTTCCGCTCACGATGCTGATCCCATCGATGAAACGGATGAATCCCGACAGTTTGGGAGGGGCATTGTGAAGCCCTCCGGTCACTTTTCCCAAAGGTTCTTCAGGACGACATTCCATAGTTGCCCACCTCTCAAGAAGAAGGCCGGGCGCTCATCGCGCCCGGCCTGCCGTCGATCTACTTTTTGTCGTAGCCAACGATTTTTTTGTCCATTGCGGTTTTGCCCATGTTGGCGTAGGTGCCGTTGGCCCGTGATTGATAGGGCACGGTCAGATTCGCCCAGTCCACCATGGACTGCAGGACCTGTTTGAAGAAAGCATCCTGCTGAGCGTACTTGTCCACCACCTGCTGAGCGGCCGCCATGTAGGCTGGGAAATAGTCCGCCGGGGTGTCGTGCACGGTGACCTTGTCCTCGGTTACGAACTTCTTCAGCGCCTTGCTGTTCTGGCTCACGTTCCAGTTCATGGTATCGGCGATGAGGCTCATGATGCCGCCCTGAAAAATGGCCTGGAGGTCCTTGGGCAGCTTGTTCCACCAGTCGAGGTTGACATAGATGTCGCCGATCGAAATGGCCTGGTGCAGCCCCTGGATATAATAGTGCTTCCAGACGGTGTTCAGGCCGAGGGCGGCATCATCCGCCGGGCTGATCCATTCGGCCGCATCGATGACCCCGCGCTGGGCTGACGGAACGATCTCGCCGCCGGGCATTGAGACCGTGGGGACGCCGACCACCTTGAACGACTCGGCCGGAATTCCGGGAGGCGAACGGAATTTCATCTTCTTCATGTCCTCGACGGAGTTGACCGGCTTGGAGAACCAGCCGTATGGCTCAGGGCCCATGGGCATGCATAGAAAGCCCTTGACCTTGAACTTGAGGATCTCGGTGAAATACTTCTGGTAGAGCTCGTCGCCGCCGCCGTCATAAATCCAAGACATCACGCTGGTCTGGTCCAGACCCACGCCCAACCCGGCCGTGGGGGCCGAAAACAGCAGTCCGGCCGGGTGCTTGCCGGACCAGTAATGAGTCCAGGCAAAGCCGCCGTTGACGATGTTGTTGTTGACGGCATCAAGGATTTCGAAGGCGCCGACAACGGCGCCGGCTGGCAGCACTTCCACCTTTAAGCGGCCGGCAGACATGGCGTCAATTCGACCGGCCATGCGTTCGATCAATTTGTAGTAGATGCTCGAACTCGGAACGGCCGTCTGGATTTTTAGGTTATGGTTCTGCGCCTGGGCAGGGGTGAGTCCCAGGCCGGCCAGACAAAAACCAAACGCCAGCAAGAAACATCCGATTTTCATTTTTTTCATTTTGGCCTTCCCTCCATTCATAGTTGATTTCCCGCGTTCCATTGCCAAATGGCAACACCGAGTTTTATACTTCGCCCGAAGACCTCCTTTCGTTTGGAACGGTATTTGCTCAGATAAGCAATCCGTCAAAGCAATATTTAGGCCATATGGGTGGTAATCACAAGCTCCGGATGTCTTTGCACAAGAGCCCAAAATATAAAATATTTACTATTATTTTAAATAGTTGAATAAAATATCATAAGGTCTTTTTATTCGGTTGAAAACAGTGATACAGCTATGTATCAAATTTTTGATCAGATTTATTTTTAGAATGATGCACAAATGCGACTTGTGTTGCAATAATGCAAAAACAAACCTCTGTAAGGTGGCTGGTTATTTTGTGATCAAAGCAAAAGTCGCAATATTGCAACGACTTTCAAGCGCCGACGCCTGCTAAGCTGGTTCGTTTCAATCTCTATATGATTTCGATCCCTTTAAAATTCCTCCCTTATTACAACAAAATTGCGGAGCCCATTCGATTTTAGTCAATTTGAGCATTCGGGGGCTTATTTGCAGATTAAAGGCACGAGAATTGCTTAGTGCTTTTGTTTATAATCAACCAACCTCCAAAAATACCAACTTGCGACCCACCAAATCTTAAGGAGACGTCATATGGAATGCTGTGATGTATTGTCACCCCATGAAACACGGCTTCAGGAAGAAATGCAGGGCCGCGCAGCCAAATACGAAAAAGGCCGCGAACGGGTTTTCCGCATCATGAAGACCTTCCAGATGAAACGCCCGAAGATCGACGTCGAGCGCGCCCGGTATTTCACCGAATCGATGCGCCAGACGGAGGGCCAGCACCTGACGCTGCGCTGGGCCAAAGCGCTTAAAAAAATCGCCGAAAAGATGACCGTCTACATCGACGACCACCAGCTCATTGTCGGCCGCGCCGGCATGCAGGGCCGCTACGGGGTTTTGTACCCGGAGCTCGACGGCGATTTCCTCGATCTGGCCATCGAGCAGCTTTCCCAGCGCGTGCAGTCCCCCTTCGACATCACCCCGGAAGACGCTCAAGTGGTGATCAACGAAATCGCCCCTTACTGGAAAGGCAAAACCTATCACGAGGCGCTGGCCAACGCGTTGCCTGAAGAAACCGCGCGTTACACATTCGACCCTGAAAACCCTTTGATGTCGCGATTCATTGTCAACGAGACGTCTTCCTTCCGTTCCAGCCTCCAGTGGGTTCACGACTATGAAAAGGTTTTGAAAAAGGGATTCAAGGGCATCCGCAAGGAAGCCAAGGAACGCCTGAATGCCCTGGATCCGTTCAGCCCGGTCGATAACGTCGAGAAAAAGCCTTTCCTGGAGGCGATTGTTGTTCTTTGCGACGCCATCGTCCTGTGGGCCAAGCGGCATGCGCGGCTGGCTGCGAAGATGGCGACGAAGGAGAAAGACCCACAGCGCAAGGCCGAGCTGACCGAAATCGCCCGAATCTGCGAACGCGTCCCGGAGCACCCGGCTACGACTTTCCGCGAAGCTGTGCAGTCCCAGTGGTTTGTTCAGATGTTTTCGCGCATCGAGCAGAAGACCGGAACGATCATCTCCAACGGCCGGATGGACCAGTATCTCTATCCTTTTTTTAAAAGGGACATGGACGAGGGGCGTCTCACTGAGGACGGGGCGATCGAGCTGCTGGAGTGCATGTGGGTCGCCATGGCCCAATACATCGATCTTTACATCTCGCCTGCCGGCGGGGCCATCAACGAGGGCTATGCCCACTGGGAGGCGGTCACCATCGGCGGCCAGACGCCCGACGGCCGAGATGCCACGAATGAGCTGAGCTACCTTTTCCTGAAATCCAAGCGCGAGTTCCCGATGCACTACCCGGACCTCGCCGCCCGGATCCACTCCCGCTCTCCCGAGCGCTTCCTCTGGGAAGTGGCCGAAACCATCAAAGAAGGCTCTGGCTTCCCCAAGCTGATCAACGACGAGGAGGTCGTTCCGCTGTACCTGTCCAAGGGGGCCACCTTTGCGGAAGTGCTGGACTACGCCGTGTCGGGCTGCGCTGAGGCGCGCATGCCCAACCGCGACACTTACACCAGCGGCTGCGCATACATCAATTTCGCCGCCGCCCTGGAAATGACGCTTTATAGCGGAAAAATGAAGAAATACGGGGATGAGCAAATCGGGGTTCAGACCGGCGATCCGCGCAGCTTCAAGACCTGGGAGGAGTTCTACAACGCTTACCTGACCCATCAGACCGACTTCATAAAACAGGCCTTTATCCAGCAGCATCACGTCATCCGGCTGCGCGCTCAACACTTTGCGGTTCCTCTGGCCTCAGCTTTGCACGACCTGTGCATGCAGCACTGCATCGACCTCCACCAGCCCAAGATTCCGGGCGGCATCGACCTGGGATACTTCGAATTCATCGGCTATGGCACGGTGGTGGATTCGCTCTCGGCGATCAAGAAGCTGGTGTACGAGGAAAAGAAAGTCACGATGGCCGAGGTGATCGACGCCCTTTCGAACAACTTCGAGGGCAAGGAAGATCTGCGGCACATGCTGATGAACGTGCCCTGCTACGGCAACAACGACCCCTACGCCGATAGCATCGCCAAGGCCGTTGACCGCGCAGCCGTCGAGTTCACCCACAAGTACGCCAGGGAGCTCGGCGTGCACCTCGACCTGCGGCTCGTTCCTTTCACTTCGCATGTGCCCTTCGGCAAGGTCGTAAGCGCGACCCCCAACGGCCGCAAGGCTTGGACCCCCTTGTCCGACGGTTCATCGGCCTCGCAGGGCACCGATAAGCACGGGCCGACCGCGGTTCTCCTGTCCAACTTCGCCACTAAAAACTACGACTACCGGGAGCGCGCGGCGCGGCTCCTGAACATCAAGTTCACGCCCAAGTGCGTGGCCGGAGACGAGGGCACCCGCAAGCTGGTCTCCTTCATCCGCACCTGGTGCGACCTGAAGCTCTGGCACGTCCAGTTCAACGTCATCAACCAGCAGACGCTGCTGGCCGCCCAGCGCGACCCGGAAAAATACCGGGGGCTCATCGTCAGAATCGCCGGCTACAGCGCCTATTTCGTGGACCTGTCGCCGGATCTTCAAAACGACCTGATTGCGCGCACCGGCCACGAGCAGGTGTAAGTCGCCTTAGCCTTCTCCGGGCTGCCGCCCGCATTGGCAGTCCGGAGGGGAGACTCGATGAAAAAATCTGGCATTGTTTTCAACATTCAGAAGTATTCCGTCCACGACGGTCCGGGCATCCGGACCGTCGTGTTTCTCAAGGGCTGCCCGTTGCGCTGCCGCTGGTGCAGCAACCCGGAGTCTCAGAAACCCCAGCCGCAGCTGGTCTACAACCCCAAAAAATGCCTGACCCTGGAACACTGCGTGCGCTGCCTTGAAGTCTGTACGGTTGGGGCGATCAAGAGGGGTGGGGACAACCGGATTCAACTCGACCGCGAAATCTGCTCCGAGTGCCGGCTCTGCACTAAAGCCTGCCCTTCGCTCGCCTTGAACGTTTACGGCGAAACCATGACAGTCGCGCAGGTGATCGACAAGGTCGAAGAAGATTCGTCCTTTTACTCGCGATCAGGCGGCGGCCTGACCATCAGCGGCGGCGAGCCGATGCACCAGGCGGAATTTGCTGTGAGCCTCCTCAAAGAAGCCAAACGCCGCCGGATCAACACCGCCATGGAAACCTGCGGATTCTGTCAGTGGGAGGACCTGCAGGAGGCCTGCGGGTACCTGGACACTTTGCTTTACGATGTGAAAAGCATGGACCCCGAGAAGCATCGGGTTTTCACCGGAGTTTCCAACGAACTCATCCTGGAGAATTTACAGAGAGTCCGAGAGGCCTTCCCGGACCTATCGGTGTGGGTGCGCACTCCGGTCGTTCCGGATTTCAATGACGATCCAAAGGATATTCGGCAGATACTCGAGCACATTCAAGGCATGCCCAATACCTGGTTTGAGGCGCTGGATTACCATCGTATGGGCAAACCGAAGTACGAATACCTCGGGCTCGAATATCCCATGGGCGACCAGAAATTGGATGAGGAAAAGATCAAGCGGATTCACCAGATGATCCGCTCGGAGTTCCCGCAACTGCGCTCGCCGGGGTCGGTTGAAAACGGAACTCTTCAGCATGCCGCTGCACAGCGATAGGCTAGCCGAATCGCTCTTTGGCTTGACCTCTCCTTTTTCCAACCCAACCCGCACAGGCCTTTTTTCCAAAGGGATCTTGAAGGGATTTTCAATCCGGTCGCATCACTTCAGCAGGGGCAGTGAGGCAATCGCAAGCGGCGTGAGCAGCAGCGGCTGGCTGGGGAGCTGTATGGGCAGGCGGAGTTCCTCGGCGAAGACCGCGTCCACGCCGGGCAGGCAGCAGGTTCCGCCGGTGAGGACGATGCGCGCGACGCGGTGTCCTTTGATGTGTCCGGCAACGATGTCGCACATGCGCTGGAGGGTCGGCCGGGCCAATCCGAGGATATCGTATTGAGCATGACGGCGCTTGCGCGCCTCGGCTTCCTGGAAGGAAATGCCGAAGTGGCCGGCGATGACCAGCGAGATGTGGCGGCCGCCCGTCGGCAGATCGCCGCTGAAGACGACCCGGCCCTTGTGTACCACGGCGGTGCCGGTGGTGCCGCCGCCGACGTCCACCACCGCCGTTCGATCGAGTTCGAGCAGTTGGGCGACGCAGGTGGGCTCGTCCTGAACGGCGGTCACCTCGAGCCCGACCCGCTCCAGGATGTAAGTGGACAGACGCGGGTCCGTGCCGGGTGGAAAAGAGGTGGCCGCCCCTTTGAATTCCACTCCGAGCTTTTCTTGCGCCCGGCCGACCAGCCGCTGCACGATGTCCGCGGCTCCGGCGAAATCCACCACGACCCCATCCCGGACCACCTCCGACCATTCCAGAAAACACGCGGCAGGTTCGCCGGCCGCATTGAGAACCATGACCACGATATCGGCCGTCCCCAGGTCGATGCCCATGTGGAAGGGCTCTGCACCAGCTGCAGGCTCTGCGTTGTTCAGCAGCCGAGCCGCGCGGTCGAGACGCTGGTTGGCGGTTTCCCAGGTGATGGTCATGGCTCGGACCTCAATGGCGCTAAGGGGTGGCCCGCCGACATCTCGGCTGGAAAGCCACTCCCACATGAAAAAAAAAAGCGATTAGGCTTCCTCGCGGCCAGCTTTCGGGTAACTCTTTAGAAAACCCGGGATCAAGGCGTTTCGCGCGGCGCTCTGTTGAAACGGCGGCCCAGGCCGTCAGCCAAGGCGTGCGGCCTTTTGGGAAGCGCAGCATACTGACCAGCATGTGTGTGAGCATTCGCGAAAGGCAGCACAACGCCGGATCACGGCCTGCGGTGCCGTTTCCCGTTATACGATGCGAAAGCTGCCCACCAGCGTGCACCGCCGCAGCCGCACAAAGGTGCGTGCGTTGGTGACGCCCTCTCCGGTCGGGGTGGAGATCGTCATTGAGGTCCAACCCTCGCCGCCGGCCCCCAGGCCCGCCATGCAGGGTCCGTTTTTGACGAAGAGGCTGGTGTTCACGCGCCGCGCCATGGCGTCCATGTGGTCGATGTCGCGCGAATGCAGGCTGGCGGTGTGCTTGCGGTCCCCCTCCAGGCGCATGGCCCATTCCAGAGCCTCGTCGAAATCCCGGGCCCGCAGCACAGGAACCAGCGGCATCATCTGTTCGATGCGGGCGAAGACATGGTCGACGTCGCGGCCGGCGTCGACGATCAGCAGGCGGCAGGATTCAGGCACGCTGAATCCGGCAGCCTTGGCCAGTTCAGCGGCGTCCCGGCCGACCCATTGGGGATTCGGCCGCGGGTGGGGCCCGGGATAGTCCAGGAGAGAAAGTTTGGCGACGGTCTCGGCCTGCTCGCGGGTGATTTCCACGGCCCCGCAGCCGACGAGCTCGCGCTTGAGCTCGTTGGCGACGGCCTCAACGGCGATGATTTCTTTTTCATCGCAGCAAACGATGTTGTTGTCGAACGAAGCCCCGTCGTAGATGCTGCGCGCCGCGCGCGGCAGATCGGCGGTCTCGTCCACCACCACCGGCGGGTTGCCGGCCCCGGCTGCAATCAAGCGCTTGTTCGTCGTTTTGCGCGCGGCTTCAACCACGGCTTCGCCGCCGGTGACCACCAGGAGATTGATGCCGGGAAAGGTGAAGAGCTGCTGCGCGGTTTCGATGCTGGGCTGGCGCACGCAGGCCATCAGGTTGTTGATGCCGGCCTCTTCAAAAATCGCCTTGTTCAAGATTCGGATGGTTTCCTGGGTGACGCGTTTGGCGGCCGGGTGCGGGGCGAAGACCACGGCATTGCCGCCCGAGATCATGCTGATCGAGTTGTTAATGACCGTGGCCGCCGGGTTGGTGGAGGGTGTGACCGAGGCGATGACCCCCCAGGCCGCGTTCTCGACCAGAGTCAAGCCCGTGTCGCCCGACATGGCGCTGGGATAGAGGCTTTCCGGCCCGGGCGTACGGTCGGCCACCAGCAGATTCTTGCGGACCTTGTCCTCGATTCGGCCCATGCCGGTTTCCTCGACAGCCATCTCTGCCAGCCGCCGGGCGTTGGCACGGGCCGCGCGGCGAATCACCTCCACCACGCGCTCACGCAGGACCACCGTGTCCAGGCGCCGGTAGGCCGCCGCGGCCGCCGCTACGGCCTCGTCCAGCCGTTCAAAAACACCCCAGTCGCCTTTGGCATCAGCCGCGGCCGCCGTCGCCAGGGGCGCTGCGGTTGCCAGCTTTTTCAGCACTTCACTGACGATCGATTCGATGTCTTCACGCTGTAATTGCATCAGAGCTCCAACCGGCGTCTACCCTGCGCCTATTTGTACTTTGAGTAGATCGCCTCTTTTCCGGATGAAATCTGATCCACGATGCCGATGACGCTCAAGTCCAGCGGCGTCTTGCCCTCTAAGATCATCCGAGCCGAGCTTCCGCGAACCAGCAGCACCATTTCACCCTCGCCGGCGCCGAGGGTGTCCGCAGCCACCTGGCTGGGAAACGTCACCTTGCCGTGCTCGTCCACGATGTCGACCAACAGAAAGGTGAGATTCGGTAAGCCGGAATCGCGCACCGTAGAGACCACCTGTCCTTTGACCTTGGCGAGTTCCATAGCGATAAGCCTCCCGCGCATGCGGCGGCTGGCATGCCCGCTCCGATCGGCAGACCCGGATGTGCCGGTCCGCCCTCGACGCACCTGCGAAAGCCGCCGACAGGTTGTCGCGCCTACTTCTTGCTGGCGAGGGGGAAGATCTTTTCCAGGTCGTCGTGCGGACGCGGGATGACATGCACGGCGATCACCTCCCCCACGCGGCGGGCGGCGGCGGCACCGGCGTCGGTTGCCGCCTTGCATGCGGCCACATCCCCGCGGACCAGAGCGGTTACGAAGCCGCCCCCGATGCGCTCATAGCCCACCAGCGTCACGCGGGCAGCCTTGACCATGGCGTCCGAGGCCTCGATCAGTGCGGTCAACCCCTTGGTTTCGATCATTCCTAAAGCGTCTGCCATGTCGTCTCTCCTTGTATCCCCGGTTAAGGGGGGTCGATGCGCCGGATTCCGGCGGTTGGATGTTCAAACTTTGCCGCCCCGCCCCCTGGGTGCGGCCCTGTCCTCGCCGCTGCGGCGGCGCGGCATGATCACGTCGATACGCTCCGCGACCAGCGCTGCGGTGTCGTCGTCGGGCCTGGGGATCAGGTTGCTGCCGACGAAATCGCCCACTCTTGCGGCGGCAGCCTTGCCGGCATCCACCGCCGCCGCACAGGCCGCGAGATCGCCTTCGCAGATCACGCTGATCAAGGCGGCATCGGCGTTGCCGACGGTTTTGATCCTGACGCGGGCGGCCTTGACCATGGCGTCCGCCGCTTCGATCGCCGCCACCAAGCCCCTCGTTTCCACGAATCCCAACGCCTCGTTCTCGGCCATAGTGTCTCCTTTTATAAAATATGCCGCAATACCTCGGTTGCCACACCGGGGATTACCACCTGGCGTACCAGCAGGCCCTCCCGGGCGGCCTTTTCACCGCCTGCCGCCACCGCCTGCTCGACGGCACCCACATCCCCGGCCAGCAGGCAAAAAGCCTTACCGCCCAGCCCCATGGCCAGGCGCACATCCAGCACATCCACCTCGGCGGCCTTGCTGGCCGCGTCCGCGGCCACGACGCAGGAGGCCGCCGAGAAGGTCTCGATCACGCCCAGGGCGGCACCTCCGCGGAAGTCGCCGAGGGAGCCGCCGATGGCATGGATGACATCCATGCGAATGTTGGGGATAATGAAGTGGTCGATGATGGCATCTTTGCCGAATTCCAACCCCGCGCCCACCGACGCCTGCACCGCCGCCACTTCACCGTGGACGGCTACCACGAACTTGCCTGGGCAGATGGTCTTCATCATGAAGGGTTCGACCTGGGCCGCCTTGACCATGCAGTCGGCGCCTTCGATGCCGCCTGCGATGCTGTTGAACTCGATCATGCCCACAGCCTGAAGCCGGTTTTCCATCGTCATTCCCCCTTGATCGAAACGGCGCTGGCCACATCCGTCACCGTGCCGGCCAGGGAAGCGTGCACCCTCGCTCCCAGTGCGCCTTCAGGGATCTCGCCGATCAGGTCGCCGACATTCACGGCGTCACCCGGCCGCACCCTGGCCACGGCCGCCGATCCGATGTGCTGCTGCAGGGGGATGCGCACCGAGCCCGGTGTGAGCACACCGCCGTCCTGCGGGTGGATGTCCATGTACTTCAGGAGATCGAGCTTGATGGCCAGGCGCGTTGTCGGCACCTTGCGGAAGGCGTTCAGAATCGACTGCGAGCCGACGATCTCGCGCGGCCCCTCGTATTTCAGACCCTCCTGTTTGAACTTGTCCTTGAACATGGCGTTGATGCGCCGCGGCGAAAGCCGCATGGGGCAGGCAAAGAGCTCGCAGACGCCGCATTCGCTGCACATGAAGGCCTGGAGCACGCCCATGGCGGTATCCACTCCGCCCCCGAAGGCTCGCATCACCCGGTGGGTCTCGAACCCGTGGCCGATGTTGTGGCGCGGGCAGAGATCCGTGCAGTAACGGCACTGGATGCAGGCGGCGCCCGCCTGCTTCTGCATCTCGTGGACGCTGAGAGTGGCCATGCGGTGCAGGTAGTGGCCGCGGGGAAGCACGATCAGCCCGCCGCTTGTCTTGGTGATCACCGTCCGGCGCATCGCCTCGGGGTCATCCACGAACTGTCCCATCATGGGGCCGCCCAGCACCAAGACCGGATCGGCCACGACCGGGCCGCCGCAGGCGTCGATGCACTCGGCGGCGGTCGTGCCCAACGGTACCGTCAGTACGCTCGGCCGGGCTACCTCGCCGGTGACGGTGACCACGCGGTGGGTCACCGGATGACCGTTCATGGCCCGGCTCACGGAATAGAGCGTGCCCACATTGGAAACCACGGCACCCACGTCTTTAGGCAGTCCCAGGGGCGGGATGGTGCGGCCCAACAGCTCGTGCACCAGAACGTGTTCGTCACCGGCGGGATAGAAGTTTTCGAGCTGGGCCAGCTCGATTCCCGTGCCCGCGACGCCCGCCTCCATCCGGGCTGCGATGTCGGTGTATTTGCGCTTGATCGCAACGATGCCGCGGACGGCGCCCACGGCGCCCATGACGGCCTTGAGGGCGGCAACGATCTCGTCCGCATGGCGGAGCATGACGTGCTGGTCGGTGTAAAGCAGCGGCTCGCACTCGCAGCCGTTGGCAATGACCGTATCCACCGGCGCGTCGTATTTGACGTGCGCCGGGAAACCGGCGCCCCCCTCTCCGACCACGCCCGCCTCGCGGACTCGCTGCAGCAGGGTTGCCCTGTCCATGACCCGCCCACTCACCTTCAACCGCCCCTTACTTGCGGGCCTCGATCGGGAAGACGTTTTCGAGATCGCCGTGGGGTCGCGGGATCACGTGCACTGCGACCACCTCGCCAATGCGCTTGGCGGCGGCAGCGCCCGCATCGGTGGCGGCCTTGCAGGCGGCCACATCGCCCCGGACCAATACGGTGACATAGGCCGCCCCAATCTGCTTGTAAGCCACCAGCTGCACGCGCGCGGCCTTGACCATGGCATCCGCCGCCTCGATCAGGGCCACCAGACCCTTGGTTTCAATCATGCCCAACGCGTCCACTCGGAACCTCCTCGTAAGTCATTCTGTCTGGCGATATTCGATCCCATGAAGGCATTGCGCTATCGCTCAGCGTCAGTTGAGCAGGTTGCCGCGCTTCATGCAGATGCCGAGCACGGCGACCTGGTAAATGTCCTTGATGCTGCAGCCTCGCGACAAGTCATGCCAGCCGCCTTCAAATCCCTGCAGGAACGGCCCCATGGCGGTGTAGCCGGCCAAGCGCTGCACCATTTTATAAGCGATGTTGCCGGCATCCAACGACGGGAAGACGATTACGTTGGCCCGGCCTTCGATGATGCTGCCGGGCGCCTTAAGCGCAGCCACCTCAGGGTCCACGGCGGCGTCGAATTGCAGCTCACCGTCCACTTTAAGATCCGGCGCGCGCTCGCGCACGAACTCGACTGCCTGGCGCACCGTCTCTGCGCGCGGATGCTGGGCGCTGCCTTTGGTGGAGAAGGACAGCAGGGCCACCCGCGGCTCCTGCTTCAGCAGGTTGCGGGCCTGATTGGCGGAGGCGATGGCGATGTCCGCCAGGGCCTCCGCCGTGGGCTCGGGCACCACCGCGCAGTCGGCAAAGACGAACTGGCGCTCACAGTCGGGTGAAACCATTAGGAAAAAGCTTGAAATGGTCTTAATGCCCGCCTTCTTCGGGATAACGCTGAGACCTGCACGCAGCACCGCAGCCGTTGTCGACAAATTCCCAGCGACCCCGACTTCCACCTCGCCGCGGCGCACCATCATGGCGCCGGCAGCCAGCGGGGAGGCCGCTGTTTCAAGGGCCTGCGCCTCGCTGACGGGCTTGCCGGCTTCTCTGCGGATCGCTGCGTACATCTCCGCATTCTTCGCCACCAGACTCGGGCTGGCATGATCGACCACGACGAACCCGGCCGCCCGTAGCGCGGACTCCCGCAATTTGCTGCGGACAGCGAACGGGGACTGCACCAAAACCGGCTCGGCCAGGCCTTCGCGCTTCAGCTGCAAAGCCGCCTCCAACACCCGCGGATCCAAGCTGTCGGGAAATGCGACCGTCCCCGGCTGCCTGCGGCAGGATTCAATGCAGCGTTCCAGGATGTCCACGCCTCTTCGCTCCGGTCGATATCAGCGGATGCAATTGACGCAGGCGACGCGCACCCGGCCGGGTGCGCTGTAGCCCACCTGAGCGCCCTTGGGGAAGTACACCATGTCCCCGGGCTTGGCAACCAGGGTCTTGCCGCCGACGGCCAGATGCAATTCCCCCTCGATCACAATCCCGATTTCAGGAAACTCCACTGTCCGGTTGAATGCCGCCTTCTGCCATTCCATGTAGCCTCCGGCCAGCTTGACGTCGTCGCCGCAGCGGATGGCCTCGGCCACCAGGGCTTTTTCAGCCACCGGCACCGGACCCGAGCCGCCTTCAAGCAACCGCGTCCCGCTGACGAAACAAACACCGTCGGCATGGGAGACCAGCTGTGAAGCATCTGTGCCGGCTGAAGGGCCAGACCGATCCAGTCTGGCCGCCACGGCCGAGCGAACCAAACGCTCCAACTCTTGCGGTGCCGTGCCGGCAGGTAGGCGCTCTTGCATCAATGCGCATACTTCGCGCACGATTTTTTCGGTTTGGGGCGGATCGGATGGTGATGATCGGATCGGCATCGCGGCTGGAGAATCAGCGTCTTCGCTGATGACGATGCCGAGTTCGGCCGCTTTATCCCTGGCTCCTGGTGTGATGATGCACTTCGAGGGATTCGCCACGATGGTTTTGTTACCTTTTTGCGCAGCCTCCAGAATATCCGCTACCGCAATGATGCATTTGCCCATGCAATCTCCTCCACCCCCAAGCATCGTTCGCTTTTCTGGTTGGTCCAAACAAGACAGAGCGAACACGTATGCGCCCGTATCTATAGAGGCCCCGACGTCTCGATCAATGCATCGTTGCTCCAATTTTGCAACTATCGCGCCAAGGAACCCCTTTGGACACAGCAACGCAGCGCATGCCGGGTTTCGGTATCCTGCCGTGTTTGATCCTGTTCCGGCCGGTTCCAAGGTGTCGATGTTGATCGTCGAAATTCACCCGATTTGTTGCAGCATTGAGACTGCCGGAGTCCGTGGCCGAATTTCCGTCGATTCCGGGGTTAAAAATTTTCGTATTTATTTTAAGTTGGTATCACGATAGTAACGAGTGCAACAACCCTTTTCGATAGGACTCATGTGCACTTTTGCACAAGTCTGTAAGTTTAGTCAAATTTAAAATTCTTGAAATTATCGAGTGTTATTGGTAGACGCTGCAGCATTGCAACAATCGCCGATTGTGAAACACAATTGTATTAGCTGCGGCGGCCGTATTCTTTCCACCGTTTTCCGGCAGATGGGTTGAATAGTACGCGGAGGAAAGAACGTTGCCCTACTATCATGGAATTGCTGCTTCCAGGTGGCACCGTGTTTGCTTTAATTTTTGGCTGCAGGGGTGTACCTGAATGACAGGCATGATATCGGCAGTGCACAGGAAGGGGAATTTCTAATGAAGATAATCGATTTCCGGTTCAGGCCGAACACGGCAGCGGTACTCAACGGCATTCAGAACAGCAAGATGTTCAAGGGGTTGTGTGAAACCATCGATTTCTCGAAAATGAAACCCCAAACGGTACCGGAAGTCGTGGCGGATTTGGACCGTTACAACATCGAGCTTGCGGTCATCACTGGCCGGGATTGCGAGATGACCTACGGCTCGAAATCCAATAACGACAGCGTGATCGAATTCGTCAAGGAGTTCCCCAACAAATTCATCGGGTTCATCGGGCTCGATCCCCACAAGGGCATGCGTGCCATCAACGAGCTCAAGGCATCGGTGGCCGACCTCGGGATGCGCGGTGCAGCGGTCGACCCCTACTTGGCGCAGATCTACGCCAATGACGCCAAGTACTACCCGATCTACTCCAAATGCTGCGAGCTCGACATCCCGATCATTTTCACCACCGGCCCGGCCACGCTAGTGCCCAACGCCATTATCGACCACGTGGCGCCGCGCTATATCGACTTCGTGGCGAGAGATTTCCCGGAGCTCAAAATCATCATCAGCCATGGCGGCTACCCCTGGGTAAACGAGGCCATCACGGTGGCCCAGCGCAACCGCAACGTCTACATCGACCTGTCCGAGTACGAGTTCTCACCCATGGCCGAGGCCTACGTCGAGGCCGCCAACACCATGATCGGCGACAAGATCCTTTATGCCAGCGCGCACCCGTTCGTCGATTTCAGGATCGCCCTCCAGAACTACGAGAAACTGCCGTTCAACCCGGACGTGCGGCAGAAAATCATGTACGACAATGCGGCCCGGCTGCTCGGCCTTCGTCCGGCAGCGGCACCGGCCCGGGCGGATGCGCCGCATGTACAGGACCTCGTGAGCGAAATCGTGCGGGAGGTGATGGCGCGCCTGGGACGATGATCAATCCTTCCAGGTCTCAATGACCTCCTTGGCCGCCCGGAACGCCTCAATCCCTGCCGGAACGCCGACATACACTGCAGCCTGAAGCAGGACTTCTTGGATTTCTTCCTTGGTGCACCCGTTGCGAAGTGCGCCCAGGACATGGGCCTTGATCTCCGTGGTGGCCCGCAGGGCCGACAGGAACGCCAGTGTCACCAGGCTGCGGGTCTTGCGCGGCAGGCCCTCGCGGGTCCAAATGGTGCCCCAGCAGTTTTCGGTCACCAGATCCTGAAGGGGTTTGGTAAACTCCGTGGAAGCAGCCAGCGCTTGGTTGAGATACTCGTCCCCCAGCACTTCGCGGCGGATCTTCAAGCCTTCCTCGAATCGTTTCAGGTCCATTTTCAACAACCTCCCATATGGCGTTAAGGCATGGGCCTTATTTCAGGACCGCCTGCGATCAAGCGAGTCCTTTCATAAACTGGCCGACGGTTTTCCTTACATCATTCCTGGCAGGCAATTCCCCCCAGGTTCAACGCAAGATCCCGTAAACCGCCACGCAAAGCAGCAGCCCCAGCGCCACCTGCCGGTAGCGGCGGTCGGTCGACTTGTAGAAATATTTCGCGCCCAGCAGGGCAGCGCTAGCGAAAACCGGCACCAGCAATGCCGTACGCAGGGTGGTGGTGCCGTCGATGAGGCCCCTGGCCGCCATCATCACGAGCAGGGTGGCCAAAGTGACGGCGAAATACCCGGTGAAATTGGCGCGGTTGACGGCGGCGGTGTCCGGTCCGGACAAAAAATACACGATCACGGGCGGGTTGCCCATGCTGGTGGCTGCGATCAGAACCCCTGAAATACTGCCTATTGCCAGGGTGATACCAAGCCGCTTGGGCCCACGGTAGCGCCAGCCGCTCATGAGCACCCATACGAAAACCAGCACAATGAAAGCGATGGCCCTTGCCATGATGCGGGTGTCAATGCTCATCAGGAGCCAGGTGCCGACGGGCATGAACAGGGCCGCCGCGGCCGCCATGGGGGCGACGACCCGCCACTGGATCAGCCGGTACACCGACGGCAGTAGCTGAGCGGTGACCAGCGCATCGAGCATGATGACCATCCCCACGGTCTGGAGCGGGCCGAAGAGGATCGCAAACACCGGTGCCATGAGCATCCCGGACCCCACCCCCACGAACCCGCGCAGGAAGCCGGCCAACAGCGCCACCGCTGCCGCCGCCCAAAAACTGCCGTTGATGATCTCAGCTGCCATGGATTGGAACGCCTGTCAGGAGCTAAAACCCAGCGCGTGCAGCACGATGGCTTCGGCGTGGATGGCGGTGGTGTTCAGGAACGGAATCCCGAACTCCTCCTGCGTTAGAATCAGGGGCAGCTCCGTGCAGCCCAGGATGAGCGCCTCGATGCCGTGGCGGTCGATCAGGCGACGGACCACGCCCAGAAGTTCCTGCCGGGTCGAGTCCTTGAGGATGCCGAGCTCGATTTCGGTGAAGAGTCTGCGGTGGATCAGCTGCTGGTCATCCGGCTCCGGCACGACCACGTCCATCCCACTGGATAGAAAGGGTTTCTGGAAGAAATCGGCCTGCATGGTGAAGGCCGTGCCCAGAAGCCCCAGGCGCTTTACACCCAGCTCCCGGGCTTGGCGGCAGGTGGCCTCGACGATGCTCACCAGCGGCAGGGACGAACGTTGCCGGACCGCATCGAAGACCACGTGGGGGCTGTTCGAGCCGATCGCCGCGAACTCCGCCCCGGCCCTGCGGAGCGCCTCGATCCGGATGAGCAGCCAGTCGGTCAACGCCTCCCAGTTTTTCCCCTCCATCAGTTTCAAACCCTCGGTGAGGTTGGCGCTGTAGACGACGATCTCGGGATAGTCGACCGACTTCCGTTCCTGAAAAGCGCGGATGATCAGGCGGTAGTAATCCAGCGTCGACTCGGGGCCGAGCCCCCCGATGAGTCCGATGATTTTCATTCGGCACCTCTCGAACGGTTCATTCGACCGCGACTTTCATTTTAATCCGGGTTCGGGGTCACGTCCGGTTCGACTTGATAGGCATTGGCGATGCGGTTGGTGCCGCAGAAGACGTCCACCACGGCGACGATTTCGCCGATCGCCTCGTTGTCCAACCCGAGCCGCTTCACGGCGGCGCTGTGGGAGTGGATTCAGTACTCGCAGTTGTTGGTGATCGAGACCGCGAGGGCGATGATCTCCTTGGTGCGCAGATCGAGCTTGCCGGGCTTCATGACCGCCTTCAGCTTCTGCCAGGTGGCCTCCAGATGCTCCGGGTTGATCGACAGAGCCTTCCAGAAGTTGGGCACAAAGTCGATTTTTTTGGTGGCCATAATGTCCCGATAAACCTTTTTCACCTTGCCGGTGGCCTCTTTTTCAGAGACCGTGCGATAGAGCGCCATTTCCAAACCTCCATTGGTAATGAAATTGACTTTCATCAAATCGGCAAGAAGGCTTTAGCAGGCAGGCTCTGGATGATCAACAGGAAGGTGGGACTCGGCGGATTTTACGATGCGAGGGATGAATAGTTTAAAGTCATCTTAAGAACACCCGCGGCAGCCTGTTTTTTCTTTATATGCCTGATTCCATCTGCCAACCCGGGGTTAAGAGCCAATCCGCAACCTTATTTGATTTCACATACTCGCAATGCTATAGAGTTGTCGCTTGCCTGCAATTCAATCTATTCGTGACGCTTGCGTGAGCCATGAAAAAGTCGCTTTACGAAAAAATGAAGCCTCTGTTCCCCCTCATGGCGCACGACTACCGCGAGATCGGTCCGCTCGAGGAGCTGATCTACCGGCTGGCCATGGGCAACACCTTCAACACCCGCGTGGTGGGACTGGAGCCCATCAAACGCTTCCGGCGCGAAAACCCCAATTGCGCCATCACTTTCAAGCCCAACCATCTCAGCGAGGCCGACTTCGTCGTGCTGGGCGTGCTTTTCCGGCAGAATGGCATGCGGGTCCTGATGGAGGGCGGCAACAACCTGTTCATTGAAGAGATCGACATCTTCCGGGACGTCCTCCCGGCGTTGATCGACCCCAAATTCCAAAAACTCGCCGAAGCGCATCAGCTCACTATCGGCCAGTACCTCAGCCGGCGCGGGGCCTTCAAGGTTTTCCGCAATCCGGTGACGCTGACGCAGCCCAACGGCGCGGACATCAAGCTCGGCCGCAAGGATATTCTTTCGCTCAGCCGAGCCTACCGCCAGCACCTGGTGGAAGGCCGGGAAATGTACTTGACCTTTCCGGGATATTCCACGATTCGGTCCAGCCTGCTGGATCTCTTGAAAATGAACGGGACCAAAACCGGGAGAAGCTACACCGGCAAGATCGATGGATTCCACCACCTGCCGTTTCAAATGGACATCGAGGCCGCCGTGGATTCCGGAGAGGACGTCGCCATCGTGCCCATCAACCTGGCCTATGAACGCGTGCTCGAAGATGAAAACTTTCAAGAGCTGACCCGCATGCATGAAGCCGGCCTCAGCCCCCAGGAAATCTACGTTCAGGACATGGGCTACATCATCCGCCGATTCTGCGACGACAAACGCAAGGTCAATCTCTCGCTCAAATTCGGTGAACCTCGGAAAATCGACACCCGCGCCCTGCGCGGTGACGTTCTCGGCACCAAGATCAAATTCGCCGCCCACACCTACGCCAAGGAAACCTTCGAGCGGGTCATGGGCATGCAGCCCATTTTTCCGGCGAACATCTATTTTTCGGCATTTGACGAGCAGTTCAACCGCCTGTCGGTCGGTGCCTTGTTTGAAAAGATCGACGATATCCGCGACCACCTGCGGCATCTCGTATGGGGCAAGCAGCGGCGGCGGGTCGACCTGCACTATGTGCTCGGCTACAACATGCAGATCATGTCGGCCGAGGAAATCATCAACCGCACCTTCGAGGTATTCGCGGCCCTGGAACGTCCCATTACGTCGCTGGACGGCAACATGTTCGTCGTCCATAATCACGATGTCGCCATGCAGTATCGCAATCATGTCGCCCATTTCCTGGAGCCAGCCAAGAAATAGCCCAAAGGTGGCCTCCGGTTGGACATCGACTCCATTCAGCACCGCTTCGATACCTTCCGCTCCCTGATGAACAGCCGCATCCGGGAGATTCTGCTGGTCTCCAGCGTCTACGACGCCTATATCCTCGAGGAGGACGGCACCCTCGAAGAGCGCATCTGGCAGCAATACGCCGACCGGGGACTGTCCACGGTCCCCCGGATCCGCAAGGTCTCCAGTGTCGAGCGCGCCCTGGAGGTTATCCACGCCGAAACCATCGATCTGGTCCTGGCGATCGTCCACGAAGAGGCGGAGCTCGCCTTCGGCCTGGCCCGCCAGGTGAAGGCGATCCGCAACGATCTGCCGGTCGTCGTGCTGGCGACGGACCCTTCTACGCTGACCCGGCTGGAGGGCCAGGAGCGCCCCGAGGGGGTGGACCGGATTTTCCTGTGGCAGAACGACCCCACCCTGCTGGTCGCCATCATCAAGTACTTCGAGGATCTGGCGAATGCCGATCGAGACACCCGGCTGGGCGGCGTGCGGATGGTGCTGCTGGTAGAAGACTCCATTGCGCATTATTCCACCTTCCTGCCGGCCATTTATACAGCCATCATGGTGCTGACCCGCCGGCTCATCGACGAGGGGCTGAACCACCTGCACCGCCAGCTGCGCATGCGCTCGCGGGCCAAGGTCATGCTGGCCGGGAGCTTCGAGGAGGCCGTCGAGATCTACCGTCGCTATCGGCCCTTCATCCTGGGAGTCATCACCGACGTGCGCTTCATGAAAGCCGATCGGCTGGATGACGGCGCCGGCTTCGATCTCGTCCGCATGCTGCGCCGCGAAATGCCGGAGCTGCCCATCTGCATCCAATCCGCCGAGCCCGAGAAAAACCGCGCCCGGGCGGAGGCGCTGAAAACCTACTTCATCGACAAGAACTCCAGCCGTCTCATGGAAGACCTCCAGCGCTTTCTGCGGGAGTACATGGGCTTCGGGGATTTCATCTTTCGGATGCGCGACGGGCGCGAGCTCGCCCGCGCGGGAAACCCGCGCGAGCTGCTCGACCGCCTGCGGGAGGTGCCGGCCGAATCCATTCTCCACCACGCCGGGCAGCAGCACTTTTCGCACTGGATGATGGCCCGCACCGAGGTCCGGATCGCCGAACAGCTGTACCCGAAGCGGGTGGAAGACTTCCGCGATGCCGAAGAGCTGCGGCGTTTTCTGATCCATGTCATCGAAACCGCGTTATATGAGAAGCAGAGCGACGTCATCACCCGTTTTATGCCCGGCCGCAGCCCTCAGGAGCTTCAGTTCATGCGCTGGGGCGAGGGAACCCTCGGCGGCAAAGCCCGAGGCATCGGCTTTCTGCGCTATCTGCTGTCCCGGCTGGAGATTCGACGGCTGTTTCCGAACCTTGAAATCCAGATCCCGCCGACGCTGGTGGTGTGTTCCAGCGAGTTTGCGCGCTTTCTGGAAGACAACCGGCTGTGGGACGAGGCCTTGAAGGGCTCCCTGCCATTCAGCGATCTCCAGCAGCGTTTTCTCAAGGGGGCGCTGCGGGATGAAATGGTCCACGATCTGCGCTCTTATCTGAAGACCGTGCGTGAACCGCTGGCCGTGCGCTCCTCGAGCATCCTGGAGGATTCGCACAACCTGCCGCTGGCCGGCCTCTATTCGACTTACATGCTGCCCAACAGCGACGACTCGCTCGATGAGCGCCTGCGGTCGCTCCTGGCCGCCATCAAGCTGGTGTGGGCGTCGACGTTCGGGGACAACCCGCGGGCCTATTTCCGCCAAACGAGCTACCGACTGGAAGACGAGCGCATGGCGGTGGTCGTCCAGACGCTGGGCGGCTGCCGCCGCGGGAACTATTTCTACCCCACTTTCTCCGGCGTGGCCCAATCCCACAATTTCTACCCCATTTCCTACATGAAGCCCGAGGACGGTGTCGCGCAGATCGCCCTGGGGCTGGGGAAGACCGTCGTGGAGGGCGGACCGATCGTGCGGTTCTGCCCGCGCTATCCCATGCTGCTGCCGCAGTTCGCCGACATGCGCGACTGGCTGTACTTCACGCAGAAGAGCTTCTACGCCCTGGACATGGCGCCCATTCGAGAGCCGCGCGATCCGGCCACCATGGACCGCCTCCGGCCGCTGCCGCTCTCGGTGGCCGAAAGCCAGTGGGTGCTGCAGAAGGTCGCCTCGGTCTACCAGTCCGACAGCGGCCTGCTGGTGGACAGTTTTTTCTACGACGGGCCGCGGGTGGTGACCTTCCAAAAAGTGCTGCGCGACCCGCGCCTGAAGTTCGGCGAACTGCTTGGCAGGCTTCTGTCCGTATGCGAGCGATCCATGCGGATCCCGGTTGAGATCGAATTTGCCTGCGACCTGCCGGACGATCAGCCGCCCGTCTTCTATCCGCTGCAGCTGCGGCCGATGGCGTCCAATAAGCGCTGGGAGCGGATCGAGATCTCCGCAGCGCACCAGCGGCAGGCGTTCTGCTACTCGAACATGGCGCACGGCAACGGGGTTTATCGCGGCATTCACGATCTCGTCTATGTCAAACCGGAAACCTTCGACACCGCCAAGACGCGGGAGATCGCCCGGGAGATCGGCGCGATGAACAAGGCGCTGGTCGACGAAGGCCGGCCGTACGTTCTCGTCGGGTTCGGGCGCTGGGGATCGACCGACCCCTGGATGGGCATCGGCGTGGGCTGGGCTCAAATATCGGGCGTGAAGGTCCTGGTGGAGGTGGGGCTCAAAGGGTTCAACGTCGACCCGGCCCAGGGGACCCATTTCTTTCAGAACGTCACCTCGCTGAACATCGGCTGCCTTTCCGTCCCCTACGGTTCGGCCGCCTTCATTCGCTGGGAACGCCTGAAGGATATCGAATCGGTTCGCGAAACCCATCACCTGCGGCTGCTGCGCTGGAGTCGTGCCCTGGATGTCTATATCGACGGGCGCCGCGGCGAAGCCGCCATCATCCTGCCCGCCAACTCTTCGGAACAGGAATGAATGCCGTGCCAAAACCGAAGCCCCTCCCCAACTCCAGCGCCCGCTTCGAGATTCACCCGCTGACCCCGCAGCGCTGGCGCGACTTCGAGGCGCTGTTCGGCGCGCACGGCGCGTACGGTGGCTGCTGGTGCATGTGGTGGCGCTCGACCCGCCGCGAGTTCGAAGAACGCAAGGGCGAGGGCAACCGCCGGGCCATGAAGGCGATCGTCGATTCCGGGAAGATCCCCGGCCTTCTGGCTTACCTGGGTACCGAGCCGGTCGGCTGGTGCGCGGTGGCGCCCCGGGAGGAATTCAGCTCGCTCGAGCGCTCGCCGGTGCTGAAACGCCTGGATGACCAGCCGGTCTGGTCCATCGTGTGCTTCTATGTCGCCAAAGGCTTTCGGGGCCAGGGCATCGCCGAAGCCCTCATCGGCGGCGCTCTGGATTACGTCCGGAGCCGCGGCGGCTCCATCGTGGAAGCCTATCCGACGCCCCCCAAGGCGGCCCCGCTGGCACCGGTGTCGAGCTTCATGGGCCTGCCGGCCATGTTCACCCGCGCCGGTTTCGTGGAATGCGCGCGACCGTCCCGCAGCAAGCGGGTCCTGCGCTGCCGCGTGTGATAGACGCGATTCAATCGCTTGCGGTAATAAACCAATAGGCGGTTTGCCTAAAGGGTTTTAGTCGGCAAAGGCATAATGACTCGGATCCACGACATCGTGCTGAATTAACAGCACTGCAGCGAAATTCCGTGCGCAAGGAGGTGATGCATCAGGGTTCCTGAGAAGGAACAGGGTTCGTGCAACCGCCAACTTTAATGAAAGGAGTTACCATGGACGCGACTGAGCAAAAATCGGGGCTCGAATTTCTGAAGGACTGGGGCGCTGGACTGACCCGATGGACCGAAAAATACATTCCGGATGCTCTCGTCATCGTATGGATCCTCACCATCATCACCTTCATCATGGCGCTCATCTGGGGGGATGTCGGCGTAGGGAAGGCCGTCCAGGCTTGGGGGGATGGGTTCTGGGCGCTGCTGGGGTTCGCCATGCAGATGTGCCTGATCATGATGACCGGCTATATCCTCGCCTGTTCTCCGCCCGTTAGATGGCTCTTGAACGGCATTTCCGGCTGGGCCAACAAGGACAAGCCCTGGCAGGCGATCGTGATCATGGCCCTCTTCTCCATGATCAGCGCCTGGCTCCAGTGGGGCATCAGCCTGATCGGCAGTGCCATGCTCGCCCTCTACATCGTCAAGAACAACCCGAAAGTGGACTACCGCCTGCTGGTGGCAGCCGCCTACCTGGGTTTGGGATGCACCTGGCACGCCGGTCTTTCCGCTTCCGCTCCTCTGCTGGTCAACACGCCGGACAACTTCCTGATCAAGGGGGGCTATCTGAAGGAAACCATCAGCACTAACCTGACGATTTTCTCGCCCTTCAACCTGATCCTGCTGGTGATCATCATCTTCGTCATCACGGTGCTGATGGCGCTCATGCACCCCTCCGAAAAGAACACCTTCAAGGTTAAGCCGGAACTGATGAACCAGCTGAAGCTCTATGAAGCGCCGCCGCGGCCGAAGGAGATGACGAGTTTTTCCACTTGGGCCAACTGGTGGTGGGGCTGGAACGTTATCGTCGCCATCGCCGGCCTCTGGTGGCTGGGATGGAAAATGAGCCAGGTCGGTTTTGCCAAGGCCATCAACCTCGACAACATGAACCTTTTCTTCCTCATCCTGGGAATCCTGTTCCACTGGAGGCCGTGGAGCTTTCTGAAGGCCGCCGAGGATGCGGGCAAGGCCATCTGGGGGATCGTCATCCAGTTTCCATTTTACGCCGGGATCTTCGGGCTCTTCAAATTTACGGCGCTGGCCACCGTGTTCGCCAAAGCATTTGTGACGATCTGCAGCGGCGGAACGTTTCTGCTGATCACGTACTGGTATGCCGGCCTTCTCAACTACCTCATTCCCTCCGGTGGTTCCGAGTGGGCTGTTACCGCGCCGTATCTGCTGCCCGCGGCCAAGGAACTCGGCGTGGCGGCACACAAGACGGTAGTGGCCTATGCATGGGGGGACATGTTGACGGACATGATCCAGCCCTTCTGGGCGATTGCCATGCTCGCCGTGGCTAAACTGGAATTCCGCGAGATTATGGGGTGGCTGTTGCTCGTCTTTTTTGTGTATTTTGTTATCACATCTGTGGCATTTTTGATCTATCCGATTTTATAAGCCACTCCCCCCGCTGCCTTCCGGAGTTGCGGGAAGGAAGCGGGGGGAGTTTTTTCTGTAACCGGCATTGTTCGGGCGGGTTTAGCCCTTATCTTGATGATTAACAGCCTCAGTACGCTTCGACCATCAGGGTGCTCTGATGAATCGTTTCCGGACCTTTCGACTCCTTCAATATATTGCTTTGTCTCCGGTGGTTTTGGGGATCTTATTCGGCTGCGCCACCGCCAACCGCGGCGGGCTGCGCAACAGCCGCGAGGTCGGCCGGGCTTTTGAAACCTTCCATGTCTACCCGGACCACCGGTACTGGTACTATTACCTGGAAAACAACCCCTATGCTGTGGTCGGCCTGCAGCCCCCCTACCGCATTGAAGACATCAACTGGACGGAAGTCGACCCCAACTCCAAAACCTTTGAAAAGGTGGTCGGATTGGTGGAAGGCTTTCCGGCCCCTGGGGCCTACACGTACGGGGCGTTCATCCTCGACCCCCAGGGTCGGCAGATCGGCGTCTGGTATTCCAGCCTCTCCGCCGGGATCATCGTCAACCCGGAGAACCAAGTGGTTTCGGTTACCACCGCCATGCCCTGGATCAACGATGACGGCTGGTACGGGAGCGGGGTGGGCATCGGCATCGGGTCTGGTGGCGGCGGGGTCGGGATCCGGCTCGGCTTTTGAAAATAGATTAAGTAACAGACGCCGCAAGTTCGAGCGTCGTTCAGCAGGATCCCTGCCCGGAGGAAGGCATGCCCAGGCGGATCGCAGTGTTGGTGTGGGTTTTGGCCGCCGGCCTCTTGGCCGCATGTTCGCTGCCGAGGGTCGGCGGTATTCACAACAGCCGCGAAGCCACGGAGCAGTTTGAGAGGCTGACAGCCCAGCCGAATTATCGGTACTGGTATCTGAACCAGGAAAACAATCCCTTCGGCGTCGCCGGTTTGGAACGGGACTATCGTCTGGACGACGGCCCCATGTGGCATGCCGTTGAGCCGGATTCGGATGTCTTTCGAAAGGTGGTCGGGCTCGTGCAGTCCTTCCCGATGCCGGGCAGTTTCACAGCGGGTTTCGTCATCACCGATCCAGAAGGCCGGCAGATCGGGCATTGGTATTCCAGTCTCTCTGCCGGCATCACCGTGGACCCGCAGACCAAGATCGTTTCAATCACAACCATCATGCCTTGGGTCTTTAATGAGCACTTTTGAGAAAGTTTCGCGCTCGGAGAAGCTGCTTTACGGGCCCCGCAAACTCCTGCTCTGCGGCTTCGGGGCGGAGGCCCGGGAAAAGTTCAACGGCGTTCTGGGGATGGTGGGGCTTGCCGATGTGCCCAGGGTCTGGGTGGCCACCGAGCAGGGCGAGATGACGCTGGCGGACCTGCTGGAGCTTGCCGACGGCAGCGGAGAGGAAGCCGCCTCCGCGCTGCCGCGCGCCGTCATCGTGTCCGGGATCACCGAAGCCCAGTTGATCAGCCTGATGACCGTCTGCAGGAAGTCGGGCATGCAGGCGGCCTTTTGGGCCGTGCTCACCCCGGTTTCCGAGAAGTGGAGCGTGCAGCAGCTCCTCGCCGAACTCGCCCGCGAACGGGAGGCGCTTCAGCGGGGAAAGCGATCGTGACGCATTCGCCCGGATGTAATCGCGCGGCCACCATAGAGGATATTGACAGGCGGATGGTTATTGTGATACATACAGAAATATGAAAACAACCGTAAATATATCCGACTCGCTGCTTGATGAAGCGCGCGCTGTGGCGGCCCAGGAGCGCACCACGGTAACCTCCCTCATTGAAGAGGGCCTGCGTAAGACGCTCAACGAACGCAAGCGCCGCATTCGGTTTCGGCTGCGCAAGGCCTCTTTCAAAGGTGATGGCCTCAACCCGGACCTCGCCGATGCTTCCTGGGAAAAAATTCGCAAACTTGCCTACGAAGGAAGAGGGGGATGATCGCCGTTGACACCAACATCCTGGTGTATGCCCATCGTGAGGACTCCCCATGGCATGCCGCGGCGTACCGACGCATTGCGGAGTTGTCCGAAGCCCGCGGGCTCTGGGCGATCCCATGGCCATGTCTTCATGAATTCCTGGCTATCGTC
Organism: uncultured Desulfatibacillum sp.; assembly: GCA_964427375.1. GTDB lineage: Bacteria > Desulfobacterota > Desulfobacteria > Desulfobacterales > SpSt-501 > SpSt-501. Next base: position 37,223 of record CAYRUF010000005.1, on the reverse strand, counting down.
ACGCATGCCCGAATTTACATTCCCCCCACGCCCCTGGCTCAGGCCCTTGCTCAAATCGAGGCCTGGCTTGAATCCCCCAGCCTGGCCCTTCTCTCTGAAACGGATGGGTATTGGCCGGAACTGAGGGCAATGGTGCTAGCGGGGAAGGCCGCGGGCGGGCAGGTTCACGATGCGCGCGTCGCAGCCATCTGCCGGCTTCACGGGGTCAGGGAATTATGGACGGCGGATAGGGATTTCAGCCGTTTTGCCGGGATGCGGGTGACCAACCCGCTGATAGAGCAATCCCCTGTTCTCTAGCGCACGATGCTGAGCACCAGGCTGCCCTCCACAGATCCTTTCTTGACCGGGTGCTGCTCCTGGCCGGTGGCTTTGGGCACCTGCTCGTACACGTAGCGATACGCCTCGTCCACCGTGATGATGGAATCGCGGTCCAAGTCGGCCTTGCCCCGCAGCCCCTCGATCAAATAATAAGTAAACACGCCATGCTGCAGTTCGTCTTTTTCGACGCTCACCTCGTTGGCGGCGCTGGCGGTGATGATCACCTTGCCGCGGCCGCCCACCACCCGCTCTAGAAATCCGTCGCCGATGTTCGCGCGGGTATCGGCCACGCTGATGGTCCGGCCGCCGCTGCCGCCGCTGTAGCAGGCATCGGCGATGAAGACCAGGCGTTCCGACCGGATGCGGTTGAAGATCCGCGCGACCTCGACCATGGGCATCGCGGTGGTGTAGAGATCGGCCGGGTCCGTGTCGAAGGGCAGAAGGTACTTCTCAAGACCGTCGCCGTCCGGGCTGGCGGAATCCCGCTCCGTCGCACCATGGCCGGCAAAAAAGATGATGACCATGTCGCTTTCGCGGGCGGCATTCTTGATGCGGGTGCCGAGCGTGCTGCGCAGGTTGACCAGACTGGCCTGCTCGTTGATCAGCAGGGTCACGTTCTCAGGCGGAATCCGATTCTCTTCCACCAGCAATCGGTAGAACGCCTGGGCGTCGTTGACCGCGTATTTCAGCTTGGGCAGCCGCGGATAGTCGTTGATGCCGACGACCACCGCCCAGACATTGCGCCGCTTCGGGTAATAGTGCACAAACAGCGATTTTTCCGAGACGAGATCGTCGGTGTCGGTTGCGACCACGCGCAGGTGGTTGGCGCCCTCGTCGAGTGGTATCTTGCGGTCGAAGTTCAGGCGGCGGGGGGCGCTGCCGCCCACCGGCCGAATGCCGCGTTCGGCGGACGCCTCTAGCATGCGGCCGTTGAGAAAAACCTCGAAGCTCTTCAGGCCCTGTTTGCCCTCCACCGCCCCGCTGAGGCGCACGCTGCCGACTTCCACCTGCTGGCCATCCTCCGGGCTGGTGATGAGCAGAAGGGGAGGGGCTTTGCCTTCAGCCGCGATTTTGCTCATGCGCTCACGTTCCCGCCGCTCTTTTTCGAGTTCCTGGCTGAGCTGGACGGACCTGGCTTTCTCGATTTGAAGCTGTTGGCTGAGCCGGTCGAGCTGCGCCTGCCGGGCGGTCAGCTCGGCCAAGCGGTATTCGAGCTCGCGCTGCTGCTGCAGACGCTCCGCCGGCGGGAGCCCGCCTTTCTTCGGATCGGCTTGCTGGAGGGCTTGGATTCTTTCCTTGGTCTGATTGATCTCCAAAGCGGTTTGCATCCGTGCGGCCGACAGGTCCCGGACCTTGTCCGCCCGCATGTAGGCCTGGTTGATGCCGGGATGGTCCGGATAGCGCTCAGAGAGTTTTTGCAGGAATTCGGCAATTTGAGCGTAATCGTCGGTCTGCCAGGCGATGATGATGGCATCGAAATAGCCTAGGTTGTCCTGGTAGTCTTGATCCATGAATCCGAGACTCAGCCGTCCGGAGCCGATGGCGACAAACGTATCGCCCACCTCGTTGACAAACACCGGGGTTTGAGGAGATTTCCCGATCACTTTAACAAAATGTCGGTCGCTGGGCCCCCGGCCGGAATCGGATGGCGCTAAAAACACCCGGCCTTTGGCCATGATGGAGTAAAGCTTGCCGGGCGCGAGATCGACGCCGGTATCGACGCGTTCATAAGTACTGAAGACCCGGACGGACTTCATGCTGCCGACATAAGCGGGAATCTCATTCCGGGGATAAATCTCATTCGGCGCCGGTTCTTCTTTTGGACCGGATTCCCGGGCCGCGGTGTATCCGGCCGAAGGCTTGGACCACATGCTGCAGCCGCCGAAAAAGATCAAGACAGATGCGAACCCCAGCAGCAGAATGATGCGTTGCTTGGTGTTCTTTCCCAAAGGTGCGCTCATCGATAATACCCCCTAAAAGCCTTAAAAGCGGCCGCATACCGCAGGGGTTGCAGCCGCTTTTAATTTTTTTTGGGTGAAACTGGTATGGTGATTCTGATCAGCGCCTATTATGGCTGAAAATGGGTTCGTGATCAACCCTCCAATCGAATCGAAATATAACACTCGGTTATTAAAACGTTTTTCTGATTACCAAAAGCGTGATGTCGTCCGCGGGCGAGGCTTTTCCAACGTGGGCATTCAGGGAGGCGATCACAAGGCCCAGCAAACTCTGCGCCGGCTCGCTCTTCTCCGAAACCAGGCTGACCAGGCGCTGTTTTGAGAACTGCGCTCCTGCGTCGTCGTCGGCATCGGTGACGCCGTCGGTATACAGGACCAGGCTGTCGCCCGGCTGGAAGACGATGGATTCCGTCCGGTAGGGTGAATCCGGCATGGCCCCGACCGCCAGGCCGGTGGCCTTGAGATAGACGACCGGCTGCCCTTTGCGCAGGAAAAGGGGCGGCTCGTGTCCGCCGTTCACATAGGTGAGCCGCCCGGCGGCGGGGTCCAGGATGCCCAGGAAGAGGGTTGCGAACATTCCGGCCTCGCCATGGTTGTCCGCAATATAAGCGTTCGTCTGCCGCACCGTCTCCAGCGCCAGCGCATGGGACCAGTGCCCGGGTTCGTTTGCGTCGGCACCCAGGCGGCCGGCGCTCTGCAGGGCAAACGCCCGAATCAGGCTGCGGGTCAGGGCCATGAAGAGGGCCGAGCCCACTCCGTGGTCGCAGACGTCGGCGATCACGACCCCCAGGCAACGGCCGCCAGCAATTTCAAAGACATCATAAAAATCTCCGGATACCTGCAGCGCGGGCTGGAAGTGAGCGGCGATTTCCCAGCCGGAGGGGGCCGGCAGGCGGGCCGGCAGAAAGCCGGCTTGAATCTGGCGGCCGATTTCGAGTTCGCGTTCAGCCACCTGCCGAGCCCGCTCGATTTCGGTGCGAACCCGAGCGTCCTCAAGGGCGCGCCAGGTCGACAGACCGGCCCAGCCCAGCACCATGACGAAGAGCGGCTTGACAGCCGGAATCAGGATGCTCCATTGCAGGAACACCACTCCCGCCGACGCCGCGAACAGTGATCCGAGGCCGACGGTGCCCGCGGCACTCACCAGGGCCGAGCGGTGGAAGGACAGGGCCGTGACGCCGAGAAGCAGAATAATTTCCATGACGATCGTGGTGGGAGCCGGCACCTCCCGGATGAAGCTTCCGCTCAGGATGGTGTTCACGGCGTTCGCATGAACCCCGCTCAGAGGATAGGCCTCGTCGATCGGCACTTGGCCCATGTCCGCCGAGCCCGTGGATATGTCCGATAGAAGCGTGATCCGCCCCTCGAGTTCATCCCGAAATTCATCGAGAAGGTCCGGGTCGTCGGAAGCGGCGTAGATGTCCGAAAAATTGTAATGTTTCATGCGGCCCCAGGGCCCGGCAAAGTTGACGCGCATGCAGCCGCGCGAATCGATCGGGATGCGAAGGCTGATCCCTTGCGCACGGCCCGGCCGGACGGCATCCTGCAGGATGATCGCCCCGCGGTCGAGCACGATCTTTTCAGGGGGGACCTTCAGAAAAGCGCACACCGATTTCAGGGTAAAACTTGGATAGAAATCGTTTTCGAACCGCACGATCAGCGGCAGCCTGCGGATGACGCCGTCCGGATCCAGGAAAAGCGTCAGGAAACCGGTCCCCAGGGAACGTTCCGCCAACGGTACCAGCGTGATCAGCGGGTCCACGCCGTGAAAAAACCGGGCGGCCCCCCTTTCGGCCGGTATCTTCCAGGCCGTTTTCCGGAGATAGTCGCGCGTCTCGGGGTCTTCGATCCCATCGGCCCGCCCCGCGGCCGCGGACAGCCGGAAAGCCATCCCGAAAACGACATCCCGCGAGCGCCGCGTCGCATCCAGCAAACGCTGGTCGTTTTCGGAGCTGGTTTCGCCGGCGAAGATGATGTCGCACATCTGCACGGCGACGTTCATCGCTCCCAGGTTATGGATCACCCGGGCGTAATGGGCGCGAGTCGGGTGGTAGTCTTTCAGGGCGCGCAGGCTGGTGTTGTTCAGGTCGACGTGGACGACCGTCTCGTCATAAGGCGGGGAGAAGGCGGCATAGGAGGTTCTAAGGCTCAAAAACTGGTCATTGAGCCGTTCGTTCCAGGTGTCAAAGAAGCCCGGCCAAAGAAAGTAAAACAGATTGACCGCTACCAGCACCCCCGCCGCCAGCCAAATGGGCTTCCGCCGCTGTCTTGGGTCAGCGATGGTCAATGGTGAAGGTCCGGCCGTAGAATCCACCCGGGGCCGAGATTTCCGTGGCTAGCGACGTGACATCCGGAAACATCGAAGCGTCCTTCGGTTTCTGGCCCCGCAGGCTTCCCCCGATTCGGACCGGTTTTTCCGCCGGAGCCGAAAGGTCCCGGTGTTTAAGCCGCAACTGCTTGATCTCGTTTAAGATGGAATCGGTCGACGATTGCAGGGCGGTTTTTTCTTTCAGGGTCACATGCTGGGCGTAGAGGTTCTCCAGCCGCTGCAGGGGTTGGGCTGAAACCAGAAGATAAAATTTCTCATATCCGGTGTGCGTGTCGAGCTGAAACCAGCGCGAAACGTCGGGGATGTGCACCGCTGCGTTGGGCGGAAGGCTCGCGGACTGCCCCTCGCCCGGATACAAAAAGACGATTTCGCCTTCGGCGCTCAAGTGCAGCAGGTAGAGATGGACGGCGCTTTTAGGCTCGACGAAGAGCTTCAGACGGTCTCCGGATCGCAGAACCGTTTCGTTTTGGACCGTTATGAGTTTCTGTTTGCCCTCCGGCCCCGTAACCGCTCCAAATGCCAAAAGAAACCGCATGTCGCCCGGCTGGCTCGGGCTTTGAGCGTGCGCGGCCGTTGCCCACACGGCGCATCCCAAAACGAACAGCCACATGCACCGCTGGGATAGGTGTCGAAAGATGCTCAGCATCTGAAACCTCCTCTGAGGGTCATCGATGGCCGGAACCCGGAAGACATTGTGTTTGGGGGGAACAGCAAGAGGCGAGCGGGGTCGGCCATATCGGTATCGAATCAGCTGAAGTCTAAAAAATGATGGAGCGCTTTGTCAATATCGTTCTCCGCCTAAAACCCGGTTAAAGCTCAGGGCCGCTTGACAGCTGCAACCGAACCATTAGCATTTTTGAATCATCCAAACGCCTTATCGGTTTAAAAAAACTCCCGGCTCCCCCTTTTTGCCAAATGGGAAAAATGGAATGGAGCCGACGATTTCGTTATCGAAAGGAGGCCCCGATGAATACCGATTCCGGCGACGCAATTGGAAATGAAAGAAATCGATTCGTTGAGCGCCTGCTCAAATCAACCGCTGGCGCTTTCGACATTTTCACCATTTACCTGGGCGACCGCCTGGGGTTCTACCGGGCGTTGAGCGAGCGCGGGCCGGTTACTTCGGACGAACTGGCCGCTCACACGGGCGCCTACGAGCGATACGTCCGCGAATGGCTGGAGCAGCAGACGGTGGCGGGCATCCTGAAGGTGGAGGACGAAGCGGCCGCGGCGCGCTCCCGCCGCTACCGCCTGCCGGCCGGCCACCGGGAAGTTCTGGTGGATCGTGACAGTCTCAATTACCTGGCGCCCCTGGTGCAAATGGTGGCGGGCGCAGTCCGGCCCCTGCACCAGGTGCTGAAGGCCTACCGCAGCGGGAAAGGGGTGCCCTATCTTTACTACGGCGCGGAATTCCGTGAGGGTCAGGCGTCCAGGAACCGGACGATGTTCCTGCGCCAGCTGGGAACAGAATGGCTTCCGTCGATTCCGGATGTCCACCAGCGGCTCATGGCGGACCCCCCGGCGCGGATCGCCGACATCGGCTGCGGGGGCGGCTGGTCCGGCATCGGCGTAGCCCGGGCGTATCCCAATGTGCAGGTGGACGGTTATGATCTCGACGAAGCGTCGGTGGAGCTGGCAAGGGCGAATGTCGCCGATGCCGGTCTGGAGGAACGCGTCCGGATCCACCACCGGGATGCGGCCGACTCGGCGTTCCGGGGATGTTACGACCTGGTGACGGCCTTCGAATGCGTGCATGACATGGCTGATCCGGTCGGAGCGCTTCGAACCATGTTGGGCCTGGCTCGGGACGGCGGATCGGTGATCGTCATGGATGAACGCGTGGGCGACCGCTTCACCGCCAGGGGCAACGAGGTGGAATGGATGATGTATGGCTGGAGCGTGCTGCACTGCCTGCCGGTGGGCAAGGCCGACGGACCGTCGGCCGAAACCGGGACGGTGATGCGCCCGGACACGCTGAGGCAATATGCTGCGGAGGCCGGTTTCTGCGATATCGACATCCTGCCCATCGACAACTTCTTCTTCCGTTTTTACCGCTTGAAGGCCTTGTGCGGCTGAGGATCTTCAGTTCGGAGGTCGGGGGGTCGGACCGATGCACTCCCGGACGGGGGCGGCGGATTCGACCGAGTAATCAGCGACCGCCGGCTCGGCCATGGGCGCGGAGAAATTCTCGGCGAATACCAGATGCTTGATGGCTTCGAGGTATTCGGCTTGGCGGGAAAGGTAGAACGACAGCGGCCGCGGAAAATTGGGGCCGAGGATGCCGTCGATGATCACCCGGCTGATCTCGGAAGCATACCCCGCCTTGCCCGCGGAATAATCCTTCTCAGGTTGAATATCTCCAGCCGCGTAATCATGCCCTGGCAGTCGTAGAGCAGTTCCAGGACCTCCTCCACCTTGTAAACAGCTGGTCGTGGATTAACTTGGTAAGATGCAGTTTGGATTTTTGCCCGATGCCCACAAAGCCGAGGAACTCCGCGACGATCTGGATCAGCTCGTAGTCCTTCCGATCGAACAGGTATCGTGGTATGTTGGATTCGAATTCCATTGCCATAGGACGGATCTTCCACAAGCAGCCGATTCGAGAAACATCCTAACACGATTTTAACCGGTTTTCATGCCCCCGGGGGTCATCCCGGCGGCCTTAAAAAAACAAGAGGATCGAATGAAGCTCGGTAACCGGGAATTCGACCGCATCGTGAAAGCGGCCATCGCCAGAATTCCAGAGGAGATCCGCCAGCACCTGGACAACATCCTGATCACCGTCCAAAAGCGGCCTGACCCGGCGATGCTCGAGGAGATGGGGTATCCGCCGGATGAACCGCTGCTGGGGGTGTACTGGGGGGTGCCGTTGAGCGAGCGCTCCGTCGGGGAGCCGCCGCTTTACCCCGATACGATCTTCATTTTCAAGGAACCGCTCGAAGAAATGTGCACCACCCGAGAAGAGCTCGAGGACGAGATCGAAATCACCGTGGTCCATGAAGTGGCTCACTTCCTCGGCATGAGCGAGGAGCGACTGGCCGAACTGGGCTACGAGTGACCAACCCCGATGTCAGGCCAGCAGCGGCCGCGTGGATGCGGTTGACACCGACAGCGGAATGCAATACACATTCGATGCTGTCAGGCTGTATCCGGCTTCTCTTTCCTGCAACCCATTCAAGCGGAGCTGACCATGACGGAGCCTCTGACGGTCCCGGCATCCCCACCCCGTAATATGAACTGGCGGCTGGTCGGCCGCGGCATCCTGCTGGCGCTGCTGCTGGGCCTTTGCGGCTTCGGGCTGGCGACCACGCCCTTCTGGAAACAGCATACGTTGGACTACTGGCTCTGGATGGTGCCATGCTTCGGCGTGCTGTCCATCTTGCTGTGTCTTCTGTCGGAAAACCAGCGCCATCACATGCTGCGCTGGAAGGTGCTTCAGCTCCAAATGCTGCAGTGGATCGGAACCGGCGCGGCGGTTTATTTGGTGTTCTGGCTGATCAAACAGAATTTTCTGAACGTGGAGGCGGCCGGCCCCACCGTGACCATTATCCTCGCTCTTTCGATTTATCTGGCCGGGATTGTCTTCGACTGGCGGCTGGTGGTCGTTGCACTGCTGCTCGCGGCCCTGGCCGTGGGGGCGGTCTACCTGGAGAGGGTCATGCTGGTGGTGGTGGGCCTGGCGGTGATCCTTCTCATCGCCTTTCTGCTGCTGCGCTCGGTCAAGCGACACTACCGGACCTCGCATGCACCCGAAAAGGAGACGGCGCCCGCGTCTGCGAGTGCTGAGGTTTTCTCCAATCCAACTTAAACCGCTGTTGAGAGCCGCCCCCTCCATGCTGCGCCGGTCCGTCTTGCGATCGCGCTGAACCTCCTGCGCCCGGGGCCGCTGTGTTGTTCACTCCTTTTCAGCTCGGTTCCCACACCCTGAAAAACCGCTTGGTGGCCCTGCCGGTTTTCAGCGGCTATGCGCGGCCTGACGGCCGGCCGGGCGCTTTGTTGATCGACCATTACACTGCGCTGGCGCGCAGCGGGGTGGCCATGGTCGTCGTCGCCAATGCGGCGGTGGCACCCGACGGCCGGGTGGCCGTCAACAACCTCAGGGCGGATGCCGACGAGTTCCTTCCGGGGTTGGCGCGGCTGGCATCTGCGATCCAGCGCCAGGGAGCCCTGGCCGCCCTGCAGCTCAATCACGGCGGCCGCTTCGCGAAAACGCCCGCCCCGCTGGCGCCTTCCGCGCTGGATGCCGCCCACATCCCGTTTCATCTCGCCAGCCTGAAGGAGTTCATGGAGTTCTTCCCGTTGGAGCATCGCTTCGGACTGACTCGCGATTTTATGCAGCGGGTGAGCACCTGGACCCGCTCCATGAGCGCCGCTGAACGGGCGGCGGTGGCCGACGCATTCGGCGATGCCGCCGCCCGGGCCTGCGCCGCCGGATTCGATGCGATCGAATTGCACGGCGCCACCGGCTATCTGCTGACCCAATTCCTCTCGGGTTTCAGCCACAAGGACGCCGCTGGATCGCCAGCGGGCTTCGATGAACGCATCCGGTTCCCCCTGCAGGTGGTGCGGGAAGTGAAACGCCGGCTGCCGCCGGGGTTTCCAGTGGGCTTCCGCCTCTTGTTGCGCGAATGGGTTCCCGGCGGCATCGACCTGGACGAGGCCCTTGCGTTCGCCGAAGCGTTGGCCGCCGAGGGAGCCGGCTATTTTTCGCCGAGCGTGGGCACCTATCATTCCATGTTCCTGCCCGACGTGCGGGCGATCACGGCCCAGCCCGGCTATCTCCGAGCGGATAGCCGGGCGTTGAAGCAACGCGTGTCGGTGCCGGTGATCGTCTCCGGACGCGTGCTGACGCCGGCCCTGGCCGAGCAGCTGCTCAGCGAGGGCGCCGGCGACCTGATCGGGTTGGGACGAGGTCTCCGGGCCGATCTCCGTTGGGTGTCCAAAGCCCGTTCCGGCCGGCCTATTGCCGCCTGCCGCAATTGCAACCTCTGCCTGCGCGGGGTGGTGCTGGAACAGGGGTTTGCCTGCAGCCGCTGGCCCGGCTGGGTCCGCGAGAAGGCCGCGCTGGAACAACGACTGCTCAGGCGCAATACTGAAAAGATGCTCTGGATTGTGGCCGGCGCCCGCGACCGGGACGTTATCCTCAGTCCGATCGCCGCCGGCGGGATCCCGGCCCGGCCCGACCCGGATATATTGGTGCTTTTTCTGATAAGCGCCGATTCGAACCGCGACGATGAACGGCGTGCGGCCGAGTTTACATCCTGGAGCCGTGCCTGGTATCAGCGACACGGGAGGACCGATGTGCGCCTGTCTTTCAAAGTGGTCACCCTCGAGCGAGACCCGGAGGAGCATATCGCTGCAGAAATGGCGCAAGGCGGATTTGGGACGGTCATTCTGGGGCGCAATCCTTTAGAGCCCTGGCGCGAACGGTTCCTTTACCGGCAGCGGGCGAAAGCGGTCAGTCTGATCGGCACCCACCCGCAATGGGACCGCGCCCTGGTCCCCTTGGACCTCGGCCCGGCCAGCCTGCTCGTTCTGCGTCATCTCGAGCAATCGCTCATGACCCGCCCGGAGTTTAAGTTGGACTTCCTGCACGTCCTCCAAGCAGAGGAAGCCCGGGCGCATAAACGCTGGCGCGAGATCCACAAGGTGCTCGGATGGCGGAAGCCGTTGCCGCTGCGCGTGGTTTCCGCCGGTGGGGGGGTGGCCGCCACGATCCTGCACGAACTCCGCCATGGCGACTTCGGCACCCTGGTGATGGGCAAGCGCGGCTTATCCCGGATCAAGCAGTTCCTGCTGGGAAGCGTTTCAGCGGCCGTGCTGCAAAGGCTCACCAATCAGACCCTCCTCCTCGTGGATTGAAATCCATCCCGGGTTGCTTATATACTGCACGAAACGCTAACGACTGGGGCCGCCGATTGCCGCGCACCTGTGCATCGAGGGAGGGAGTTCAATTGGGGAAGAATATTTTGACCGGGTCTTTTGTCGCGCTGATCACCCCTTTCCAAGAGGACGGGTCACCCGACATCGAGGGGTTCGGCCGGCTCATCGAGTTTCAGGCCGCTCACGGCACGAGCGCCCTGCTGATCATGGGTTCGACCGGAGAGGTCTCGCTGCTGTCCAGAGAAGAACGCCACCGGATCATCACGGAAACCGTGAAATTCAAGAGGCCCGGCCTGCCCCTGTTCTACGGCTGCACTGCGAACAACACTCCGGAGACCATCGCCATGGTTCAATACGCCGCCGGAGCCGGCGCCGACGGCGCGGTCGTCACCGTGCCGCCCTATGTCTACGCCCCGGTGGATGCCGCCCTGCAGTATTTTTTAGAGGTGGCCGACGCCAGCCCCATCCCCATCGGCATCTACAACAACCCCATCCGTGTCGGCACCGATCTCCCGTCCGAAGCCATCCTGCGCCTGGCCGATCACCCCAATGTCGTAATCGACAAGGAAGCCATGGCCCGGCCCGGGCAGATCGCCCAAATTCTGGCCGCCGGCAAGGAGATGTCCCTCATGTGCTGCGATTCGCCGAATCTGGGGCTCGTCCCGGCCGTCATGTCCCTGGGCGGCCACGGCACGGCCAACATGACCGGCAACATCGCCCCGGCCGAGATGGCGGTCATCTCCAAGCCCTGGAACCGCATCGAGGACGCGGTCAACTTCCGTGAAGCGTATCTGCGGCTCCTACCGTTGATCCAGTTCACCTACTCGAAGGTGAACCCCGTGCCGGTCAAGTCGTTGGCGCGGGTATTGGGTCTTCCGGCCGGTCGGCTGCGCAGACCCTATCGGAACATGACCGGCGGTGCCCTGCGCGCGGGTCTGGAACTCATGCAGCGGCTCGGACTGGTGCAGCGATATGGATATGAGATCCGCGAGGATTTGATCGGGGAAGACCCCAGCGAGGCGCCGGCCCCCGCATCGACCCCCGCGGGCGCCGGAGCCTGCTTCCTTCGATAGGCCTCGCGGCCTGGTTGCGGACGGCCCATGGCTATTGACAGCCGGTTTCGGCGCGTATTAGAACTGTCTACAATAAACAATAGACAAGGAGGCGACCCATGTGTGAAAAATGCGCTGAGTGGACCCGCAGGAACTTTCTCAAGGGAGTCGTTGTCGGCGGTACCGCGTTGGGGCTGGGGCTGTACGACCGCCGTCTGGCTCAGGCCGAAGCCACCAAGCTCAAATTCAGCACCTGGCATCCGCCGCTCAGCCGGGAAACCAAGACGGTCTGGACGCCCATGCTCGATGAGATGAAGAAACGAAGCGGCGGCCAGCTCGACTACAACCTGTACGCCGGCGGAGCACTCGGCAAGGCTCCGGAACACTACGACATCGTTTCCAAGGGGCTCTCCGACATGGGCTATTTCACGGCCACCTTCACGCCGGGCCGCTTTCCTTTGACCGACGTGCTTTCGCTCGCGGCCTGGGTGGACGGCAAAGACCTCGCCGTCGACATCGGCAATGCCGTCTATGACCGCATTCTCAAGGATGAATTCAAGGACGTCAAAGTCCTCGAGTTGAACGGCTGCATCCAGTCTTACATCTGGACCAAGAAGCCCGTTGCCAAGATGGAGGATCTCAAAGGCCTGAAGCTCCGAACCCCGGGGGGGCATCAGACCAACTACGTGAAGGCGCTGGGCGCGGAGCCGGTCTTCATGCCGCCGGGCGATGTCTATATGGCCATCGAAACCGGCACGATCGACGGCATCGTCACCTGCCCGCCCGTCGTTTTAGCCTTCAAGCTGCACGAAGTCGCCAAGTATGGCGTCGTGACCACCTTCGGCTGCGTTTCCGAAGGCATGGTCATGAACATGAATACTTGGAACAAGCTGCCCGAAGACCAGAAGAAGATCGTCAACGAACTGGGCGCCAACCCGTTCCGGACATCCGGCGGGCTGACCCGCAGCGAGTACCCCAAGCTGATCGAGGAGATCACCAAGGGGGGGGTGAAGATGGTCGAGCTGCCAAAGGATGAAGCCCAGCGCTGGTTCGGACAGTTCCAGGAGGTCACCCGGAAATGGGTGGCGGACCTGGAAGCCAAGGGTCTTCCGGCCAGGAAGGCCGTCGCCATCATGAACGAGGAATGTGAAAAGCGCAACGTCCAGGTCGTGGCCTGCCCGCCGGAGTTCAAGAAAGTGTGACAACCATCAAGGTTTCCAGGACAGCAGGGTTCGGGGTTCAGGATTCAGATAAAAATGCGGCCGGGCGCTTTTCGCCGCTGGCCTGATTCGACCGTGCGAGAGCGTGGGTAGAACTGCATTTCCCGCCCGCTTTGGATCTCGTGAAACCTGCGGCTTGGACAGCTACCCCCCTCAGAAGGAGCGCATGCAAGGGCTGGAGCGGTTTCGCAAAACGGTTCAGAAGGCGAGCTACGGGGCCTGTTTTATCGGAATGTTCCTGGCCATTCCCCTCATGCTGCTCACCGTGGGCGACGTGATGGGCCGGTCTTTTTTCAACAAGCCCATTCCCGGGACGTTCGAACTTTCGGAATACATGCTGGCCGTCATTGTCCTGCTGGGCGCGGCCTATACCCAGCAGGTCAAGGGCCATGTCGGCGTCGATTTTCTGACGAGCCGATACTCGCCCAGGACCCAGGCGGTGCTGCAGGCCGTGACCACTCTCGCCGGTCTTGGGATCATCGCCATCCTGGTCTGGCAAGGGTATCTTGAAGGGATTCACGAGAAAGCGGTGTCGGACCAGCTGCGCGTGCCCCAGTGGCCGTTCAAACTGCTGGTGGCGGTCGGGGGGCTGCTCTTGTGGCTGGAGCTTCTGCTGGACTTCATCTCATCTGCGCTGAAAATCGCCGGGAGGCAGTAATGGAACCGATCACCGTCGGCGTTTTCGGGACCGTGCTGCTGATGGTCCTCCTGCTGATGGGCATGCCCATCGCCTTCATGATGATGCTGGTGGGATTCCTGGGGATCTGGAAACTTTCCGCGCTGACCGCGGCCCTGCCCGTCGTTGCGCAGACGATCTATGGCGTGACCTCCCATTACCCCTACACGATCATTCCGCTGTTTATCATCATGGGAAGCTTTGCCGGCGCGGCCGGCATCACGCGCGAGCTGTATGCGACCTTCGACAAATGGTTCCGCCGGCTGCCGGGAGGTCTGGGGGTCGCGACCATCGCCGCCTGCGCCGGGTTTGCCGCCGTCAGCGGATCGTCGGTGGCTGCCGCCGCCGCCATGGGGAACATCGCGCTGCCCGAGATGCGCCGATTCGGCTACGCGCCGCGGCTGGCCACCGGAGTGGTCGCAGCGGGCGGCACCCTGAGCTTTCTGATCCCGCCCAGCCTGGGATTCGTCGTCTACGGCATGCTGACCGAGCAGTCCATCGGCAAGCTCCTGATTTCAGGTATCTTGCCCGGGTTGTTGCTCGCCACGGCCTACGCGTCGGTGGTGATCGGTTGGGTTAAAATCAACCCGGCCTTGGCGCCGGTCTCTCTCGACAAAGTCACTTTTCGGGAGAAAATCCTGGCGCTCAAAGGCGTCTGGGAAACCGCTTTAGTCTTCTTCATCGTGATGGGCGGGATCTACCTCGGATTCATCAACCCGACCGAGGCCGGCGCCGTGGGCGCTTTTGCGCTCTTCATCATCGTAATGGCCAAGGGCCGCCTGACCGCCCGAGCGATCGTCTCCTGCCTGCTTGAGGCCACCCGGATCACGGTCATGGTTCTGTTTTTGGTGGCCGGCGCCACGGTGTTCAGCTACTTTCTGGCCCTGTCGACCATTCCGACCACGGTTTCGGCCTGGATTGCGGGACTCGAGGTGTCGCGCTACGTGGTCCTGGCCATCATCGTCGGGATTTACTTCGCTCTCGGCTGCTTCCTGGATGCGGTGTCCATGATGGTGCTGACCCTGCCGGTGGTCTTCCCGGTGGTGGTCGCGCTGCACTTCCACCCCATCTGGTTCGGGGTGGTGGCGGTCCTCATGATGGAGGCGGGGTTGATCACCCCGCCGGTGGGCCTGAACGTCTATACCCTGGCGGGCATCGCCAAGGATGTCCCCATGACGGAAATTTTCAGGGGCGCCACGCCGTTCCTGGTGTCGATCATCGTGTCCGCGGTCATCTTGACGATCTTCCCCCAGATCGCCCTTTACCTGCCCAGCTTGATGGGCCGGTGACGGCTGACGTCATGCCGCCGCCTTCAGGTACTCCTCCAGCTGGACGAGGGTGCCTACGTTGAAAATCCGGGCCGGCGAATCCTTGGGCAGGATTTTCCGCAGCAGCCCGGACAGCACCTTGCCGGGGCCGACCTCGACGTACACCTCCGTTCCGGCGTCCCTCATGCGGAGCATGCTGTCGTACCAGCGCACGGGGCTGCACAGCTGCCGCGCCATGATCTCCCGGATTTCGTCGGGGCTCTGGGAATCGGCGGCCGTGACATTCAGAATGATCTTTTTCTGCGGAGCCTGGAACTCCGTTTTGGACAAAATCTCCCTGAACTCGTCTTCGGCGCCCCGGATCAGCTCGCTGTGCCAGGCGCCGCTGACCTTCAGGGGCACGGCCTTGGCTCCTTTGGCCGCCGCCTGGGCGCCCACGTAAGCCACCGGTTCGGGAGCGCCGGTGATCACGATCTGGGTGGCCATGTTGTGGTTGGCAATCGCCACCACTCCCTTGCGGGCCCCCTCCGCGACCAGCGCCTCCACCTCCGCCAGCGGCAGGCCGACGATGGCCTGCATCGCCCCTTGGTGGCGGCTCGCCTCCCGGTGCATGAGTTCGCCGCGCCGAAAGACCAGCCGCGCCGCATCATCGCGGCGCAGGACCCCGGCCGCATGCAGCGCGCTGTATTCGCCGAGGCTGTGGCCGGCGCACATGGCGAAATCGAAGCCGGCGCGCTGCAGGGCCTGCAGGCAGGCGAGGTTGACGGCGGTCAATGCCGGCTGCAGGTTGACCGTCTGGGTCAATTCGTCCATCGGCCCCTTGAAGCACAGCCGGGATACGTGGATTTTGGTGATCTCCTCGACCATGTCGAAGATCTCACGAACGAAGTCGAATTCACGGTAGAGATCCTCGCCCATTCCCACCGATTGCGATCCCTGTCCGGGAAACAGACAGGCGGTTTGTTTCATGGCGTCCTCCCTGGGCTTATTCGTCCAAATTAAACAACTTGCGAACCGTGTCGATCGAAAGCGACTTGTCGCCGAGCATGCCGTCCCGTTTCAAGTGCATCGTCGGGTCGTGCAACACTTTGTTGATGAAGCTGCCCATCATGCGCTGCAGCGCCTGCGCCGCTTCCGCGGACATTCCTTGGGCCTGAACCGTGCGCTTGATTTCGGTATCCGCCATGGCCTCGAGCTTGGCGCGCAGGGCGACGATGGTCGGAACCACGTCGAGCGCCTCGTGCCATTCGCGGAAGCGGATGACGGCCTCGTCGATGATCCGCTCCCCCTTGACGGCTTCCTTCTGGCGGTCCTCGATATTTTCCTCGATGATCCCCTTCAGATCGTCGATGTCGTAAACATATGCGTTTTCGAGGCGGTTGATCTCCGGATCGATGTCGCGCGGGACGGCGATGTCGATAAAAAAGATCGGACGGTTGCGCCGGGCGCGGATGACCGGCTTGACGGTCTCGCGCGTGATGACGAGGCCGGGTGCGCCGGTGGAGCTGATGATGATGTCCACAACCCGGAGGTGATCCGCGATTTCCTCGAAGCGGATCGCCTGGCCGTTGAACCGTCGGGCCAGCTCCAGGCCGTTTTCAAACGTGCGATTGGCGACCAGCGTTTCGGCGACCTGGTTGCGGATGAGGTGCTCGACGGCCAGCTCGGCCATTTCGCCGGCGCCGACCAGCAGCGCCCGCTTGCCCTCCAGGCTCCCGAAAATCTTGCGCGCCAGCTCGACCGCGGCGTAGCTGATCGACACGGCGCGGTCGCCGATCCCGGTTTCGGTGCGCACCCGCTTGGCCACGAAGAAGGCCCGATGCATCAGGCGGTTGAGGATGACGCCGGCGCTCTTGGCCTGAGCCGCGTCGCGATAGGCCTCCTTGATCTGGCCTAAAATCTGAGGCTCGCCGACGACCATCGAGTCGAGGCTGGCCGCGACCCGGAACAGATGGCGCACGGCGTCGTCGTTGGCATGGACGTAGAGGCTGTCTTCAAATTCAGCAAGGGCGATCTTGTTGAAATCCGATAGAAATCGTTTCGCCGCATCCACGGCCTGGTTGCGGTCGTCGGTGACCATCAGCAGCTCCACCCGGTTGCAGGTGGAGTAGAGCAACGTTTCGTGGATGCCGTCGATCCGGCGCAGCGCATCGATCGCTTTCGAGGATTCTTCCTTGGAAAAGGCGATGCACTCCCGCAGCTCGATGGGTGCGGTCTTGTGGTTGATGCCGATGAGAATGATGTCGCGCATGATGATGATACGTGGGCCCGTTGGCCCGTGCACCCGTTGGCCCGTTGGAACCCCCAGTGGCTTCTTAACGGGCAAACGGGCCAACCGGTCAACGGGCGAACCTGTTTATTTCGTAAACTCCTTGTGATGGCCTTCCATGAAAAGGTTGACTCCCAGGAAGGTGAACAGCAGCACCCCGAAGCCGATAATCGCCATGATGGCCGACCGCCGGCCGCGCCAGCCGACGGTCAGGCGTTCGTGCAGCAGCGCGGCGTAGAACAGCCAGGCGATGCCCGACCAGACCTCCTTGGGATCCCAGCTCCAGAACCGCCCCCAGACGGATTTGGCATAGATCAGCCCGGTGATGAGCCCGACGGTCAGCATGGTGAAACCCACCACGATGCAGGCGTAGCCGGTGGAGTCCAGCAGATCCAGCGACGGCAGGCGCTTGAAAAAGAAGCGGCGCTTCTTGGTTTTGATCGAGTTCTCCTGGAGCAGATAAAGGATGCCGACTCCGCAGGCCAGGGCGAACGCCGCTTCTCCGATGAAAATCAGGGTCACGTGGACCACCAGCCAGAAGCTCTTGAACAGGCGGGTGGTCTGCGCGGGTTCGTCGGGGAGCTGGGACACGACCACCATGATCAGTGCGACGAACGGTGCGGCGTACACCCCCAGGATCTTCAAGTGGTAGCGGGTGTTGAGCAGGAGGAAAACCCCGGCCGTGGCCCAGCCGGCCAGCGACAGGGTCTCGCGCATGTTGGACGCCGGCAGATGGCCCTGCTGAAGGCCGTCCAGGACGAGCGTGGCCGTGTGGAAGACGAAACCACCCAGCAGCGCGATGATGCCGGCCTGCTGCAGATAGCTCTTTTGGAGCAGAAAATAGGCCAGGTAACCGGCCGCGCTGAGCAGGTACAAGAGGATGCTGATAACGATCGCGGCTTCCATGGAGTCAACCATCGTAGGGGTTAGCGGCTTGTCGCGAGGAGGTCGTCCGCCCGCCAGCCGTCGCCGAGGATCTCGGCCAGCAGGCGGTCGATGTCGCTGCGGCGGCCCTCGCGGATCCAGGTCAAGATGTCGCTGTGGACCAAGCGCTCGAAGATCGGTTTGTGCTCCTCGGGCGCATGCGCCTCGGCGAGCAACCGCTTGCGGATCGCCCCCATCAGGTCGAGAAACGCCGGATATTCATCGCCGAACTGCGCCTGCAAATCCTGGCGCAGCTTCTTGGCCAGGGCCGGGCTGCGGCCCGAGGTGGAGACCGTGACGATCAGGTCCCCGCGCTGAACCACCGCCGGCAGGATGAAATCGCATTGCTCGGGCCGGTCGGCAATGTTGCAAAGAATCTTCAGGCGCGCCGCATCGGTGCGGATGCGGCGGTTGAGCTGCTCATCATCGGTCGCTCCCATGACCAGAAACATGCCCTGCAGATCGTCGCCGGCGTACTCCCGCTGCCGCACCCGGAGCGCGCCGGCGGCCGCCAAGTCCTGCAGTTCGCCCGTGACCGTCGGACTGACCACCGTGACCTGTCCGCCGCAGGCAATCAGCGACTTGGCCTTGCGGGTGCCGACGCCGCCGCCGCCCACCACCAGGCAGGCGCGCCCGCGGATGTCCAGCTGAATGGGGAAATAGCGCATGATCTAGTCCAGGGTGATGCGCATCAAATCTTTCGCCAGGATCAAGGGCCCGCTGTAGGTCCGGCGGCATTGACCTTCGATGTCGGCCTGGTCGCAGGCCGGGTAGAAGTGCGTCAGCATCAGCCGGCGCACGCCGGCCCGGGCGGCGATGTCTCCCGCCATGGCCGGCGTCAGGTGTCCGCGCACCTTCTGGCCTTCGGGAAAAGCAGATTCACATATCAGAAGATCAGCCCCGCGCGCAAGCTCGACCAGCGCGCCGCTCATGTCCGTGTCGCCGGAGTAGACCACGTGCCGCCCGCCCGGACTCGTGATGCGAAAGGCGATGCTCTGCGGGCTATGTTCCACCGGTGCGGTCTGGACGTCGACCCCCGCCAGCCGCACGTGATCACGGCCGCCGGTGCTCATTTCGATGATTCGCAGCATGTCGCCGTCGAGCTCGATCCAGTGGCCATAGACGTTCTTCAAGCGTTGGAAAAAGTCCGCAAACCCCTGGCCGGCCACGATGGTGAGCGCCTCCCGGCGGGTGACGCCGTCCGGGTATTTCGTGGCGAAGAGCAGCGGGACCAAATCCGCGGTGTGGTCCGGGTGCAGATGGCTGTAAAACAAATAGGAGAGCTCGGCGATGGTCGTGCCGGCCTCCAGCAGGCGTCTCAGGGTGCCGGCGCCGGAGTCGATCAGCCATTTACGGCCGCCCGTTTCAACCAATACCGAGCAGGACCCGCGCGCAAGGCTGGGCACGCAGGTCCCGGAGCCCAGCACCGTGACCGTGATATCCGTGGATGCCTTAAGCATTGGGCTTGCTCTCTCCGGAGGAAGGTTTGGCGGCCGGTTCCGGCTTCGTGCCGGCCGCCTTGCGCAGCGTTCGCTTTTCCGTGCGGCTGATGATCCAATTCACCAGTTTTTGCGGGTCCTTGAAGTCGACGGCGGGTTCGCGCGCCTCGGTCAGGCTGATCTCGGCCCGCGCCATGCTCTTGTGGCCGCCGGCCGATCCAAAGCCGCCGAAGCCCTGTTTGGCGACCCGACCGGCGTTTTTGCGGGCGCCGTCGTTGCGCAGTATAATGACCAGTTTCTTCTCGCAGATCCCGGAAACGATGCTCCAGCTCACCGTGTGGATCCGCATGAAAAAGTCCGCAATGACCACGCACACGTCCGGGTTGACGACCGTTCCGAGGTGGACGAACACCCGCCCCTTGCGCAGGCGCATGGACTGGAGAGCGGTTTTGAAATACTTGAGGTAATCCAGCCGCAGATCGGCCTGGGCGATCCGCCGCGCCAGCTGGATGTTGGCGCGGCGGAACAGGTACTGAAACGCCTTCAGATCCTCGGCCAGGGTCTGGCGCTTGAAGTCGTCGGTGTCTGTTTTGATGGCGTGATAGAGGGCGGTGGCCAGGTTCTGGGCGGGTGTGATCCGCGCCGCTCGCAGGTATTCGGTCAAAATGGTGGCGGTGGCGCCGTAGTTCGACCGGATATCGGTAAACGGCGCCCGATAGCCGCTGTCGGGATGGTGATCGATGACCACGTGCGGCCGCAGGTCGGCCATGGCTTCACCGTGGTTCGGCTGCGAGTCGACGACCACCATTTTGGTGAAGCGTTCGGGCTGGACCTCGCTGAACGGCACCAGAGACACCTTCAACAGGCGGATCATGGCCAGATTGTCCGGCCGGTTGACCTGGTTGACGTTGGACAGGGTCACCCCGGCCGTCCGGCCCGCGAGGAGGCGGCTCACCGCCAGGGCGCTGGCGATCGCGTCGGGATCCGCCGAAATGACCACCAGCACCTGGTCGCTTGCTGAAAACTGCTGGTAAAAGTCGCGCAGTTTTTCCTTGGTGGATGCCTTCATCTTGTTCACGCGCCTTTCGTGTCGAGGTCGGATCATAATTTCCCGCGGCGGTGATTACAAGAAATTTGATCATTCCCCGGATTTCCGTCGAAAGACCCGAGAAACAGGCCTGGCCCCCTATTGGCGGCTGAAGGTGATCCGATCGCCTTCGGCGTCCGCCAGCACCTCGGATCCTTCCGGAAACCGGCCTTTGAGAATCTCGACGGCCAGCGGGTTTTCGATCGCCTGCTGGATGGCGCGTTTGAGCGGCCGGGCGCCGTAGACCGGGTCGTAGCCCTTTCGGGCGATGAGCCGCTTGGCCGGCTCCGTCAGGCGCAGGGTGACCTTGCGCTCCGCCAGGCGCCGGGCCAGACGCTCGACCTGGATTTCCACGATGGCGCCGATCTGCTCCGGGGCCAGGTTGTGGAAAATGATGATCTCGTCGATGCGGTTCAGGAACTCCGGCTTGAAGGTCGCCCGCAGGGCGTCCATGACCCGCTGCTCCATCTCCGTCCGGTCGCGCGCGCCGAGCTCCTGGATCCACTGGCTGCCCACGTTGGAGGTCATGATGATGATGGTGTTCTTGAAATCCACGGTGCGGCCGTGGCCGTCGGTCATGCGGCCGTCGTCCAGGATCTGCAGCAGGACGTTGAACACCTCGGGATGGGCCTTCTCGATTTCGTCGAAGAGCACCACCGAATAGGGCCGCCGCCGCACGGCTTCGGTCAAATAGCCGCCCTCCTCGTAGCCCACATAGCCCGGAGGCGCCCCGATCAGCCGGGAGACGGAATGCTTCTCCATGAACTCGGACATGTCCACCCGCACCATGGCCTGCTCGCTGTCGAAGATGAACTCGGCGAGCGCCTTGGCGAGCTCGGTCTTGCCGACGCCGGTGGGCCCCATGAAGATGAAGGAGCCGATCGGCCGGTTGGGGTCCTGGAGCCCCGAGCGGGCCCGGCGCACGGCGTCCGACACCGCCGTCACCGCCTCCTCTTGTCCGATGACGCGGCGCTGCAGCCGCTCCTCCATGCGCACGAGCTTGTCGCGCTCCCCCTCCAGCATCTTGGTCACCGGGATGCCCGTCCAGCGGGACACCACCTCGGCCACGTCTTCGTCGTCGACTTCCTCCTTGAGCATCTGGCTGCCCTTCTGCAGATCGGACAAACGCTGATTGGCGGCCTGCAGGTTTTTCTGGAGCTCGATCAGCCGCCCGTAGCGGATCTCGGCCACCCGTGCGAGGTTGCCCTCACGCTCGGCCAGCTGCGCTTCCGAGTTCAGCTGCTCCTGTTCGCCCTTGATCGCACGGATGTCCTGGATCAGCTCCTTCTCTTTCTGCCAGTGCGCCTTCATTCGGGCGAGCTCGGCGTTCATCTCCGCCAGCTCGGCTTCCAGCTTGGCCAGACGCTCGTGCGCAGCCGGGTCGGTTTCCTTTTTCAAAGCCTGACGCTCGATCTCGGCCTGTGTGATCCGGCGCTGGATCTCGTCGATCTCGGCCGGCATGCTGTCGATCTCGATGCGCAGCTTCGAAGCGCATTCGTCGATCAGATCGATCGCCTTGTCCGGCAGGAACCGGTCCGATATGTAGCGATGCGACAGGGTCGCGGCGGCCACGATGGCCGAGTCCTTGATGCGCACTCCATGGTGCACTTCATACTTCTCCTTCAGGCCGCGCAGGATCGAAATCGTGTCCTCGACGCTCGGCTCGCGCACCATCACCGGCTGGAAGCGCCGCTCGAGGGCGGCATCCTTTTCGATGTATTTGCGGTATTCGTTCAACGTGGTGGCCCCGACGCAGCGCAGCAGCCCGCGCGCCAGGGCCGGCTTGAGCATGTTGGAGGCGTCCACCGCGCCCTCGGCGGCGCCGGCCCCCACCACCGTGTGCAGCTCGTCGATGAAGAGAATGATCTGGCCTTCGGCGCTTTCCACTTCTTTCAGCACCGCCTTGAGGCGGTCCTCGAACTCGCCGCGGTATTTGGCGCCGGCTACGAGGGCGCCCATGTCGAGCGCCACCAGGCGCCGGTTCTTGAGCGTCTCGGAAACGTCGCCCGCCACGATGCGCTGGGCCAGCCCCTCCACGATCGCGGTCTTGCCGACGCCCGGCTCGCCGATCAGGACCGGGTTGTTCTTCGTGCGCCGGGAAAGCACCTGGACCACGCGGCGGATCTCCTCGTCCCGCCCGATTACCGGGTCCAGCTTGCCCTGACGGGCCAGGTCGGTCAAATCCCGGCTGAACCGTTTCAGGGCCTGATATTTTTCTTCCGGGTTGGGGTCGGTGATGCGCTGGCTGCCGCGGATATCCTGCAGCGCCTTGAAAACGGCTTCGCGCGTGAGGCCCGCCCGGGACAGGATCCGGCCGGCCTCTCCGCCTTTTTCCTCGATGATCGCCAACAGAATATGCTCCACGCTGACATACTCATCCTTCATCTGCGTGGCTCCGGCGAACGCCGCCTCCAGCACGGCTTTGGACCGGCCGGACAGGTAGGCTTCGCCCGTGCCGGCGCCGCTGATCTTGGGGAGCCGTTCGACCCCCCGCAGCACCTCGGCGGCAACGCCCTGCGGCTCGACCCCGAGCTTGCGCAGGATGGCGACGGCCGTGCCCTCCCTGTCGGCAATCATGGCGCTCAGCAGGTGCTCCGGCTCGATCTGCTGGTTCCCGTACTGCGCCGCCAGCGATTGGGCTTGTTGTATAACCTCCTGTGATTTAATCGTAAATCGGTCAAATCGCATCTATCCTCCTCAAGCGTCCGATCGGATTTGGTATTGTTGGTCTGAAATTTGCATGAACAATAATCACCCTCCCCCTCCTGTCAATGTCAAAAGGTGATCGAATGACCCGCAACTCGACAATTTCTCGGCGCCCGATCGCAGTGCGAGGAGACCCCGTAATCATTCCCGTCGCATCCGGAAAGGGCGGCGTCGGCAAATCCTTCCTCACGGCGAACCTTGCCATCGCCCTGGCCGAAATGAACCGCCCAACCATAGCGGTCGACCTGGACTTGGGCGGCTCCAATCTGCACACCTTCCTGGGATTGGCGAATCGTTATCCCGGGGTGGGGGATTTCATCCACGGCGCAGCGCCGTCACTGGATGGACTGCTGGTTGAAACCGGCGTTCCCAACCTGCGCTTCCTGCCGGGGGACGGTCGGACGCCTTTCCTCGCCAACCTGGGCAGTGCGCAGAAACAAAAGCTGATTCGACATCTTCGATCGCTGCCGGCCGAATACATCCTGCTCGATCTCGCTGCCGGTGCGGCCTTCAACACGCTGGATCTATTTGCCTGTGCTCCGACGGGCATATTGGTGACGACCCCCGATCTGCCCTCCGTCATGGGCATGCAGGTGTTTTTGAAGAACCACCTGCTGCGATGCATCGATCGGCAGCTTTCTCTCAACGGCTTCAGGCGGTTGCGCCCGCTGTTCAAGTCGCTTCTGCAGCAGCCCATGGCGGCTCTTCCGGCTACGTTGAAGGGACTAACAAACCGGATGATGGAACAGGGGGAGGCGGCCGAACAGGCTTTCTCCCAAGCCGCCGAAGGGCTCAAGCCTCGGGTGGTGTTCAACATGGGGGCGGAACCGGAGGAATCCCGCATGGCGCTGGGAATCCGCGCAAGCCTGGCCGAAGTGCTGGGGCTCGAACCCGACTTTTTCGGGTTCGTGTTCCGGGATCCCAGTGTTCACCGCGCGCTCACGGCCCGCCAACCCTTCTTGACCGGCTTCCGCGAAAGCTTGGCCGCCCGCAACATCTTCACGATCGCCGAACGCATCGTCAGATACTGGAGGCAACCCATTCCCCACGGCGCGGCCCGAATGATCGACCACACCTTTCAGGTGGGCGCAGGCCTCACAGGCGCCGCGGTTCGCCAAAAACTTGGTTCACCCGGAGCCGCATGGATACGCAGCGGGGCGTCGCGGCGGCCACTCGTCGACGTTCCGCAACCGACGCAACGCAATCCGGCCTTTTATTCGGACGCCCCCCAGGCGTGGAAGGCAGGCGCGCCGCGCAGGCTCTCGTAGAGGGCGATACCGGCGGCGGTGGAGAGATTCAGCGAGCGCGTCCGGTCCGTGATGGGAATGTGGTAGGTGCAATCAACGTAGCGGGCGAGAATGGGCTGGGGCAGCCCGCGGGTTTCCGATCCGAAAACGAGAATCAGCCTCTGCAGTTGCGGCAGGCTCCATAAGCTCCGGGTGCCGCCCTTGGTGAAGACCGCCACCTCGCCGGGCCTCGGCGCCAGGGCTGCGATCATTTCATCGAAGCTGTCCCAAACTGCAAGATCCACTTCCTGCCAATAGTCCAAACCCGCGCGCCGGACCTCTTTGCTGTCCAGTGAAAACCCCAGGGGCTTGATCAGATGCAGACGGGCGCCCGCGGCCAGGCAGGTGCGTCCGGCGTTGCCCGTGTTCCAGTGGATTTCAGGGGTTACGAAAACCACATGGCGCTCCCGTCGGAGCGCCGGCTGCGATGGAACGAGTGGGTTCATGTCCGTTCTTGATGCGGCCGCCGATGGGCCCCCCGAAGGCCGCTGTCAGAGCCTCCGGCCGCAAATGGGGCAAAAGACGTAATCCACCGGGAAAACCCTGTCGCAGTCGCGGCAGGACCGGGCCGCAGACGACGGCGGCGACTGGCCCGGACCCGCTCCGGAATCATGGACCGGCTGCTCGCAGCGTCCGCAGACGAGGACCGGTTGGCCGGTTTTAACCCTGAGCACCGGGATGAAAAAAATGCTCAGATAGTGGTCCACCCGCTGGAGATAGGCCTGATGCAGTCCGCACCTTGGGCAGCGCCGGGGGGTTTCGTCCAGGGTTTTGATCTTGGGCTGGAGGCCCCCGATAAAGAAAAAAAAGCTCTCGATCATGGTGATGCACCGCGCCGGTATGCCGGAATAGGGGCTTCAATCACGAGCTGCCGTCGAATATTCATCGATCCAGCACTCCATACTACATTAAACCTATCGCGACAAGCCGGACCCAAACGGCGGGAACGTAAAAACCGGCATCGGCTCTTGTCTTTCGGCGGTTTTGTCCTTGACAGGCAATATGAACTCGTCTATTAAAAACCGTCTGTGGCCTGATTGTTTTGCCGTGTCGAAATCCTTGTACCGACCGGATCACCCTGCAATCCCGAGAGGCGGAATAACGTCATACCTATGGCAGAGGGATTGGTCAATCTGATCACGAAGCAGAGACCCACCGTCATCTCCAAATGGTTTGATTCCGCCATTCACGCCTACGCCGCCGATACCGCCGCTTTTATCCATAGCCAGAAAGACCCGTTTGCCAATCCCGTGGGCAGCCAAACCCGCCATAGCGTGGAAGGGCTTTTCGATCAGCTCGTAGGGGGCATGGACGCCGGTGCCATCCGCGCCTGCCTGGATCCGGTGATGCGGATCCGCGCCGTCCAGAATCTGACTCCGGCCCGGGCGACCGCATTCGTCTTCGCGCTGAAAAACATCCTGCGCGAAATGTTTGACAAGCAGCTTCAGGACGCCGACGGGATCCGGTCGTTTCTGGAGGTCGAGTCGCGCATCGACCGGATCGGCCTGGCCGCTTTCGATGTTTACATGGCCTGCCGGGAAAAGGTATACGAACTCAAGGCGAACGAAACCCGCCACCGCACCTTCAGGGCGTTCGAACGGGCCGGTTTGATAAAAAAAAAGGATCCGGGAGAGGTTCCGGATGCCTGAAGACCTGGGGTCAACCACATTCCGCGACGTTTCAGCGGACCGGCCGCGGTCCTTGAAACGCAGCTTGTTTGCGAGGTGTTGATCGATGAACAGAAAGTACATGTTCGCATTCATTGCCGTGCTGGTTCTTTTCCTGATCGCCTGGATCGGGGCGTCCATCGGCCTGCAGTGGCTATTCGGTGTGGCCATTCCCTACCTGGCCGTGCTCGTCTTCGTCGTGGGCTTCACCCGCAAGGTGCTGGGCTGGTCGCGATCGGCCGTCCCGTTCGCCATTCCCACCACCGGCGGCCAGGCGAAATCCTTCGACTGGATCCAGGACGCCAAGCTCGACAACCCCTCCAGCCAATTCGGGGTGTTCCTGCGCATGGTGCTCGAGGTGTTCGCCTTCCGCTCGCTGTTCCGCAACACCCGCATGAAGCTCAAGGAAGGCAAGCTCTTCTACCAGCTGGAGATCTTCCTGTGGGTGGGGGCGCTGGCCTTTCACTACGCCTTCCTCACCGTGCTGCTGCGCCACACGCGGTTTTTCCTCGAGCCGGTGCCCTGGTGCGTGCAGATGCTGGAGAACATCGACAGCTTCTTCCGGATCGAAATCCTTTACCCCCAGTTCCAGTTCGGGCTGCCCGGGGTCTACCTGTCCGGCATCGTGCTGCTCGCCGCGGTGGTCTACCTGGCGGTGCGGCGCATCGTGATCCCGCCGGTGCGCTACATTTCGCTTGCATCGGATTATTTCCCGCTGATTCTGATCTTCGGCATCGCCTTCACCGGCATCATGATGCGCTACGTCACCAAGATCGACATCAATGCCGCCAAGCAGCTGACCCTGGGGCTGGTCACCTTCCACCCGACGGTGCCGGAGGGGATCGGCGCCATTTTTTACATCCATCTGTTTTTCGTCTGCACCCTGCTGGCTTATTTCCCCTTCAGCAAGCTCATGCATCTGGGCGGGATCTTTTTGAGCCCCACCCGCAACATGCTCGGCAACACGCGCGCCTACCGCCACGTCAACCCGTGGAACTACCCCGTCCACGTTCATACCTACGAAGAATACGAAGAGGAGTTTAGGGAAAAAATGGTCGAGGCCGGGCTGCCTGTGGATAAGCCGCTCGAAGCCACCGCGGAAGAAGCGGCAGAGAAGGAGTAAGACATGGCTGAAGCGAAACCGAAACCCCAAGACGTACTGGACCAGCTCAACTACCAGCCCCCCCGGTCCGACTGGATGGACACCCCGGTCGAGATCCGCAAGGGCATGTACTGCTACGCCTCCAACCCCAAGAGCGTGGCCACCCTGGGGCTTCCCAATGCCCGGCCCTGGAACCCGCTGGAAGACGACTGGAAGCTGCCGGAAAACTGGCAGCAGATCATCCACGAGGGCTTCAAGGAGCGCCTGGAGCGGTTCCGCTCCTTCAAGGTCTTCATGGACATCTGCGTGCGCTGCGGCGCCTGCGCCGACAAGTGCCACTATTTCATCGGCACCGGCGACCCCAAGAACATGCCCGTCCTGCGGGCCGAGCTGCTGCGCTCGGTCTACCGCAACGACTTCAGCCGCATGGGCAAGATCCTCGGCAAGCTGAACGGCGCCCGGCCCATGGACCTGAACGTGCTCAAGGAGTGGTGGTACTACATGTTCCAGTGCTCCGAGTGCCGCCGCTGCTCGCTCTTCTGCCCCTATGGGATCGACACGGCCGAGATCACCATCATGGGCCGCGAGCTGCTCAACCTGCTGGGGCTCAACATCGACTGGATCGCCACCCCGGTTTCCAACTGCTACATGAACGGCAACCATCTGGGCATCCAGCCGCACGCCTTCAAGGACATGATCGACTTCTTCGTCGACGACATCGAGGAGAAGACCGGCGTGCGGGTCAAGCCCAAATTCATGAAAAAGGGCGCCGACATCCTGTTCATCACCCCCTCCGGCGACGTCTTCGCCGACCCGGGCACCTATACCGCCATGGGCTACCTGATGTTGTTCCACTACCTGGAGGAAAAGTACGGGCTGGACATCACCTGGAGCACCTACGCCTCGGAGGGCGGCAACTTCGGGTTCTTCACCTCACACGAGACCATGAAGCGGCTGAACGCCAAGATGTACGCCGAGGCCAAGCGCCTCAAGGTCAAGTGGATCCTGGGTGGCGAATGCGGGCACATGTGGCGGGTGATCAACCAGTACATGGACACGATGAACGGCCCGGCGGACTTCCTCGATGTGCCGGTCAATCCGATCACGGGGACGCGCTTCGAGCAGGCCCGGTCCAACAAGATGGTGCACATCACCGAGTTCACGGCGGACCTGATCCGCAACGGCAAGCTAGACCTCGACAAGAGCCGCAACGATTACTTAAAGGTCACTTACCACGATTCCTGCAACCCCTCGCGCGGCATGGGCTTGTTCGAAGAGCCGCGCTACGTCATCAATAATGTTTGCAACCACTTCTATGAAATGCCGCCCAACACCATCCGCGAGCAGACCTTCTGCTGCGGCAGCGGCGCCGGCCTGAATGCCGGCGAGAACATGGAGCTGCGCATGGCCGGCGGCCTGCCCCGGGCCAACGCCGTCAAGCACGTGCATGAAAAACACGGGGTCAACATGCTGGCGTGTGTCTGCGCCATCGACCGTGCGGTGCTGCCGCCGCTCATGGAATACTGGGTGCCCGAGGTGCAGGTCACCGGGGTCCACGAACTGGTGGCCAACGCCTTGAACCTGCCCGGACAGAACGAGCGGTCCAGCAACCTGCGGGGTGAGGAGATCGAAGACCTCAAGGCTCAAGCGGAGGGCAATGCCGATGAATAACAAGAAATGGATCATCACGGGACTGGTCGTTTTCCTGATCATCGTCCTCTTCCCCTTCTGGTACAACCGGGGCAAGGCGGTGCCGCCGCCTGAAGTCAAGCTCACGGACAAGGCCAAGGCCGCCAAGGAGTGCGTGCTCTCCAAGGAATACATGCGGGCCGAGCATATGCAGATCCTGGACTTGTGGCGCGAGACGGTGGTGCGGGATGGCAACCGGGTCTACACCAACCCCAAGGGCAAGGAGTTCGTCATGAGCCTTTCCAACACCTGCCTGGACTGCCATTCCAACAAGGCGGATTTCTGCGACAAGTGCCACAACTTCGCTTCTGTCCGGCCCTACTGTTACGACTGCCACATCGAAAAACCCAAGGAGAATTCGTGATGGATACCAGCAGACGTCGCATCCTGCAGTTGTTGGGGCTTTCGGCCGCGGCGCTGTCGGCGCCGCCGGTGCTCGACGCCCTGGCCGCCGGACCGCCGGCGGCCGAACCCAAGATCGGTCCCGCCAGGGATGCCTTAACGGCCAAGCAGTGGGCCATGGTGATCGACACCCGGCAGTTCAAGAAGGAAGAGGATGTCCTGCCGCTGATCGAGGCCTGCCACAAGATCCACAACGTACCCAAGTGGGATTTCAAGCGCTGGGAGATCAAATGGATCTGGTCCACCGAGTACCAGCATGCCTTCAGCGGGACCGCCTCCACCCGTTTCCTCTCGGAGGAGGTCGAGCACCGGCCCTTCCTGGTGCTCTGCAACCACTGCGAGAACCCGCCCTGCGTGCGCGCCTGCCCGACCAAAGCGACCTTCAAGCGGCCCTCCGACGGCATCGTGATGATGGACTTTCACCGCTGCATCGGCTGCCGGTTCTGCATGGCGGCCTGCCCCTTCGGCGCGCGCAGCTTCAACTACCGGGACCCGCGGGCCGTCATCAAGGACGCGGACATCAACAAGCTCTTTCCCACGCGCATGAAGGGCGTGGTCGAGAAGTGCAACTTCTGCAACGAGCGCCTGGCCGAGGGCAAGCTGCCGGCCTGCGTCGAGGCCTCGGAGGGTAAACTCACTTTCGGGGACCTCTTCGACGAGCAATCCAAGGTGCGCGAGCTGATCAGAACCAACTACACCATTCGGCGCAAGGTGAACCTGGGAACCGAGCCGGCGGTCTATTATATCGTATAGAGGTGACCCATGCTTGAATTAGCGATCAAAGGAACCAAGCGATACTACGGATGGCTGGCCCTGCTGCTGGGGCTGGTCGGGATCGGCTTCCTGGTCTACCTGAAGCAGCTGGACTTCGGGTTGGGCATCACGGGCATGCACCGGGACGTCTCCTGGGGCTTCTACATCGCCAACTTCACCTTCCTGGTCGGGGTGGCCGCCGGAGGCGTCATGGTGGTGCTGCCCTACTATCTGCACGACTACAAGGCCTACGGCAAGGTGACGATTTTGGGCGAGTTTTTAGCCATCGCCTCGGTGGTCATGTGCATCACCTTTATCCTGGTGGACCTCGGCCAGCCCATGCGGGTCATGAACGTCCTGCTCTACCCCACGCCGAACTCGGTGCTCTTCTGGGACACGGTCGTGCTGAACGGCTACCTGTTCCTGAACCTCATCATCGGCTGGAACGTGCTCGAGGCCGAACGGCAGGGGGTTCACTACCAGAGCTGGCTCAAGCCCCTGATCTACATCTCGATCCCCTGGGCCGTCAGCATCCACACGGTCACGGCCTACCTGTACTGCGGTCTTCCCGGCAGAGGCTTCTGGCTGACGGCCATCCTGGCCCCGCGCTTTCTGTCCTCGGCCTTCGCCTCGGGGCCGGCGCTCCTGATCCTGCTCTGCCTCATCATCCGCCGGGTCTCGAACTTCGACCCGGGCTGGAAGCAGATCCAGTCGCTGGCGGTCACGGTGGCCTACGCCATCTGCATCAACGTGTTCTTCCTGCTCTGCGAGGTCTTCGTGGCCTTCTACAGCCAGATCCCCGAACACATGGACCATCTCAAGTACCTTTTCGTGGGCCTGCACGGACACGGGGCCTATGTGCCTTGGATGTGGGCCTCCATGACGCTGATGGTGATCGGGATCATCCTGCTGGTGAACCCCGTCACCCGCAAGAACGAGCTGACGCTGATCGTCGGCTGCATCTGCGTCTTTTTCGGCTGCTGGATCGACAAAGGCATGGGCATGATCTCGGGCGGCTTCGTGCCCAACCCGCTGCACGAAATCAACGAGTACATCCCGACCCTGCTCGAAGGCCTGATCACCATCGGGGTCTATGCGCTGGGCTTCCTGGTCCTGACGCTGCTCTTCAAGATCGCCGTGTCGGTCAAGGAGGAAGTGCGCGCATAATAGGGCTGGCGGCTTTTTAAATTTAGAAAACCAAAAAGAGGGGCTCCTCGACAGCGGGGAGCCCCTCTTTTTGGTTTTCTAAACGAAACGAAGAAGCTTTGGCGGTTACGCTTCGATGCAGTGTGTATTGACAAGTATGAATTCATATTTTATCATTCGTACTAATGAGCATCTGGAGGTACATTCATGAAGGCGAAAGTGGCTGAAAGAGGGCAGGTAACCATCCCAAAAGCGTTGCGCGAGCGCCTTGGAATCGTTCCCGGAACCGTCTTGGATTTTGTGGAGGAACAGGGTCGCTTGATCGCCAAGAAAACCGAGGCGGTGGATTCGGTCGATCTGGTATTCGGCCGCTTCGGGCACGGGCGGAATACGGATGAAATAATTAAGGAAATCAGAGGAATCAAGTGATTACGGCGGTCGACACCAATATCCTGATCGATATTTTGGAGCCGGATCCGGTGCATGGGCTGCGATCCAAGGAGGCCCTGAAGAAATGCCTGCACGAGGGTGCCGTGGTTGCCTGCGCCGTGGTGTGGGCCGAGGTCGCCACCGCTTACGGGGAAAACCAAGACGAACTGGCCGATGCCCTGCGGGCCATGCGAATCGGGTTTTCAGCGATGAGCTGCGAGGCGGCCTTGAGCGCGGCCCGATCCTGGCACGGCTACCGGCAGCGCGGCGGGGTCCGCGACCGGATCGCCGCGGATTTCCTGATCGGAGGACATGCCTCGGTGCAGGCGGAGCGGTTGCTGACGCGTGATTTAGGGTTTTACAGAAAGTATTTTACGGACGTGGCGGTCGTGACGCCCTGAAGAGGGGATGAGAATAAAGCTTCCATCCGCATTATTCTTGGCGAATGATAAATTCGCCCACGGTGTTGACATGATAAAATAAAATTTATATTTACTTTATCATGTATAAACGAAATTTGAATATCGAACTGCCCGAAGGCACGAGTTGCTTTTTGTGGGGACCGCGCCAAACCGGAAAAAGCACGCTGTTGCGCGAGCGATATCCGCATGCGCGGCGCTACGATCTCTTGATGTCGGACGAATACCGCCGCCTTCTGCACCATCCGGCGCTCCTGCGGGAGGAATGTCTAATCTTGGCGAAGAAGGCCAAGGGACCGCCGGTTCCGATTGTCCTGGATGAAGTTCAGAAGGTCCCGGATCTGCTCGATGAAGTCCACTGGCTGATCGAAAATACCGGTCTCCAGTTTGTTCTCTGCGGATCGAGCGCCCGCAAGCTCCGGCGGGGCCACGGCAACCTCCTGGGCGGACGCGCCCTGCGTTACGAGCTGTTCCCCCTTACCTATTCCGAGGTTCCGGACTTTTCGCTCGACAGCGCATTGAACAATGGCTTGATGCCTCCGCACTACGGAAGCCGTCTGGCGACGCAGCGCCTGGAATCTTATGTCGGTGATTATTTGAAGGAGGAAATTGCGGCCGAAGCCTTGACGCGAAATGTTCCCTCCTTCAGCCGGTTTTTGGAGGTGGCCGCGCTCGGCAACGGCGAGATGGTCCAATTTTCAAACATCGCCCGGGAAGCCGGAGTCAGCCTGCCAACCGTCAAGTCCTATTACCAGATTCTGGAAGACACTTTGATCGGCCGCTTCCTGCCTTCCTACCGCAAGCGGCCGAAGAGGCGGGTGATCGCGGCACCCCGTTTTTATTTCTTCGACGTCGGGGTGGTGAACTTCCTTGCGAAGCGCGGCCGCATCGCCCAGGGCTCGGAACTTTTCGGCAAGGCTTTCGAACACTTCCTCTTCATGGAGCTCTGCGCCTATTCGCGCTATTCAGGGATAGGCTATCCGCTCGCCTACTGGCGGACGGCTTCTCAATTGGAAGTCGACTTCATTCTCGGCGACAGCGAGGTGGCGGTTGAGGTCAAAGGAACTCAAAATGCCCAGTCCCATCATCTCAGGGGGCTGGCCGCCTTCGGCGATGAATACAAAACGCGTCGGAGAATATTAGTTTCGTGCGATCCGAGGCATAGGCTAACCGAAGCCAAAATCGAGATCATGCCTTGGAGGGTGTTTTTAGAAGATCTTTGGTCCGGGAAAATCATATGAACGCGTTGGAGAAACGTACATTGATGCAAAATCTCCGGCGCCACGCCGCCCATCTGTCGGTCGAGATCGGCGAGCGGCATCTCTGGAACGGAGACTCGCTGGAGCGCACCGCGCGGTACATCGAGTCCGAATTCGTGGCCGCCGGCTGCGCGCCGACGCGCCAGACCTACACGGCCTACCGCCGGCCGGTTTCCAACATCATCGCCGAGAAAAAGGGGGCCCGCCCGCGATCCATCGTGGTCGGCGCGCACTACGACAGCGTCCCCGGCTCGCCCGGCGCGGACGACAATGCCTCGGCTGTGGCCGGCCTGCTGGAGCTGGCGCGGATGCTTGGAAACAGCCGCTGCGCCTGCGGCCTCAAATTCGCCGCGTTCGTAAACGAAGAATCGCCCTCGTTCGGCTCGGACTACATGGGCAGCATGCAGTATGCCCGGCTCTTGAAAAATCGCGGCGAAGACGTGGCCTTCATGATCGCCTTGGAAATGATCGGGTGCTTCGACAAGCGCAAGCCCCAGAACTATCCGCTGCGGCTGATGCGGCGGTTTTATCCCAAGACCGGCGAGTTCATCGGGATCGTCGGGGACTTCCGCTCCCACCGGCCCGTGCTCGCCCTCGCACGCGCGATGCGCCGGCAGGCTCTCGTCCCGACCTCCGCCCTGGTCGCTCCCCGCCAATTCGGCGGCATCGACCGCTCCGACCACAGCTCATTCTGGCGGCACGGCTTCAAAGCGCTGATGGTCACCGACACCGCCTTCTTCCGCAACGAAAACTACCACCGGGAAACCGACACGATCGACACCCTTAATTTCGAAGTCATGGCTGATGTGGTGGCGTCGCTCTCTGCCGCACTGGTGGAGATAGAAGGTTAAAATATAACGCCCCAGCGATGATGCAGGTTATTTGGGTTATGCGAGCGGACAGAGGATCAGCGCAGCTGGTATAGTTCGTCCAGGGAGTGGCAGCGCAGGTTCGGCACGGATTTTCCGATCGGGAGCACTCGCGAGGGATAGGCGATCCGGCTCTCATCCAGCCATTCGCCCATCACCGGACGATCCGTTCGCAGGGGTGGGCTTCGTCACCAGGGTTTGATCAGTATCCGGCCGCCGGCCTTCTCGCCGCGGACCTTTTCCAGGTGCCGTAGCACCGCGAATTCCCTTTCGAGCTGCTTCAGGTCCAGCCGGCCGCCCAGCTTCTGCAGCAGCTCCGAGCGTTCGATGCCCTGGGTCTCGTGGACGATCGCCAGGATTTCGGATTGAATCGGGGTCAGGGTGGCCCCGCCGCCGACGTTTTTTTCGAAGTTGGTCGCGCAGTACACCGCCCACGGGTCGCAGACTCGCGTGGGCGACAGGCTGTCCATGTAGCAGTCTTCGCAAAGCGTCCGCCCGCAATGCACCTTCTCATCCCCCGCATTGATGGCCGCGCCGCATCCATCGCATTTCATCTCGATGTCCTCCTATTCCGGGCGCCGGAAGTAAAACTCCTCCGGGCCGAGTTCCTTCGACCGGTCGTAGCCTTCTTTAACCAGGCAAAAGCGGATCTCGGTGCACAAATCGCACTGGTTGATGTAGCCGGCCTGCTGCGGCCGGAACGCGTATTCCCGGACGGCGAAATCGAACAGCCCGCGGATCCCCTTCGCGCCGAGGATGTTCAGCAAGGGGTATTGGTCCGGGCTGAGGCTATTTCCTAAATCGTCCCGGGCGACCGCCAGGCCGGAGCACAAACCCGGGATATAGTTGCCGAAGAGGTCGAGGTGGAAATGGCTCGTGTCGCCGAGTTCCCGGCTGCAGCCCGTCGTATTCTCCCGCAGGATATGCTCCAGCGTCTTCGTGCGCAGCAGGGGCCGGAAGGTTTCGAGCGCGCGGCCCCCCATGTGGATCCAATAGCGGTCGAGAATCAGCCGCACGTAGCCGTTGCCGTAGCGTTCTTCGAACTCCGATAGCGCGTGAGGGCGTGCGCCGTCGAGGGCGCTCAGATCGGGGATGAAATCGGCCACCCAGGGAAAAATCCGCACGCCGGCCCCGCGGGCGGCGGCCATGACCCCCTGGGTCCTCGCAAAGGGGATGTGCTCGTTGTGGAAGGGGCTGATGGAAACAAGCAGCGTATGAAGTCCTTTCGGCCGCAGCCCGGCAAGAAGCGCCTCGGCCGATTCCGCGTCCTTGAACCATGATGAGTTGGTCTCGACATAGTCGATCGAAATCCCAGCCCGCCGGGCGGCATCAAGCACCGCCCCCAGCTCCTCCGGCCGCAGCAGAGGCTCTCCGCCGCCGATGTGGACCGCCGCGCAGCCGAGCGCCTTCACCGCACGAAAGTTCTGCTCCGCCACCTCAACGCTGATATAGCGCTTCTCCCACTGCGGTCCGCAGTTGTAGAGGCAGTGCCGGCAGGCGGACGTGCAGAAATAGTTCGTTATAATTCCGCCCGAAGCCAGCCGCCCGATTTTCAGCCTGGAAAGCCCCATGGCAGGATCTATCCCTTCCAAATATTGCTCGGCCGAAAAGTCGCTTGCCGTCGGACCTCCTGGATCGCCGTGAAAAAAGCCGGGGGAGGCGGGCTAAGCTCCATCCCTCCAGGCCCTTTGCGATGTCACCGCTTCAATCAGCAAGCGCGCGCCCTGGTTGTCACGAGGGTTCAGCCAGAGCAAGCGCTCAAAAACCCGGCTGGCATCGCCGAACCGCTCCAAGCGCCAAAGGCAAAGGCCCTGTCCATGGAGGCATCTTAGAAAAGGCCTGTTTTCGATGAACGCCCATGGTAGGAGGCCGTCGAAGTCAGGGCCGAGCGCGAGCTCGTCGAGGCGAACACCGACCGCGAAGTGGGGAAGCGCATCTTGCGGCCGATGCTCGAACACAAGATTTCCGAGATGCGCATGGGCATCCAGGCAGCGCAAGTCCTTATCGCAGAGGTCCATCAGGATCCGTACCGCTTCTCGGCGGCCGCCGGCATCCTTAAGATCGTTGGCCTCGAGGATCGGATCGGTGTCGATATCAAGCGGCGCGTCGGCCGGCAGGACCTGCTCCATCTCAAACTCCGGCCGGGGGCCGCGTGCGATAATCGACTGCGCCCACTTCGGAATGGGTTGAGCCGCCGCATCCCAATCGAGCTCGGCTGGGCTCCAGATTCCGCGTTTTTCGATCCTGAGCGGTACGAGGGCCAGCGCCGCGGCGTCCAGCCGCGTGGCTTCGACCTCGCCGGACATGTAAGGATGGCCGGCGTAACTCCATTGCTTCCGCGGCCGGACCAGGGCGATCTCGCCAGGGACAATGTCCCAGAGCCGACCTGTCCGCAGCGTGATGACAGCCTCGCTGCCGAGAAGCCGACAGCGCGCTGCGGTTTCCTTGACCGACAAGACGACCAGTTCGAGCAGACCGTTGGCAGCGCGCTCGGCCGTTTCAGCCTGATCCGAGTCGTCGTTTTCAATCTTCGTCATTCTTTCCTCCAGTGTCCCCGATCCCATCGCGCTTTGGCGCGCTCTCAGAAAGACGGCTCCCTGTGCGGGGCCGCACCGGAAACCAGCTTCTCGAATCCGTGCATAAAGCTTGCCTTGCGGTGATGGTCGGCGCGCACCTGGTTCACTGTGCTCACCCACTCGTCGTAAAGCCCGGCGCGTTCGAAACCGTGTTTGGCATTCTAAAAATACGAGAGTGCGGCTGGGTAGATTTTGCTTTTATTGCCGTTGAGGATCCGCACCCCTTGGGCGCGCCGCAAGCGCGCAGCTTGCTGGGGCCGGGTTCGGGTGAGCGCCTTGGCAACAGGATCAGCGATGACATGGCTCAACTCTTCCAGGGCCCCGTCTTTGGTCTTGCTCAGGAGGTCAGCGATCCGGACGATCTCCTTTGTCTTCATCAGAAGCTCCAGAAAAGATTGGAGCTCAGCGCCCTTGGCTGCCTCGATGCCCTTTCTATGCCAGTTGTCGATAGGAATGCAATAATGTACCAAAAATCGGAATGAAAAGTGTACCACCCC
>CAYRUF010000004.1:0-143882 GCA_964427375.1 uncultured Desulfatibacillum sp. | reverse complement strand
TTTTTTTTGATGCGGCCTTCAGCCACTCCTTGAGCTGGTTCTTGGACGGCACGCGGCCGGCGGCCACCACTTTGCCGTTGATCACGAGCGCTGGGTTGCCCATCACGCCGTAGCAGGCGATTTCCTTGACATCGCGCACGTGGTCCAGGTCCGCCGGCAGGTTCAACTCCGTCATTACGGCCATCAAATCCCTCTCCAGCCGTTCGCAGTCAGGGCATCCCGGTCCCAGCACCTTGATCTGCAGCGCCCCGCCCGAATCTTCTGGAACGGGTTCGCCGATGAACTTCTTGTACTCCCTGAAAAAGGCGGCCTCGTAAGCCGCCCGGGCGGCGGGAACGATGTAGTTGGATTTGCCCAGACGCTCCATCAGTTCAGCTTTGATGTCTGCATCCGGCCGCCCGGCAAAATCTCTGGCGACCTGCTCCAGCACCGATTTGAGGCCGATGATCCCGGTGCGATGCCCGCCGACCGAGATTTGAGTGACATCAGGTTCTGGCATAACTCAATTGTTCCTTTATTGAATAAGATCGACTGAAAAATCCCCCTGCCCCCTTTGCCAAAGGGGGAAAAGGTGGGAGCGGCTTTCAGTCGCAATTTTTATGAAAAGTAAGCCCCGAAGATCATCCCGCAAACCGTAGAGAGCACCACCACCAGACCGCAGTAAACCACCGTTTTCTGGGTGCCGATCACGCTGCGGATGACCAGCATGTTGGGCAGGCTCAAAGCCGGTCCGGCCAGCAGCAGTGCGAGCGCCGGGCCTTTGCCCATGCCCGCGCCGATCAAGCCCTGCAGGATCGGAACCTCGGTCAGCGTGGCGAAGTACATGAAGGCGCCCACCAGAGCCGAGAAAAAATTCGCCCAGAGCGAGTTGCCGCCGACCAGCCGCTTGACCCACTCGGAGGGGATGATGCCTTCGGTGTCGGGCTGGCCCAGCAGGAGGCCCGCCACGAGCACCCCTCCCAGCAGCAGCGGGGTGATCTGCTTGGCGAAGTCCCAGGTGGCCAGGAACCAGGTTTCGGTTTGGCCGCGGGTCGAGGTCAATAGCCAGGTCACCGCAATAATTCCGGCGGAGAAGGCGATCAACGGCTGATGGGGAAAGAGCAGCGCCAGCACCAGGACCGCCGCTCCGGCCAGGACGACTTTAAGCGCTTTCACCCGGAACCAGGCGATGAAGAGATAGCCCAGGAAGGCGGCAAAAACGCCGGCCACCCACCATTTTACCGCGAAAATCGAATTCCATACAATATCCCCCGGGTCGGTCGATCTGCCCCAGGTCGAAAAAATCAGCACCGCTACCATGGTCGCGAAATAGACGATGTTCTGCCAGAGCGGCCGCTCCACCTCGGGTTCCGGCATGTGCAGGGCCGCCTCGGCTTTCTGCTGCTCCTCCTTCCGGTATATAAGATACATGATCAGGCCGATGACGATGCTGAACAGGACGGCCCCCACCGCTCGGGCGATCCCGATCTCGAGGCCCAGGATCCGCGCCGTCATGACGATGGCCAGGATGTTGATGGCCGGACCGGAGTAGAGGAAGGCGATGGCGGGTCCCAGACCGGCGCCGCGCTTCCAGATGCCGGCAAAAAGCGGCAGCACCGTGCAGGAGCAGACTGCCAGGATGCTGCCCGAGACCGACGAAACCCCGTAGGCCAGTACCTTTTTGGCGCCGGCCCCGAGGTATTTCATTACGGCCGCCTGGGACACGAAACAGGAAATGGCGCCGGCGATGAAGAAGGCCGGCACCAGACACAGCAGGACATGCTCCTGGGCGTACCACTTGGTCAGCGCCAGGGATGAGATGACGGCTTCTTTGAAGCGCGCGCTTTCGATCGGCAGCCAGAAAAACACCAGGAAGGCGCCGACGATGGCCGTCAGCGGCTTCCAGATGCTTTTCCAGTCAACCTGGCTGGGCTGCTCGGTTGTTTCATCAGCAGCTTCGGAGCCCGGCAAGACAACCGGACGATTTTCGCTTGAACAAGCACAGGTCGTATTCATTTTCCCTCCTATCGACCATAACATAACCGAGGTTACATAGCTATATTCTTATGCAAGAATATTAGGGCAGAAAAAACTAACTCTTCCGACAGATCTGTTCACGAGAAACGAAGGGCGCTCTCTTGAGGATATCGGACAGCTCCGGCTGGTCCTCGAGCCAAGTGCGGAGCTCGCGCAGGATGCCGGCCGCATAGGGGCTGGAGCTCCCGTTCACCAGCGAGTAGTTCACCCAGAGGCCGTCCTTGCGGTATTCCACCAGCCCGGCTTCTTCCAGGATCTTCAGATGCTTTGAAACAGTGGGTTGGGCGATGTGCAAGAGGGATTTTAGCTCGCAGACGCACATGTCGCTCTTGTGCTGGAGAATTTTCAGGATCTTGACCCGATTCGGGTCCGACAACGCCTTCATTACTTTAATGAACAACTTCATTGCGCACCTCATATATTTATGAATGGCAATATAACAAAATAAAAGCGCCGGTCAATAAATTTTTTGCCAGTTGACGCAGATTTCTTCGTCTGTTAATTTCCTATCGAAACAAGCGGTTTTAAATTAATGAATCAAGCATAGAATTTGCGGCAGCATACAGCAAAAATACTCTTAGGCGACCTCCAATGCGGCTTCAAGCCTTCCTCATATCCTTAATATTGTTTCCGGCGGTGTCGGGGGCATTTTTCGGCTGCGGCGGCGATGCCGAGTACAAGCCCGTTGATTTTGCCAAGACCGTTTCAGTTGCTCAGCCGGAGCCAAAGGAGGCACTGGGCAAAACTCTGCGCGTGGCGATTGCTGCGATGATCTCCCCCAAGGAAACATTGGTTCATTACCAGGAACTCCTCAGCTATATCGGCGAGAAATCAGGCTTCAGGGTGGAGTTGGTTCAGCGCAAGACCTACGACGAAGTCAACCAGCTGTTCCCAAAGGGCGACATCGACCTGGCCTTCATCTGCACGGGGCCTTTTGCGGCCTCGCGGGAAAAATTCGGGTTCGAGGCGCTGGCGACTCCGCAGGTGCGCGGTCAGCCGTTTTATCAATCCTATCTGATCGTACCCAAAGACAGCTCCTATCAACGACTCGAAGACCTCAAGGGCCGCGTGTTCGCTTTTACGGATCCGGACTCCAACACCGGCGCCATGGTGCCGCAGTTCTGGCTGGCGCAGCTGGGCGAAACTCCGGAATCGTTTTTCAGCAAGACCATTTTCACGTACAGCCACGACAACTCGATCCTGGCGGTGGCGAAGGGCCTGGTGGACGCGGCGGCCGTGGACGGCCACCAGTGGGAATATTTCGAGCATTTCAGCCCGACCCACACGTCCAAGACCCGCATCATCCGCAAATCGCAGCCCTTCGGCAGCCCGCCTCTGGTGGCTTCGGCGCAGCTCGACAGCGACGTGCGATTGAACATTCAGGAGCTGATGCTGGCCATGCACACCGACTCCGAGGGCCGGCGCATTCTGGATAAGCTCTTGATCGACCGCTTCGTCGCGCCCCGGGAGGAATGGTATGAGCCCGCGCGCGCAATGATCGCCAGCCTGCCGGACACTTCAAGGAAGCCCCATGCGACCCCGAAGCCTTAGGTACACGCTTTTGCTCGGCATTGCCGCGGTCGTCCTCGTCAGCGGTTTGTTGATCTCCCAGCTCGTCACCCACCGCTACAGCAGCAGCCTGATCGCAGCCGCCGTGGCCCAGGCGGAAAACGCCGCCCACAAGCTGGCCCTGGATGCGGCCGAGGCGATCCTGATCAACGACATCGTCGGCCTGCAGCGCCTGCTGGACGGCCAGATGGCCTCGCACTCAGCCGTATCCTATATTTTCATCATCCATGACGGCCAGGTGCTCAGCCATACGTTTCAGGCCGGAGTGCCGGTTGAACTGATCGCAGCCAATTCCGTGGAGCAATCCGACTCAGGTCATCTGGAGAGGATCGTCTCGGATAAGGGTGAACGCTTCCTGGACATCGCCTGGCCCATTTTCGGCGGCCGGGCCGGCACCCTGCGGATCGGCTTTTCGGAGGAACCCTACCGGAAAAAAGTGGCCGAGCTCTGGTTCGAGATGAGCCTGATTACCCTGTTGATCCTGGCGGCGGCCCTGGCTATCGGGCATCTTCTCGTGTTCCGCCTCACGCGACCGCTGCTGAAGCTGGCCGACGACGTGGAGGCTGTCGGCGAGGACAACTTGAGCCCGCTGGCCCCGGTGGAAAGCCGCGCCGAGGTCCTCCGGCTGGCTTCGGCCTTCAATACGATGATCTCCCGGTTGAGGGATTACACCGGTCGGCTGGAGGCCTCCAACCTGGAGCTGGAGAAGAAGCATCAGGAGCTGGACTTGGCCCACCGCCGGCTGCGGCTTTCCCTGTCGATCACCCAAGAGCTTGCTGCATTGGCCGACCTCAAGGATGTGAGTGCCTATTTGATCCGTGCCTTCGCGGGCATCGTCGCCTGCCACAACATGTCGATGATTGTCTTCAACAGCCGCGGCGATGAGGCCTATGTCACAGCCGGCCATGGAACAATCGGAATGGGACCCGAAGCCGCCGTCGCGGCTCGCGCTGCGATGGACGGCTTGCAAGGGGTCAGCTTCATTGAAACGGAAAAATTCGCAGGGGCGCCCCTGCCCTTCGAGCTCCATTCCGCCCGACAGCTGGCGGTCCTGCCGTTTCATCACCAGCAGGACCTGCTCGGGGCGATCGTGATCGGCTGCCCCCAGGATTGCACCTGCGTGACGAAAGAGCTCGAGGTGGTCGAGCTGATTCTGGCTCAGACCTCCGGGGCTCTGCGCCGGGCGGTGCTTCACGAGGAGGAAATCCGGGACCTGCGGGCGCGCATCGAGCCGGCGGCCGGTTTCAGCGGAATGGTCGGCAAGGACCCCAAGATGCAGTTCATCTACAAGCTGATCGAGGACGTGGCGCCCACGGATGCCACGGTTCTCATCCAGGGCGAGAGCGGGACCGGCAAGGAGCTGGTCGCCCGCGCCATCCACCAGCACAGCCCCCGCCGGGAAAAGCCGTTCGTGGTGATCAACTGCTCGGCCTACCCCAGCACGCTGCTCGAAAGCGAGCTCTTCGGCCACGAGAAGGGGGCCTTCACCGGGGCGTCGCGGCGCCGGGCCGGCCGCTTCGAGCAGGCTGACGGCGGCACGGTTTTCCTGGACGAAATCGGCGAGATCTCTCCGACCGCGCAGATCAAGCTGCTGCGCGTCCTGCAGAGCCAGAAATTCGAGCGGGTCGGGGGAGAGCAGACGCTGACCGTCGACGTGCGCATTCTGGCTGCCACCAACAAGAGCCTGCTGGAG
Source organism: uncultured Desulfatibacillum sp. (assembly GCA_964427375.1). Classification (GTDB taxonomy): domain Bacteria; phylum Desulfobacterota; class Desulfobacteria; order Desulfobacterales; family SpSt-501; genus SpSt-501. Next base: position 138,604 of record CAYRUF010000004.1, on the reverse strand, counting down.
GAGGTCAAGGCCGGGAAGTTCCGCGAGGATCTCTTCTATCGGCTGAACGTCATTCCCATCCAGCTTTCTCCGCTGCGCGACCGGCAGAACGACATCCCCTTACTGGCGAAGCATTTTCTGCGGATATTCGCCGAACGGCAAAAAAAAGACCTGAGAGAATTCAGCAGCGAAGCCATGCGCATTCTCATCAACCACCGTTGGACGGGAAACGTGCGGGAGCTGGAGAACACCATCGAACACGCCGTCGTGCTGGCCAAAGGGAAACGGGTGGAGGGCGTCGATCTCCCTCTGCTGGTAACGTCGCAGGCTTCCCCGGTATCTGCGGCTCCCAGCAAGACGATTACCGGCAACGAGGCCCGGCTCCTGAAAGAGGTCTTGGAGGAGTGCAACTGGAACAAGACCGAGGCCGCCCAGAGACTCGGCATCAGCCGCAGCACCCTTTACGAAAAAATAAAAAAATACCAGCTCAACCCCCCGACCGTACATTAGCGTCGCTGAACTTTATGTTGACTTGTTGAATACCGCATCCTTTCCGTTCAATCGCCACCCAGAACCATACGGTTTCCGAACACATCTAATATTTTGAAATAAATACATAAAGGTTTTTTAGGCCAATGCATCGTCCGAAAATCGGACGATCCGGTTTAATCCTTTTCCTTGCAGTTTTCTTTCCGTTGCCGTCCCCGGCGAACTGGCGGCCGTTCATGCCAAAAACAAATCTTATTTATTTTTAGATAGTTACATTAAATTTGCATAAGAATTGAATTATTAACAAGAACTCTAATCGGGGTTGTGGCATCCGGCTTGCTCTATCACCATGCGGCCGGAAAACCCAAACTTGCGTTCGCTTTGACTTGTGCCATGGCGAATAAATCAAATGAAACCAGTAAAAAAACGATCCTGCTCATAAACGCTGATCCTGTGGAAAGCGCGGGAATCGCCCATCTGCTGAAAGAAGCCGATTTCAATACGCAGTCGGTGACATCTTCATCCGAACTTAATAAAAAATTGGATAATACTTCATTCACAGCGGTCATAATGGACCTTGACTCACTGGCTTTGGACAATCGCAGCATCAAAGACCTCACCTTGCAGTTTCCAGACGTCCCCTTCCTCTGCGTTTCAAAGGAGCGGTTTCACCCGGAGCTAAAGGACTCCATCCGCGACCACATATACGCCTGTTTGACCAAGCCGATCGACCCGGACGAACTCAAATATTGGCTCAAATGCATCCGGGAAGACGATCGATACCCCGAAATAGGCTGAATGCCCGATGACAACATCACACCCAAACGGAGGAAAAATGGAAAAGGAAATGAACACGCCGCAGAACACGTTTACAGATCAGCCAAGCGGCCTGAAAATGAGCCGCCGGAGCTTTGTCAAGGCCACGGCGGCGACCGGCGCTGCGCTGGCGCTTGGAGCCGGCCTTACCCCGGACTTGCGGGCGCTGGCCCAGACCGGCAAGGCCGCCGGGGCCGACATGGGGCAGTGGATTGCCTCCACCTGCCAGGGCTGCACCTCATGGTGCTCCAAGGAGGTCTACGTCGTCAACGGCCGGGCGGTCAAAGTCCACGGAAACAAACGCTCCAAGGTCAACGGGTCGGCGAGCTGCCCGAGAGCTCATCTGGCTCTCCAGCAGGTCTACGATCCGGACCGGATCAAGGTTCCCATGAAGCGCACCAACCCCAAAAAAGGCCGATCAGAGGACCCAAAATTCGTGCCCATCTCCTGGGACGAAGCCCTCAATACCATCGCCGACCAAATCATGGAGCTGCGCAAGAACAACGAAACCCACAAATACATGCTCATGCGCGGCCGCTACACCTACATGCGCGACATCATCTATGACGCCATGACCAAAATCATCGGATCGCCCAACAACATCTCCCACAGCGCCATCTGCGCCGAGGCGGAGAAGTTCGGCCCGTTCTACACCGAAGGCTACTGGGACTACCGCCAGTACGATGTCTTGAACACCAAATACATGCTGATCTGGGGAGCCGACCCGCTGGCCGCCAACCGTCAGGTTTCCTACTACTCCAGCGTATGGGGCGACATCGTCGGCAAGGCCACCATCGCCGTGGTGGAGCCGAGGCTTTCGGCGACCGCCGCCAAGGCCGACGAGTGGCTGCCGATCAAGCCCGGTCAGGACGGCGCCCTGGCGGCGGGGATTGCGCATGTTCTGCTCACCAGAGGGATGTGGAGCAAGGAGTTCGTCGGGGATTTCAAGGAAGGCAAAAACCTTTTCGTGGTCGGCCAGGAGGTCGATCCGGAAACCTTCGAAGAGAAACACACCAACGGCATCGTCACATTCTGGAACTTGGCGCTGAAAGACAAGACCCCGGAGTGGGCGGCGAAAACAACCGGTCTGCCTTTGGAGCAGATCGTGCGGGTGGCGACCGACTACGGCAAGGCCGGCTCCCAGTCGATCTCCTGGGTCGGCGGCGGTCCGGTCATGCAGGTGCGCGGGGCATACGCCAGCATGATTTGCCACTGCCTGAATGGAATAACGGGCGCTTGCGACAACCTGGGCGGGACGCTGGTCAGCAACAAGGAGTACACCGGAAAATTTCCCAAGCCGGACGAATTCATGGATGAAGTCGCCAACAAGGGCAAAAAGCATGCGAAGATCGACCATCGCGGCCGCAAGGACTTTCCCTGCATCAATTCAGGAAAACCAGGCTCGGCCGTCGTCACCAACCGGGCCGCCGATGGGATCCTGAATGCCGATCCATACGACATTAAAGTGGCTATCGGCTACATGAACAACTTCAACTTCTCCTGCACTCAGCCCGAGCGTTGGAACCAGGCTCTGGCCAAGATCCCATTCCTGGTGCACATCACCACCAACGCTTCGGAGTTCGCCTGGTTCGCCGACATCATCCTGCCGGATACCCACCACCTTTTTGAAAAATGGGGCTGGGTGAAATCCGCCGCCAACGGCTACCGCCACGTGACGCTTCATCAACCGGTGATCAAACCAATGTGGGAGGCCAAGATCGATGAAACCGAAATCCCCTGGCTGATCGCCGAGAAGCTGGCGCAGCGCGGGTTCGACAACCTGCTGCGGTACTTCAAGACGATCAAAGACCCCGAAACCGGCAAGGAGCCGGCCAACGAGAAGGAGTTCGCGCTCTACTGCGTGAAATACACCACCCAGAACTTGTGGGACCCGGCCAAATACCAGGGAGGCGACAAGTTCAACGGCTGGGAGGAGTTCCGCAAGGCCGGGGTCTGGAATTCCGCGCCCTATCCCTACCGCAAGCGCTGGAGCGCCATGAACACCAAGACCAAAAAGTTCGAGTTCTACAGCGAGACCCTGAAAGCCGCCCTGGAGGAGCACGCCAAGAAGCACAACACCACGGTGGACGACATATTGGAGGTCAGCGGATACCTGGCACGCGGCGAACTCGCGTTCGTTCCCCACTACGAGGAGCCTGCGACCCTCGGCGATGAAAAGGAATACCCCTTCCTGTTCGTGGACCACAAGTCGCGCCTCAACCGCGAGGGACGTTCGGCCAACTGCACCTGGTATCAGGAGTTCAAGGATGTAGACCCCGGCGATGCGGTCTGGGACGATGTCGCCAAGGTCAACCCCTTGGATGCATCGAAGTTGGGGCTCAAGACAGGGGATTCGATCCGGATCACTTCGCCCACCGGCAAGCTCGAGTGCAAGGCCAAGCTGTGGGAGGGGGTGCGGCCGGGCACGGTCGCCAAGTGCTACGGACAGGGGCATTGGGTGTACGGCCGGGTGGCGGCCAAGGTGTTCGGCAAGGAGCCCCGAGGCGGCAACAACAACGAAGTGATTCCGGCGGTTTATGATCGGATGAGCGGCAGCACCGTGCGTCATGCCGCCACCCGCGTCAAAATAGAGAAAATTTAGGAGGTGAACTCATGCCCAGATACGCCATGGTCATCGATCTGCAGCGCTGCGTCGGCTGCGGCGCCTGCAGCATCGCCTGCCGCAACGAGAACAACGTGACGGAAGGCATTTACTGGTCCAATAAAATCACCGAGACCGTCGGCACCTTTCCGAACGTGCGCTACCACTACATCCCGACCCTATGCAACCACTGCGGCAGCGCTCCCTGTGTGCGCGGCTGCCCGACGCGGGCCATGCACAAGCTCGACAACGGCATCACCATGCACGATCCCAGCAAGTGCATCGGCTGCAAATACTGCGAGTTCAACTGCCCCTACGGGGTCATCTACTTCAACTGGGAGAAGCCCCACAAATTCTGGCGCGGCGAGCAGGCGGCCATCCCCGGCGGCACGGCGTCGCCCAGAGAGCTTGTGGAGAAGGTTGGAGGGCAGGCGCCGCCTTATTACAACCCGGAGCGAAGCGGAACCTCCGCCACCATCCGGCCCAAAGGGGTCGTTGAGAAATGCACCTTCTGCGACCATCGCGTCGCCAAGAAGCAGCTGCCGTATTGCGTGGAGGCCTGCCCGGCGAACGCGCGCGTTTTCGGGGATCTGTCGGATCCGAACAGCGAGGTGAGCGTGCTGCTCGGCAAGTTCCACCCGTTCCGGCTGCGCGAGGAGATCGGGACCGAGCCCCATGTGTTCTACATCCGCGGCTACAACCCGGCCCGCTACCGGGCGACCAAGGGAGGTGTCTAAATGAACGGCAACAAGAGTCTTTATCCGATCTGGTTGGGAGTGCTCGGCATCGCCTTATTGGCTGGCGCCGTCGCAGGCGCCTTCATCTTCATGCAGGGCCACATTCTTTTCAACGCCAACGACGTGCTGATCTGGACCCTGCCGCTGGGAGTCTACATCTTCCTGGCTCTGTCCAGCTCCGGGCTGACGCTGCTGTCGGCTCTGCCGCTGGTTTTCGGCATCAAGAAATACGAGCCGTTCGCCAAGCGGCTGGTGTTCCTGGCCATCGCGACCCTCTGCGGCGGGTTCGTTTCCATCGGCCTGGAGCTCGGCTCCATTTTCCACATGATCTACATCATGCTCTCGCCCAACCTGTCCTCTCCGATCTGGTGGATGGGCGCGATCTACAGCGTCGAGCTGGCGGTTCTGGCGCTCAAGTTCTGGAAGATGCACACCGGCGACTACCACAGCGGGTTCAGCAGGCTGCTGGGAACGGCTTCGTTCGTGCTGGCGCTGATCGCGCCCTTGATGATCGGCTCGGTGTTCGGGCTGACCGAATCGCGCGCCACTTATTTCGGTCCGGTGATGTCCATCTATTGCCTTCTGATGGCCGTCCTGAGCGGGACTGCGCTGTTCATCCTTTACAGCCTGGTTGTGGGCCGCGTCACCGGCGCGGCTTCATCCGGTGAATATGGCGCTGTTTTGTATGACGAATTCACCTTGATTCTGACGTATTCGGCCGGAATCGTGACCGCCTTCACCCTGCTGAAAATCATCATCGAATCATCAACCACGATTCCCGCATTCCTGGTGTATCATAAGTTCGAGCACCTCTTCGGATCCATCGGAGTGTTCGGCACCGAGGTCATCCTGGGCCTCTTCCTGCCGTTCGTCCTCCTGCTGATCCCCTCCGTGCGGGCATCGGCCGGCGGCCGGATCCTCGCGTCGGCACTCATTTTCGTGGGGTCGCTGGCGAGGCACATGGAAATCCTTCTGGCCGGACAGAGCCACCCGGTCGGGCCCAAGGCCGAGCAGTTCCCGCAATACGTTCAGTACGTGCCGAGCATTTGGGAGCTGCTGGTGCTGGTGTTCGCGCTGGCCGTGATGCTGCTGCTGTACACGCTGGGGGAACGCTACTTGAAGCTGAACGAAGCCCCCACCGGTTGAGCTGGGTTAGTGAACGATGCCGGCCCGTGCAGGGGGCCGGCAAGCACCGAACGTCAAGGAGACGGCAATGAAAGCAAATCGAACATACGACGCAGAAATCGCCCGTGCAGCGACCTACAAGCTTCTCGCCGAATGCTACTACCCTCCGGCGGACGCGACACGCGAGCATGTGGACCAGCTGAGCCGCAGCCTGAAGATGCTGAGCTTGTCGGCCGCCGCGGCCGCCGACCGCATGGCGGCTGTTCTGCAAGATGGTGAAGGCTTTGCCGAGCTGACCATCGACCATGCGCGGCTCTTTGTGGGTCCTTTTGCCCTTTTGGCGCCGCCGTATGGTTCGGTCTATCTCGAAGGGGAACGCCGGCTGATGGGAGATTCGACGCTGGCCGCCGGCGAATGTTACAACGAAGCCGGCCTGGAGGTGTCCGCGGATTTCAACGGCACGCCGGATCATATCGCGGTCGAGCTGGAGTTCATGCACTTTCTGGTCGTCAAGGAGCTGGACGCACGGGCGGGCGGAAACCTGGACCGCGCCCAGAACTTCTGGCAGAAACAGCGGGCCTTTCTGGAGAGGCATCTCGCGGCCTGGGTGCCGGATTTCTCACGCAGCGTCGAGGAACAGGCCCAGACAGGGTTTTATCAGAGCCTGGCGATGGCCACGCGGATATTTATCGGGAGCGAACTCGAACGGTGCCGGGGAGGGACCGAGGCCCTGGCGGACGCGCACCCATCCGCTTGACAGAGTGTTTGGCGAGCCATTGCGTGCTGCGCCAGCTTATCTTAAAAAGAGCTTGTTTTGTTTGGGAGTGGCTTCCGGCCGCGATAAAACCGCGGCAAGATGTCTTCCCCTGTCAAAAATAGAAATCAACTGCCAGTAAGGAGTCAAGAGGAAGCCGACCATGAGACCGTTCCATGAATTGCTGGAAACATCCGCCGCCGTTCACGGGCACCTTTGTCCGGGCCAGATCGTGGGCGTGCGCATGGCCATGCTGGGCTGCCGGTTGATCGGACTGGACGAGCCGACCCGGCGCGACCAGATCAAGAAGCTGATCGTCTACGTGGAGATGGACCGTTGCACGGCCGATGCCGTGGCCCACGTAACCGGGGTCAAGCTGGGCCGCCGCAGTTTGAAGTTCATGGACTACGGCATCATGGCCGCCACCTTCCTGAACCTGGAGACCGGCAAGGCCTTTCGGGTGGTCTCGACCGAGGAGGCGCGCGATCTGGCAGGGGTTTATGCGCCGGAGGTGGACGGCAAGTCTCGGCAGCAGCTCACGGCCTACTGCCGCATGCCGGACAGCGTCCTGTTCAGGGTGCAGCAGGTGCGGGTGCCGATCCGGCCGGTGGATCTGCCCGGCCCGACCCAGCGCAAAGTCGCCTGCAGCCGCTGCGGGCAGGTCGTCCGGGACGGCCGCGAGGTGGTATGCGACGACGGGTATGTCTGCCGGCCGTGCGCCGAGAATGCTTATTTCTCGAATCCCAAAGAGACCACTTGGGCGGACATGAACTGGGCGCCCGATGTGGTGCCGGATTTGTCGGCACCGCACGATCACGGGCATCGGCTTGAAAGACCCGGCAAACGGCGCGCCGAGGTGATTGCACTGCGATAGGGTGGACAGGCTTCCAGGTGGAGGATGGCATGCGAGGCCACTCGACCGGAAAGAAAGGTTGTTCTTTGTGGGAGCGGCTTCCAGCCACGAAAAGATCGCGGCAAGATGCCGCTCCCACCCAAAAGTCAAATTCCTTGGGTTGGAAGGGACGCGAGACATGTTGAAAAAAATCGATTTGCAGGATGCGGTCGGGACGCGGCTGGCGCACGACATCACCGAGATTCGGCCCGGGGAGTTCAAGGGAGCGGCCTTCCGCAGGGGGCATACCGTCTGCGACGAGGACATCTGCCATCTGCAGAAGCTCGGCAAGAACCACCTCTACGTCATCGACCTGGCCGAGGACGAAATCCACGAAAACGAGGCGGCCGCCATCCTGGCCGGGGCGCTGGCCGGCGAAGGCGTCGCCTGGGAGAACAACCCCAGGGAGGGAAAGATCGGCCTGACCGCCGCCCTCGACGGGCTGCTGGAGGTGAACACGGCGGCCCTGGCGGCCTTTAATATGGTCGATGAGGTGATGTGCGCGACCCTCCACACCCACACGTTGGTCAAAAAAGGCAAGCTGGTGGGGGCGACGCGGGCCATCCCCCTGGTGATGAAGCGCGCTCCCATCGAGCGGGCGGCGGCCATCGCCCGCCAGAACGGCGGGGTGCTGGCGGTGCGGGCGCTGCGGCGGGCCAGGGCCGGCATCGTAGTGACCGGCAGCGAGGTCTTCAACGGCTTGATCCAGGACCGCTTCGCGCCGATCCTCTCCGAAAAGGTGGCCGCGCTGGGCTCTGAGGTGGCCGGGGTGAGCTTCGCGCCGGACGACGTCGACCTCATCCGGCAGGCCATCGTGGCGCACCTCGAAAGCGGCTGCGATCTGATCCTGCTGAGCGGAGGGATGAGCGTCGATCCGGACGACGTCACCCGCCAGGCCATCCGGCAGGCGGGCGCCGCCGAGATGCACTACGGGGCTTCGGCGCTGCCGGGGGCGATGTTCCTGGCGGCCTGGATCGGCGATATCCCGCTCCTGGGCGTGCCGGCCTGCGGGTTGTACCACCGCACCACGGTCCTCGACCTGGTGCTTCCGCGGATCCTGGCCGGCGAGCGGATCGGCAAAAAGGAACTCGCCTTCTTCGGCCACGGCGGCCTGTGCCAGGACTGCGCCGAGTGCGTGTTTCCGAACTGCGCGTTCGGGAAGGGGGCTTGATTAAGGCGGACGATGGTTTCCTTTTTAAATCCCAATATACGCCAGCGCATCGAGCTGGCAACGAACGCCGACAGCTCGATGTGCTGGAACTGCAGCAGCTGCGATGCCGAATGCCCGGTTGAAATCGCCACGAATCGGCTGCGCCCCCAGCGGATCGTCCGTTTCGCCAATCTCGGCCTGTTCGAAGAGCTGATCGCCTCGCCTGAAATTTGGTACTGCCTCACCTGCCGGCGCTGCAACCGCGTCTGCCCGAACCTGGTCAAGCCCGAGACATTGATCCGCTACGCCCGATCAGCGGCGGTTCGCTGCGGGGTGGTGTCTTATGAAGCCGCCTGCGCCTATCACGATTTATTCAGGCGGTTCCAGCGGGTGCGCTGGCATGCCGTGCATCACTGCCTGCACGACGCCGATGAGTCGATCAGCGATGCTCGGTGGTATTCCTGGCTCGATACACCGATACCAGATGCCAAGGATAGCATCTCCTCGCAGCGCCTCTTCAACGGCAACGAGCCGTTCCGGCAGGCAGCCAAGGTCGCGGACCTGTCGCGGTGCTTCACCTGCGGCGAATGCAGCAGCGCCTGCCCGGTGGCCGGCGAGCGCAGCGTGTTCGACCCGCGCTTCATCTTTCGCATGGCCCATCTGGGGCTGGCCGAGGAACTTTTGATGTCGCCCTCGATTTGGCTCTGCGTGCAGTGCGGCCGCTGCACCGAGGTTTGTCCGCAGTTGGTCGACGGCTGCGGGATGATCGCAAACCTCCGGGAGCTTGCCGTGCGCGATGGCCGCCTCGATGAGGATTTCGCGCGGCGGGTGCAAAACGCCCAGAAGCAGGTCTATATGCGGCTCTTGGACGAAATCGACGAGTTGTTCGAATCGAAGGCGGGTTTCAGGAACCAGGCAGCATGCCCGCTCACTTTAGCCGAATGCGCTTGAACCGGGGTGTCGAATGGCGATCATCGACCGCTTTTTAGAGCGGGGTCGGGAATTTTTAGGCTCGCGCTTCCCGATCCTGTGCGGCGCCATGACCTGGATCAGCGATCCGGGGCTGGTGAGTTCGGTCTGCAACGCCGGCGGGTTCGGATTGCTGGCCGGAGGCAACGCGCCGCCGGACATCCTGCGCGACCAGATCGCGCTGACCCGCGAAATGACGTCATGCCCGTTCGGGGTGAACGTCATCACCCTGGCTCCCAACTATCCGGAGCACCTGAAGCTGGTATGCAATCTGGGATGCGAATTCGTGGTGTTCGCCGGCGGCATTCCCAAGAAAAACGAAATTCGGCAGGTCAAGGCCTGCGGCGCGAAGACCATCTGCTTTGCGTCCACCGGACCGCTCGCCATGAGCCTGATCGACCGCGGGGCCGATGCACTGATGCTGGAAGGTTCGGAAGCCGGCGGTCACATCGGGCCGGTGGCCCTGTCGGTATTGATCCAGCAGATTCTTTTCCAGGTCGATCGCGTTCCGGTGTTCATCGCCGGCGGAATCGCCACCGGCCGAATGATGGCGCACCTGCTGATGATGGGCGCGGCGGGCATTCAGATGGGCACCCGATTTGTCCTATCGGATGAATGTACCGCCCATCCCAATTTCAAGGAAGCCTTCAAGCGGGCAAAGGCCCGGGATGCCGTGGCCACCCCGCAGTTCGACAGCCGCCTGCCGGTCATCCCGGTCCGTGCCCTCAAAAACGAGGGAACCGTCGAGTTCGGGAAGCTCCAGATGGAACTCCTGCACAAGCTCGATGAAAACGTCATCACCCGGGAGGAGGCCCAGTTCGAGGTGGAGCGCTTCTGGGTCGGCGCGCTGCGCCGCGCAGCTGTGGACGGCGACGTGGTCAAGGGCTCGCTCATGGCCGGTCAATCCGTGGGGCTGGTGCAGGAGATCAAGCCGCTCAAGGCCATCATCGATGAGATGGTGGTCGAAGCCGAAGCGGAGATGCAGCGGCTGCAGCGACTGTTCTCAGAAGCAATTTGTTGAAAACCATGAAAGCCGCATCCTGACATTTCATGTCCAAAAAGTGCAGGGGTACAAGTCGCAGAGCTATCAATTCGTCAACGGTTGATCGATTCGATAGGAGGGGAAACCCATGCGAAAAATTTTGATACTGGGCGCCGGCGCCGGCGGCACGATCGTCGCCAACATGCTGCGCAAGGAGCTGAAAGAATCAGAGTGGCAGATCACCATCATCGACCGCGATGAGCGGCACCATTACCAGGCCGGCTATCTGTTCATCCCGTTCGGTGTCTACGGTGAATCAGACGTCCTCAAACCCAAGAAGGAGTTCATCCCTCTGGGCGTCGAATTCGTGATCGATAAGGTCATGAAAATCGATGCGGCCCAAAGGCGGGTTGAAACGCTCAAGGGGCAGTACGACTACGATTGGCTGGTGATCGCGACCGGCTGTGATATCCAACCCTCGGAGATCAACGGCATGCTGGACGGCTGGCGCAAGGATATCTTCGACTTTTACACCCTGGAAGGCGCCTTGGCACTGCGCCAGCGATTGAAGTATTTCAACTCCGGAAAAGTGGTTCTCAATATCGCCGAGTTCCCTTACAAATGTCCGATCGCCCCGCTGGAGTTCGTGTTCATGGCGGACTGGTTTTTCACGGTGAACGGGGTCCGGGACAAGGTGGAAATCGAATTCGTGACGCCGTTGGACAATGTCTTCACCAAACCGGTGGCCGCCAAAACGCTGGCCGCCGTCGCCGCCAAGAAAAACATCCAGGTGACGCCCTATTTCGATTTGGCCCAGGTCAATGCCGGAGAAAAAACCATCGAGTCGCACAAGGGGCAGAAAGTCGGCTACGATTTGCTCGTCGCCATCCCACCCAACATGGGAGCCAAGGCGCTGATCGACTCTGAAATCAGCGACCCCGTGGGATTCGTGCCCACCGACAAGCATACGTTGAAGGCCAGCAAATTCGACCGGGTCTACGTCATCGGGGACACGACCAACGTTCCGACATCCAAAGCCGGCTCGGTGGCCCATTACATGGCCTACACGCTGGTCGAGAACCTGGTCCGTGAGATCGATGGCCACCCGCCGCTGCCGAAGTTCGACGGCCATGCCACCTGTTTCCTGGCCTCGGGCTTCGAAAAGGCCATTCTGCTCGATTTCAACTATGCGGTCGAGCCCCTGCCGGGCAAGTTTCCTTTCCCCGGGATGGGGCCGTTCAGCCTCCTGCAGGAAAGCCTCAGCAACCATTGGGGCAAGATGATGTTTCGCTGGGTCTACTGGAACCTGATGATGAAGGGGCTCGATCTGCCGCTGGAGCCGCAGATGAACCTGGCCGGCAAGATCCGCCAGGCTGCGTGAGGGAGGTGATGCCCATGACTACCGAAGAGATGATTCTGGATCGCCTCGACCGTCTGGAAAGCCAGATCGCGCCCCTGACGGCCTCCGCCAAGGCTCTCGGAGAGCTGCGCGAAGAGGTGGCGCCGCGCGTCAACGAAGCCGTTCAGGCCTTGATCGTTGAGCTGGCGGACGTGGAGGCCGATTTCCAGCTGGAAGATCTGTTGTTCCTGATCAAAAAAATGATGCGCAACATCAACAACCTGCACTTCCTCCTGGATCAGATGAAGAATCTGATCGATTTCGCGCTGACGGCCGAGCCCCTGCTCAAGTCCAGCGTGCCGCAGGCGATAGCCTACCTCGACGATCTGGAGCAGCGCGGCGTGCTGCGCCTGCTTAGCACCGGTTTGGAAGTCCTTAAAAAAGTGGGCGAGTCCTACACGGTCGAGGAACTGAAGCAGACCGCCGACGGGATGGTGAGGCTGGCGGGGATTCTGAAGAAGCTCACCGCTCCGGAGGCATTGGACCTTCTGGAGCGTTCGGCCGACCTGCCGTCTCGGGTGAATGTCGCCGGCGCCGCCGCCATCGGTCCATGGGGCATGCTGCGGGGAATGGGAGACGCGCAGGTCAAGCAGGGTCTGGGGGTTCTGCTGGAATTAACCAAAGGGCTGGCCGTATTGAAACCCCAATCCTAAAAGGAGGCCGGCCCAAAAAGAAAGGAGGCAGAAAATGACCGATCCCGAGGATGTTCAATTCGAATGCACCGCCTGTCATAAAGACGTCAAGGGCCATTCCGGCGAAGTGATGACCGAGTGCCGGCTCTGCGGCCGCCTGCATTGCTCGGAATGCGTCGACGAATACGGCCGCTGCGTGGAATGCTCCAGCAAGAAACCAGAAACGCAGACGGAATAGGATTTGAATGACCCTCTATGACGTGGCCATTGTTGGGGCTGGACCGGGCGGGGTCGCCTGCGCGATCCAGGCGTCTCAAAGAGGCCTGCGCTATGTGGTCCTCGAAAAGGGCAAGAGCCTGTTTCAGGGCATTATCGACTCTTATCCGCGCGGCAAGAGGGTATACCCCACCATCCCCAAGGGCGAGCCGGGGCCTTTTCCGATCGAGGATCTCATGCCCGATCCCAACAACGACCCGGTGGAAGAATATCTGGCCAAAATCGAGAGGTGCGTGGAAAAACATAAGATAACCGTGAATCTCAACGAAGAGTTCCTGGACATCAAGAGAGAACCGGGTGAGTTCAACGTGGTCACCCGGCGGAGCCGCTACCGCGCCCGCAACGTCGTTCTGGCCTTCGGCAGCAACATCCCGGTCGAATTGGGCATTTACGGAGAGGCCAAAACGGTGGCCCGCAAGCTCGACAACCCGGCCGAACACATCGGAGCTCCGACCCTTGTCTTGGGCGGCGGCAATGCCGCCGCAGACGTTGCCGCCACGCTGTCGAAAGCCAAGCGGGCGGCAGACGACCATACCCCGGTCTATTGGGGCCACAAGAAAGAGCATTTCAAGATCGACAAAGAAGTGGCCCGCGATCTGGGCGAAGAAATCCTTTTGGGCGGCAACATCAAGATCCTACCGGCCGTCGTCCCCAAAATAGGCGAAGTGGATAAGGACGGTGTCGAACGCCTGCTGGTTCAGACTCAAAATGTCCAGCTGGGCCAGGGAGTTGAATTGCAGCAGGGCATGAGCTTCCCCATGAAGCACGTGATCGCCTGCATCGGAACGCAAGGCCCCTCGCCGGTGTTTGATCGGTTGAGCATTCAACAGATCACCTGCACGGAGGGGATTTGCAAAATCGGCAAGGAGGGCGCCCGCCTGATCCTTTTACGGCCTCCCTACCAGACCAGCATCCCCGGTATCTACGCCATCGGCGGCGCCATCAGTCCGGCCTATATTGAAATCGAGGAGCAGGGCAGCTTCAAGGAACGCAAACATTCGAACTTGATTTTCACAGCCGTGCGGGATGCCGTTGAAGCGGTGGAACATATCGCGGTTTCGTCAGACCGGTAGAAGCCGCTAAATGCGAGGCGGATTGAATCAGCCGTGATGAGCCCTTGATTTACAATCGCCAGGCTATAGTTTTGAAATAGTGGGAAGCGGGGAATCCGTTTTTGCGCTCAACGGCTGACGACATGAAAAACAACCATCCAACCTTGATTCGTTTGAACGACCTCGATCTGAAGTTCTCCAAAGACGTCAAGCGGCTGTCCGGCACGGACTTCCACACCTGCCTGCAGTGCCGCAGCTGCAGCGGCGGCTGTCCCTTCAGCGAATATATGGATTATATGCCCAACGGCGTCATGCGGCTGGTGCAGCTGGGGCTCAAGGCCGAAGCGCTGACCTGCAACACGATCTGGATCTGCGTCGGCTGCCACACCTGCTCCATTCAATGCCCCATGGCCATCGATATCGCCGCGGTCATGGATGTGCTGCGCGAAAGGGCCCTGGCCGAGCAGGCCGACATCCAGGAGCCCGACATCCTGAACTTCCACCGCGAGGTGCTCCATTCCATCGAGCGTTACGGCCGCACTCACAAAATAGAGATCATGATGCGCTACAAGCTCAAGACCCGCGATCTGATCAGCGACTGGGCCGTGGGGATGAAGATGCTGGCCAAACGCAAGCTCGATCTGACACCCTCCAGGGTCGAGCGCATCGAGGACGTGAAGAAAATTTTCCGGAAATAACCATGGCCGCCATCCCATCCATCGATGTCTCCTATTTTCCCGGCTGCTCTCTGGCGACCACGGCCAAGGAGAACAACCAGTCGCTGATCGAATGCTGCCGCAAGATGGGCATCCAGCTGATCGAGCTGGCCGACTGGAACTGCTGCGGCAGCTCCTCTGCGCACAGCATCCATCACCAAATCGCGTTCGATCTCGCCTGCCGCAATCTGTCGCTGGCTCCTGCGGGCCGGCCCTTGGTGGCGGCCTGTCCGAGCTGCACCCTGCGGCTGAAGCATGCCCAGCACCGCCTGAAAAACGATCCGGCGGCGCGGCAGCGGTACGCCGAGATGTGGGGCCGTCCCTTCGATCCCGACCTTCGGGTCCGGCATTTTTTCGGGCTGCTGGAGGAGGTGGATCTGGAGCGCCTGCTGGCCGTGAACGGCCACGTCCGCATCGACTTGAGCTTCGCTCCCTATTACGGGTGCATGCTCAACCGGCCGTTTGCGTTGCGCTCAGGCTCCAATTACAACGGGATCATGGAGAAAACCCTGGCGAAGTTGGGGCTCCGGGCGTTAAACTGGGGGCATGCCTCGCAGTGCTGCGGCACGTTTCTGACCGTGGCCCGGCCGGATATCGTGACGCCCAAGGTGAACCTGATCATGCAGGGAGCGGCCGAAAGCGGAGCGGACTGCATCATCACCGCCTGCGCCATGTGCCACATGAATCTGGAGGTTCGCTGCACGCTCAAAAATCCCGTTCCTATTTTCCACTTTTCGGAGATCCTGTCGCTGGCCCTCGGAGTCCCGCATCACCCGGATTGGTTCTCCCGGCATTTGATCGATCCTCGCCCCCTCCTGAAAAGCAAAGGCTTGATGACTTCATAAAACGCCCAATTTCGGCGTTGCGCTTCATCCCGCCGTCGCTGCGGCGTACGGTAAGTACGCCTCACTCCGCGGGATTCGCGCGCCTTGAACTTGGGCGTTTTATGAAGTCATCGCTTTGGGTGACTCTTTGCGGGTTCGTCACGGCTTGACGGCCTGACGGTTGTGGTTTCGGATCAGCTCGTCCAGCACCCGGCGGACGTCGGCCAGGCATCATGATCCTTTGGGGTTTTTGATCGCACACTGGCAGGCCCCGAGGCGCTTGGCGGCGATGATCTTTTCCAGGATCAACGAGCGGCCGTTTTGACGGTAATCCCGCTCGATGTCGGCGCGAGAGTGGTTGAAGCAGTAACAGATGATTGCTGCGGCGGGGCTGCTCATGAAGTGGCTCCGCAGGGTTCGACCATCGGTTTCAGGAGCTGAACGTCGATCATCTCGCCGGCGGGGATGGCGTCGCGACCTTCGGGGATGACGATCAGCGCCTCCTTTTCGGCCATGGATTTCAGGCGGCTTTTTAAGCGGGAAGGCACCGCCAGGAGCCCGGCCGGGGTTTTTTCCAGGCGCGCGTGGACGAACTCGGTCCAGCCGCGCTCGCCGCTGACGGGATCGCTCAGCCGTGCGGCCGCCGTGGGAAAAACGGAAGCGTTCAAGCCCATCATCTTCATGAGCGCCGGCAGGCACAGCTGCAGAAACGCCATTTCGTTGGAGGGCGGGCCGCCGGGCAGGACGAAGAACGGTCGGCCGTCGAGGAGACCGAATCCCACCGGTTTGCCGGGACCCATGCGGACGCGGTGGTAGATTCCCGTCCAGCCCATATCCGCCACCACCTGGAGGATCAGGTCTTTCTCGCTCCCCCAGGCGCCGCCGCTGGTGATGAAGACGTCCGTTTCGGACAACCGGCTTCGAACAGCCTCCCGAATGGCCTGCGGGCGGTCGGGGATCACGGCGGTCTCAAACGGGATTCCCTGGAGCGCGAGCCAGGCACCGATCTCGACCATGTTGCTCGCGTAAAGCTTGCCCGGCGGCAAGGGCAGGCCGGGCGGAACGACCTCGTCCCCCGTGGCGATGACCGCCGCCCGCGGCAGCCGATGGGCCCTCACGGCGCCATGTCCCGCGGCGGCGATGAGGCCGAGCCGCGCGGGGCTCAGCCGGTCTCCGCGTGCGGCAACCCGATCCTGCGAACGCACATCCGCACCGCGGTGCAGGATGTTGCGGTCGGGCTCGGCCGTGGTGAAACAGAACACGGTTGAATTCTCGACGCGGCAGAACTCCTCCGAGATCACGGCCTGGGCGCCCGCGGGAATCAGGGCTCCGGTGGTCACGCGCACCGCTTCCCCCCGGTTCATGCGGACCGGCCGGAGATCCCCGGCGCTGCAGCTGCCGGCCAGTTTCAAACCGATCGGATTTGCGTGCGTTGCGGCGCTGAGATCCTCCGGCACCACCGCAAACCCGTCCTTGCGCGACGTGCTGATGGAGGGGCTGTCCACGATCGCAGTCAAGTCTGACGTCAGAACATGCCCGACGGCCGCCAGCAGGGGCAATTCCTCCTCTTCGCCCGGTGCGACATGACGCAGGGTCAGTTCGAGTGCTTCCTCAAAACCGATGAACGTCCTCATGGGATTCGCCCGCTTTCTGCTGGCCCGAGTCCTCAAACCCTTTCCCGGCCGGCTCCCTCCAGGCAAACCGCCATGGCCAGCGGGTTAGCCGGAGTTCGACCCGCAAAGCCGCTTGAGAAGAGCCCACTGGAGAAATTGAGTGTACACGCGCCAGGAGTTGCGGCCATACCCGCCGGCCATCACCCAGGCGCCGGGGACGGCCAGCGTTTGCAGAAACCGATACACGGTCTGATCGCGCTCCAGAAGCTGCTCTAAAGTGAGGCGAAGACCGGCCGTGGAAGGCAGTTCATCCAATTCATAGGGGTCCGCACCGCAGACCACCAGCGCCAAGTCCGGCCGGCCGAGGCCCGATAGGTGGGCGAGGCCCTCCTGCAGTCGCCGATGGTAGAGGAGTTCCTCGCCGGATTCAATCGGGATATCGATGGTGCTGGGGACAAAGGAGGGATTCAGGCGCCCGTCCGCGTCGCGCTCCGGCTGGTCGAGCGGCCAGCCCCTGGCCATGTGGATGCTCAAGGTCATAATCGACTCGTCGCCTGCGGTGATGGCGGCCGTCCCGTCGCCCTTGTGGGCGTCCAGATCGATGACCCAGGCGCGGCGGATGCGATTCTCGGACTGCAGCCGGCGCAGGGCGATGACCAGATCGTTGACCAGGCAGAAGCCCGCGCCGCCGTGCTTCTGGGCGTGGTGCATGCCGCCGCCGAAATAAAAACAGAATCCCCGGTCCAATGCCGTCCGCCCGCATTGAATCGTTCCCGCCGCCCGCCTGAGAATCCGCTCGAAGAGGGCCGTCAACGGAAGGCGGGCGCCGGCCGGGTTGAAACGATGGTAGTTTCCGTTCGGGTCGATCAGTTCGTAGGTGCGCGTGATCTCGTCTTCCAGGCCGCCGGAAAACAGCCGGTCGACATAATCCGCGGAGTGAACCCGCAGCAGGTCCTCGCGGGTGATCCGCTCCTGGATCGTGTCGATGTGCCAGGCATCCCTCCGGCTGCCCAGCTGCGGGTGGGAAGACAGCCGCGCAAAGGTTTCCGATGCGCGGCTGTCCATTACGGGGATTTCGATCCCGAACTCAAGCAGGCTGTGGGGCTGACGCGGATCGTAGAGAATCACCGGTCCTCGGAGCCGATGCTCGTTATTTCGCCGGGGGGAGCTTTAAGGATGCCAGCACCCCCTCGAAGGTCTTCAGGTCGTTTTTGAAATAATCGTCCTGGCTGGCGCCGTATCGGATATTGTAGAAAGTGCTGTCTTTGATGCATCCGTAATAAATCGTTTTGAAGATGTATCCGTCCAGATCCGTGTAGACGAAAGCCAGCCGGAATCCGTTGTGGCCGTCGATGCGGGCGGGGATGTTTTCGGTGACGCTGAAATTGCGGATATTGGGATCGGCCAGAATCTCATTGATAATGATCTGCGCAGCCTCCTCCGGCATCATGTCGGGGCGCATCGTCTTCTTGGTGAATTGAAAGGGCTCGGACAGCGGGCGCTCCCGGATCAAGACGAACTGCTTGTAGCCGTGCTCCCTGGTCATGAAGAGCATGGGCTCCTCCGTGGCGATGGTCCGCCATCCTTCCGGAACCGTTGCGTTGAAGGTATAAGCCGGTTTGCTCCCGCCGGCGTGCGCGCAGGACGCCAGCAAAGCCGCGAGAATGATGCAGGTCCAAAAACGAGGTTTCATGGGTTTTCTCCTTCAATCATGATGCTGCATTGGGTTAGATAGCTGCGTATATAGGCGTTGTCGTTCGATTGCGGTGCCAGATCGAGGGCGCTTTGAAAATAGGTCCTTGCCGCTTGTGCCCGCCCCTGCTTGAAGTGCACAAGGCCCGCCGCCTTGCGGGGTTCCGGGAAAAAAGGGTCTGAAACGATGGCTCGGTCGTAGTGCCCCAGGGCTCGATGCCCGTCTCCGGGCTGGCCGCGCTGGCGGTAGAGTTCCCCCAGAAGATAATGTGCCCGCGCGTTTTCGGGGTCGTCTTTTAACAGGCGTCGAGCATAACCCAGGGCCGATTCCCATTGGCCGCGTTGGATCTCAAGTTCAGCCTGGGAAGCCAGCAACCGATGAAGGCGTTTGCTGAAGGCGATCGGATCGCGCGGCCGGGCAGCCGCATCAAAAGCGGCCGAAGAAATCATCTCAGACATTCGCTTGGCGCGCTCGTCGGTCTCGTCTGCACCGGCCCCTGCTTTTAAATGTTCAAAGATTTCAAAGGCTTCATAAGGATCATAGTTGGACTTGATGAGCATGTCAAGGCCTGCGCGATCCGCCTCCTGCTCCAGCCTCCTCCGCAGATCCTGCACGGCGTCCATCGACCCGACGTCGCCATGGACCGGGGCCATATCGCGAAACCAGGACAGCGCGTCGGGCCGCTCACGGCCGGCCAACAAGCCGTCGGCTTCTCTTTGCGCCACCATCGCCATCTGCAAGGCATGCTGGCGGGTGATGTGGACGATTTCATGGGCAAGCAACAACGCCAGCTCCGATTCATGTTCCAGACGTGCGAGAAGGCCGGTATGGAGGTATATCGCGCCGTCCGGGAACGAATAGGCGTTGAGGGCCGTGTCTCTGACCAGGACCACCTTCGGCATGTGGACTTGGGTCGGGCCGCCGGCCATCAGAGTTGCTATAACCTGCTCGATCCACCGTTCGATCTGGGGTTCGCGATACCAAACGCATTGCCGGGCGATGGCGGCCTGTTCCCGGCGGGCTTCGAAGCGCAGCAGTTGGGTCAGGCGCTCGATTCGGTTTTCTTCAGTGAGACGCAATGCCCCGGCACCGGTGCAGCCCAAGCACATGGTTACCGCGCTCAGGACCATGAAAGCCGTCCTCGCACGTCCGGTCGCCTTGGCATGATGGAAAATGGACATGAAAAACCCGGTCCCGATGAGGATGGGGCTGCTGGGTTATGTATCGGACGAATCCCTGCGGATCTTGAGCGGATCATTCCGAATGGGTCGGATCGGCCTTGGAGAAGTATATGACCGTGCAGATTCGAAGAGATGTTCATGGGTGGAAAGACAGCTGGAGGGATGGCTGTTATGGGGAAAATTACAAGGATTATTCGCGAGTTGCTTCCAATCGAGCGGGAGCGCTCAACAGCTGCCGCCCATCCGCCCAGGCCGGCTTCATCGGCTTGAAGGTTTTCTCCTTTTTTTTCTGGACAAACGCAAAGATATGGTTATAATGGGCCATCCAAAAAATGCAGATTGCGCGCCACATATCACCCTAAAAGGAGGAACTGAAAAATGAAAAAGTTGTTGCTGCTGCTTGCCGCCGCCATGCTGATCGCTGGCTGCACCTCAGAATTCTACAAGCATCCCACCCTGTTCAGTAGCAATTCCCACGTTGCTTTCAGCTGGTGGGGGTACAAGAACGTTACTTCCGAAGCTGCCAAGTTGTCGGCCAGTGAGGGCTGGTGGGGTAAGGAAATTCCTTACATTCCCGCAAAATAGCTAAACTCGAAACCATCCCGATAACATCAGGAAATGGCAGGATGACACCATCCTGCCATTTTTATTAGCACTTGACTACCGGTTCATAAGAAGGGAAAGATTCTTGGGATCTATCGTCGGCCAGCGCTGTGAATGGGGCGCGCGGGGTTGGCCTCGTGCGGGGATGAGGATTGCCGTCCTATTCCTCATCGTGTTTTTAGCGTCCTGTTCGGTTCATAAGAAGATGACCACCCTCAGCGCCGCATCTCTGGTGGAGGACGTCGCCAAGGCTTCCTACAAACAGAGCGATCTGGGGGTGATCCGCATGGGCATGCCGGCCTACCTGATGCTCATGGACGGCATGGTGGAAAGCTGGCCGGACAACGAGCGGCTGCTGATAGCTGCGGCTCAGGCCTACTCCTCCTACGCAGCGGCGTTCGTCGACGCCGATGACGCGGCGTTGCGGAATCCTCTCCTGCTGCGGGCCAAGGTCTACGCGCTGAAGGCCCTCGAACAGCGCGGAATTTCAGAGCCGCTCACATCGCCCTTCGACGAATTCGAGCACCAGGTCGGGCAAACGAAGCGTTCCGACATCGCGTATCTTTTTTGGGCCGCCTCCTGCTGGGGCGGTTGGGTCGGCGCGCACTCCTCATCCATCGCCGCCGTGGCGGAGCTGCCGCGCGCGGAAGCCCTGATGCGGCGCGCGCTGATCCTTGACGAGGCCTATCATTACGGCGGGCCGCACCTCTTCATGGGGGTTCTCTACGCCTCCCGGCCGCCGGTGGCCGGCGGGAGCCTCGAGCTTTCGAGAAAACATTTTTTGAAGGCGATCGAGATCGGCCAGGGCCAGTTCCTCATGGCCCACGTCTACTACGCGGACACCTATGCGCGCAAGGTCCTCGATCGTGAGCTGTTCGTTTCCACGCTCCAAAAAGTTCTCGACACCCCGGCCGATGTCGTGCCGGAGCTGACGCTGATAAACAGCGTTGCGCGGAAGAAGGCCGAAGCCCTGCTTGCCAAGGCAGATGAATTCTTTTGAAGGAGGCCCCGCCATGCGCCGACCGGCGTATCCCGTCTATGCAACCGTTTTGTTCATACTGTTCGGCGCGCTGCTGGCGCCGCAACCCGCTGCCGGCCAGTCGCCCGTCACCTTTAAACTCGCTACCCTGGCCCCGGACGGCAGTGCCTGGATGCAGGTGCTCAAGGCGGCCGCGGATGAAGCCCAGCAAAAGACCGGCAACGCCGTGCAATTCAAAATTTATCCGGGCGGGGTCATGGGCGATGAGCGCGACATGGTCCGCAAGATGCACATCGGGCAGATCCATGCCGCCATGCTCAGCTCGGCCTCGCTGGCCTCGCTGTTCGCCGAGATCGATGTGCTGCAGACCCCATTTCTTTTCAACAGCTACCCCGAGGCGGACTTCGTCGTCGAGAAGATGGGAGGCGGCTTCAGGAGCGGCCTTGAGAAAAACGGTTATGTGGCATTGGGCTGGTCGGAGGCCGGCTTCGTCTACCTGATGTCGACCGTGCCGGCGGATACCCTGGAGGAGCTCCGCAAGGCCAAGGTCTGGATCTGGAGCGATTCTCCCATGGCCAAGGCCATCTTCAGCGAAGCGGGCGTCGCCGGCGTGCCGTTGGCCATCAGCGACGTTCTGGTCGGGCTTCAGACCGGACTGGTGGAGGTGGTCTATGCCCCGCCCTCGGTCGCGATCGCCCTGCAGTGGTTCACGCGCATCAAGTACCTGACCGACGCACCCTTGAATTACATGCTGGGCGGCCTGGTCGTCAAAAAGGACGCATTCGACAAGCTCGCCCCCCCGCATCGGGAGATCGTTCAGACGGTCTTTCAGCACCACATGAGCCGATTGAAGGAGATCATTCGCTCCGAGAACCAGGAGGCCCTAGCGGTGATGCAGAAGCAGGGCGTGAGGATCCTCACCCCCGCGAAATCCACAATTGCCGAGTTCAAGACGATATCGGAAAAAGCCATGCAGAGGGAAGAAGGGCACAAGTTTTCCCTCAAGACCCAGGAACAGGCGGTTGCTTGGCTGAAGGCCTACGCGGAGGGCCAGCGGTGAGATTCTGGGAGCGGCTGGACGCGGCCATCGGCAGGCTGGAATTGGCTCTGGTGGTTCTTTCCGTGGCGTTGATGATGGTTACCGCTTTTGCCCAAATCGTCCTGCGCAATGTCATGGGAGCCGGCCTGTCCTGGTCCGAACCCCTCGTGCGATATCTGGTCCTGTGGGTCGGTTTCATCGGGGCGTCTTTAGCCACCCGGGAAGGGCGGCACATCACCATTGAAGTCATCGGGTTGCGGCCGTCGGCACGCGGGCGACGTTGCCTGGCGGCCGTCTCCCAGATGTGCGCCATGATCGTCTGCGCGCTGATGGCCTGGGCCGCGGTGAAGTTTGTCCACGACGACGCCCAGATCGGCCATCGCACGTTCCTGAACCTGCCCACCTGGATCCTCGAGTCCATCATCCCGGCCGCCTTCGCGGTCATGAGCCTGCGGTTCCTGTTGCGATCGATCCGGGCGCTGCAGGGAGACGGCGACCGGCAGGATCCGCCGCCGCTATGATCTCCTGGTTGATAACGGCCGCCGCCCTGCTGCTGCTGCTCATCGGGACTCCGGTCTTTGTCGTCATCTGCGGGCTCGCGCTCTATTTTTTCGCAGCCAGCGGAATAGACCCTTCGGCCGTCATCATCGAAATTCATCGTTTGGCGACCACGCCCGTGCTCGTGGCGATTCCGCTGTTCACTTTTGCAGGCTATCTGCTGTCGGAAAGCGGCGCCCCGCGCCGGCTCATCCGGCTGGCCGATGCGCTGCTCGGCTGGCTGCCCGGCGGCCTGTCCGTCATCGCGCTCGGAACGTGCGCGATTTTTACGGCGCTCACCGGAGCGACCGGCCTGACCATCATCGCGCTGGGCGGGATCCTGCTTCCGGCCATGAACCGCGGGCAGTATCCGGAGCGCTTTTCCCTCGGGCTGCTCACCACCTCCGGCACGCTCGGCCTGCTGTTCCCGCCCAGCCTGCCGTTGATCGTCTACGCGATCGTCGCCAAAGTGGGCATCGGAGAGCTCTTCATGGCCGGCCTCCTGCCGGGAGCGCTGCTGGTGGCCGGCCTTTCGGCCTACAGCATCTTCATGGCCGCCCACCATCGAGTGCCTCGCAAGCGTTTCAAGGCCATCGAGCTGGCGGCGGCCGTTCGGGAATGCATGTGGGAGTTGCCGCTGCCGGGGGTGGTGCTGGGCGGGATCTACACCGGCTATTTCGCGGTGAGCGAGGCCGCCGCCATCACGGCCATGTACGTGTTCGTCGTCGAAGTGATCATTCTGCGCGATATCCGCTGGGGCGGGTTGCCGGAGCTGATCCAGCAGAGCATGGTGCTGGTGGGCGGGGTGCTGATCATTCTGGGCGCGGCCATGGGCCTGACCAACTATCTCATCGACGCCGAAATCCCGATGCAGATGCTGGAATGGTTCCAGGCGAACATCAGCAGCCGGCCGGCGTTTCTGTTGGTGCTGAACTTGTTCCTGCTGGCGGTGGGCTGCACGATGGGGATTTTTTCAGCGCTGGTGGTCGTGGTGCCCCTCATTGCCCCGATCGCGCAGGCTTACGGCATCGACCCCATCCATCTCGGAATCATTTTTCTGACCAACCTCGAGATCGGCGCATCCATTCCCCCTCTGGGAATCAACCTCTTCATCGCCGGACTGCGCTTCGAGCGGCCGGTGATCAAATTGTACCTCGCATGTCTGCCCTTTGTCGGCCTGCTGCTGGCAGCCCTCGTCCTGATCACCTATTGGCCCTGGCTGAGCCTGGCGCTGCTGCGCTGATGCGCGGCGGCGAGCTGAAAGTCCAAGGAGCGTTTATGCGAAAAAGTGGTTGTATCTTTATAATTTTGTTTTTGATTCTGGCGGCTCCCCTGCCGGGGACCGCCGGTGACGGCGTTCACATAAAAACCCCAGGCTTCCAATCGCAGATTGCCGTCGAATCCGTCGCGAATCCCCAGCAGGTCGCCGTTTCGGTCCTCGGTCCGGATGGTGAACCGATCCGGGGACTGGGGCCGCAGGATTTTGCGATGGGCGTCGGCATTCACAAGGCCCGCATCGTCTCGGTTGAACCGCTGCTGTACAGCCAGCCGACACCCGTCAACCTGGTGATGGTCATCGACAATTCCCTCTCCGTAAAGGAGCGGGGAACCGTCGACTTCCTGCTCGCCGCACTGGAGGGCCTTTTGAAGGATGTGCGCCCCATCGACAACGTGCGCGCCATCGTATTCAGCGACCGAGGGGGGCCGCTGGGGGGCGGCCGCAGCTCGACCGTACGGCCTTTCAGAGCCGGGCAGTCCTCGGATTGGAAACGGTTTTTTGCAGAGGTGTTCGACCGGGGCATCACCACCAAGACGTATCTCTACGATGCCATCATGGGCGGCATCGACGCCGTCAAGACCCTGCCGTCCAAGGAAAAGAAGCTGATGGTGGTGTTCGCCGCTGGTGAAGACCACAGCAGCTGGACCAGCCGCACCGAGATCGAGAACGAAACCCGGGGAATCAGGAATTTCCAGATCTTCTGCATCGACTACATGCGCGCTGAGAAAACCGATCAGTTTCTGACGAGCCTGGCAGAAGATCATCTCGGTCGGGTCTGGAAAGCACGATCCGCAGCCGAGCTCGTGCCGATTTTCCAGGACTTAAAGAACGCCATTCTTCGCAACTATCTCTTGACGTATGAACTGCTCAATCCGATTGCTTTCGAGCCCAAGGTCCTGAGCCTGGAGGTTCCTTCCACCACGACGGGCGCACCGGCGACGAACATGGTGTTTTTTCCGACCGGAAAGAGCGAAATCCCAAATGCCTACGTCCAGTTCACAACCAGCGCGGAGGCCGAAGCCTTCAAGCCCGACCGTCTTTCGGGGGCATCGACCCGCTATTTCAACATCCTCAACTTCGTCGGCAAGGCCCTGCGCGATCTGCCCGAGGCCCGGATCGGCATCGTGGGCTGCACCTCCGACACCGGACCCGAAAAGGGCAACCTGCCGCTTTCACAGGATCGAGCCGAGGCGGTGAAAGAATATCTCCGGCGCATCTGGGGCATCGACGCCGCGCGCATGCTCATCGAGGCCCGCCATCTGCCGGCCGATCCGTCGCCGGACGGCACTCGCGACGGCCGGCTTGAGAATCAACGGGTCGAGTTTTTTTTCGATTCGGACGAGGCTCAGTCCCGGGCCGCCGGCAGCCTGATCGCAGAGTCCTCCAATCACGATGCCGTTCAGGTTAAGCTCGATCTCCATTCGCTGCCAGACGTCGCCAACAGCGAGCTTTTAATTCAGTCCAATGGCCGAACGCTGGAGGTGGTGTCGGCCACGGCCGCTCCCCGCCCCTTGAATTCATTCCGGCTGGACGACCTCGGCCGCGACCGCTTGGCGCGCCTGAACTCCATGGAGGCCGTCGTTCGGCTGACCGACGCCAACGGCCGGGTGTATGAAGCCGCTTCGGATCTCTGCCAGATCAAGGCCAAGCCCCAGGTCATGGTTTCCGAGCTAGCCCTTCCGCTCTACGGTGTGGTGAAGCTGGAGCCGAAGACCGTAACGGTCGAGGAGATTACCGTTATCGACCGCTCCCCGCTGCTCAACCATATTTATTTCGAGACCGGGCGCTCCGACATTCCCGGCCGCTATGCGCTCTTCACGTCGCCGATCGAAGCCAAGGCATTTGACCCCGCCGCGTTGAAGGGCACCATGGAGAAATACCGGCAGGTGCTCAACATCATCGGCCAGCGAACCGCCGAGCGGCCTAAAGCGCGGCTCAAGATCGTCGGGTGCCATTCCGGCTTCGGCGAGGAAAAGGGCCGTGTCGATCTATCGCGCAGCCGCGCCGAATCCGTGCGCAACTACCTGAGGACCATCTGGGGCATCGATTCCTCGCGGTTGGGCATCGAGGCCCGGGGGCTGCCGACGGCAGCCACTGCCGCCAGCCTTCCCGAAGGCCGGGCCGAGAACCAGCGCGTGGAGATTTACTCCGATGATCCTGCGATCATCGATACGGTGTCGAGCACCTTTATCGAGGCCCGGAGCGACGCGGAAACATTCCGGATCACTCCCGAGATCGAGCCGGGTGCGGTTCTGAAACGCTGGAACATCGAAATCTTCGGAGACGAACAGCGGTTGGACGGTTTGGCCGGCGAAGGGGAGCTGGATTCGAGCTACGTGCTGGCGCTCAACGATGTCGGGCTGCTGAATATCGGCAGCTACCAATCCGTATCGGTGGTATGGGATGCCGAGGACGCGAAGGGATTGTCGCTGAGGGCCCGGGACGCGTGCACGGTTCAATTCGTGAAACGCGAAGAACGCCGGATGCGCCGCGAGGGATACCCGGTGGTTGAACGCTATGCCCTGATTCTCTTTGATTTCGACCGTGCGGAGATCAGAGACCGCAACCGGATCGTGATGGACCGCATCGCCAAACGCATCCGCGAAGTGCCCTCCGCGACGGTGAAGATCGTCGGCCATACCGACACCATCGGCGCCGTTGATCACAACATGAGCTTGTCCAAGAGGCGGGCCGAAACGGTCTACTCACAGGTTCTGGCGGGCGGCGCCGCCGGCCGGGAGCGGGTCTCCTTTGAGGGAAAGGGGCCGTTCGAGCCGATTTTCGACAACGGCCTGCCGGAAGGCCGGGCCTTCAACCGGACTGTGACGATCATCCTGGAGTATGAGCAGCAACCATAGAAAGGCTGCCCTGCAAGCCGTCGAACGGCCTTTAGCCGGAGCGGCGGCCGGCGGCCGGGCCTGTATACTCCAGACCGAGCAAGCTGATGTCATCGTCGGATTCGGCGCCTTCCAGAAAACGACGGACTTCCCGGTGCAGCGCCTCCACGATCGCTCCCACCGGTCGTCGGGTGAATTCGCGCAGCATGCCGTAAAACCGCTCGCGGCCGAACGCCCGGCCGTTGCGATTGCGGTTCTCCGTCAGCCCGTCGGTATATAGAATGATCTTGTCCCCGGCTTCCAGACGAATCTCTTTCTGGCCGTAGGGTGTTTCGGCACCGAAACCGATGACTGGGCCGCGGTAATCCAACAGCGATAGGCCGCCGTCGGCCCGCAGCAGGACCGGCGGCGGATGGCCGGCGCCGCCGTAGGCCAGCGTCCCGCGGCGAATGTCGATACTCATGCAGACGATGCTGAAATAGCTGTCGAACCGCTCAAAGGGGAAGGCTTCGTCCAGATGGTTGAGGACGGTCTCCGGTGAGCTCAGCTGGCAGCCGCCGCCCAGGAGCCCCCGCGGCCCTGCGAGAAACTGGGACGCCGCTACGGAGATCAGGGCCGCCGGCACCCCGTGGCCGCAGACATCCAGCATGTAAATTCCCACCTGGTCTTCGTCGACGCGCTGGATGTTGAAAATGTCCCCCCCGATGCGCTCGCAGGGATTGAACCTCCAGGCCACCTGCAGATTCTCGATGACGGGATCCCCCTCGGGGAGCAGGCTGCGCTGAATGGCCGCCGCCGCCTTGAGGTCTTCGTCGATCATGAGCTGCTTGCGCTGCAATTCGACTTTCTGGCGCTCGATGTCCGTCACGTCGTATATGATGACCAGGATCATCGTCCGGCCCTGATAGGCGATGCGCCGCGTGGTGAACCGCAGGTATTTTTGGACCGCCCGGCCCTGAATGTAGAAAATGCGGTTGAGGGGCTTGCGGTCCACCGGTGCATCCGCGATCAACGTTTGGATGAGCGAGTGGCGCAGGACGCAGGCGGCGCAGGCCGAAGTCTCGCCGCAGGGCTTGTTTTCCCGCACGGCGTTGACGCAGCCGCTGACCTCTCCGAAGGTCTTGATGGTCGGGGCCACCGCAGCGCTGTCGAAAAGGTTGAGAAACGAGTCGTTGAACTGGTGGATCCGGAAGGTTTCGTCTGCGATGAGCACTGCCGCCCCCATGTTGTCGAGGATAAAGTTGAGGAACTCGTTGGATTCGCGCAGGTCCTGCAGATTGATGGTCATAGGGCGGCTCCCATGGTCGACTGGAGCGGATTTTAGCGAGGCATCCGAGCCAAATCCTTGATTTGAGTCAATTCGTCCTTAGCTTGCGGGTCACTGAACCGCATGCGGCGTTCGAAACGCGCCCAGAGAGGAATCGACCCAATGAATGCACCGCTCAAAGACGAACAGCTTCTGACCATTGTCAAAAATGTGGTGGAGCAGAACGGCTGCCGTCTCGTGGATATCGACTTCGACAACCACATCCTCAACATCGAGGGCTCTGAAGAGGCCCAGGCTCGATGCGCCCTGGCGTTGGAAGACGTGTTGGGATAGGCGTTATTTCGAGAACACCTTTTTGAGCAGATCGGTCGTCCGCGCAGACGGATTGGTGCGAATCTTCGCCTCTTCCTGCCCCACCTTCAAAAACATGCCGTCCAGCGCTTTGCCGGTCACGTAGCTGTCCAGATCGAAGGCGTCCATTTTGCCGAACGGCACCATCGAGTTGTACCGGTCCGTCAGGGCCTTGTAGGATCGGGTCGCGCCGGCCTGGTTCATGCTGTCCGAAACCACGGGTTTAAAGACGTCCGTCAGCTGGGAGGAGGTTTTCGCCTTGAAATAGTCCGTGGCTGCGGTGTTGCCGCCCTTCAGGATCTTCTGGGCATCTTCAAAGCTCATCTTTCTAACGGCGTCCTCGAAAATAGGCCTGGCTTTCGGCGCGGCCTGCTCGGCCGCGCGGTTCATGTTCAGGATGAAATCGTCCACTTCTTTCTGGTAGCCCGCCTTTTTCAGCACCTCGGCCGCCTTTTGCATTTTCTCCGGCAACAGAATCTTCACGGCCGCATCCCCGAAATAGCCGTTGGATTTCGAAAGCGTCTGGACGGCGTTGCCGGTCCCGACGGCGAGCGCCTCCTTAATCCCGGCAGCGATATCCTGCGAAAACGCCGGCGAGGCCGCCAAACCCAACAACACCGCAATCCACGCGAAAGCAGATTTTTTCATGGGCATCCTCTCTTCGAAAAAGGGTTAATCGTGAGATCGTGGCAAACCTAATCATGGAACCCGTCATGGGCAAGAAAGCCTGCGCCTCATTTAAGGCGGTCAATGGACCATCCGCGTCCGTCCATAAAGGGCGTTTTTCTCCGGATGGGCGCTATTCAACGCTCCAATTGCGCCAGGCGCGCACGGGAATGACCAGGGCGTAGAAGGGCAGGGTGTAGAGCGCGGCCACGGTGGGCTCCAGCGGAGAAAAGAACTGGGCGCTGAAGACGATGACCAGGATATAATTCATGATCCACAGGTTGATGACGGCGGCCAGCCGATCTTCCAGCCGCCAGCGCCAGGCGACCAGCCACCCGGCGGCAACGCAGCTGGCGCCCACCAGGAAGGCTGCGGATAGAGAGGTCAGGAGAAGTGCGACGTTCCGGGTGAAGAAGTCGGCGTATTTTGAAAAAATGCCGAGGTTCGTCATGGCGAACAGAATCAGCGATAGGGCGAACTGTTTGCGCCGGATGCCGTCCACCGCCCGGGGAGCCGCTTTCTTTAAAATCTCCGCGGCGGCGAGCGGGATGAAGACCACCATGATCAGCAGCCGCATCATCTGGAGCAGGGGAATCTCCATGGATTGTCCGAAAAGAAAGGCCACGAGCGGCGGCAGGGTGAAAGGGACCAGCAGCGAGGATGCCACCACGATCACCAGGACCATGGCCATGTTGGCCTGAAGCAGGCTGGCAAAAAAAGGGGCGACGGCGCCGGTGGATATTCCGGTCAGCAACAGGGCCGACAGGCTATATGCCGGCCAGATCAGCCGGAACAGCAGAGCCACGGCTGCCGGGAAAAGGATCATGCGGAACAGCAGAAACCATGCGATCCGCAAAGGAGATTGGCGTGCGGTTTCCCAGATCCGGGAGAGGCGGATCGAGAGAAAGCTCAGGAACAGCAGGAGCATCATGAAGACCACGGGATAGGGCTGAAGCGGCGCGCAGGCGCCCGGCGCCAAAACACCGGCGACCAGCGAGCCGAAGCTGACGGCCAGCAGCAGAAAATCCTTGGAGCTGAACATGAAGCCATCCTTGCTGTTTTGATGCACGTTACTGTAAAATTTTTTCAGATTCAACTTTTTTATTGACACAAACCAATTGTGTAGTAAAACTACAACAAGCTTTGAAAAAAGTGGTTAAAACAAATTTTTGGTAGATTGGCTACCATGGCCGACACGCTGGCGCTCATTCGCAGCTCCCTCGAATCGCTGCGGAACTCTGAAAAAAAGGTGGCCAAGTGCGTTCTCGGCGACCCCGGAGCGGTCGTCAGCGCCTCGATCACCGAACTGGCGGAAAAAGCTGGCACGAGCGAGCCCACCGTCATCCGCTTCTGCCGTCGCCTGGGACTCGGCGGCTACATGGAGCTGCGTTTGAACCTGGCGCGCGATCTGCCCTCCGGGCAGGTCCTCTTCGAGAACGTTTCCGACGCCGACTCCTTGGCCGAAATTGCCGGCAAGATCATCAACGCCCACCGCGAAGCCCTCAGCAACACCCTGAACAAACTCGACCTCGACGACCTCGAAGCCGCCGTTGGCGCGCTGCGGTCGGCGCGGCGCATCGAATTCTATGGACTCGGGGGGTCGGCCGTCGTGGCCCGCGACGCCCACCACAAGTTTTTCCGGCTCGGCATCCCCTGCGTGGCCTACGACGATCCCCATATGCAGGTCATGTCCGCCGCCTTGCTCGGCTCGGAGGATGTGGTGGTGGCCATATCGCACACCGGCTCCACCAAGGACATCATCGACAGCGCCAGGGTCGCCCGGAAGGCCGGCGCCAAGGTCATCGGCATTTTGGGCAGTGAAAACGCACCGCTCTCGAAGGTATCCGATATTACCCTTTCCGTGTTTTCGCGGGAAGCGGCCCTGCGCCTGGCGCCCATGACCTCGCGGCTCGTGCAACTGGCTATTGTGGACGTGCTCTTCGTCACGGTCGCCATGGGAGATTTCAACGTCACCAAGGAGCGGCTGGACAAGGTCAAGCGGTCCCTGGTGGAAAAGCGCTATTGAGGAGCCGGGAACCAATCGGCCGTCGCGAAAGATAAAGGGATGGGGACCGTGCTCGAAAAATTCGACCGTTTCTTTGTCAGGGCCAACCAGGTCGTCATCGGGGTGATGATGCTGGTGATGTTCGTCCTGGTTTTCACCAACGTACTGGGTCGCTACGGAATCGGTAAGACCTGGGCGGCGGCCGAGGAGATCTCCACCTTCCTCATGATCTGGGTGGCCTATCTCGGCGCCGGCCTAGCCCTGCGTGAGGGCCGCCATGCCGCCATAGACATGTTCCAGGATAAACTCCCCCTCGAGCTGCGGCGAGCGGTGCGCGGCCTTCTAGGCTTGGTCATCCTCGTCTTCTTCGGAATGTTAGCCTGGCTCGGGGTACGGATGTCGATCTTCGGCTGGTCCCAGGAGACCATTGCCACCCAGATACCCACCGGAATTCCTTATCTGGCAATCCCTCTCGGCTCCATCATGTTCTGCATGCACCTGGTTTTGACCTTCAAAGACTGGATGGACAGGCGCTGGGAAGAAATCGCTGAACCCGAGGCCGACCTCGCCACGGAGGAGAAAGTCGCATGAGCACCATCTTGTTCGGTGTTTTTTTCGTCGGCCTCCTGGTCGGCCTGCCCGTCTCCATCAGCATGGGGCTTTCGGGCATGACCGCGGTACTGGTGGACGGGCGCTTCATGGGCATGGTGGTGCCCCAGTACCTTTTCAACGGTATCAGTTCATTCCCGTTGATGGCAGTTCCTTTCTTCATTCTAGCAGCCGAACTGATGTCCGCCAGCGGACTGACCGGGTCCCTGATGAAATTCGCCAACGATCTCGTAGGGCACATCCGCGGAGGTCTCGGCCATGTCAACGTCCTAATGAGCATGCTCTTCGCAGGGGTCAGCGGTTCGGCGCTCGCGGACGCGGCCGGCCCCGGCGCGATTGAAATGAGCATGATGCGCAAGGCCGGCTACGATGCGGCCTACGCCGGCGCCTTAAGCGCCGCCACCGCCACCATCGGGCCGATTATACCGCCCAGCATCCTCATGGTAATTTACGCCATCTCGGACAGCCGGGTCACCGTGGCCGGGCTGTTCCTGGCCGGTGTGGTGCCGGGGGCCCTCTTGGCTCTGGCTCTTTCGGCCGTGAACCACTGGGTCTCGATCCAACGCGGTTATCTTTTTCGCAGCCGACGCCCCACGCTTTTCGGCTTGGCCAAGAGTTTCTGGCATGCGCTGCCGGCCCTGATGCTGCCGTTCATCATCATGTTCGGCATCCTCGCTGGCATCTTCACCCCTACCGAGGCCGCAGCCGTGGCTGTGGCCTACGCTTTGCTGGTGGGGCTTTTCGTCACCCGCGGCCTCAAGTGGGGCGCCATCCTGCCGGTTTTCATCCGCGCCGGTAACATGACCGCGGCCGTATTGATGATCGTCTCCATGGCCTCTATTTTTTCTTGGCTGCTGACCATCCTGCAGATCCCCCAGGCGCTGGCCAATCAGATCGCTTCCATCACCAAAAGCCCGGCCCTGGCCCTGATCCTGGTCGCCGTCCTGGTTTTCATGTGCGGCATGGTCATCGACACCCTGCCGGCGTTGATCATCCTGGTGCCGGTACTGGGACCGATCGTAGACAAGTTCGGCTTCGACCCGATGCACTTCGCCATGGCGGTAGTCCTCAACCTTGCCATCGGTCTGGTGACTCCGCCCGTGGGTCCGGTGCTCTTCGTCATGAGCACGGTGGGCCGGGTGCGGGTAGAGGATCTCGCCAAGGCGGCCATGCCGCTGATCCTGGCTGAGATGATCGTTCTCGTCGCCGTCATCGCATTTCCGTCCCTCAGTGTCGCCCTGCCGAGATTCTTCGGCTTCATGCGTTAACTCTAACCCCAAGGAGGATGTGACATGAACGCATCGAAAATGCTGTTGATCCTGGCCCTGGTTATCCTGGTCCTGCCGGGCCTCGCATTCGCGCAGGCCAAGGTGATCAAGTACGCCCACTTCCAGCCCGCCAAGCTCGACCAGCCCAAGCAGGCGGCGGCCCTGGCCTTCAAGAACTACGTCGAGGCCAATTCCAAGGGATCCCTCAAGGTCGAAGTCTATCCCGCGAGCCAGCTCGGCAACGACAGCGCCACCATGGAAGGACTCAAGATGGGCACTATCGAGATGGCGGTGGTCCACGACGGGCCGATTTCGGCCGTTTACAAGCCGTTCATGGTGTATGCCATCCCCTATCTTTTCGACGACCAAACCATGGCCTGGACGGTGGTGGACGGACCTTTCGGCAAGGAAATGGCCGATGACATGACCAAGAAGACCGGAATCCGGCTGTTCGCCTTGGCGGATAACGGCATCCGGCACTTCACCAACAGCAAGCGGCCCATCAAGAGCCCCGACGACATGAAGGGCCTCAAGATGCGCGTCATGACCGGCCCGATTTGGACCAAGCTGGTGGAACCTCTGGGCGCCAGCCCGTCGCCGGTGCCCTGGACCGAGCTGCCGGCTGCCCTGCAACAGGGGGTGGTGGACGGGCAGGAGAACGGCGTTACCAACATTCTGGCGGCGAGCCTGTACCAAAGCCAGAAATACATCACCCTGGACGGGCATGTTTACAGCTGGCATGCCTACATGATGAACGATCGGTTTTACAGCTCTCTCACCTCCGAGCAGCAGAAGATCGTGCTCAAGGGAGTGGACATCGCCAAAACCATCCACCGCGGCATGACGGCCGCCCAGGATTTGAACGCACCGGCCATTCTCGGCACGCTCGGCATGGAAGTCACCGCACTCTCCCCCGAACAGGTCGCAGCGTTTCGCACCAAGTCCCAGCCGCCGGTCAAGGCCTGGGTGGAGGAGCAGATCGGCAAGGAGTGGGTGGACAAGCTGTTTGCCCAGATTGAGAACTACCGCAAAGCCAAGTAGCCCCATCCGGCGAAAATAGCCATGGGAGCGGCAATCTGCCGGGCCAAAAAACCATTCGCGGCTGGAAGCCGCTCCCAGCGGTCGCAAGCCAAAGATCAATCAAACGGAGAAGAAAATGTATTCAAAGGAAACAATCGACAGTTTCATGAAGGTCTCCACCGCCTCGGTGTCCGACGCAGTGGACAAGATCGCCAAAACTCGCGGGTTCATGGACCCGGCGATCAAACCGCGGATCAATGAGAAAAAGGTCGTCGGTCCTGCCGTCACCGTCTTGGAAGTGCCCACCACCGAGTCCATGCCTCCTAAGCACGCGCTGGATGCCATCGACGAGTCGCCTGCCGGTAGCGTGATCGTCATCGCGATTAACGGCGAGACCGACGTGGCGGTCTGGGGCGGGCTGATGACCGCTGGAGCGGAGGTGAACGGGCACGCCGGGGCGGTCCTCGACGGCGGAGTGCGGGATGTGACCGAAATCCGCCGCGATTCGGAATTCCAGGTCTATGCCCGCAGCGTCTGCCCGTCGACCACGGTCGGTCGATTCAAGACGCTCGCTTCCAACGTGCCGGTGATCTGCGGCGGCGTCAATGTGAACCCCGGCGACCTCGTCGTCGCCGACCTCGACGGTGTCGTGGTAGTGCCGAAGGAGCATGTGGACGCGGTGCTGAAGATGGCGACCGAAATCGAGGTGCGCGAGGCCGAGCAGGCGAGGCTGATCCGCGAGACCAAATCTCTGCGGGAAGGGCTCGCCAAGTACGGCCGTATCTAAACAGCTCAGAGCTCGAAGCTGAAAGTTGAAAGTTGAAGGAAAAACAATCCGGCACCCTGCGTTTTCCTTTTACGTTGGAGGATCTCAGAGTGACCGGTTAAGGAGAAGCCATGCAGCCGGAAATCGTTGCCATCGGCGAGCCCATGTTGGAGTTCAATGCCGAGGAGGAGGGCGCGCTTTCGGAGGCGCGCCGCTTCATCGTCGGCTGGGGCGGAGACACGTCCAATTTCTGCATTGCCGCCGGCCGCGCAGGCGCCCGAGTGGGCTACCTGACGCGCCTGGGGGACGACGAGTTCGGCGAGAGCTTTCTGAATTTATGGCGAAGGGAGGGCATCGACACCAGCCGCATCGTGAGAGACCCAGAGGCCTTCACGGCTGCCTACTTCATCTCGCGCAAAGGCCGGCAGCACCATTTCACCTATTTCCGGCGGGACTCCGCCGCCAGCCGCATGACGCCCGGCTTCCTGCCCAAGGACTACATCGCGGGCGCCAAGCTGCTGCACGTTTCGGGCATCAGCCAGGCCATCAGTCAAAGCGCCTGCGACACCGTCTTCGCTGCGATCGCCGCCGCGAGAACCGCCGGCCGACTGGTTTCCTACGACCCCAACTACCGGCCCAAGCTCTGGCCGCTGGAACGGGCTCGGGCCGTCATCCACGAAACCTGCCGGCAGGCCGATCTGATCTTCCCCAGCCTGGACGATGCGCGCCAGTTGACCAGCCTGGCGGCCGCGGCGGACATCGCCCAGTTCTACCTCGAGCTGGGGCCGAAAGTGGTGGTTATCAAGCTGGGTTCCAATGGAGCGCTGCTTGCCACCGGAGAGGGCCTAACCACTTTCCCGCCTTATAAGGTTGACTCCATCGACATGTCCGGAGCCGGGGACACGTTCGACGGCGCCTTTGCGGCGGCCTATCTTGCGGGTCGGTCGGTCGATAGCTGCATGCGGTTCGCGAATGCCGCCGCAGCGATCACCACGACAGGCCTGGGCTGCGTCACTCCCGTGCCGCGGCGCGATGCGATCGAAGCCCTCATGGAGCGTCAGCCGCAGGCTTGAGAGCGACTGGAGGAAACCATGTCGAAGCATAAAGTGGTCGTCGTCAGCCGGGGCTACGAATCCTACGACACGGAGCGCGAGATTCTGCGAGCGGTCGACGCGGATCTGGTGCTGGCGCCTCGGGACTGCCTGACCGAGGACGAGGTCATTGCGACGGCCGCGGATGCCGACGCCATCCTGGTGCGTGAGGCGCCGGTCAGCGCGCGGGTGATTGACGCGCTGCCGCGCTGCCGCGCGATCGTGCGCTACGGCGTCGGGGTCGACAACATCGATCTGGAGCATGCTCGCCAGCGCCGGATCTATGTTGCCAACGTCCCGGGCTACGGCACCGAGGAAGTTTCGGACCACGCCGCGGCCCTGCTGCTCGCCTGCATCCGCAGTCTGCGCACACGCGATGCGAATCTGCGCCAGGGACGCTTCGAAACCGACATCCGCGAGCCGATTCTCCGTACCACCGGAAAGACGCTGGGCCTCATCGGCTATGGTCAAATCGGCAGAGCGCTGCACCGCAAATGGAAGGGATTTCTCCCGCGCCGCGTGCTGGTGTTCGACCCCTATGCGCCGCCGGCGGCGATTCAGGAGGATGGAGCGGAAGCGGTCGAGCTGGACACGCTTTTCGCGGAATCCGACTACATCTCGCTGCACGCACCGCTGACGCCGCAGACCCGGCATCTCATCAATGCCGCGAATTTGGGAAAAATGAAAACGTCCGCCATCCTGATCAACACGGCGCGCGGAGAACTGATCGATGAAAGCGCGCTGGCGGCAGCCCTTGCCGAAGGCCGGATCGCGGCAGCCGGCCTGGATGTGTTCGAGCAGGAACCGCTGGCCTGCGATCATCCTTTCATCGGCATGCCGAATGTGGTCCTTAGCGGCCATGTGGGCTGGTATTCAAAAGATGCCGTCAAAGAGCTTCAAACTCGCGGCGCCCAGGAAATCGCGCGGGTGCTATCCGGCCATGCCCCTCAATGCTGGGTCAACCGTTGGTGACGGGGCGGCGGCGCCGGACGTCGCGGAGCAGCGAGGAATACGCCATGGATAAACAGAAAGTAATAGAGACCTTGACCCGAATCGGCGTCGTTCCGGTGGTCCGTGCGGAATCTGCTGACAACGTCGTGCGAGCCGTGGAGGCGCTGGCGGAGGGCGGTATCCCGGTGGCGGAAATCACCATGACCGTCCCCGGAGCCATTCAGGTCATCCAGCGTTGTTCCGCCCATTTCGCTGACCGGGTCACGCTGGGTGCCGGCAGTGTGACGAGCGCCGAGATTTGCACGAGCGCCATCGACGCCGGCAGTGTTTTTATCGTTTCGCCCGTTTTCAAAGCCGAGGTGATCGAGGTCTGCAACCGCCGCACGGTCTGCGTGGTTGCGGGTGCTCTGACGCCCACCGAAATATTCTCGGCCTGGGAAGCCGGTGCCGACGTAGTCAAGGTCTTCCCGGCCAAATCCCTGGGTGGGGCGGCTTATCTGCGTATGGTTCACGAGCCGCTGCCCCAAATCCCCCTGGCTCCAACCGGCGGTGTTAGCCTCGAGACCCTCGCGGATTACATGAAGGCGGGGGTGCCTTTTGTCGGCGCGGGCGGCGACCTGGTCAGTCCGAAGGCCGTCAGCTCCGGAGACATGTCAACCATCGCCGAGAGGGCGCGCCAGTATGCGGCCGCCATCCGCGCCGCCCGAAGCCAGCTCTTTGACTAACTTATTGGCTTTCCGTGCGGGAGCGGATAGGATCGAAGCCATGGTTACCGGCAACGGCAGCCCGGATGCGGTGCTGCAGGAATCTGATGTTGAAGCCATTATCCGGGAGGGGACGCCTCGCGGGCTGTATGAGAACCAGCGCGTCCTCGTGCTGACGCCGGATGCGACCCGCACCTGCCCGCTGCCGATGATGGTGCGGGCCATCCGCAAGAGCATCGGCGAGCGGTGTGCCCGCCTCGATTTCATGGTCGCCCTCGGCACGCACACGCCACTGCCGCCGGAAGGGATCTTATCGCTATACGGCATTGCGAACCCGCCATCGGACGTTGCCCGCTCGGCTTTCTACAACCATGAATGGGACCGGCCGGACACCTTCCGGCGCATCGGGGTGCTGCCGGCCGACGAGGTCGAAGCCTTTTCCGTAGGGCTGCTGAGCGAAGAGGTGCCGATCGAGATCAACCGGCGCATCTTCGACTATGACCTGGTGCTGATCGCCGGACCCGTGTTCCCGCACGAGGTGGTGGGCTTCTCGGGTGGGGCCAAGTATCTCTTCCCCGGCATATCCGGAGGAGAGTTCCTGCATTTCTTCCACTGGCTCGGGGCGGTCATCACCTGCAAGAAGATCATCGGCATCAAGGACACGCCGGTCCGCCGACTGATCGACCGGGCGCTCGACATGGTCGGCGTGCCCGTCCACTGCCTGGCCATGGTGGTCAACCACGCTGCAGGGTTGTGCGGCCTGTATGCGGGGGACGCCCGCGAGGCCTGGTCGCAGGCGGCCGATCTGTCCGCAGGGATCCACGTCGTGACGAAGCGGCGGCCGTTCCGACTGGTGCTGGGAGTCGCTCCGGCCATGTACGACGAAATCTGGACCGCCGGCAAGGTGATGTACAAGCTCGAGCAGGTCGTGGCCGACCAGGGGACCCTGATCATCTACGCCCCGCACATCCATGAGGTGTCCCGGACCTGGGGCCGCTACATCGAGTCCGTCGGCTACCACATCCGCGAATACCTGCTGGCCCATATGGACCGGCTTAAAGATGTGCCGCGGGGCGTGCTGGCCCACCTCACCCACGTTCGCGGAACCGGGACCTACACGGACGGCGTCGAGCGGCCCGACGTGAACCTGGTGCTGGCCACATCGATCCCCGAAGACGTCTGCCGCCGGATCAACGTCGGCTACATGGACCCGCGAGGCATCCGGCTGGAGGATTACATGAACCGGGAGGATGAAGGGATTCTGTTCGTCGACCCCGCCGGCGAAATCCTCCATCGCCTGGAAAGCCCCCTGCCCAAGGAGTGAGCCATGCGGTCCTTCCTGACTAAAGGTCTCCAATGATAAATTCTTCCTGGTTTCTCGGCATTGACCTCGGGACCGGCAGCTGCAAAGCGGCCGCGGTGGCGGAGAGCGGCAGGGTTATCGGCTTCGGGGCGAGCGAGTATTCGGGCGCCGAGGCCCAGGAGCGCTGGCGGGAACAGGACCCGCAGGAGCTGGTGAGGGCGGCGATGGCCTCGGTGCGCCAGGCCGTGGAGCGGTCCGGCGCACGGCCGGAGCGTTGCGCCGGCATGAGCATCGGCGGCGCCCTGCACAGCATGATGGCCATGGATGACCGGGATCAGCCCCTGACGGGCGTCATCACCTGGGCGGACGGGCGGGCGGTGAGGCAGGCCGAGGCGGTCGCCGCCACCGAGGCCGGCCGGCGCCTCTATCAGAAGACCGGCTGCCCCGCCCACGGAATGTATCCGCTGTACAAGGTCATGTGGCTGCGCGAAAACCGGCCGGAGCTGTTTCAAAAAGCCCGGCGCTACGTTTCCGCAAAGGAGTATGTCGGCTTCCGTTTGACCGGCGCCTGGCAGGTCGACTACTCGCTCGCCGCCGGATCGGGATTCCTGGACACCCACACCCTCGAGTGGAGCGATTCGGCCCTCAACCAGGCCGGCATCCGCCCGGACCAGCTTTCGCCCCTGGCTGCACCGGTCGACCTTCTGGGAAGGTTGTCGGCGGAGGCTGCCGCGCAGATGGGGATTCCTGCCGGCGCGCCCATCGTGACGGGTTCCTCGGATGCCGTGAATTCGAGCATCGGGGCCGGGGCCGTAGCGTCCAACCAGGCCACTTTAATGATCGGCACCAGCGGCGCGTTGCGGGTGGTGGCGCCCCGGCCGGTGTTGGACCCCAAGGCCCGCAGCTGGTGCTACGCCATCGATGCGGCCCACTGGCTGGTGGGTGGTGCGATCAACAACGGCGGCGTAGCCCTGTCCTGGCTGCGGGACTGCCTGAATCAAGCCCATGTCCGGCAGCCGCTGACGTTCGAAGACGTCCTGGCCCTGGCCGGCCGCGCCCCCGTCGGGTCCGGCGGACTGGTCTGCCTCCCGTTTTTTGCAGGTGAGCGCAGCCCCAACTGGAACCAGAATGCCCGAGCGGTCTTCTTCGGGATGTCGCTCACCCACGAAGCGCGGCATCTGGCGCGCGCGCTCCTGGAGGGGGTGGCGTTTCGCTTTAAAAGCCTGCTGACCGTATTGGCGGAGATGGGCCTCGACATCAGGCAGGTCCTCGCCTCGGGCGGATTCACCCAATCCGAGTTCTGGCTGCAGGTCATGGCCGACGCGCTGGGCCGCGAGCTCTCCGTGCCGGAATGGGGGGAAACCTCCGCCTTGGCGGCGGCCTTCTGGCCGTTTCTGTCCCTTGGCGGCGCCGCCTCCGTCGACGGGATCCGGGGCTGGGTTAAATTCAGGCGGGTCCAGCAACCGGTTCCGGAGCATGCGGCCGCATATGACCGCATCTATCCGCTCTATACCGAGCTTTATCGATCGTTGACCGGCGCCTTCGACGAGGTCGCCCGGCTGCAACGCGAAATGGAGAAATGAGGCGAGGGGAAAACTATGTCGTCCTTATTCGGAGGTGAACCGTGACCGATCCGTCCCTGCAGGAAATGACGCCGGAGGCATGTGCCGGCAAGATCTTCGAGATATCCGGCGAAAAATTCACCCCGGAAATCGCCGTCGAGCTGTGGCCGAAGATCTTGCAGCACAAATGGCTGTTGTCCGAGAAACTGCGCCGGGATGTGGGACTGCGAACCGCATGCATCGATTACATCGACAACATGGAGCAGGCCCACAGGGAGTTCATGACCTACCAACGCAAGGACATTCTCGCCGAAATGGGGGCTCAAACGATCAGCCGGGAGGTGTGGGACACCATCTCCGATTCGCAGCCTCCGAAGAAATTGGTCCAACGGAAGATCATCCTGCCGCTTACCCAAAAAAGTTTATCTGAAAAGCACGGCG
Organism: uncultured Desulfatibacillum sp.; assembly: GCA_964427375.1. Taxonomy (GTDB): domain Bacteria; phylum Desulfobacterota; class Desulfobacteria; order Desulfobacterales; family SpSt-501; genus SpSt-501. The sequence continues at coordinate 97,445 of CAYRUF010000004.1, read as the reverse complement.
TCGTGCCGCCGAAGACCATCATCTTCTTCGGGCCTCCCGGCACCGGAAAGACCCATTTCGTCAAAGCCATCGCCGGCATCCTGTCCTGGTGGTACATCGAAATTGCGCCTAGCATGCTCATGGCGGACGGTGTTGAGAAGATCGGCGCCAATCTGCGCGGCGTGATGGAAAAGTCGCGAACCCTTGAGGAAGCCGTCATCTTCATCGACGAGTTTGAAGAGATCGCCGGCAGTAGGGACGAGGGCAGCCGGGTGGACAAGTCCATCACCAACGAATTCCTCAAGCAGGTGCCGCTGCTCAAGAACAACCCGAACAATCTTCTGTTGGTCTGCGCCACCAACTATATTCGGAAGCTGGACGCCGCGCTGCTGCGCCCGGGGAGGTTCGATTGCATCATACCGGTCGGCGAGCTGGACGCGCCCGGAAGGAGGACCATCCTGGAACACTATCTGTCCAAGCTCAATACGGGCCAGATCGACCTGGGCCAAATCGTCGAGATGACCTCCCGCTATACCCCGGCCGATATTGAATACCTGTTTCACCAGGTGGCGCAGCACGCCTTTGAGCAGGAATATGAGACCGGGCAGGATTACCGGGTGACCCTAGATACCTTTCGGCAAATCATGCCGAAGGTGCGGCCCTCCCTGACGGATGAAATGATCGAGGAACTGCATAGTGATAGCTTAACCTACTCGCGCGCATGAATCAGACGATGGTTTGGACTAAATTTGACCTTCCTTTGATTCGTGTTGACAGGAGAATGGGATGGGCGTACTTTATCATCCACAGGCATCGAAGAATCCCCTGCGGGAATCGATTGCCGCCAAGGTGGGATTAAAAACATTTTGCAGTGTAGGGCTTAACCACCACACTCTTCAAAGTGGGGTGGTTTTTTATTTCATCGTCCTAATCCACCTTTATAAAATCTACGAAAGGAGGATCAGAGCGACGATGGAGGGAAAAGTCAAATGGTTTAATGAGCGCAAAGGCTTCGGTTTTATCGAAGCCGAAAACGGAAGCGACGTATTCGTGCATTTCAGTGATATTCAGAATAGCGGCTTTAAAAGCCTTCAAGAAGGTCAAGCGGTCAGCTTTGATGTTCAAGACGGGCCTAAGGGCAAGTCCGCAGCGAACGTAAAAGCGCTCTAGATTTCCACTCTGAAGTCGGCGCCTCCTTTGTCACCATCGGGGGGCGCCGTGTCCTCTCTTTCTCTTCATCGGGCGTTGGTTTTCTTCAACGGTTCCACTTTTTTCCTGAGGAGTATCATTGATCTCGGGCAGCGGTTTCCAAAAGGATCGCCATGCGCATCAAGCAAGGCTCTCGCGTTACCATAAAAGACGGTCGAACCGGGTATCAGTATCCGGCATCTATATACCGATGCGGCAATAGCAAAATGTATATTGAATCGAATTATGCGCCTCGACCGGGTTCAACATTCCAGGTAATTCTTGAAAACCGAGAGCTTAACGCCCAACCTCTCGCTTTCCCTGCTGTGATCCAATGGCGCAAGGTGTTGTGCAGACTGGGTTCACCTTATGCCTATAGTCTGGGGATAAAATATGCCTAAAGAGGAGGAACGCATGCGCCAAAAATTTTTGATATCCCTGAATGGTGCGGGAACTCACCTGAACATCAGAGAGCTAGCGGTCATCGACAAACATCTAAACCCGATTGAGTCGTCGATGCTTGAAGAAAAAAACTTCAGCCTTCTGTGTGAAGAGACATACGATTGCGTAACCATTGCCAATTCAATCTCTGTGGGAATCCCTGATCTGGTAACCACTCTCCGCTCGGATAATTTTTTTCCTAATCGGGAATATGCAACCAAAATCGCCGAAGCGATTGTGAAATTATACGCTTCACCCGGTGCGGACAAGATCGAGTTGTTTTTTGACGATAAAGACATGATGAAAAATAGCCTGGCTGTTTTTGAGAAGGCCTAAAATCGCCAAATAGTCTCTGTCAAGGAACGGTTGCATGCAAACAAATGATCATTTCATGGTTTTAAAATTGGCCCTGCAAAAAGGGTAAATGGGGGGACGATGAACTCAGCCACGGAATTCGGATTTGTGGTCGGAGAGAAGTATGAAAATGAAAAAGGGATATTTACGGTCATGTCCATTGAAAAAGATGAAATGATCATCCGGTGGACAAATGGCGAGGAGGCGCAAACAACCTTGGAGTTCCAAGACCGCATCCAGCAGCGCCGGAATTGGGAAAAAACACTGCAGCAGGAAAAAGCGGATGCGGTAAAGCCGCCTCCCAGGAAACCCAGAGCTTCAAAAAGCGCTAAACAGGATCCAGCCGCGCAAAAAAATCCAGCTGAGTCCACGGCAGGCAAACGCGCAGTTTAAGCAGCACCCATTTGCGGTGAAGCTGGGTCGGTGCAAGCGGATCTCAATGTCGGGAGGTCACCCAATGAAAAGCTTGATAGAGTCCGCAGCCAAAAAGGCCGGAGTCCCCTTAGATGTCATCGATCTTATCGGACGAGACTTCATCTCTCAGATAATAGATGAGCTGCCGAGCCTTCTCCTGCCTCCAATCATGGCAACATTGAAAGATCATTATGTTAAGAAAGGGCAAGCGTGGATAGAGCAAAACGCATTAGCTCTTCAAAACTACTTCACGATTCTGAAACAGCTGTACGGACCGATCGAAAATAATGATTTAGAAAAACCGATGTATCATCTTTTGTTGCCGTAGAACCTTTTGGGGGGAACCGGCTCTCGGGCGATCGCCCGCGCACAGCATGAAGTTGAAGGCCGGTATTCTATCCGTCTGTCGTCAGGCCATATTCAATGCCTCCTGGAGCTTGCTCGACAGCTCGCTCAGGCTGTACGGTTTCTGAATGAAGCCGTTGCCATCCCGCTTCAGAATTTCGGGCATTCTCCCGCTGCAATCAAAGCCGCTTGAAACCAGCACCTTGACGTCGGGCCGGATCTGCTTGATCCGGCGGTAAACTTCCTCGCCGCCGATTCCGGGCATGACGATGTCCAGTATGACCAGATCGACTGCGCCTGCTTTCCGCCGGAAGATATCGATGGCCTCCTGGCCGCCGCCGGCCCGAAGGACGGTGAACCCGAGCTTTTGAAGCATGCGTGAAGCGGCTTCCAGCACCATGGCCTCGTCGTCCACCAGAAGGACCACTCCGCTTCCGAGCGTGAAGGCTCTGTTGACCGGCAGGCACTCGCTCGGGGTCTGGTCGATGGCCGGGAAATGGAGCGTAAAGGTGGTTCCATGTCCGAGCCGCGAGGCGACATCGATATAGCCTCCATGGCCTTTGACAATGCCGAAAACCGAAGCCAGCCCCAGCCCGGTCCCTCGCCCCATCTCCTTCGTGGTGAAGAACGGGTCGAAGATTCGATCCATGGTTTCGGGCGTCATGCCGATCCCGGTGTCCGTCACCTGGAGCTCCACGTACCGCCCGGCTTTCGGTAGGAACTGGGCAGCGGCGATGTCGAGGTGAGACACGTTGCAGGTTCTCAATGTCAACGTTCCGCCCTCCGGCATGGCGTCGGAGGCGTTGACGAGCAGATTCAGGAGGGCCTGCTCCAGCTGGCCTTCATCGGCATTCACCGAGCAAAGGTCCGGGTGCAAATCCGTCTGGATGACAATGTTTTTGCGGGTGCGGCCGAAGGCTCCCGACACCTCCGCGACCAATCTATTCAACCAGACCGGTTTGGCCTGAGACGGCCGCTGCCGGGCATAGCCCAGCAGCTGGGAGGTCAATTGCGAGCCCCGGCGGATTTGATTCTGAACGTGGTTCAGGTATTCGTAATGAGGGTTTGCAGGATCGGTTTCGCATTGCATCAATGATACATAGGCCAGGACGGCAGCCATCAGGTTGTTGAAATCGTGCGCAATCCCGCCGGCCAGCGTCCCCAGGGCCTCCATTTTCTGGGCGCGGCTCAGCTGCTGTTCGAGCTTTTTGCGGCTCTCCTGGGCCTGGATGCGCTCGGTGATGTCGATGAAAAAATTCAGAATGCCGGTCTGCCCTCTCCAATTGATCCGGGTGCCGGTGACTTCGGTCCACTTGGTTTCCCCTTGCTTCGTGAGCACCCGGAACGCATAGGTTTCAGGAACCTCCTCGCCCCTGACGCGTTTCAGATGGCGCTCCATAACCATCGGCCGGTCTTCGGGATGGATGTAGTCAAACGGGTTCGGATTGGCCATCAGATCCTCCGCGCTGCGCCCGAGAAAATTGCGGATGGCGGAGTTGGCGAAGACGATTTTCAGATCCACCGTTACCAGCATGCCCACGTTGAGATTTTCAACGACGCTGCGGTAGCGCTCCTCGGATTCCCGCAGACGCTGCTCGATGTCTCGGTGGCGGGCGACCATCCCGGAGAGCTGAAACATGTTCCGCAGACGGCTTCGGCCGGATTCGGCGGCGATGTCGCGGTAGTAGGCGGCTTCCGATTGGGCTTCCGCCAACCGGTGCTCCAGCTCGGCTTTCCGATCTTCCTCATCGAGCGGCATGCAGTCAGCTCCTCACGAATACGAGCAATAATCCGGTCCAGTCCAGTCCGCGGCTTTTCCCGAGAAAAGGTGCGATTTCAACCCCGGAGTAGATCCCGAGGAGCGGGCAGCCGAAACGAGTCAAGGTGGTCTGGACTTCGGCAGCTTCCTCAACCGCAGTCTTGGAATAGGCTGCGCTGCGGCCGGCGCAATCGATATAGAAAGCGAAGGCGGCCTCCCGTCCCTGGGACCGCAGGGTTTCCATCAGTGCCAGTGAATTTTCCCGCGCCGATTCGACCATTTTGAAGGCGTCGCGGGCCATGAATTGGACTTCAGCGCCTTCCATGACATCCGGCTCGAACAGGCAGATCCCTTTCCCGCCGGGCAAGACGCCCGTGATCAATCGGTTGACGTACCGGCCCTCTTCCGCTCCGGCATATTTTTCGCCCTGATAGATGCCGATGGTCAGCAAGTCGACCGGGGTCGTCTTCTGCCAGTCGCTGTGACCGTAAAGCCGATCGATCATGTTGACGACCGGCTTGCCGTCCAATTCATATATGACCGCGCCTTCGGCCCGGGTCACCCGGTGATAGACTCCGTCGAGCGGCGTGCAGCCGTGCATGATGCGGTGCTGCAGAACCACGGGGTCTTGAAAAACGGCCGCCGCGGCACTCTGGGTGCTCACGTGCGATCCGCAGAATTGAACGGTTTTATTGAATTCGTAGTCGCCAACCAGGCCGGCGCCGAATATCGGCAGAGGGTGCGAAAGGGCGGACTCGATGCCCTCAATCAGAGGTGCGGAGCAATTCAGCGTGGGAGGCGTGTCCGGGGTCGGGGGCTGTCTGATGGAATCGTAAAATACCACCATGGCCTGATCGTCCGGCTTGGATCCGAGCTGTTCCGCCAGACGTCGTCCAGAATCGGTTTCGCCGCAATGCAGATCATTGGCGGCCGCGATTCGGCAAAACGGCGTGCCCGCCTGCACGGCCATGGCGCCGCATGGATGGCCGGAGTAGGACAGCTCGGAGTTGGTGATGATCCCGATCGCAGAGCCGCCGAGAATGGGGACCCGCTCGCCGGCCACTGATTGCAGCCCCTTAAAAAAGAGGTTAGGATCCGTGCGGTTGCTGCAGAAGGCAAAGATTAGCTCGGCGGAATCGATGCCTCCCGTCTGGAGGGCCTGTTCGGCCACCGATCGGCCGGCGCTATAGAAATCGCTTTGGTTGGAGAATCCGATTCCGACCTTCATTTCATAGCCTTTCTCCTCCGGCAGGGATGAAGTCCGACTGCCGCCGTCCCACCAAGGCGGACCCGAACGACCGCCATTTTCAAATCAATTTATCGCAGATGATAACCGTTATGATTAATTAAGAATACCAGATAGATACAGATGAATAGACTATTCCAAATTGATTGAATTTGCAAGTGCTGCTCCTTGATTTGGCCGCATCTCGTTCTATTATCAGCTTTAATCCGCCCACCAGATACGATTGTGAGGCCGTTTATGAATGAAAAAGCAAGAGCGCTGGCCAGGCGACTGCATGCTTTCAGCAGCGAGATCATCACATTTGTCGAAGGCTGTTCGGAAACGAATTGGAAGAAAACCTGTGAGAAGGAAGCGTGGCCGGTGGGAGTGACCGCCCGCCACATCGGCGCCGGTCATTTCGAGGCCGTCGGACTGGTCCGCATGATCGTGAACGGCGAGACGCTGCCGGAGTTCACGATGGACCAGCTGGTCGCGATGGCCAACGAGCATGCCCGCCAGCATGCCGGGTGCACTCGGGAAGAGGTCCTGGGGCTCCTGCGCCGGAACGGCACAGCCCTTGTCGACTATGTGGCCGCGCTGTCCGACGCCGAACTGGACCGTACCGGGCACCTGCCCCTGGCGGGCGGGAAGCTCAGCGCCCAGCAGGTCATCGAGGCGGTTATCCTCGCGTCAGGCGGGGAGCATTTCGCAAGCATGAAAGCCGCCGTTGATTCGTGACCCGGTCTTGGCCGCGTCTCCTCTTTTTTTGACAGGGCGGATGATTGCCATTAACTTAGAAAATGCGTCCGATGACTGTTATTCTCCGAGCCTGCGGTGGGAATCCCCGCGGCGTCGGTTCCATATAGATTCTTGTCCATGAACAGACTTGAATGCTGCAACAAAAGCGCACATTACGAATGCCTGAATGAGACGACCGAAACGTGCGGCGCCGTCAACTGCTGCATCGTCGGTTTCATGTCGAAATGCGGTGCAGGACCTTTGGTAGCCAATCAAAGAGCCTGCCGGTTTTTCAAGATGTCGTCCGCCGGCAACCGCTGCATGCATTATTGCGTCGCCCTGGATGGCCATTGCGACAGCATCGACGCCCAGCAGGAGATGAAAAGCAGGGAGCCGTCGCAAAACTGAGCCAAACCATGCCGGGCCATCTCCAAAGCGAGTCAGGCGTTTCGGGAGTCTGCCATGCTCTCCACCACTGCATTTTTCCCCGCCTCCAATGCCCACGCTGGTCTTTTTTAAAAAATCCTGATAAATTAGAACACTATTAGTACGCTCCGATTTATTTTCCATAACAATATATTGATCAAACCCGGTTGAGAGGATGAAAAACCATTCAAACCAATACAATGCCGCCGACCTCGAAGTGCTGAGGGGGCTCGAGCCGGTCAGACGGCGGCCGGGAATGTATACGGACACCACCCGGCCGAACCACCTGGCCCATGAGGTCATCGACAATGCCGTGGACGAAGCCATTGCCGGCTTCGCCGACCGCATCGAGGTCACCCTTTTCAAGGACGGGTCGCTGCAGGTCATCGACAACGGACGGGGCATGCCGGTTGACCAGCATCCGGAGGAGAAGGTGTCCGGGGTCGAGGTCATCATGACCCGCCTGCATGCCGGCGCCAAATTCGGCCGCAAGAACTATCAGTTTTCAGGAGGCCTGCACGGCGTCGGGGTGTCGGTGGTCAACGCGCTGTCCACCCGGCTCGAGGTCGAGATCCGACGCAACGGCCTCGTTTACCAGATGGTCTTCAAGGCCGGAAAGAAAGCCTCCGACCTGAAAACCGTCGGTACGGCCAGGAAATCCGACACCGGCACCACGATCCGCTTCTGGCCGGATGCCCAGTATTTCGAAACCCTGAAATTTTCGGTGAGCCGCCTGCGGCATACGCTGCGGGCCAAGGCGGTCTTGTGCCCCCGGCTGACGGTGACCTTCCTGGACGAGGCCTCCGGCCAGAGCGACAGCTGGTATTTCGAGGACGGCCTGAAGGACTATCTGGCGGAAAGCGTCCAGCATGTCGAGCGCATCCCCGACGAGCCCTTCGTCGGCCAGGTGGAAGGCCGGGAAGAATCGGTCAGCTGGGCGGTCATCTGGCTTCCCGACGGCGGGGACGGCATCGCCGAAAGCTACGCGAACCTCATCCCCACCCCCCAGGGCGGAACCCACGTGGTCGGCTTCCGCTCAGGGCTGCTCGCCGCGCTGCGCGATTTCGGTGAGTTCCGGGGCTTCATCCCGCGCGGCGTCAAGCTGACCCCCGAAGATGTCTGGGAGCGGTGCAGCTACATTCTGTCGGCCAAGCTGACGGATCTGCAGTTCTCCGGGCAGACCAAGGAGCGGCTTTCCTCCCGGGAGTGCACGGCGTTCATCGCCAGCGTCGTGCAGGACGCCTTTTCGCACTGGCTCAACCAGAACCCGGAGGCCGCGCAGAAGCTCTGCGAGATGGCCATCGAGAACGCCCGCCGGCGGCTGAAGGAGGCCGCCAAGGTGGTGCGCCGCAAGGTTGGCGCCGGCCCGGCCCTTCCCGGAAAGCTCACGGACTGTATCCTGCAGAACCCGGAGGACAGCGAGCTCTTCCTGGTGGAGGGCGACTCGGCCGGAGGCTCGGCCAAGCAGGCCCGAGACAAGAACACGCAGGCCGTCCTGCCCCTGCGGGGCAAGATCCTCAATGCCTGGGAGGAGGACGCCACCACGATCCTGCAGTCCCGGGAAATCCACGACATCGCGGTCGCAATCGGCGTGGACCCGGGGTCGAGCGATCTTACGGGCCTGCGCTACGGCAAGAACATCATCCTGGCCGATGCCGATTCGGACGGCCTGCATATTGCGACCCTTCTGTGCGGCCTGTTCCTGCGGCACTTTCGCCCGCTGGTGGAGGCCGGGAAGATTTACGTGGCCATGCCGCCGCTTTACCGCATCGACCAGGGGCCGAAAGTCTTCTACGCCCTGGACGACCAGGAGAAGAACGCCATATTGAAGCGCCTCAACGACGACGGCAGGAAAGGCAAGATCAACGTCCAGCGCTTCAAAGGCCTGGGCGAGATGAATCCCCTGCAGCTGCGCGAGACCACCATGCACCCCGAAACCCGCCGGCTGGTCCGGTTGACCCTTCCCAAGCAGGGCGGCACCCGGGAGGTGGTGGACATGCTGCTGTCCAAAAAGCGGGTCAAGGACCGCAAGCGCTGGCTGGAGGAGGAGGGCGACCGCGCGGAAGCCGAGCTCCTGTGACGAAGTGCGCCCTTGTGGGAGCGGCTTCCAGCCGCGATAACATCGCGGCAAGATGCCGCTCCCACGGCGGCTCAGGCAGGCTGCCGCTAATGAAAATACGAAGCACTAAATCCGAAATCCGAAACAAATTCGAAATTCAAATTCTCGAAAAAACAACCCTGTTTCGGATGTCGATATTCGATTTTCGGATTTAGTCCTTAACGGCCAACTATGCCGGTGCTTCTGCCGGTTCATCAAAACCAAAAAGATTCTGGAGTGAAAACAGATGGTCCGTCCCAGTGCCCTGCGGGTGGAAAGTGTCGAGCAGCTGCCGCTTTCCGAATTCGTGCGGCCCGCCTATCTCAACTACGCCATGTACGTCATCATGGACCGGGCCCTGCCGTTCATCGGCGACGGGCTCAAACCCGTTCAGCGCCGGATCGTCTACGCCATGAGCGAGCTCGGGCTGCGGGCGTCGGCCAAGTACAAGAAATCGGCCCGCACCGTCGGCGACGTCCTCGGCAAGTACCACCCCCACGGCGACAGCGCCTGCTACGAGGCCATGGTGCTCATGGCCCAGCCGTTCTCCTACCGCTACCCCCTCATCGACGGTCAGGGCAACTGGGGCTCGATCGACAACCCCAAGGATTTTGCGGCCATGCGATACACCGAATCCCGCCTTTCGCTCTATGCCGACATGCTGCTGGCGGAAGTCGAGATGGGGACCACCGAGTGGGCGCCGAACTTCGACGGGACCCTGCGGGAGCCGGTCACGCTGCCGGCCCGGCTTCCGAACATCCTGCTCAACGGGGCGACGGGCATCGCCGTCGGCATGACGACCGACATCCTGCCGCATAACATCGGTGAGGTGGTCGACGCCTGCGTCCACCTGATCGATCACCCCAAAGCGGGCATTGAGGACATCTGCACCTTCATCCAGGGGCCGGATTTCCCGACCGGCGCGGAGATCATCAACCCCCGCGCGGAAATCATCGAGGCCTACCGCACGGGGCTCGGCAACATCCGCATGCGCGCCTCCTATGAGCCCGACAACGGGGACGTCATCATTACGGCGCTGCCCTACCAGGTCTCGACCGCCCGGGTGATCGAGCAGATCGCGGCCATGATGCAGGCCAAGAAGCTGCCGATGGTGGCGGACATCCGCGACGAATCCGACCACGAGGACCCCATCCGGCTGCGGATCATCCCCCGCTCCAATCGGGTGGACAAGGAGGCCCTCATGAGCCACCTGCTGGCGACGACCGAGCTCGAGAAGACCTACCGGCTCAATCTGAACGTCATCGGCCTGAACCGCCGGCCGCAGACGCTCGGCCTGGTCGAGCTGCTGCGCCAGTGGCTCGAATTCCGCAGGCAGACCGTGGTGAAGCGGCTCAACCATCGGCTGGAGCAGATCAACGAGCGCCTGCACATCTTGGAGGGGCTGCTGGTCGTCTACCTACATCTGGACGAAGTCATCCGCATCATCCGCAAGAGCGACGAGCCCGAGCAGGAGCTGATGCGGCGGTTCGCGCTGAGCGCGGTGCAGGTCGAGGCTATTTTGCAGATCCGCCTGCGGCAGCTCGCCCGGCTCGAAGAGCTGAAGCTCAAGAAAGAGAAGGCCGAGCTCGAAGCCGAAAAAAAGGACATCGAGGCGATCCTCTCGTCGGAGGCCCGGCTCAAGCGCCTGCTCAAGCAGGAGCTGAAGGCCGATGCGGCGCAATTCGGCGACCCCCGCCGGACCCGCATCGTCGAGCGCAAGGAGGCCCAGGCCATCAAGGAAAGGGACCTCGCCCCGGCCGATCCCGTGACGGTGGTGCTGTCCGCCAACGGCTGGGTCCGGGCCGCCAAGGGCCACGACATCGATCCGGAGAGCCTGGCCTACAAACCGGGGGATTCCTTCCTGAGCGCGGCGCGGGGGAAGTCGAATCAGTTTGCGGTGTTCCTGGATACGGCCGGCCGAACCTACTCGCTCGAGGCCCACAGCCTGCCGTCGGCCCGCGGCCAGGGCGAGCCGATCACGGCGCGCTTTGCGCTGCCGCCCGGGGCGCGCTTCGTTTCGGCCGCAATCGGTCCGGACAGCCAGCAGCATCTCCTGGCGAGCGATTTCGGCTATGGATTCGTGACCGACCTGGCCAACCTCCAGAGCAAAAACCAAAAAGGCAAGGCCGTTCTCAAGGTGCCGGCCGGCGCGAACGCGCTTCCGGCCCTGGCCGTCGACGACCGCGAGCGCTGCCGTCTGGCGGCCTTCACCAGCGCCGGCTATTTGCTGGTGATCGCACTCCGGGACCTGCCGGTTCTGCCCAAGGGCAAGGGCAACAAGATCATCCAGATCCCCCGCAAGAAGCTGGTCGAGCGTGAAGAGATTCTCAAACACCTGGTCGTCTTCGACCCCCAGGACTGTCTGGTCGTCAAATCCGGCAAGCGCAGCTTCAGGCTGACGCCGGAAACCATCCAGGATTACCTGGCGGAAAGAGGCCGGCGCGGAAAGAAGCTGCCGCGCGGATTCCGGTCGATCGACCGGGTGGAGCGCGAAGCGGCATCGAGCGGGAACCCAACGCCCAAGCCGCCCGGGCAGGCCACGTTCGATAACTTCTGATCAACGGACAGGAAGCGCCTGATGCCGCCAGCCGCCCTCTTCGCGCCGTTCGATTCTTTCAATTCGCTGCTGGCCGCCGGCAGCTATCTGATCGACGCCGCCCAGCGCTGGGTCCTGTTCTGGGATGTCCTGCGGCAGCGCGGCAACCAATATTGGGAGCACCTGGCCAAGGGCCAGCCGCCGGTGTTGGTCTTCGACTATGAAACCATCCTGGACGGGCGCAGCCTGGATCGTCCCGTCAATTACGCGCTGGTCCGCATTCTGGACCGGCGCTGCCGGCCGCAGCCGCAAAAACCCGCCGGGGCCAGCTCTCCGGAGGACGCATGCGGGCGGGGCGCGCCAGGCCACGATCGGCGGCACCCCGTCGGCGTCGAACCGCAGCTCTCCAACCCCCGACCCATCATCATCATCGACCCGCGCGCCGGGCACGGCCCGGGCATCGGCGGCTCCAAGCAGGATTCGCAGATCGGCATGGCCCTCGACGCCGGGCATCCCGTTTATTTCATGATTTTTTCGACCGAGCCGGTGCCGAACCAAACCCTGGCCGACGTCTGCTCGGCCCATGTGCGCTTCGTCGAAGCAGTTCGCCGGCGCCATCCGGATGCACCCAAGCCGGCCGTCATCGGCAACTGCCAGGGGGGCTGGGCGGCGGCTTTGATCGGGGCCGTTCGTCCGGACCTGGTCGGCCCCATGGCCTACAACGGCTCGCCCCTGTCCTACTGGGGCGGCGTGCAGGGCAGCCACTTCCTGCGCTATCGCGGCGGGCTGATGGGCGGCTCGTGGATCGCCTCGCTCCTGTGCGACCTGGGCCACGGAAAATTCGACGGCGCCCATCTGGTGGCGAATTTCGAGGATCTCAACCCGGCCAACACGCTCTGGGCCAAGTACTACCATCTCTACGCCAACATCGACACGGAAGCGCACCGGTTCCTCGAGTTCGAAAAGTGGTGGGGCGGTTTTTTTCTCATGACGGGCCAGGAGATGCACGCCATCCTCGATGGGCTGTTCGTGGGCAACCAGCTCGAACGCGGGGAGTTCGAGCTGGAGGCGGGCCGCCGGGTCGACCTCCGGCACAACACCAACCCGGTCGTCGTATTCGCCTCCTTCGGCGACAACATCACGCCCCCGCAGCAGGCCTTCAACTGGATCGCCAACGTCTACGGCAGCGTGGAGGAAATCCGGCGGCGCGGCCAGGTGATCGTGGTGCACCTGCACCCGACGATCGGCCACCTGGGGATTTTCGTTTCCGCCCAGATCGCGCGCAAGGAGCACAAGGAAATCATCGCCAGCTTCAACATGCTCGGCCACCTGCCGCCGGGGCTCTACGAGATGATCATCGCTGAAGACCCTGCGGCGCGGGGCTACCAGGTGCGGTTCGTGGAAAAAACCACCCAGGAGCTTCTGGCGATCGACGACGGTCCGGATGACGAGATGCCGTTTCATGCCGCTAAAACGGTCTCGGCCGTCAACGATCATCTTTACCGGACCCTGGCGGCACCCTGGATCCAGGCGGCCGCCACCGAAGGCTGGGCCGAAGCGCTGCGCCAGCTGCACCCCCTGCGCATGCAGCGTTACCTGCTCTCGGACCTGAACCCCTGGATGATCCCGGTCAAGACCTGGGCTGAGGCCATCCAAAAAAACGACTGGCGCCGGGCGGCGGCCGAGGACCACCCGCTGCGCCGGGCGGAAGCGGGCTTTTCAGAGGTCGTGATGGGTGCCCTCCGGAGCTGGGGCGAGCTGCGCGACCGCACGTGCGAGTTTTTCTTCAAGGCCGTGTACGAAGCCCCCTGGATGAGGTGGTTCTATCCGATCGATCGCCCCGAAAGCCGCGCGGAGGAGACCCGGCTCGAAGCGCTGCGGCGAAGGGATTCCGAGAAGTGGCGGCAGGCCATGGAACAGGGGGGATTCGGCGAGGCGGTCGCCCGCATGATCCTGGCCGTGATGCTGGCGGATCGGGATCTGGCCCGCACCAGCTATCAGCGGGCCGGCCGCCTCTTCCAGACCGATGCCCGCTTGAAGCAGATCGGCCGGCGGCGTTTAAAAACCATCCTCTTATCCCAGGCGCGCATCCTGCAGACCGACGCCGACCGCGCGATCGCGGCCCTGCCGGCGCTGCTCCCGACCCCGGAGGACCGGCGTCAGGCCCTGGCGCTGCTCGACGCGGCGATACGACACGGGGGTCTGCCGCTCAACCTCCAGGAGCAGTCCGTCCGAGACCGCATCGGAAAGGTGCTGGGGGTCGCTGCTGCGGCGGAATAATTCCCTGCCCCTGGCGGGGAGGGCTGCCAATGGAAGGCGCCGCGTATGCGTCCGCTGCTACTGCGCCGCCTTCCAGGATAGGAAATACGTCTCCACGTCGTCGACGAATCCGCCGTGTTTGGGCTGCCAGCCCAGCCGGCGCACAGCCTTGCGGGCGTCCACATGCTGGTCCAGCGCCAGGCATTCGGCAAAATCGCCCATGCTCTTGGCGGCTTCGGCGACCGGGACGAACTCGATTCGGCCGGTGTAGCCGGTTGCGCGCGCCACCGCCGCCAACATGTCCGCGATGCTCCAGCGCGACCGGTCCGTGATGTTGAATGCTTCGCCGCAAAGCCCGCTTTCCCCCGCGCGCAGATAAGCCTCCGCCAGATCGTCGGCGTGGACCATGGTCCAGCGGTTGGCGCCGTCGCCGACGGCCGAGAGGTTTTTTTCCTGAACCGCGCCGGCAAACCACATGCCCGTGAGCCCGCCCTGATAGCCGTACACGCAGCCGGGCCGGATCACCAGCCCGCGCACATCGGCGGCGCTCAGAACCAGCTGCTCGATGTCCGGACGGCGGGCGACCATTTTGGGCGGGTTCAACGGGGTGGACTCGTCCACCAGCCGGCCGCGGGTGTCGCCATAGACCCATACGCCGCTCGTGTAGATCAGGGTCTTGGGCCGCGGGCCCTGCCGGGCGAGCGACAGCAGGAACTCAACGGTCTGCCGGTCGAGCGCAAACGGGTCGGTCTGGTAATCGACCGCCGCATGGATCAGCACCGCGCAGTCTTTGGCCGCTGCCCCCCAATCTTCGGGCTGCTGCATGCGGCCCACCACCGGCCGGATTTCGTGCCGGGCCAGCATCCGGGCCTTTTCTTCGCTGCGCGTCAGACCCCATACCTCGTGGCCTGCGCGGCGGTAGGCCAGAGCCACGTTGAATCCGATGTATCCCGTTGCGCCGGTGATAAATGCTTTCATGTCGGCCTTCCTCCTGAATGGGGTTGAGTGTCGTCTAGACTGCTCAGTTATTCATCGCCGGGGCATTTGGCAAGTGCGGATGCCTGCAGCACAGGGCCTGAATCGTGATTGACATTCGGAATCCTTCGGTGTATAAGTCCCGACAGTTGTAATTGTTGATCGTCGTCAGGTAAAAATCCAGTCGTCCCAAGCCCATTGGATTTTTGTCGAATCCATTGGGCTTTTTTATTCACCCACTCAAACCGAAAGAAGAAACACCCATGAGTTTTGAGCTGTTCAACCTACATTCGACCATCACCGCCGGCGTGAAAACGCTGGGCTTTTCCAATCCAACCCCCATTCAACGTGAAGCCATCCCTCCGGTCATGGAAGGCCGGGATGTCATGGGGTTGGCCCAAACGGGCACGGGCAAGACCGCGGCCTTTGCACTGCCTATTTTGCACCGCCTGATGGCCGGGCCCCCGGGCCAGGTTCGGGCGCTGATTCTGGCGCCCACCCGCGAGCTGACCGAACAAACCCACCAAGCCATCGGCCAGATGGGCCGCGGCACGCGTCTGAGGAGCGCCGCGATCTACGGGGGCGTCGGCATGCAGCCGCAGTTCGATGCCCTGCGCCGGGGAGTGGATATTGTTGCGGCCTGCCCGGGCCGCCTGCTGGATCATATCCGGCGTAAAACGATCGATTTGTCCCGCGTCGAGGTGCTCGTCCTGGACGAAGCCGATCAGATGTTCGACATGGGGTTTCTGCCGGAGATCCGGAAAATCGTAAAGCGCCTGCCGCGGACGCGCCAAAACCTTCTATTTTCGGCCACCATGCCCCCCGACATCAAAAGCCTCGCGGACGAAATTCTGCGCGACCCCGTGCGGGTGCAGATCGGGCACACGGCTCCGGCCGCCAGCGTGGCGCACACCTTTTATCCGGTGGCTACCAGTTCGAAGGATGCGTTATTGAGGGAAATCCTGGACACCACGCGAACCAGCGCGGTGCTGGTCTTCACGCGCACCAAACGGCGCTCCAAGAACCTGGCGCGGCTGCTCGAGGCATCCGGCTACGAGGCAGCGGCCCTGCACGGCAACCTCAGCCAGAGCAACCGCCGGAAGGCCATGGAAGGGTTTCGCAGCGGCCGGTACAAAATTCTGGTCGCCACCGACGTGGCCGCCCGCGGGATCGATGTGCGCGGGATTTCGCATGTGATCAACTATGACATACCGGACACGGTGGACGCTTATACGCATCGCATCGGCCGCACCGGCCGCGCCTGCGAGACCGGCGACGCGTTCACGTTCGTATGCCATGAAGATCAGGGGCTGCTGCGTGCGATCACGCGGCTGCTCGGAAGCCAGGACAAGTACCGCGTCATGGCAAGATTCGGCGGCGCCGATCCGGGGGAGTCGGGTCCGCAGGCCCGGATCCAAGCAGAAGACCGCCGCCGCCCCGCTCCGCGATCCTTCAGCGTAAAGCCGCGGACCTGGGCCGCCCCGCGGAGAGCCCGCAGCGCGTGATCTCTCCCGGGCGGCAAGGCGGTTGAAAAGCCCGTTCAAGTAGGGTATCGCTCAAGACGACCCCGCACCGATGGGGTGTTCTCTTTTTTGGGCGCGCCATGACCGAAAGCGCGAAAATCCGGATCGAGGTTGAAGGCCACGCCGTCGAGGCCCTGCCGGGCACCACGCTGATGGAATCGATGGCGGACGCCGGCTTTCTGCTGCGCTCCGACTGCGGGGGGCGGGGGCGCTGCGGGAAGTGCTTGATCCGGATTTTACGTTGCGCGGCCGGCGCGCTGAGCGATGCACCCGAAACGGAACCCCGGCTTCTGGGGCCGGAACGGCTGGCCGCCGGCTACCGGCTGGCCTGCTGTGCGAAGGTCTTCGGAGAGGCAGCCGTCGAAATTCCTCCAGAAAGCCGTCTGGCCGCGGAGGTCGTTCAGAAGGGCCTGCCGGTCCTTTTGTCGAGACTGAAGGGCCTGCCGCTGGCCGCCGTGAATCGCCCGTCATCCGGCTATGGCCTGGCCATCGATGTCGGCACCACCACCCTGGCGGTCTATCTGTGCGATCTCAGGCAGCAAGCTATTCTGGGCTCGACCTCCGCCCGCAACCCGCAGTCCATCTTCGGCGACGACGTCATCAGCCGCATCCACGCCGTGCGATCGGAACCGAGCGCGCTGCCGCGGCTGCAGAAAATGACCGTGGGCGCCATCGAATGGGCGATGTCCGCCCTGTGCCGCCGCTTCCGGATCGATCCTCAGAACGTTGGGGAGATGGTCGCCGTCGGCAACAGCACCATGATCCATTTGCTGCTCGGGGAGGATCCCGCCTCCATCGGAGTTTTCCCCTACACGCCGCGGTTTTTTAAAGACCGGGTTGCCGCCGCCGGAAGCATCGGCTTGAATCTAAATCCCTCGGCACGCCTGCGGACACTGCCCCTCATCAGCGGGTATCTAGGGGCCGACATCGTCAGCGCCGCCCTCGCGGCGGATCTCGGCCATCGGGCCGTGGGGACCATGCTGGTGGACGTGGGGACCAACGGCGAGGTCATCCTTCTAACCGATCGGGGGCTGGCGGCTGCATCCTGCGCCACCGGCCCGGCTTTCGAAGGGGCCTGCATCCGCCACGGGATGCAGGCGACCTCCGGCGCGATCGACGCGGTGCGCTTTCGCCCCGAAAAGGGATGCCTCGACTACACCGTCATTCCAACCGCCGATGGGAAAAAGAAAAAGGCCGCCGGCATCTGTGGGTCCGGCGTGATCAGCGTGGTGGCCGAGTTGTTGAGGGTGGGGGTTATATCCAGGAGCGGCAGGTACAACCAGGAGTTCGGCGCGGCCGGCTTGCGGCCGGGGGAGAACGATATGCTCGAGTTCGAAATCGTGACGGCCGGAGAGGCTCTCAACGGGCACGCCATCACCTTCACCCAGGCGGACGTGCGCGCGGTCCAGCTGGCCAAGGGCGCGCTGCGCGCCGGGATCGACCTGCTTTGCCGGGAAAACGGCCTGGCGCGCCCGCGAACGATTCTCGTGGCGGGGGCTTTCGGAAGCACCATCAACCGGGCGGATGCGCTGGGGCTCGGGATGTTTCCGGCGATGGAAGTCGACGACATCGAAGTGGTGGGCAACGCGGCGGGAGCGGGTGCCGTGCTGGCGCTTCTGGACGAGAACTGTTTCGAACGCGCGCGGACCATCGCGCGAACGGTTCGGGTGCTCGACCTTTCCGCCCATCCCGATTTTCAGAACACGTTCATCAACTCCCTGAGCTTCTGATTTTCTTTTTGACCGCGAGTCACTCCACGTGGCGGTAAATTTCGCCTTCCACGAGGTAGATCACTTCTTCGGCGATGTTGGTGGCGTGGTCGGCCAGCCGTTCGAGATGGCGCGAGATCAGCAGCAGATTGATATAGTAGCCCACGCGCTCGGGGAGGTCCTTGATCGCCTGCTTGATCTTGTCGTAGGCGTCGCTCTTGATGCGGTCGACCTCGTCGTCCAAAGTGATCACCTTGTAGGCGATGTCCACATCCAGGTTGACGAGCGCGTCCAGGCTCATTTTCAGCATGCGCTGGGCTTTTTGGCCCATTTCAGCATAATCGAACATGAAGGGAGGCTTCGGACGCTTGGCGATGACCTCCACCCGCTGCGCGATGTTGACGGCCTGGTCGCCGATGCGCTCCAGTTCGCTGTTGATTTTGATGACGGTGATGATGAAGCGCAGATCCACGGCCACCGGCTGGTGCAGGGCCAGCACCTTGAGGCATTCCTCCTCGATCTCCACCTCCATCTCGTCGATTTCGTAGTCGGTCTTGATGATGCGTTGGGCGAGCTCGGCGTCGATGTTCTCGACGGCGCGGGTCGCCGATTGCACGCGCTCTTCGACCAGGGAACTCAGGGTCAGGATGCGCTTCTTGATAATGTCCAGCTCTCTGCGAAAATGCTTGGTCATAGAATCATCCTTCCGGAAATAGCGGACGAATTTACATCGTTTACTATTTCCATGGACGTTTAGCCGAATATGAGCGCACGGTTAAGATTTGGTTAGAAGTCCGCACGCGATAGCGGTTCTCCTTGGATGGAAGGTTCAAAGCGGTCCTGAATCGGCCGGTATTCATGGCAAATGACCTATCAATTGATATGTCATATAGCAACGACTGGGGTTGTCAACTGGTTTTGTGCATGGATCCAACATGAACCATCCGCCTTCAAGCGGAAGGGGCCTGATTCGATACCGTTCGGTCATGATGATTGACATGGAGCCGAAATGGAGCTAAAATGGAACCAATCTGCGTCAGGAGGCGCGTTATGCCGGTTAATCTTTCGATCAAAAACGTTCCCGATGAAACCGCGGAAGAGCTGCGCAAACGGGCGGCGAGAAACCACCGCTCCCTCCAAGGGGAGTTGATGGCCATCCTGGAGGAAGCCGCCGGCAAAAACACCCCTCTGAGCCCTGCCGAATTTCTGGATGCGCTGCGAAGGCTGGGGTTGCGCACACCGGCTGAATCCCGGGCGATGGTCAGAGAGGACCGAGATGCCCGTTAAGGTGGTGGATGCATCGGCCCTGGGGGCGCTGGTCTTCGGTGAGCCGGCCGCGAAGACGGTCGCGAAACAGCTTGCGGAATCTGCGCTGGTGGCGCCGCACCTGCTGTGGTTTGAGCTGGCCAGCATTGCCTTCAAAAAAGCCACTCTCCACCCCGACGCCGCTGGAGCGATCCGCGAGGCCCTGCGCATGGCCGGCCGGCTGGCCATTGATCTGCTGGCCGTGGATCATCTGGAAGTCATCGACCTGGCGACGAAAGACCGCTTGACGACCTACGACGCGTCCTACCTGTGGCTGGCCCGCAGAACCGGCGGAGAATTGGTTACCCTGGACAAACGCCTTCTCAAAGCCTCCGCCCGTTGGCGGCTTTGAATTCTGCCCGGAGCCGGCGCAGGACCGTTGAACGGAAAATCAGGCGGTTCATCGTTGGTCCCCGCGTTACCGAAATCAATTCGCGCCCGCGGTGATCGCTGCTTGACCTGCTTGCGGCTTTGATATATTCCGCGTCTACTGCACCGCATCGAACCGAACCCATACCGTTCCCCAGGGAGGCGATTATGCTGAAGAAGGGTTTCATGTTCCTGACACTATTGGCGCTGATCGCAGCGGCGCTTGCGTCGGGCGCCGGCGCCGAGCCGCCGTTCACCTTCGGCCTGCTGCTGGTCGGCCCCTACAATGACCACGGCTGGAGCCAGGCGCACTACGACGGCGGAAAGTACGTCGAAAAGAAGGTGCCCGGCGCCAAGATGATCTACATCGACAAGGTCAACCCGGCGGACCGGCCCGGCGTCACCATTCCGCAGCTGGTGGACGACATGGTCGAGAAGGGCGCCCGGCTGATCATCGCCAACTCCGACGACATGAAGGACGGCACCCGCGAGGCCGCGCGCCAGCATCCGGATGTGTACTTTCTGCATATTTCCGGCGACGACGTGCTGACCGGCAAGGCCCCCTCCAACCTGAGCAACCTCATGGGCAAGATGGAGTACACCAAGATGATGGCCGGATTCGCGGCGGCGCTCACCACCCAGACCGGCAAAATCGGCTACCTGGGGCCGCTCATCAACGAAGAGACCCGCCGGCTGGCGGCTTCGGCGTATCTGGGCGCCAAATACGCCTGGGAGACCGTGCTCAAGAAGAAGCCCGGAGACCTGAAATTCCAGGTGACCTGGATCGGTTTCTGGTTCAACATTCCGGGGGTGACTTCCGATCCGACCCAGGTGGCCCAGAATTTTTTCAACACCGGCTATGACGTGGTCCTCTCCGGGATCGACACCACCGAGGCGCTTACCGTGGCCGGCCAGAAGAAGAAGGACGGCAAGAGCGTCTGGGCCGTTCCGTATGACTACATCGGGGCCTGCCAGGGCGCCCCGGATGTCTGCTTGGGCGTGCCTTATTTCAACTGGGGTCCGGCGTACATTCCGTTTGTGAAGGCCGCCATGAGCAAGGCCTGGAAGTCGGAATGGCAGTGGGTTGGCCCGGACTGGAAGAACATCAACAATCCCGATACCAGCATCGTGGGCTTCGTCCCCGGACAGGCCCTGCCCGCCGGCGCCAGGCCGGCGCTCGACCAGTTCATCCAGGATCTCGGTTCGGGGGCCGCCAACCTGTTCAAGGGGCCGCTGAACTACCAGGACGGCACGGTGTTCGTGAAGGCCGGCGAGACTGCCAGCGACCAGCAGATCTGGCACATGGAGCAGCTGCTGCAGGGGATGGAGGGGCCGAGCAGCGCCAAGAAATGATCACCCATGCAGGTCGAGCTGGTTGACATCCACAAGCACTACGGCGCCGTAAAGGCCAACGACGGGGTGAGCCTGACGGTTGCGCCCGGGGAGCTGCACGGCATCCTCGGCGAAAACGGCGCCGGCAAAAGCACGCTGATGAAGATCCTGGCGGGGTTCACCGTCCGGACCTCCGGGTCGGTCCGGGTGGACGGAAAACCCGTCGACTATCGCACGACCGCCGAGGCTGCCGGCCTCGGCGTCGGCATGCTCTACCAGGACCCCCTGGATTTTCCCCGCCTCGCCGTCCTAGACAACTTCATCTTGGGGCAGACCGTCCCGGTCGCTCTCGCCCGAAAAGCATTCAAGAGGCGCTTTCTGGAACTGGCCGATTCGTTTCATTTCCGTTTGAATCCCGAAGCCCCCGTCCGCAGCCTGACCGTGGGCGAGCGCCAGCAGTTGGAGCTCCTGCGGCTTCTGGCGCTGGGGATCCGGCTTCTGATCCTGGATGAACCGACTACCGGAATATCCGCCGCCCAGAAAGATGCCCTCTATGCGGCCCTGCGGCGCCTGGCGGAGGAAGGCCGGAGCGTGCTGCTGGTGTCCCACAAGCTCGAGGATGTGGACGCCTTGTGCGACCGGGTGACCGTCCTGCGCCTCGGCCGGGTGACCGGTGAAATGGCCCGGCCGTTCGACACGGAGCAGCTGTTGAAGATGATGTTCGGTGCTCCGCCGCATCCGCCGATGCGCTGTGCGGAGCCGGCCGGCGATGCGGTGCTGGCGCTGGACGGGGTGTCGAGTCCGGGCGGACGCTCCGGGCTGGTGGATTGCAGCGTCGCGGTCCGGCGCGGCGAAGTGGTCGGTTTGGCCGGCTTGGAGGGCAGCGGCCAGGAGGTGTTTCTGAGGGTTGCGGCCGGGCTGAAACTGCCGCAGGCGGGATCGGTCCGGCTGTCCGGAAAGTCGCTGCCCCAGGATTATCACGCGTTCAATCAGCAGGGGGTATATTTCGTGCCTTCGGCGCGCCTCGAGGAAGGCCTCATCCCGGAGTTGACCATCACCGAGCATGTGGCGCTTCAACAACAGCGCCGGAGCTTCCGGGTTCCCTATAAGGCGGCTGCGGAAGACGCGAGCCGCCGGATCGAGTCCTTCCGCATTAAAGGCGGCCCCTGGACCCCGGTCGAAGAGCTTTCCGGCGGCAACCAACAGCGGCTGCTGCTGTCGTTTCTGCCGGCCGATCCGACCCTGCTCCTGCTGGAAAATCCCACTCGCGGACTGGACCTGGAGTCGGTGAACTGGGTCTGGCAGCACCTGCAATCCTACTGCCGGAAGGGGACCGGCATTGTGTTCTCGTCACCGGAGCTGGACGAGATCCTCATGGTGGCCGACCGCGTGCTGGTCTTTTTCAACGGACGGATCGTACTGGATGTGCCTGCGGCGGAGACCGATGCTCAGAAGCTGGGAAGCGCGATCGCCGGGAAAGGATAAGGCCATGGGTTCAGGCGATTCAGCCACTCGACCCATCATTCGGCCGACGGTGCGCGACGTCCTGCTGACCGCCGTGGTCGTGCTGGCGTTCACCTCGTTGCTGCTGACCGCCGCCGGGGCGCCGCCGCTGGATGCCTATTACTACCTCTTCCAGGGGTTGCTGAGCTCCTGGGTCAAGTTCACCCACGTGGTCAAGGTCTGGGTCCCCCTGACGCTCTGCGCCTGCGGGCTGCTCTTCACCTTCCGAATCGGTCTGTGGAACATCGGGGTGGAAGGCCAGGTCATGATGGGTTCCGTGTTCGCGACCTGGGCGCTGCGCGCCGGCACGGACAGCCCGGACCTGGGCGCGGTGTTCATCGCCCTTTCCATGGCGGCCGCCGCGCTGGGCGGGGCGATCTGGGCGGCGGTCGCGGGCTTCCTGAAAACCAAGGGAGGGGTCAACGAAATCTTCGCCGGGCTGGGCCTCAACTTCGTGGCCCAGGGCATCGTGCTGTGGCTGATCTTCGGCCCCTGGAAACAACCCGGGGTGGCTTCCATGAGCGGGACGGAGACCTTTCCCGTGGCGCTCTGGCTGAACGCGCCGGCCTTGCTCCGGATCCCGCCGGTCGCCCTCGCCCTCGTCGCGGCCGCTCTCGTCGCAACCGGCTTGCTGCTGCGCTATTCGTGGGTCGGCCTGGATTTGAAGGCTGTCGGACGCAACCCCGACGCCGCCTTTCTCTACGGGCTCAAACCGTCGCGGCTCATGGTGCTGGCGATGCTGCTTGCCGGCGGGTTCGCCGGGCTGGCCGGGAATCTCCAGGTGACGGCCGTCTACCACCGGCTCATTCCAGCCATTTCGAGCAACTACGGCTATCTCGCGCTGCTCGTGGTGATGCTTTCCAACTACAACATCTGGCTGGTGGCGCCCGTGGCGCTTTTCTTCGCCTGCCTGAATGTCGGGAGCATCCAGCTGCCGATGATGCTCCAGCTGGACTCCTCCCTCGGCGGCGTCATTCAGGGCGCGCTGGTGCTGGCCACGCTCGGGGTGCACGGCTGGCGGCAGACCCGCTCCGCACGCTCCGTTCTGGCTGAGAGCCCGCCTTCGGTTCCCCCCTTTGAAAAAGGGGGCTAGGGGGATTTTAAGATCAGCTTTCCGATCAATCCCTCCCGACCTCCCTTGGCCAAAGGGAGGCTGATGCAGATTTCAAACGAACGGTTCGAATCCATGCAAAACGGTTGACCGGATGCGACCGACTTGGACCTGACCCTGATCATTGCTGGCGTGATCGCCGGCGCGGCGCCGATCGTTCTGGCGGCCGTGGGCGAGACCATCACCGAAAAATCCGGGATGATCAACCTGTCTCTCGACGGCTCCATCCTGCTCTCCGCCATGGCGTCTTTCGTCGTCGCCCGCCAGGCCGACAGCTTGATCGCAGGTTTTGCCGCCGGCGCCCTGGTGGGCGCGGCGGCGGCGGCCGTGGTTGCCGTGTTCAGCATCTTTCTCCGCCAAAACCAGGTGGCGGTGGGTTTCGTGCTCACCCTGATGACTCGCGACCTGGCGTATTTCCTGGGCAACTCCTATTCCCGGCTGCCGGGGCCCCAGGCGGCCGCTGCGCCGGTTCCCGGGCTGGACCAGTTCCCATTCCTCGGGCCGGTCCTTTTCAACCATCCGATCCCGGTTTATTTCAGCATGATGGTGATCGGCGTCGGCTGGTGGTACGTCTACCGGACCTCGCCCGGCCTGAAGCTCAGGGCCGTGGGTGAAAACCCGATGGCGGCCTATGCGCGCGGGATCAACCCCAGGCGGGTACAGATGCTCTATGCGGTCTGCGGAGGGCTTCTGGTGGGACTGGCCGGCGCTACGTTCTCGCTCTGCACCAAACCCGGCTGGGGGCGGCCCCAGGGCGCGGAAGGCACCGGCTGGATCGCGCTGGCCCTGGTCATCTTCGGCGGGTGGCACCCGCTCAAGGCGGCGGCCGGCGCCTATCTGTTTGCGTTTCTGCAGCTGATGGGCATCTACTTACAGGGCTGGCTGCCGACCGTTCCGGCCCAGGTGTTTCAGGTGGCGCCGTTTCCGTTGATGATCTTCACCCTCCTGATCATGTCCATGGCCCAGAATGAATCCGTCCGCCGCTGGGCGGCCCGGCGCGGGCGCATCTCCTCCCTGCTGCGTTTTTTTTCGGGAATGGCGCCGGCGGCGCTGGGCAAGCCGTTCCGCCAAGATTGATGACTTTGTCAGAAGCCCAATTTCTGCTTTGCGCTTCATCTCGCGGCCGCTGCGGCGTACTGGGAGTACGCCTCGCGTCGCGAGATTCGCGCGCCTTGAACTTGGGCTTCTTACAAAGTCATCGACTTGGATGACTTTTTACGAGTTCATCAAGATCGAAATCGAGGGTCTTTTTATTCACACGAAAAGGCCGACGTGCCGGAACTGGAGCACGTCGACTAGGCCCCGGTCGGTGAGTTTCAGCTCGGGAATGACCGGGAGGGCCAGAAACGAGAGCGTCATGAACGGGTCCTTGAGGGCGGAGCCCATCTCATGGGCCGCGCGCACCAGCCGGTTCATGGCCGCGTTTACGGCCTGAACCGGCTCCAGCGACATGAGCCCGGCCACGGGCAGCGGCAGCCGGGCCGCGATCCGGCCGCCGGCCGCGGCGGCGATGCCCCCGCCCATCGCCGCCACCTCTTCCACGGCGGCGCGCATGTCCGCGTCCGCCGCGCCCACCACGACGATGTTGTGCGAGTCGTGGGCCACGCTGGAGGCGAGAGCCCCCTGCCGGAGCCCGAACCCGCGAACCACTCCCAGGCCGATGCGCCCGCTGCCGCGGTGGCGCTCCACGACGGCGATCTTGAGCAGGTCGCGTTCGGGGTCCGATACCAGCCGGCCGTTTTCAACCGGCGCGGATTCGATCGACTGGCGCGTGAGGATTTGATCGGGGATGAGCTCGATCACCCGCAGCCGCCGGCCGCTTGCGGCCAGGCCGAAATCCAAACTCCGCAGGTCGACGTTCATGGAGGCCGGGGCCGGCAGTCCGGACGGGGTGTCGAGGCCGTCCACCAGCCCGCCGTCCCGGGCGACGAGCTCGCCGTGCACATAGACCGCTTCGATCTGCAGGCAGGCTGGATCCGAAAACACCACCAGGTCGGCCTGGCGACCCGGGGCGACGGCTCCCAGATGGGTGAGGCCGAAGCGTTCGGCCGGATTGAGGGTGGCCATCCGGATGGCGGTTGCGAGATCAACGCCGCCGCGGACCGCGGCGGCGACGATGGAATCGATGTGGCCTTCTTCCAGCAGGTCGTGGGGGTGGCGGTCGTCCGTGCACCACATGAGCCGGGGCGCGTTGCGCTCGGTGACGACGGGCAGCAGCGCGGCCAGGTTGCGGGCGCCGGTGCCCTCGCGGATCATGATGTGCATGCCGGCCGTAAGCTTCTCCAGGGCCTCGGCCGGTGCGGTGCATTCGTGGTCGCTGCTGATCCCGGCCGCGGCATAGGCGGCGAGATCGCGTCCGGAAAGGCCGGGAGCGTGGCCGTCGATCGGCCGGCCGTGCCGACGGGCGGCGTCGATTTTTTTCAAAACTTCGGGGTCGCCGTTCAGCACGCCGGGATAATTCATCATTTCGCCCAGGGCGACGATGCGCGGGTCCTGGTAGAAGGGCTCCAGATCGGCGGCCGCCAAGCGCGCGCCGGCCGTCTCCATCTCGGTGGCCGGCACGCAGGAGGGCAGGGCGTAGAAGACGTTGATCGGCTGCCCGACCGCGGAGGCCAGCATGTAGCGGATCCCCTCGACGCCGAGCACGTTGGCGATCTCGTGGGGGTCCGCCACCACCGCCGTGGTGCCGCGGGCCACCACCGCCCGGGCGAACCCGGCGACGCAGGTCATGGCGCTTTCGATGTGCACATGGGCGTCGATGAATCCGGGCGCGACGAAGCGCCCGCCCAGATCGACGGTTGCACGGGCGGGGTAGTCGCCGATGCCGACGATCCGCCCCGCGGCGACGGCTACGCTGCCGGCGGCGATCTCTCCTGAAAAAACATCGACGATGCGCGCATTAGTCAAAAGCAGGTCGCAGGGCTGTTCGCCGCTCGCGGCCTTCCGGAACTCAATGGCTTGCATGGGCGCTCACCGAAGCCAGCGAAGGGTGTTCCATAAACAGGCGATAAAAAGCGGCCACTACGAGGGAATGGGTGATCAGACCCTCCCGGATGAGCCGGGGGATCTCGGCTAAGGGTTTCAGCAGCACTTCGATGTCTTCCTTCTCGTCCTGGGTTTGCGGGCCTGCACGGAAAGCGCCTGGAGCGAGGAAGGTGTAGCAGCGATTGTCCAGAAAGGCCGGGTTCGGGTGCACGAAGCCCAGCTCGACCATCTTTTCGGCCTCATAGCCGGTCTCCTCCCGCAGCTCCCGCCGGGCCGCCTCCTGGGGCGAGTCGCCGGGCTCCACGATGCCGCCGGGTATCTCCAAGGTGATCTCCCGCGTGCCGTGGCGGTATTGACGGATCAAAACCGTTTCCTGCGCAGGGGTTATGGGGATCACATTCACCCAGCTGCCGGATTCCAGCACATAGAAATCGTGGGCCTCGCCGGTTCGGGGCGAAACGGCCCGGTCGACGCGCAGGCCGAAAATGCGCAGGCGGTCCCGGCGCTCGCTTGACACAATATCCCAGGGCTTTGGAGGCATATTTGGATTATCACCCTATCGATTGGGTGTCGATGGTATAGAGGCAATGATCCAAAGTCAAGCCTGGCGCCTCCACCGTGCAATGTTTTGCCGAAGGAAACCATGCGATTGACTCACCAATATTTAGTGGTAAGCTAACATTTTGCTCACTATATGTTGGTTGATCAGCTTTACCTCGGTTCCACTTTCGGCTACAATTCAATTCAAGACACAGTTTTCGAGACCGGATCGCAGCGCGCACGCCATTGGTTTAAACCCATTCATGCGAGGTGCGACGAAAAATGGAGCAGAAGAACTACATCATCGACACCAATGTCCTGCTGGAAGACCCCAATTCGCTGGTCAAGCTTCGGAACGGGAATGAGAACAGCGTCTTCATCCCCTACCATGTGCTGCTCGAGCTGAACAAGATCAAGAAGGACCCGAAGCTTCGGCACATCGTCGCCCGGGTGATCGAATACCTCGTGCAGAATCCGGACGCCTTCAAGGTGCTCAACGCCGACTCCGTCGCCGACCCCTTTGTCAATCTGGTGGACAACTTTATTCTGGAGGAGATCCAGTCGAGCGGCATCGACAAGCCCATTCTGGTCACCAACGACCGGATCTTCCAGCTCCAGGCGCGGCTGCGCGGCATTAAAAGCGAGATCTACAAGGAGTCCGTTCCGTTCAAATCCGAGGCGGAATATTTTACCGGGTTCGTGGCCAGCCGCGAGGAGTTCGTGCCGAACGCCTTTATGTGGAACGAGCAGGGCAAACCCCTTTTTTTCGGTCCCCAGGGCGAAAAGGTCATCGACTACCAGCACAAGGTCTGGAAAGTAACCCCCCGCAACATCTTCCAGAACCTCGCCCTGGAGCTCATGACCCACCCGGACATCGACTTGGTGTCGGTGCAAAGCGAAGCCGGTTACGGCAAGAGCCACCTGGCGCTCGCGGCAGCGCTTTACCTCGTGCTCGAACGCAAATCCCATCAGAAAATCTTCGTGATCAAGCCCACCATCGAGATCGGCCAGAAGCTGGGCTACCTGCCGGGCAAAGTCGAGGAAAAGATGGAGCCCTACACGCGCTACATCGCCGACCTGGTCGCCAAGCTCCACCGGCTGCGGCCGGCCAACAAGATTTTCATGGACGGCGATGTCTACCCTCCGCAGTTCAACCCCAAGACGTTCGAGATCCTGCCGCTGGCCTACATCCGCGGCATGAACATCGAGAACGCCGTGGTCCTGATCGACGAGATGCAGAACATGTCGCGCTCGGAGTGCCGAGCCCTGCTGACCCGCATGGGCGAAGGCGTGAAGTGCTTCTGCCTCGGAGACACCCGGCAGGTCGACAACCCCTACCTCAATCAGGAGAACAACGGGCTGAACTGGGTGGTCAAGAAATTCAAGGGCAGCCGGAACTACGCGCACATCGTGCTGAAGGGCGAGAAGTCGCGGGGGCCGATCACCGATCTGGTGATTTCCACGGGGCTGTAGGCGGCTGTTTCCAGCGGGGGCGTCTATCCGGCCGGCCGCGTCATCCCTTTTTCGCGGTGACCAGGGGTTCATCAACACCTCACGATTTCTTAACATTCTCCTAATATTCCCCGTGTTATCCATAGAGCCGAACATGCCGGTTGGCATGCACGTATCAACAACCCGGGAGGAACCCATGCCGGAGTGGCTGTTGATTTTGATCATCGGAGTATGTTTCGTCGTGACGATTTGCGCCATGGGCCGCAGATCTCATTAAAGGCACTCCCTGCGTTTTCCAGCTTTCGGCAGGCTCTTGCCGCAGACCGTCATCGAGGAGAATCCTATGTCCGATCCGTTGAAGGTGCTCATCATCTGCCGGCATAACAGCGGCCGCAGCCAAATCGCCGAGGCCTACCTCAAGAAAATTGCCGGCGGCCGTGCCGATATCGCCAGCGCCGGGCTGGAACCGGCCGGGGCCGTGAATCCTCTGGTGGTCGAGGTGATGCGGGAGGAAGGATTCGATCTGTCCCAAAAGAAGCCCCAAAGCGTCTTCGAGCTTTTCAAGCAGGGCCGGCTGTTCGACCACGTCATTACGGTGTGCAGCGACACCGAATCACAATGTCCCATATTCCCTGGGATCACCCGGCGCTGGCACATGCCGTTTCCGGACCCGTCGAAGGCAACCGGCACCCGTGACGAGCAGTTGGCTCAGGTGCGCACGATCCGCGAGATGATCAAAGCCTGGCTGCTGAGCCCGGGGCCGGACGATTTCGCGTCGAAGGTCGGTCTGTTGGGATAAAGGCGGCACGCCCTTCTGCACTTTCAATCTTTTCGTTTTCTAACGAACCCCTCATGCGCTTCTAATCTTGGTCCGCCAAAGTGCCCTCCATGGAAACAAGCGAGGGGCCATGGCGTTAGCCTTCCAGGAAAAATACCTCGAACCGCGCGAGGCCGAATCGGCGCCGCAGATCCATCCGTCGGCCGTCGTCAGCGGCTCCGTCATCGGCGCCTATACCGACATCGGTGCCGATTGGACGGTGATCGAATCGCGGCTCGGAGACTACAGCTATCTGGCCGGTTCGGACGGAACCGTCGTCTACACCGACATCGGCAAATTCTGTTCGATCGCAACCCATGTCGTCATCAACCCCGGCGACCATCCCATGCAGCGCGTCACCCAGCACCATTGCACCTATCGCCGCCGGCGTTACGGCTTCGCAGCCAGCGACGACGAGGGCGTATTCGAATGGCGCCGCCGGCGCAGCTGCCGCATCGGCCACGACGTGTGGATTGGCGCCGGGGCCAAGGTCATGGCCGGGATCAAAATCGGAACCGGGGCGGTGGTGGCGGCCGGAGCGGTGGTCACGCGGGACGTCGCCCCCTACCAGGTGGTGGCCGGGGTGCCGGCCCGGCCGCTGCGCCTGCGGTTTGCGCCCGAGATCATCGAGCGGTTGACGTCCATCGCCTGGTGGGACTGGGACCGGTTGACCCTGGAGCAGCGGTTCCATGATTTTTCAAACCTGGAAAGATTTTTGGCCCGGTATGGATGAACTAGATCCAGCTGCAGACCCGAGCCTCGCATGCCCGTGGGCATGCGGGACTGAACAAGCCACCGGAGTGAAGGAGCGCCTCCTCGCAGCCCTGCCCGCAGCCGCCCCCGAAGAGATCGCGGCGCTGCTGGACGTCCTCTGGCCCATGGGCGGGTTCCATGTGCAGCAGCCACCGCGAACCGGGCTGGTCATGCTTACGGTTCGGGACCCATTCGACACGCCGTTTCATCTCGGCGAAGTATTGGTCAGCGAGGCCGAGGTGTCTTTTGACGGCTATACGGGTTACGCCGCAGTCTGCGGCGATGAACCCGAACAGGCGCTGCTGGCGGCGGCCGTCGCGGCCGCCGAGCTCTGCGGCCGGGCGGATATTCTCGGCGCGGTCGCAGTTCATCTCGGCCCGCTCGAAGCCAAGCGCGCCGACCAGAAGGCGCATTCCTCCAAATTGGCGGCCGCCACCGCGGTCCGCTTCGAATCGATGAAAAAGGAGCGCGTTGATTTCGGCTCCCTGGGCGGATGAGGCGACCCATCGTATGGATGCAAGCGAACGCCGCAACCAAAGGAACTATCGCAGCCTGCTTCAATCCCTGAGCCGGCCGGGGCGGGTCGTTCGCCTGAGCGCCATGGACGGCGAGCCGGCAATTGCCGCCGCGATGGCGATCGCGGAGTGTCTGCTTGATGCCGACGTCGGTTTCTGCGTGACCGGCGGCAACCTTGCCCGAAGCTTAACGGCGGCCGTGGCGAAAGCCACCGGCGCGCGGACGGAATGCCTGGAAGCCGCCGATTTCGTCTTCTTCTCGGACGGCGACAGCCGGGGCGGCGTTCGCCGGGCCAAGCGCGGACGTTCCGAGTTTCCCGAAGAGGGGGCGACCCTCGTGTATTGCCTGGAATCGCCGCCAGCGGATGTTACGGACCGGTTCTGCGTGCGGTTGACCGGCCCCGGCATTCCCGGGCCGAGCGGGATCGCCCCGGAGATGCCCGGGATTCTAGTCCAAGAATACCAGGATCTGATGATCGTCAATGCCGACTACCCGCTGGGGGTCGACGCCTTTTTCGTGCGGCCGAACGGAGAGGTGATGGGACTGCCGCGGTCGACCCGCATCCAAGCGAGGTGAGGCGATGGGCTACGTGGCTGTGAGAGGCGGTGCGGCCGCCATCGAGAACGCCGAAAAATTTTCGTTGGTGCGGCGCGCCGGCGGCTCCTCCGACCTGCTCAAGCCGGAGCAGATCCGCGAACAGCTGTATTTCGCCGTCGACCGGGTGATGGGCGAAGGCTCCCTTTACGCTCCGGACCTGGCGGCGCTGGCCTTCAAGCAGGCCGCCGGGGACAGCTTCGAGGCGGCTTTCATCCTGCGTTCCTACCGGACCACCCTGCCGCGCATCGGATATTCGGAGCCGGTCGCCACGGACGGCATGCGCGTGATTCGGCGGATTTCAGCTGCTTTCAAGGACATCCCCGGCGGCCAGATCCTCGGGCCGACCCCGGACTACACCCTGCGGCTGCTCGATTTCGAGCTGCAGGACGAATCCGCTGCGCGCAACCGGCAGCAGATCCGCCAGCTGCTGAGGGAGGCCGGCCGGCTGGACCCGCTCCCGGAGCGTTTCCCCAAGGTGGTCGAAATGCTGCGGCGGGAAGGCCTGCTGGTGCAGCGGATTGCGACCGGCCAGGACCGAGGCTTGACCGACATTACCCGCCAGGCCCTGTCCTTTCCGGCCTCGCGCAGCGCTCAGCTGCAGAGCCTGGCACGGGGGGAAACCGGCGGCATGCTGGCGCTGGCCTATTCCAACATGCGAGGCTACGGGTCGGTGCATCCGGTGATCGGCGAGCTCCGGGTGGGATTCCTACCTGTGACGTTCAGGAATCCGCGCAGCGGGTCGGTGGAATGCATCGGCGAGGTGCAGGTGACCGAAGCCGAGGTCATTGCGCGCCTGGCGGAAGCCGAAGGTCCGGCCCGATTCAGCCTCGGCTACGGACTGTGCTTCGGCCACAACGAAACCAAGGCCATCGCCATGGCGGTATTGGACCGGGCCATGTCCGGCAGCGAGCCCGCAGCGCCTTCCGAAGACCAGGAGTTCGTGCTGACCCACGTAGACGGCATCGAGTCCATGGGGTTCTGCAACCACTACAAGCTGCCCCATTACGTCACGTTTCAGTCCGAGCTGGACCGCCTGCGCCGAATTCAGGCGGGTCCGGAGCAAACCGGGGAGGAAAACCCATGACGCCCAGCCGGCCATGCCGGGCCGCGGCACCGCCGGCGGACTGGCGGGACCGCCGGCCGCCGGCCGGAGGCCGCTATTCCTACGCGTTTCTCGACGAAGGCGCCAAGCGTGAAATCCGGCGCCGGATCCTCAAGGCCGTGGCCATGCCCGGCTGCCAGGTGCCCTTCGGCTCGCGCGAGATGCCGATCGCCCGAGGCTGGGGAACGGGCGGGCTGCAGCTGACGCTGTCCCTGATCGGACCGGAGGATGTGCTCAAGGTCATCGACCAGGGCGCGGACGACAGCGTCAACGCGGTTAACATCAAGAAATTCGTGGCTCGGGTCACCGGCGTGGCCGTCACGACCGACACCGCCGCAGCCACCCTGATTCAGACCCGGCACCGCATCCCGGAGGAGCCGCTGCAGCCGCATCAGCTGCTCATCTTCCAGGTGCCGATCCCGGAGCCGCTGCGCCTGGTGGAACCGTCCGAACGCGAGACCCGGCGCATGCACGCCGAGGCGGACTACAGCCGGATGTGGCTCTATCTCTACGAAGACATCGTGAAATTCAATGAAATCACGGTGGGGGCGCGCTACCCGGTGCTGGTCAACCGCCGCCACCTCATGGACCCCAGCCCGATCCCGCGCTGGGACGTCGCCAAGCTGCATCAGGGCGAGGCCCTGTTCCTGTTCTGCGCCGGCCGCGAGAAGCGCATCTACGCCGTGCCGCCCCATACGGAGGTGCAGCCGCTTGCCTTCGAGGATTTCGCCTTCCGCGTGGAGGCCTTCGACGGGCGGCGCTGCAACCGCTGCGGTTCGGCCGGAACCTTTCTGGACGAGGTGATCGACGATGCAACCGGCCGGCGGACCTATACCTGCTCGGATACGGCCTTCTGCGAAAAATCTCGCCGGGGCCGCGGCGCGAAAGAAACGCGTCCGCCCCTGGAGGACGGCGCGTGAAGCCCATCCTCCAGGTCCGCAACCTGACCAAACGCTACGGTCCAGGCTGCCCCGAATGTCTCGATCCGACCGGCGCCCGCCGCGAGACCAACCAGTGCGCGCGCTGCCGATCGATCCTGGCCTGCCGGGAGGTATCCTTCGAGCTTTATCCGGGCGAGGTCCTGGGCATCGTCGGCGAAAGCGGATCCGGCAAGAGCACGGTGGTGCGGCTGCTGCATTTCGACTTCGAGCCCACCGCAGGCGAGTTTTTCCTGAACTTGAACGGAAACGGTTTAACCGGGGTCGCACCCGGGCAAAACCTGTTCGCGCTCAGCGCCTTCCAGCGCCGGCAGCTCCGCAACGAGCGCATGGGGATCGTCTATCAGAACGCCCGCATGGGGCTGCGCATGAAAGTGAGCGCCGGCGGCAACATCGCCGAGCGTTTATTGATGGCGGGCTGGCGCCATGTCGGCCGGATGCGGGAGCGGGCCGGCGGGCTGCTGGACCAGACCGAAGTGCCGGTCGAGCGCATGGACGATCTGCCGCGCAATTTCTCAGGCGGCATGCAGCAGCGGGTGCAGATTGCCAAGGCCCTGTCGACCCATCCGGCGGTGCTCCTGCTGGACGAGGTCACCACCGGCCTGGACGTCTCGGTGCAGGCGCGCGTGCTGGACTTGATCCGCGGCCTGCAGCAGGAGCTGGGCGTGGCGACCATTGTGGTCTCCCACGATCTCGGGGTCATCCGGCAGCTGACCTCGCGCACCATCGTGATGCGCCACGGGTGCATCGTGGAGGAAGGCCTGTCCGACCAGATCCTCGAAGATCCCCAGCACCCCTACACCCAGCTGCTGGTGAACTCGACTCTGTAAATGGTTTTAGGTGTTACGTTTTAAGTGGGGAAAAATACTCCCGTAGCACTTCATCCTGTCAACCCTTTATTCGCTTGAAACTCAACACATAAAACTTAAAACGGTTTTTGAAAATGCTCACCGTCGAAAACCTTGAAAAACGCTTCGTTTCACACTTTCTGAACGGAAAGGAAATCGTCGGCTTCCCTTCCGTTTCGTTCCGGGTGGAGCGCGGCCGGGCATTGGGTCTTTCCGGCCCCAGCGGCACCGGCAAGAGCTCGGTGCTCAAGTGCGTCTACCGCACCTACCGGACGAGCTCCGGGACGATCACCTATGACTCGGCGGCCCGCGGCCGCGTCGAACTCACCCGCCTTCCGGAAA
Source organism: uncultured Desulfatibacillum sp. (assembly GCA_964427375.1). Lineage (GTDB taxonomy): Bacteria > Desulfobacterota > Desulfobacteria > Desulfobacterales > SpSt-501 > SpSt-501. The sequence goes on along the minus strand of CAYRUF010000004.1, from coordinate 62,966 downwards.
ACGAGATCCTCAATTTACGACGCACCGAGATGGGCTATGTGACCCAGTTCCTCTCGGTCCTGCCGCGGGTCCCGGCGCTCGACGTGGTGGCCGAGCCGCTGGTGGTCGCCGGAGTTCCCCGGCCGGAAGCGCGCGAGAACGCCCGCCGGCTGTTGCAGCGCTTAAAAATCGATTCCCGGCTGCACGACGCCTTCCCCTGCACTTTCAGCGGCGGGGAGAAGCAGCGCGTGAACCTGGCGCGGGCGGTGATCCGGCCCTCGCGGCTGCTGCTCCTCGACGAGCCCACGGCCTCCCTCGACCCCGAGGCCATGCAGGTCGTGCTGGATCTGCTCTCGGAGATGAAGGCCCGAGGGACCACCATCATCGCCATATTCCACGACCGTTCCATCATGGACCGCCTGATGGACGACATCTATACCATGCCCAAGAAGGAACCATCATCATGACCTACGACACGATTGGGAACGCCAATCTGATCATCCGCAACGTCCGTGCGGTGATGCCGGATGAGGTGCTGCCGGAGGCCGCCGTGGTCGTCGAAAGGGGAATCATCCGCGAGATCGCCGTCGGCCGTCCCGTCATGACCGGATTCGATGACATCGATGGCCGCGGGCGTCTGCTGCTGCCGGGGTTCATCGACATCCACAGCGACGTCATCGAAAACGCCATCCAGCCGCGGCCGGGCGGCCGCTTTCCGGTGGACGTGGCGCTCCAGGAGCTCGACAAGCAGCTGGTGGCTTGCGGCGTCACGTCCATTTACCACTGCCTGTGCTTCCTGCACAGCGACGAGCACCCGCCGTTTCGCAGCGCGGAGATGACCGATTACCTGATCCACCAGATCCACGACTTGAAGGGCGGTTTCAGCGCCCGCACCCATATCCATGCCCGCTACGAGATCACCAATGACGAGGCGTTCTCCCAAGTGGAGGACTTGATCGGGCGGCAATTGATCCATTTCTTCTCGATCATGGACCACACGCCCGGCCAGGGCCAGTTTTCCGATGTGTCCCATTTCCGAACCTATTACGCCAAGGCGCGGGGCTTGAGCGAAAAGCACGTCGAATCGATCATCGAGCGCCGCCTGGAAGCCAGCCGACGGGTCGATTGGCAGGGTCTGGAGCACTTGGCTCGGGTCTGCCGGGACAAAGGCATCCGCATGGCGAGCCACGACGACGATTCCACCGATAAAGTCGCGGCGGTCAGCCGCCTGGGAGCGACACTGTCGGAGTTCCCCGTGAATCTGGAGGCCGCCCGTGCGGCCCGGCGGCACGGCATGCTGATCTCGCTCGGGTCACCGAACGTGCTGCGCGGCGCCTCGTTGACCGGCAATCTCTCCGGCCGCGAGGCCCTGACCGCCGGCCTGGGCGACATCCTCTGCTCGGACTACGCCCCCATGTCTCTGCTGCACGCGGCCCTGCAGCTGCACCGCGAGGGCATCATGGACCTGGCGGCGGCCGTGCGGCTGATCACCTTGAATGCCGCCCGGGCCACCGGCATCGATGCATTCACCGGCTCCATCGCTCCGGGCAAGGCCGCCGACCTGGTGCTGGTGGACGATCGGCGCAAGGTCGCTGCGGTAACGCGCACGTTTGTGGCCGGCCGCGAGGTATACAGTGCCGGCGACTGAAACCGAAAAGGAGGACGAATGACGACCACGGCCTTGGACCCTCTCGAGCATTCTCTGCCGGCGAACCTAAGCGATCGCGTGCTCGAGACGGCCATCGGCGCCGCACGCCGCGCCGGCGCCATTCAGATGCATCATTTCCGCAACGAAAAGCTACGCTGCCGCCGCCTGCTGCACGACGTCAAGCTCGAAACCGACCGCAAATGCGAGCAGGCGATCGTGGCCGCCATCCGCGAGCAGTTTCCGGAGCATGCCATTCTGAGCGAGGAAAGCGGCGCGCTGGCGGGGGCCGGAGGCTACACCTGGGTGGTCGATCCCCTGGACGGTACCGTGAACTTCTGGCACGGGCTTCCTTTTTTCTGCGTTTCCATTGCCTGCTACTCAGATCCCGGACGGCCGGCTGGACCGGGCGGCCGCTCCGATGAGCCGCCGGGCGCGCCGATTGCCGGAGTGGTTTTTCTGCCCTTCAGCCAGGAGCTCTTCGTCGGGCTTCCGGGCCGGGGGGCCTTCCTGAACGGCCGGCCGATTCGAGTCAAGCGCGTCGAGCGCGCTGCCGATGCCGTCGTCACCGTCAGCTTCGGCAAGAACCGGCAAACCATGCAAGGCATGACTCGCCGGCTCGATATCCTCCTGCCCCGGGTGCGCAAGGCACGCTGCTTAGGTGCGGCAGCGGCCGAGCTTGCCTACGCCGCGGCCGGCTTTATAGACGGGCTGATTTATGAAGACATCCAGCTCTGGGATTTCGCTGCCGGTAAGATCATTATCGAAGAAGCCGGCGGATTTCTGGAAGCTGTGCAGACCGAGCCGGGTCATTGGCGGGTGCTATCCGGTGCGGTCGAGGTAAAGCAAACCTTGAAACAAGCAGCTTGTACCCCTTCTGAAAATCAGGAGTTGGAGGATTTTTATGCTGACCAGTCATCCTCGTGGCGGCGAGGTTAGTTGTATCTATCGATCGTATTCTTTCTTCAAAGTTTTTTGTAGAAGCGCAGCCCCGTAAATCCATAACCATTGTGTTCATAGAAGCGGTGGGCGTCGGTTCGGTGGGTGCTGCTGTTGACGATGCAGGCGGCGGCTCCCCGGGCGCGCAGCCATGACTCCGCGTGTGCCAGAAGGCGTGCGCCGATGCCTCGGCCGCGATGAGCTTTGGCCACGCTGAGTGCGACCACCCGGCCATAGCGGCCGTTCAACTCGAGATACCAACCGATGAAAGCTCCGACGGCACCCACGACGGACCTCTCCTGCACGGCCAACGCCACGAGATAATCGCCGTGCGGAAGGATCGGCCGGAGGCGGCAGGCCATTTCATCTTCGGTGGTGGGATATCCCAAATCGGTCATCAATTCGGCCAGCGGGCCGGCGTCGCCGATTTCGGCCCTGCGGATGGAGATGACCGGCGTATCCGCGGCATCGGCTACAACTCGAATAGCCTGCTGAGACATCATCGTGTCAGATATACCGCCGACGGATGAAGGCCGACCCCAAATCCAGCAGGCTCACCACCACGACCAGTATGATCAGCATGGCGGCGGTCGCGCCGTAGTTGAAGCTGCGGATAGCGTCCCAGAGCAGCATGCCGATCCCGCCGGCGCCGACCATGCCCACGACGCTCGCCGAGCGCACGTTGGACTCGAAGCGGTAGAGGGAATAGGAAATCCACAGCGGCACCACCTGGGGGATGACGCCGTAGGCGATCTCCTGGAGCTTGTTGGCGCCGGTCGCGCGGATGCCTTCGACGGGCTGGGGGTCGATGGCCTCTACCGCCTCGGAGAAAAGCTTGGCGAGGGTTCCCAGCGTGTGCATGAAGAGCGCCAGGACCCCGGCGAACGGCCCGAGCCCGACCGCGCTGATGAAGAGCATGGCGAAGATCATTTCGTTGATGGAGCGGCAGGCATCCATGACGCGACGCACCGGCTGGTAGACCCAGGGCCGGGTCACGTTGCTGGAGGAAAGCAATCCGAAGGGGACGGCGCCCACAACCGCCAGCAGGGTGCCCCAGATGGCGATTTGAATGGTGACGGCGGTCTGGTGCAGATAGGCGCGCCAGTCGCTGAAATCGGGCGTGAGGAAGCCGGACAGGTAGGCGGCCATATTGCCGCGATAGGTGATCAAGTCCAGCGGCCGCATCTCGGACCCGTGCCAGGCCCAGGTCAGCAAGGCGCCGAAGCACAGACCGGCGAGCAGGCGGAACAGCTTGCGGCGCAGCGGGGTTTCGGGGAATGGAAGGATCTGAGATGCGGCGGTCATTTCGGGGCCATCCTTGGCGGGATTCAGCGCAGGAGGCCCATCTATCAAGCAGCCGGTCATGACGCGATGTGCCATCTTCGCGGCAGAGGGTGTGGGAGAGGCTTCCGGCCCTGTTTGTCGCGGCAGGATGCCGCTCCCACAATAGAAATAACTGCTACGCGAACCGACCCCATTCGATGGGCCCCTGCTGTGTAATTGGGTTAGTTGTATTGGTTGATCAGTTTGGTGTAGGACTGGATGTCGGCCAGCTTCTTGTCGATGTCGGCCAGCTTCTGGGCCTTTTCAGCCGCGGCCAGCGAATCGTTGCTTTGGATCTTCATTTTTTCCTTGGCCATGTCGATTTCCATGATCGGCAGCAGCTGGTGGTTGGAGGAGTCCTGGAACGGCGCCCAGCCGGAGCTCATGCCTTTCAGCACGGCAAGCTCTTTTTCCTTGTCCGCCCCGATCCGGCCGTAGGCCAGGAAGAAGCCCTTGATTTTGCTCTTCCACTCCTTGGGTAGGTCCTTGCGCCACACCATGGGGTCGCTCGGAATCAGGGGGCTTTTCCATATGGCGCGCACGTTTTTAATCTGCTCGGGGTGGGCCTGGGAGAACTTGTCCCAGTTCTCGGTGTTGTTGGTGGCAAAATCCACCTGCTTGTTGGCTACGGCCATCAGGTTGGTCTCGTGGTTGGCGCTGCGCATGAGCTTAAAATGCTTGGTCGGATCGATGCCGCGCTGGCCCCAGATGTAATAGGTGGGGATGAGATAGCCCGAGGTGCTGTTGGGATCGCCGTTGCCGAACGTGAGGTTCTTGCCGTCGCGGATGATCTCGTCGATGTTCTGGTAGGGACTGTCCTTGTGCACCACGATCAGCGACCAGTAGCCGGGGTTGCCGTTCACGTCCACGGTCTGAACGAAAACTTCGCCGCTGGCGCGGTTGACGGCCTCGATCGCCGACTTGTTGCCGAACCAGGCTATCTGGACCTTATTGAAGCGCATGGCCTCGATGACGCCGGCGTAGTCCGGCGCAATAAACAGCTTCACCGGGATGCCCAGGGCCTTCTCCATGTCCGCCCGGAAAGGCTCGAAGCCTTTCATGGCCGAGGCGCTCGACTCGGTCGGAATGACTCCGATGGTGATCTCCTTGAGATCTTCGGCGGCATAACTAAATACCGCCGAACCCAGAATCACCGCGATCAGGACCACTGCAATGCGACATACTTTGTTCATCTGTTTTCTCCTTTGCATTTGGGTTGATGATTATTCTTTCAAACGCCATTCCAACCATCAGCGCGCAACTGCTTCAAAAATTGTTGATTCTGCTCACCTTTCTGCTTTTTTTGTGGGAGCGGCTTTCCAGCCGCGATGATCGAGGCTAAAAGCCTATCTCACATTTCGATATCGAGAGCATGGCAACGCGCGCTATAGGCTGCCGCTCACGATCCCGCCGCCAGGGCCGGCACCGACTGGCAAACTCCGAAGTTCAACGGCGTGGTGCCGTCGAGGTCGAAATCGGCCGACTTTAAACCGTAGATGTTGCGCAGGGCGGTGGGAGTGAGATCCGCGCTGGGACCGTCGTACACCACCCGGCCGTCCTTCATGGCGATGGAGCGCGGGCAGTACTGCAAGGCGAACTGCACCTGGTGCAGGCTGACGAGGACGGTGACCCCGTCATGCCGGTTCAGCGCCGTCAGGCATTCCATCACGCAGCGGGCGGATTCGGGATCCAACGAGGCGATGGGTTCGTCGGCCAGGATGATGCGGGCGCGCTGCTCCATAGCCCGGGCGATGGCCGCGCGCTGCTGCTGGCCGCCCGACAGCGTGCTGGCCCGCTGGCCGGCGTATTCCGCCAGCCCCACGCGGTAAAGCGCCTGCATGGCGCGCTGTTTCTCCTCGCCGCTGAACCAACCGAGCAGGCTGCGCCCCGTGCCGACCCGGGCCAGCATGCCGGCCATCACGTTGGTCAGCAGGGCCAGGCGGCCCACGAGATTGAACTGCTGGAAGATGAAGCCGACCTCGGATCGGATCCGGCGGATGTCGGGGCTGACTGCGCCGTTTTTCTGAACCTCGCGGCCGAAGACGCGGATGCTGCCGGAGCCGCGGTCCCCCGCGACCAACCCGGAAATGTGCCGGAGCAAGGTCGACTTGCCGGACCCGGACGGCCCGATGAGTGCCACCATCTCGCCCGGCGCCACGTGAAGGCCGACTCGGTGCAGGGCCTTGCGCTTGCCGAAGGTTTTGTTGAGGGTTTCGATCTCGATGGCGTTTCGTTCATTAGAGTGGTCGGGCATGGGGCGCTCCTGGTGTCTCTGAGAGTTTCAATGAGTGATGCCGGGAATGGTAAGCGCCCTGTATGAGCGGTCGATTAAGGTTCCGTTTGTTTTGCGTGTGCAGCTGGAGAAAGGAATGCCCCTACGAATGGAGGCTTGCGGCTTGCGGGCGTAGAGGGTATACCAGGTTCGGCTGAACTGGCGGGTCCATTTCTGGGAAAGGGAGCTTGCAGTTGAGGATCCTATTTTTTGCGGGGAAGGGCGGGGTGGGAAAGACCTCGGTTGCGGCTGCGACCGGCGTGCGTGCGGCGGAGATGGGCCGGCGGACCCTCGTCATGTCGCTGGACGTGGCGCACAGCCTGGCGGACATCTTCGATCTCGAGCAGGAGCTCTTGGACCATAACCAGGGGCGACCCTTGAAGATCACCGAAAACCTCTGGATCCAGGAAATGGACATCCAGGAGGAAATCGGCCGCAATTGGCGCCGGATCCACGGCTATCTTTCCGGTCTGCTGAACACCTCGGGCCTGGACGAGGTTCTGGCGGAGGAGCTGGCCATCCTGCCGGGCATGGAGGAGATCAGCCTTCTGCTTTACATCAACCAGTATGTGCGCCAGCGCCGGTTCGACGTCATCATCCTCGACTGCGCGCCCACGGGCGAGTCGCTGCGCTTCATCAGCATTCCCACCACGCTGGAGTGGTACATGAAGAAAGTCTTCAAAATGGAGCGCGCACTGGTGAAGGTGGCCCGGCCGGTGGCCAAACGGCTGTACGACGTGCCGCTTCCCGACGAAGGTTATTTTCAGGCGATCGAAGAGTTGTGCGACCGGCTTCAGGGGGTCGATCGGGTGCTGTGCGATCCGGCTGTCACGACGGTGCGACTGGTCGCGAATCCCGAGAAAGTCGTGCTCAAGGAAACCCAGCGTGCGTTCATGTACTTCTGCCTTTACCGGATGTGCATCGACGCCGTGGTCATGAACCGAATCATCCCCCCTCACGTGCGGGACGCCTATTTTGCGGGCTGGCACCAGAACCAGAAACGCCATCTGCTCAAGGCCGAGGAGTATTTTCACCCTGTACCGATTCTGCCGGTGGATCTCTTCGAGGCGGAAATCATCGGCTATGACCGCCTCAAGACCCTGTCCGAACGCATCTATGGGAGGCTCAATCCTCTGGAGCGCTTCGTCGCCGAGGAGCCTTATCGGCTGGTGAAGCAGGACGGGCGCTATTGCCTCAGACTGAAGCTGCCCTTCCTGGTGAAGGAGCATATCGACTTGAGCAAGATCTCCGATGAGCTGGTCCTGCGTATCGGCAGCTACAAACGGCACATCCTCCTTCCAAGGCAGGTGGCAGCACGAACCACGGTCAAGGCCAAGATCGAGGAGCCCTACTTGAACATCACCTTCAGCGGAGGGGCGCATGAGTAAGGGAAAACACCGGAAAGAGACCGCCGGCTGTCCGTTCGGCGCCTTTTTCAAAAACATGGACGAGATCTTCGGCGCCGGGTCGAACATCGGAGAACACCTCCAGCGTTCCCAGCTCGAATTGCTCAAGGCCATTCGGGCCTGGGCGGATGGACGGATCGAGCACCTCGAGCAGCAGCATTTACCCGAGCGCCGGAAAAAGGTTACCAAAATCAAGGTGGAGTGATACGACACGCACCGTTTGTCCCGATTTCGAATGGCGAGCCGATTGACTCCTAAAGCCTATCCCGTACCATCCTAACAAAATACTAGCATCAATTGAATTAAACTCAAACAACGGCGGGTTATACTGGCAGTTTTAAGTAGGTTTATTAATGAGTTATTTTCTCGACACGCCGTATTCCCTCTGCTAATAGAAATACTCATCCCGTCGTTCCCGCCGACCTCTTCATCAACATCGCTGTCTTCAGTATGGTCTTTCCAGAACGGCGGTGCATCGTCCATCTATCGGGCATATTCAGATTCGGAAAGGAGGTTTACCATGAACTTTTTCGGAAACGGGCTCAGATTTGGAGGCGCCGTGGCCATTGGTGCGGCGGCCGTTTTGCTGGCTCCCATCGTTCTGCCGGTGATCGCCGGCGTCTTGAAACCGGTTGCCAAGGGCGTCATCAAGGGTGGACTCCTCGCCTATGAGGGCGCGAAGGTGGCCTTGGCGGAAACCAAGGAGACCATCGAAGACATCGCCGCCGAAGCCAAAGCGGAGATCGCAGAGAGCCAAAAGCCGCCGGCCAGGGCCAAGAAACAAGCCGCCTGATGGCTCCGGCGGCATCGTTCCCAATGCGAAAGGACGATGCGGTGGAACTGCCCGAGGCATCCATCTGCCATCGATGCGCCGGTCGACTTCGGATTAAAATCGCTTCCCGCAAGGGGGATGGGGCTTATTTTGCGGACCTCGTCAAAGGGCTTGGCGGGGTGCTGAAGCTCCAGCACCTTGAAGCCAATCCGCTTACGGGAAGCGCGCTGTTCATTGGAGAAGACATCGATCCGGAAAAGCTTGCGGCTCATGCGCGTGAGCGCAGGTTGTTTCATCTGGTTCCAGCAGCCGAGGCCCAGAACCAGCCCCTCATGCACAGTCTGGTCCAGCCGGTGGCCGGCTTGGACCGGTCGCTGCGCGCCGTCACCGGCGGCAAGTTAGATATTCCAAGCGGTATTTTCCTCGCTCTTCTCGGCTCCGGACTCTACCAGTTGATGCGGGGCCGGATCAGCGCCCCGCCCTGGTACACGGCATTCTGGTATGCCTTTGGACTGGTGTCCATGTACGTCATTGAAAAGGCCTCCGGAGTCGAAGCCGCCCGCCAAGCCGATTGAGGCCTCCACGCATTTCTAACATCGTTCTAACCTCAATCTAACCTAACATTGGGAATTATTGCCGATTTCCAATTGCATGGGTAGCGGCAACCTTCGGCCTATTTCATATCGGCCTATTTTATGTCGGTTGGCAAGCCGGTTCCCCCGACAGCCCAAAACTCAGGCCGTCGTGCAGGAGATCCTGATCGGTGATTGAAGCCATTCATACCAAAATCGAAGGCCGGGCTCGATTCAAGGTCGAGGGGCTGCTCGGCTCCGACTCTCTCAAACAGTTTTTCGAGCAGCGCCTCCGCCTTGAAAAAGACATCCTTTCGGCCTCGGCCAGCCCCCTCACCGGGAATATCCTGGTCAGCTACAACTCCAACAACAACCACCACACGATCGCGTTTCTGCTGGAAGACATCCTGGTCGAGGCTCAGGGACGTCCGCCCGATAAAGACCTCGATGAATCCTCCGAAGCGATGGCGCCGCCGCCGTCCAAGGCCCGGCAGCTGCCGGTCGAAACTCTGAAGCGCTTTCTCGCCCCGGCCGATGAGATCAACGAGCCGGAAAAAAAACCCTGGCACACGCTCGACGTCGAAACGGTCACGGCCATTGTGCGCAGCGATCCGACGCACGGAATTTCGGCAACAACCGCTGCCGACCGTCTGAAGGAGCATGGCCCGAACCTGCTGCCGAAGCCGGAAGCCCGCTCCGGAGCGCAGATTTTCCTAGAACAATTGAACTCGCTGCCGGTTTACCTGCTCGGTGCGGCCGCCGGCATATCGGCCCTGACCGGAGGGCTGCTGGATGCGGTCGTTATCGGCGGAGTGGTCCTGGCCAATGCCGTCATCGGCTACTTCACCGAGAGCGGTGCCGAAAAGACGATGGAGTCCCTTAAAGAGCTGGTGCACCCGACGGCGGACGTCATCCGCGACGGCCGCGAGATTCATATGCCCGTTGAGGAAGTGGTCATCGGCGACATCCTGGTGCTCAAGCCCGGAACGTATGTGGCCGCCGACAGCCGCATCATCCAGGCCGACCGGCTGAGCGTGGATGAATCCATGCTGACCGGCGAAAGCATGCCGGTTTACAAGGACGTCGGAACCCTGCGGCATGAGAACACGCCGTTGGCCGACCGATCCAATCTGGTCTACATGGGCACGCTCGTGACCGGCGGCCAGGGTCTGGCCGTGGTGGTGGCCACCGGCCGCTTCACCGAGGTCGGCATGCTGCAGTCTTTGCTATCGGCAACCGAAACGCCCAAGACCCCGATTGAGCTGCAGCTGGCGCTGATGGGCAACCAGCTCGTCATCGCCTGCGGCGCCATCTGCGGAGTGGTGTTTGGGATCGGGTTCGTGCGCGGGTACGGGCTGATCCAGCTGCTGAAGATAGCCATTTCGCTCGCCGCATCGGCCGTGCCCGAGGGACTGCCGGCGGCGGCCACCATCAATTTCGCCCTGGGCATCAACGACCTGCGCCGCCATGGGGTGCTCGTGCGCCGGCTGCAGGCCGTGGAGACCCTGGGGGCGGTGCAGACGGTCTGTCTCGACAAGACCGGGACCATCACCGAAAACCGCATGGCGGTTACGGAAATCGTCGCGGGCCGCGGCCGACACGAGGTGCGCAACGACGGTATTGCCCCCTTGCCCGATGGGCGCGACATTCTGGCCATCGGTGAAATCCGCCACCTGCTCATCGTCTGCGCCCTCTGCAACGAGATCAAGATCACGCGCCGGGACGAAAACGGCAAGGTCGAGCTGTTCGGCTCCTCCACCGAGAAGGCGTTGATGCAGGTGGCGCTGGAAGCCGGCATCGACATCGTCGGCTTGCAGGACGATTTCCGTTTCGTCGGCCTGCGGCTGCGGTCCGAAAACCGGCTCTACATGAGCAGCCTGCACTCCTGCCCCTCGGAGGACTGCCGCTACATCTTCACCAAGGGCAGCCCGCATGAGGTGCTCGATCTCTGTGACCGCGAGATGGTGGACGGCCGAGTCGTCGTGCTCAGCGAGGACCGCCGGCAGGAGATTCACATCCAAAACGACCGCATGGCCGGTCGCGGCCTGCGGGTGCTGGGCTTCGCATTCAACCGATTCGGATTGAACCAGGCGATCGACGAAAACCAACCCATGGTCTGGCTGGGGTTGGCCGGCATGTCCGATCCCGTGCGCCGGGGGGTCAAGGAGCTGATCGAGGTATTCCACCGTGCCGGGATCGAAACGGTGATGATCACCGGCGACCAAAGCACCACCGCATACGCCGTGGCCCGCGAGCTTGAGCTCGGCGGCGATAAACCGCTCAAGATCCTGGACTCGGCCGAACTCACATCCCTGGATCCGGAGCGGCTGCAGGCGCTCGCGAAAAACGTACACGTCTACTCGCGTGTCAGCCCGGCCCACAAGCTGCGCATCGTCCAGGCCCTGCAGGCCGCCGGACGGATCGTGGCCATGACCGGCGACGGCATCAACGACGGCCCGGCCCTCAAAGCGGCCAACATCGGCATCGCCATGGGCGAATCCGGAACCGACGTGGCGCGCGAGGTGGCCGATATCATCATCGAGGGCGACAACCTGGAGCATTTGGTCCAGGCCCTGCGCGGCGGCCGCACCACATACGGGAACATCCGCAAGTCGGTGCACTTTTTCCTTTCGACCAACATGACCGAAATCATGGTCATGTTCGCCTGCATGGCGCTCGGTTTGGGGTTTCCGCTCAACGTGATGCAGCTGCTCTGGATCAACATCATCTCGGACATCTTCCCGGGCCTGGCGCTCTCGCGCGAGGAGCCTGAACCGGACAGCATGGCGCAGCCGCCGAGACCGACCGGAGAACCCTTGTTCTCAGGCGGCGATTTCCGCAAAATGGCGCTCGAATCCGCCGTGATCAGCACCGGCGCTCTGGCCGCCTATGGATACGGCATCAGCCGCTACGGTCAGGGGCCCCAAGCCGGCTCTCTCGCGTTCCAAACCTTGGTTTTCGGCCAGCTGCTGCACGCGTTCAGCTGTCGCTCCGAGCAACACAGTCTGCTGGGCCGGAAGCGACTCGCGGCCAACCCGTACCTCAACGTGGCTGTCGGCGGTTCTTTCGCACTGCAGCTTTTGACCATGTTGATCCCGGCCCTGAGGGGTTTCCTGGGGCTCGCCCCGCCGATGTTGATCGACGCAGCGGTCATCGGCGCAGCCGCTTTTTTACCCTTTCTGGCCAACGAGTCGCGCAAACTCGTTCCATCGAACCTGACAGAAGAGGTGCCAAAGTGATCTTCACATCCGAATCCGTCACGGAAGGCCATCCGGACAAGCTCTGCGATCAGATCAGCGACAGCATCGTGGACCATTTTCTGAAGCAGGACCCCTATGCCCGGGTGCGCGCCGAATGTGCGGTGTCGAGCGCCATCATCTTCATCGCCGTGCGCTATGCCTCCGACGCCAAAGTCGATTTCTCCTATCTGGCGCGCAAGGTCATCCAACGCATCGGCTACGACCAGCCGGATTTCAACGCCAAGATTTGCAGCATCCTCTCGGCTCCCCAGGAGCTGCCGCTCAACATGGCGAATCGCTTCGACGAGGAGAAGCTCTCGGATGAGGAGATCGACCAGGTGGCCGCCAAGAACCAGGTCACCCTCTTCGGCTTTGCCTGCGACCAGACCCCGGTGCTCATGCCCCTGCCGATCATGCTGGCCAACCAGCTGTCACGCCGGTTGGCGGAGGTGCGGCACCAGAAGACCCTGCCCTACCTCCTGCCGGACGGCAAGGTCCAGGTGGCGGTGGCGTTCGACCGCCGCCGGCCGGTGCGAATCCACGGCGTTACGATCATGGCGAGCCTCGAGCATCCCAAACAGGTGGATCCGAAAAAATTGAACGAATCCATCATGGACACCGTGATCAAGCCGGTATTCAAGAACGAAAAAATCAAGCCGGACAAGGAGACCCGAATTCTGATCAACCCCGACGGCCCCTACCAGGGCGGGCCGACGCACCACTCCGGCCTGACCGGCCGCAAGAGCGCGGTCGACACCTACGGTGAGTATGCCCGCCACAGCGGGGACGCGCTGAGCGGCAAAGATCCCATGCGCGTCGACCGGGTGGGCGCCTACGCCGCGCGCTACGCCGCCAAGAACATCGTGGCGTCCGGCTTGGCAGCGGAGTGCGAGGTGATGCTCAGCTACTCCATCGGCATCACGCGGCCGGTGAGCCTGGAAGTTCAGACCTTCGGAACCGGTAAAATACCGGACGACCAGATTCGGGATCTGCTGGAGCGGAACTTCGAGTTTCGGTTGGCGGGAATCATGAAGCACTTTCGGCTGCGCTACCTTCCCTCCAAACACACCGAAGGCTATTTTCAGCGCTTGGCCGCATACGGCCATTTCGGCCGCACCGACATGGATCTGCCCTGGGAAAAAACCGATCGGGCGGAAGCCCTGGGAGCCGGATGACACGCTGGAGGATGCGTTCAGGAGACCTGCATGAACTGGCTATTGCTTTCCGCTGCCGCGCTGGGGATTGCCGTCGTGGCCCTGCGCCGCAATTCGTCCCGGTTGAAAGGCATTCTCCAGCCGGAGGCGAGTCCCGCGCTCCAGCCGCTCCTGCGCAGGCCAACCGCTCTGGACCAGATGATTGACGACCTGCGCCGTGAAAGGGACCCCCTCGGCCGCCACCGGCTTTTGGAAGCGATCGTTGAAGAAAGCCACCGCCGTCGGTCCGACCCCGCCACGAACAAACTGTTTCTTCGCTTCGCACGGATGCATGTGAGCGAACTTCCGAAAATGGCCGAGCCCCTGAAGGCAGCCAACGGCGGGCGTCTGCCGGCAGTGGCGTCATTCCAATTGTTGGCCTCGGCGCTCGAGGCGGATGGCCATCCCGAAGATGCCGTTACCATTCGGGAGCAAGCCGCGGCATGGGGTTTGAAGGATGGCGCGAAGGCAGAACCGATCCGAAAAATCAAGAAAGAGGGGTCGACGAGCAAACGCACTCGACCCACGAAAAAACGCCCGGTTGGCACCCGTGCGGTCGGCCGAAGCAAACGCCGGCCCTAAAGCAAAGCGGCCAGCAGATAGAGCCCGTTGGCTTCAAGCGCCTTGCCCAGTGCCCATCCCACCGCAGCCCTGCCGATCTGCAGTCCAGCCTGGGTCGCCGCATCCTGAATATGGTCATCCGAGGTGACCGCCGTGGTTGGGTTGAACAAGCCGTGCTCGTTCAGGCAGCTGCAAATCTGCTCGGGAGCGATTCGTCCAGAATCGAAAAGGATCACCAGACTCCCGGTCAGCGCGGTGAAGGTGACGGTCGTGACGCCGTCCAACCCCAGAAGCAGACGCCTGGCTTCACTTCCGCGTCGGGGTTGGTGTTTCAATGCCCGGATCTTCACTCTCATTCGGCCGGGCACGCAATGATAGTAGTCTTGCATGAATGAGAAAGGACTCCATTTCCTGTTTGAAGAAGGTGCGGCAGTCCGGGTAATCGGCGCAGCGGAAACGGATAAAGCCTCCCGTGCGCATGTAGACGTGCATGGGTTTCCCGCATGCCGGGCAGGCCGGGCGTTCAGAGGCTTCCAGCTGGCCGGAGCGTTTCAGGCTGAATTGCCGATGGCAGACCTGACACAGATACCGTTTCCGGCCGGTTGCCGTCTTCCCGTAGCGATAAATGGCATCCGACCGGCAGCGCGGGCAAAAAACTCCGGTAACCAATTTCCGCATTGCCTTTCTGGGTCCGGCCGGCCGCGGCGCCAACACGCCATCCAAATGGGTCCATCCGCTGCGAGCGTTTATCTTGTGTTCTCCGGGGCGCATCCTGCCTCTGTGGCTTCTTCAGTATGACGTTGCAATGTTAAGAGATTGCTAGCTACCCATTAAAAATTGGTTTCCGTTTGAAAAGGCTACATTCCTCGGCGGGCTCTTCGGCCTAGATCCAATTTGGAGAAAAGATCGTCATCGCGAGCGAACTTGGCGCGCGGTTTGACCTCGTAGCGCAGATAGTCGATGAGAAGCTTGATGCGCCGGGCGTAGTCCCTGCCGCAGCGCAGCTTGGAGGGCTCATCCGTGCGCATCCGCAGGAACAAACGTTCGGCGGCGGTGGCTTCGAGTTCAGCCAGTTGCAAGACTTCATAATAATCCTTCCCGCGAACGGCGCCGACAAATTCCGAAAATTGGCATTCCCTGGAAATCATGGTCCTCACCTCGCTGTGCTGAGTTTGAATCGGTGAGTAGCCTTTCTGTGTTAGAATTTGATTAGGGTGAAGCGCCGGTCAAAATAATAATTTAAAAAAACATCCGACTGTTCTAATAGCAGTTCTTATACCGAATGCAGCTGATATGATCCTTGCTCTAATCTAAAATCTAAAAAAGTGATTCCGATGCGGATGAGAGCTGATCGCGAGCCGATCCCAGGCGGTGCGGAGATGATCCGGTTGATCCATTTCATACGTGGACGGGCTCGATTCAGCGTCCCGGCATTAAGACGGAACGCGCCGGCGGCACGCTATCTTCAACATAAGCTGATGGAATCTCCGGGGGTTCGTCAGGTCGCTGCCAGCGAATTGACGGCGACCGTGTTGGTGGAGTGCGCGCCCAACCGTCCGCCGGAGCACATCGGCGCCGAGATCCGGAAGGTGCTGGCGGCGGGCACGGCGGAGGTCTTGGCCGCATTCGCCGGGACGCAGGTTCCGCAAAGAGTCTCCGAAGAAATGGCCCATCCGCCCTGGCATGCCATGCCCGGCGAAGCGGTGCTGAGACGTTTCGATTCCAATGCTGAGCAAGGCCTGAGCCCGGCCGTCGTTGACGAACGGCGATTCGGCTACGGAAGCAATACGCTTCCGGGAACAGCCTCGCGAAGCCTGCCCGCAATCTGGAAGTCCCAGATTACCTGCCTTCCGGTCGCGCTGACGAGCGCTGCAGCATTGCTGTCCATAATGACGGGCGGCCTGATCGAAGGCGTGCTGGCGCTGCTGATCGCTCTCTTGAACGCCGCGATCGGCACGTTCTCCGAGGACCATTCCGAGCGCATCCTCGATGCGGTCCGCGAATCCGTGGACCTGCGCGCCCGAGTGATCCGTTCCGGCCGGCCGGAGGACGTCTCCTTCGAAGGTGTGGTGCCGGGCGATGTGCTCGATCTTCAGCCCGGTGGACGCATTCCGGCGGATGCCCGACTGATCCGGGCGGAGCATTTGAGCGTGGACGAGGCGGCCTTGACCGGCGAAAGCATACCGGTCCAGAAATATTCCGCGCCCATTGCCGAGAAATCGCTTCCCATCAGTCGACGCGCGAACATGCTTTATCGCGGCACGCTGGTCGTGGAGGGCAGCGGCCGCGCAGTGGTGGTGGCCACCGGCCGCGATACCGTGTTGGGCCGGTTGCAGGGATTTCTGGGGTCGGTGTTCCCGCCCGAAGCCCTGGTCGCAAGGGACATCCGGATGCTCCTCCGGCAGTTCGTGAGGCTGGGATTGGGCGCCGCAGGGTTTTTCGCTTTTTTAGGCCTTTGGCGCGGACTCGGGCTGTTGAGTGTGCTGCGGGGCGGACTGGCACTGGCGGCGGGAGCCATTCCGGCCGGGCTTTCCACTTTGACGCTCAGTGCGTTTGCCCTGGGGCACCGTGACCTGCGGCAGAACCGGGTTCTCGTCCGGCGGATGCGGGCGCTGGGAAACCTGGCCTCAGCCCAGGTGGTGTGCTTCGACAAGACCGGTACCCTCACGCACAATCGCATGGCCGTCTGCGAACTGGTCGCGGGTCGGGGGCCCGTGAAGATTTCCTCCCCGGGCTTACCGGCCTCCGCTGAACCGCCGGGTTTCATGAAAGACCCGGACGTCGCCTGGCTGCTGTCCCTGGCGACCCTGTGCAATGAGGCTTACATGGTGCACGAAGGGGCCCAGTCGCTGGAAGGGTCTTCCACCGAGAGGGCGCTCATTCGGCTGGCGGAGCAAGCGGGAATCAACAGCACGGCCTTCCGGAGCGACCATCCCATCTTGGAGATCGGCCATCGAACCGAAAAGCACCCGTTCATGGTGACCATTCACCGCTGGACCCCGCACCGTGAACTGGCGGTGATGAAAGGCAGCCCGCACGAGGTATTGCAGCGCTGCGTCTTTCATCACCGGGATGGCGAATGCCTGCCGCTCAGCGAGGAGCAACGTTCGCGCATCGAGGCGGAGAACTTCAGAATGTCCGGCGCCGGACTGCGGGTGCTGGGCGTCGCCTACCAGTGGGATCCGCATCCCGACGTGGAGGCCTTCGGTGCGGAAACCGGGCGGCTGGTGTGGGCCGGGCTCATCGGTCTTTCGGACCCCGTGCGGCGAGGTGCACGCGAGGTGGTGCAGGGATTGCATCGGGCCGGGATCCGCACCGCGGTCATCACCGGGGACCAAAGCCTGACGGCGCAGCACATCGGCGAGGAGCTGGGCCTCGCCGGCGATGAACCGCTGCGCATCCTGGACGCCATGGATCTGAGCGGCGGCCATCCCGGGGGGCTGCGCAGCGTCGTGACGCGCACCCATGTTTTCGCTCGGCTGAGCCCGACCCAGAAGCTGCAGATCATCCAAGCCTACCAGAGCGCCGGTCTGAGCGTCGTCATGGTGGGGGATGGATTCAACGATGTCCTGGCGCTGAAGGTGGCGGACGTGGGGATCGCGATGGGCCGTGAGGGGGCCGAACTGGCGCGCCGAACGGCGGATCTGGTTTTGGAGGATGACAACCTGGAAAACGTGCTGCGCGCCATAGACGGCGGCCGGGCTTTTTACGGAAACATGCGCCGGAGCCTGCTTTTCCTGCTGACTTCGGCGCACATGGATGTTCTATCGGATCTGCTCGCTCGCAGTGGTTCGGGAGGTCTGGGGCCAAGCGCTTGGCAGAGCGTTTGGAGCAACCTCGCCTGTCTGGCTCTGGCCATCGAGCCCTCATCCGGGGACGGGCGCGACTCGCTGCCGGTTAGCGACGCGCTCATCAGCCTTCAGGATATGCAGACCGCCGTTGCGGATTCCCTGCGGGTCATGGCCGCAACCGGAATCACGGCCGGCTATGGGCTGGCCCGATACGGCGTCGACCCGGAGGCCGGCCGCCTGTTTTGGCGAAGCGCCTCGATCAACCAACTGCTGTATGCCTTCTCCTGCCGAGATATGAACGGAGCCTCTTCCCGGCCCTCCCACGCACTGCTCCGGAGGGTTTTCTGGGCCGTTTCCGGCGGCCATCTTTTGGCCACCTTGATCTCCGGAGGGCTCGGCCGCGGGCTGGTCAACGCCTTTGCACTGGGCGTGAGCGCCTGGCTATCGCGCCTTCTGGTCAAACCGCCTGCCATGGTGGAGCCTATGGCGCACGAATTCATTCCTAGAGCTCATTGACATTTTGCTTCAAACGTCAGAGGCAGAAGGCGATTAATTCTGCCTTTCGGTTTAACTTTCCATTTTTGCCAGGAAATCAACGAGATTCGCCACGGATACTCCCTTTTCGATCGGATAGGATTCCTTGACCGGAGCGATGATCCAGGCTTCCATGATCCCGAGGTCTTTCAGGGCGCCCCAGAACCCCTTACCCACCTCCGGCGCCGTGGACGCTTTGCATTCCACGGCGATCCGCCTTTTGCCTCTCGTCAATATAAGGTCGATCTCAGCCCCGGCTGCGGTCCTGAAAAAGGACGGCGCCCAGCGGTCGAGTTCGGAGATGATGTTCTCGGCCACAAATCCCTCCCATGAGACGCCATAAACCGGGTGCCCCCAGAGCTCATCCCGGTTTTCAATCTCAAGCAGGGCGTGCAGGATCCCGCTGTCTCGAACGTAGACTTTCGGGGACTTGACCAGACGCTTCTTGAGATTGGCATGCTGGGGCTGAAGCAGGCGGATCATGAAGGTCTGGGATAAGAGATCCAGGTAGGAGCGAATGGTGGTGTGACTTACCCCGATCGCCTCGCCTAGACGTGAGCTGTTCAGCTGCTGCCCATGCGAGTGGGCCAGCATCCGCCAGAGCCGGCGCAGGGTTTGCGCCGGAATATTGAATCCCAGCTGGGGGATGTCCCGCTCGAGAAAAGTTCGGATGAAATTCTCACGCCATTCCAGGCTGGCGGCGGTATCGCGGCCGAGATAACTGCCCGGGAACCCGCCGCGCAGCCAAAGCGTCTGCTCCACCGAAGAATCCGACGGGGAATGCCCGGCCGCCTCTGAAAACAGGAACGGCGTCAATTCCAGGTAGGCGATCCGGCCGGCGAGGGTTTCCGAGCTTTGGCGGATCAGGTCCCGGGATGCCGAGCCGAGAATCAGGAAACGTCCGTTGCGCCGGTGCTCGTCGATTACTCCCCGGAGCAGCGGGAAGAGATCGGGCTGCCGTTGAATCTCATCGAGGCAGACCAAGCGATCCTGATGCTGCCGGAAGTAGAGTTCGGGATCTCTGAGCTTGCGGGCATCCGACGGTCGTTCGAGATCCACATAGATGCTCGGCCCGGTCTCTTTGGCGATCGCCTGCGCCAGCGTAGTCTTGCCGCATTGCCGCGGGCCCAAGATGGCAACCGCCGGGAAATCCTGCAGCAGCCTCCTGATCCGGGCGTGGAGTTTGCGTTGGACGAATACTTGCATATTGCAACTATAACTTTCAATTTGCAAGGTTTCAAGGTTTTTTTCCAAACGGTGATGCCCAGATGATGGGACCGCAGCCAGTCCTGATCAACGGCGGCTTTGAAGGCCTTGCTTTGGAGAACCGCTTCCAGATCAACTCTCTTCAATCCCACGGACTCGCCGGCCGCAGCCAATGTTTCCAATTCGTGAAGGTTCTTTACGGTAATGAAGTAGCACCAGGGTCAGATTAAATCCGAAAAGATCTCTAGAACGGGAGCCTCGTCGTTTCTTTCCATCTTTTTCATGACTCACTCCGCCCCTTCCGTAAGTTCCCGCCAGAATTGTCGTGGAGACATGATTTTGATTTCTGCAGCCGTTTCAACCATCTGCAACTCCTTATCGCCGGTGACCATCACATTTGCTTGACCGCCGACGGCGGCCGACAGAATGCCAAGTTCATCTTTGTCCTTGAGTTTGACCGCTGGCAGGTCTCCGGGTTCGCACAGAACGGAGTCCTCTCGTACTAATCGAATAAAATCATTGACCAGCGGCCGGGGCAAAGCGAACTTATCTTGCAGAACCCGTTGAAGCTCGGAAATGATCTGCGGGCAGATAACCAGTTCATGTTCAGCCAGAACGGTGCGCAGCACATCGGCACATAGCCCACGCGTGGCAACCGCACTGGCCAGGACGTTCGTGTCCAGCATGACCCTCATGAAACGTCCCGGAACACGTCCTCGTCGGTCAGGTAACCGCGAGCTTCGGCAAACGGCATGATCCTGCGGCGCAGGGTTTCGAACTGGCTGATGCGCAACTGCCGTCGAAGCGCTTCTCGGGCCACCTCGCTGCGGTTTTTTCCGGATTGGCGTGCGGCCTTTGACAAGAGCTTGTCCAAGTCTTTATCCAATCGGATGCTCAGTGTCGTCGTCTTCATGTCTTACAATGTATTGCAAATAAAATAGACTGTCAAATGCCGATCCATGTTTTACGAAAACCTCGTTATTCACCAAAAATTAACCTTTCCCTATCAGAGCCTTATTAATGGTCTCATAATGGTCTGGATCTATCAGTGGATGATTCATGAAAGGAGATCGCATGAAGCCCATTTTGAAACAAACCTCCCTGCGGATGAATGTCTGTAAGCGGATCGCCTTGATCGCTCACGACAACCGCAAATTCGATCTGCTTGAGTGGGCGCGGTACAATGCCGGCACCCTGGCCCGCCACGAGCTTTACGCCACCGGCACCACCGGCCGGCTGCTGGCGAGCGAGCTGGGGCTGGAGGTGGCCCGGTTCCTGAGCGGGCCGCTCGGCGGCGACCAGCAGGTGGGGGCCGGGGTCGCCGAGGGGCGGATCGATTTCGTCATTTTTTTCTGGGATCCGTTGGAGCCCCAACCCCACGACGTCGACGTAAAAGCGCTCCTGCGGATCGCCGTCGTCCACAATGTGCCGATCGCCTGCAACCGCGCGACGGCCGACTTCGTGCTGTCCAGCCCCTTGATGGAAACCGAATACATCCGGCAGGTCTGGGATTATGGTACAGCTCGGGAAATGCACTAGGACCCTCGCGATTATTGAATGAGCGGATTTCGTAAGGGAGGCTGAGAAGTGGAGCACGGGGTCTTCATCGGATTTCTGCTGCTGGCGGCCTGGCTGTTCGCCCTGCTCGAAATTCAAATCGAGGGTCCGCACGGCTGGGCGCAGAATCTGCCGACATGGAGAATCGAGAACCGATGGACCCGCGCCATCTGCAGGAAGCCCCTGACAGGGTACCATCTTTACACGCAGGCTTTCATTCTGCTCATGCTCCACAGCCCGTTCGGCTTGAATCTCGTCGCGTGGAACCTGCCGAATGAGCTGCGCATCCTCTCGTTTGTGGCCCTGTTCTGGGTGCTGGAAGACTTTTTGTGGTTCATCTGCAACCCGAGCTACGGGCTCAAGGGCTTCCGGCCGCAGCACATACGTTGGCATCGCGATGCCTGGTGGTGGATCGCACCGCGGGACTACTGGCTCGGCACGCCCGTCGGCATCGCCCTGTACCTAGCCGGAATGACGTCGTAGGAAGCCCAATTTCGGCGTTCGCCCGATCGGTCATTCGGGGGATAACAGCGATAGCACTTTCTCAGCGGCGGCGAACGCCGCCCGCGGCCGGCCCAGGCGGCGGGCATTGGCTTTCAGGCGCGCCAGTCGTCTGGGATGGTTGAGCAGGGCTTCGATCTTGTAAGGCAGGGTGGCCACGGGGCCGATTTTGATGGCGGCGCCGTTTTCCAGAAGATAGTCGGAGTTACGGCTCTCCTGGCCGGGAATGGGGTTGACGATGGCCAGCACGCTGCCGCGAGCTAGGACCTCTGCCGAGGTCAGGCCGCCCGGCTTGGAGATGACCACGTCGGCTATTGTCATAAGTTCGTCGATGGCGGTGGTATACCCCAACACCACGACGCGATGGCGCGAGGGGCTGGGTTGCTGCGAAAGTTTTTGGCGCAGCTCCTCATTTCGGCCGCATACCACGACCACTTCGATCGGAGACTCGATCGTCAGGGCCGCCTGAAAGATCTGCTCGACCGGTCCGACGCCGAAGCCCCCGGAAAGCAGCAGGACGATCGGACGCTCGCCGCCGAGACCCTGGGCCTGAATGCATTCTGCTCGGCCTTTGCGTCGGCAGAAGACCGGATGAATGGGGATGCCCGTAACCGAGATGCGCTCGCGATGAACGCCATAGGAATTAAGGTAGATGCCGCTCTCCGCGGTGGCGACAAAGTAGTGCTCGCAGGGCTCCTGCACCCATAATCGATGCGTCATGAAGTCGGTCGTGACGGTAACCTGGCGCACGGATATCCGCCCGGAAGAGCGCAGGGAGCCGATGATCTCCGCCGGCAGAAAATGGGTGTTCACCACCATGTCCCAGGTCTCCGACTGGAGCAGCCGGAGAAAAGGCTGCATGTTCAACTTCTCCAGGGCGATCCGAAAGCGGTCGGGTTCGAGGTCCCCGTCCTTCTCCCTGGGGCGGTCGAGCCGATCGTAGACATAGCCGAGGAAATGGGGGGCGCGGCTGGCGACATCGAGATAGCCCTTGCCGTAAATGCGCCGAAAGGCTTTGTTCGCCAGGGTCAGGACGTCGATGTTGCGGATCGCCGCGGCCGGGGCGGTTTGCCGCAGCGCCAGTTCCATGGCTTCAGCCGCCCGCAGATGCCCTCCGCCAACGGAAGCGGATAGAATTAAAATTTTGGCCGGACGACCTTTTGCCATGGTCCTCCTTTGTTGAGATTTATATCCGCCTTGCGACATCGATAAAATAGCACGCGCTTGAAAGATCGTCCATCGGGCTTACATCGGGCCGGGTGCCAGCGAAGCAGCTCCCAGCATCAGCCCGCAGCCGGCGATGACGGCGCCGCAGATTCGATGGATCAGCCGCAGGTGATCCGGCTGAATCATGCGGCGGATCCAGGCCGATGCGCCGACCAGGAGCGGAGACCACAGCAGCGAACCCAGGAACAAACCGAAGGCGAAGAGCGGGATATCCGGAAAGGTGCTGCCGGGCCTGCCGGCGGTGAGAGCCGACAGGGCGGCGCTGATGACCAGGATCGGAAAGGGGTTTGACAGCATCAGAGCAGCTGTCGCCAGAAATGCATCCAGCCGGCTTCGGCCCGGGGTCCGGGAAGGACGGGATGCAGGCGAGGCCATATAGAGGCGGACGCCCACCGCCACCAGAACCACCCCTCCGAAAAGCTGGAGCCAGAATCGGCCCTCAGTTAGAAAAGCCCCGACGGCGTTCATGCCAAACCCCGCCACTAAACCGTAAAATCCGTCCACCACCGCTGCGCCCAGGATCGAAAAAAATCCTGCCAGGCGGCCGGCCGACACGGTTCGTTCGAGGCAGAGAACGCCGACCGGGCCCAAGGGTGCGCAAAGCACGAATCCAACGGCGATCCCCTTCACGCAAAAGGCGATTTCCATCTATCTTCCCACAGCCGTCGACCCCAATTGTCTTTAGCCTCATCGGCCCAAGAACATGCCGGCATAAAAGATGCCGATCGACTGGGTCCAACGCTATCGGTTCCTGATTCAAATACGGTTAGGTTTTGATGAGGGCATCGTTTGCCCTGTCGGCTTCGCGCAAGCCGCAGCCGCACCCTTCTTCGACCATTGCCGGGGTTCACCTATTTTTAGTGTTTCTCTAATCCCAGCCTAAAGCGCAGCCCCGATAATGGGAACGTTTAGACCAGCGACAAGATCATTGTTCAGGACCACGAAAATCGGGAGGGGCTATGGAAGAAGCGCTGGGCGAAGACCCAATTTTTTCAATCGTTCCCAGGACGGTGCCAAAGAAGCACCGCTGGATCTTCGAATTCGCGGCGGGTCCGTTGGAGCATCTGCTCGGCCTGCGGCAGTGCGCGGCACTGTACGATCGGATTCAGTCGCAGGGCGATGCGCATGCGTTTATGCGAGCAGCCCTTCGTCAATTGGATGTTCGGCCGCAGGTCACACCGGCGGAGCTGGAGAACATCCCGAAGAAGGGTCCGGCCGTCGTTGTCGGCAATCACCCGTTCGGCGGCATCGAGGGCGTCATCATGGCGGACATCCTCCTGGGCTGCCGCCCGGATGTTAAAATCGTGGCGAATCTTCTTCTGAATCGGATACCTCATTTGCGCTCCCTGACCATTCCGGTCAATCCGTTCAACCGCAGCGGGTCGGTTCGCACCAATATCGGCCCCATGCGCGAGGCCCTGCACTGGCTTAAAAGCGGCGGCATGCTGCTCGTCTTTCCGGCCGGAGAGGTCTCGCATTTAAAAGCGTCCCCGATCGAGGTGGCCGATCCGGCCTGGAGCCCCACCATCGGCCGGCTCATCCGCCGCACCGCCGCGCCGGTCCTGCCGGTCTTTTTCCGGGGGCACAACGGCCCCGGGTTTCAGGCGGCCGGGCTCATTCATCCCCGGCTGCGGACGGTGCTGCTGGCGCGGCAGCTCATGAGCATGCGCGGACGCACGGTGAAGGTCGACATCGGCCGGCTGATCCCGTTTCGGTGGTTGCAGCGGTATGCCAGCGATGCGGAGTTGATGGCGTACCTGCGCTGGCGAACCTACCTCCTCGGCCACCCGGCCCGGCGCGGGAAACGAGGGTTCCAGCCGGCGGTCATCTCCGCCCTACGGAAGCCGCGCCCCCTGGCTGCCGCCCAGGACGCGGCGACCTGCCGCCGGGAGATCGAGCGGCTGCCGGCCGACCAATGCCTCGCTCACAGCGGCGCCCAGTCGGTATGGCAGGCGAGCGCCGAGCAAATCCCGCTCGTCCTGCAGGAGATCGGGCGCCTGCGGGAGTTCTCCTTCCGCGCTGCCGGCGAGGGAACCGGCAAACCGCTGGATTTGGATCGTTTCGACGCGCATTATCGGCATCTTTTCATCTGGAATGCGGAAAAGGATGAAATCGTCGGCGCCTATCGCATCGGCGCAACCGACCGGATCCTGGAACGTTACGGCCGCAGCGGGCTTTACTCGAGCACGCTATTCGACAGCCGAATTGAGTTTTTCCACCAGCTCGGCCCGGCCCTCGAAATGGGGCGTTCCTTCGTGCGCCCCGAACACCAGCGATCCTATTCGCCCCTTCTGCTGCTCTGGAAAGGGATCGGCGCCTTCATCGCCCGACATCCCCGCTACCGCATGCTATTCGGGCCGGTCAGCATCAGCCGTGACTACAGCGATCTTTCCCGCAATTTGATCGCCACGACGCTGTTGCAGCACAGCCAGGCCAAGGACCTCGCCGTGATGGTTCGGCCCAGGCATCCGGCGAATCTTCGGTCGATCCGGGTGCCGGGCTGCGGCTACCACCCGCCCCCTTCCGGCTTCCAGGATTTCAAGGAAGTGTGCTCGGTCATTGCCGATGTCGAATTTAAACAGCGCGACGTTCCGGTTTTGCTGCGGCATTACCTGAATTTGGGCGGGCAGCTGCTGGCGTTCAACATCGACCGGAGCTTCGGCCGCGTGATGGATGGACTGATCGTCGTGGATTTGACCCAAACCGACCGTAAGACGCTCCGGCGCTATATGGGCATCGACGGCGCCGCCGCCTTTCTAACCTATCACGGAGTCGGGTCCGGCGATAACGGGGTGGGCATCTCCAACTTTGAAGCGAGCTAACCAATATTTAGGGCTTTCTTAATTTCAATCAAACAAGATATGGATTGAATAGACCCAGACAACTTGCTCAGCTAAGGCGGAAGCGAAGGCATCCATGCAAGCAGACCTGCACGTACACTCGCGCCACTCCACCCGGCCATCCCAGTGGTTTCTCCAGAAAATCGGCTGCCCGGAGAGCTTTACCGAGCCGCTGCATCTCTACCATATCGCCCGGCGGCGGGGGATGACCCTCGTCACCATCACGGACCACAATAAAATCGACGGCGCCCTTGAAATAGCGCATCTGCCCGGGGCGTTCATCAGTGAAGAGGTTACTTCCTATTTCCCGGAAGACGGGTGCAAAGTCCACGTGCTGGTCTACCACATAACCGAAGCGCAGCACACCGACATCCAGAAGCTGCGAGCCAGCATCTACGACCTGGTCGGCTACCTGCAGCAGGCCTCCATCGCCTGCGCCCTCGCCCACCCGTTCTTTGCCGTCAATGACCGGCTGACACCGGGGCATTTTGAAAAACTGCTGCTGCTCTTCCGCATCTTCGAATTGAACGGCGACAGCAACCCCGACAGCAACCGCTGTCTCGAGGACATGCTCGGACGCTTGGCGCCCGGCGACATGGACCGGCTGGCGGACAAGCACCGCTTATCCCCGCTCTGGCCCGAGCCGTGGATCAAACGCACCATCGGCGGGTCCGACGACCATAGCTCGCTGAGCATCGCACGCAACTATACCCGAGTACCGGGGGCCGCGTCGCTGCCGGAGTTCCTGGACGGCATTGACGCCGGGCGCGCGGAGATCGTTCAAAGGCCCTCGTCTCCGCAGACGCTCGCTCACAACCTTTACAGCATCGCCTATCAATTCTACCGCCATAAGCTGGATCTGGGCCAGCAAGTCCCCCAGGACTTCCTGCTGCGCTATGTCGACCGCAGTCTGCGCTGCACCGGCGACGAGGACAGCGGTTTGCTGGCGCGCCTGCATTTCTTGTGGCAGTACCGGCGCCTTCGCAAAATAAAAGGAAGCATCCCGGGACCGCTGGTGGAACTGCTCAAGAAGGAGTCCAACCGGCTGATCGAAGAAGAACCCGACCTATTTGAGCTCCCCCGGAAAGGCGATCGCATCGCCCAGCGGCTGGAGGATCGATGGTTCCATTTCATCAACAAAATGTCCAGCCGGATCCTGTTGGGTTTCGCCAATCATCTCATTGACCACTTCTCCGGGGCGAATCTGTTCAGCATATTCCATACCATCGGCTCGGCGGGCGGCTTCTGCACGCTCTTGGCTCCTTATTTCGTTGGATTCGCCCATCACAGCGCACAGCGCAAGCTCGCCCGTTCGATGACGGCGCATCTCTTTCCAGCGGACCGCGTCGAGCCGGCCGCTGCCGCCGTATTCGCCGACAGCGTGGAAGACGCCCGAGCCGCCGCCTGTTTCGTGGAAGAAGATCCGGCATTCCGGGATGGGATCATTCTCACCTGTGAACCCGCGGATCATCCCAGCGTGCAAACATTCACGCCGATTGGAATCTATGAGTTCGGCGACCTGCCGGGCCATCGGCTCATCTATCCGCCGGTTCTGGAAATGCTCGACCATTGCTTTCAGAACGACATTCGCCGGCTGCACCTGGCCAGCGCCGGCCCGACCAGTCTCGCCGGCCTATTGATCGCTCGTTTACTGAAGCTTCCGCTTGAGGCCACCTACACCGATACGGTGATGAGGCTTTCCCGCGTTTTCACGCGGGACGGCTTCATTGAGGACCTGAGCTGGAAGTACCTCGTTTGGTTCTACAACCAGGTGGATCGGGTCTATGTCTCATCCGCCGAGACCTTGCGGGATTTGGAGGATAAAGGCGTGGCGTCCGACAAGCTCCGGCGGTATGCCCCGGCGTCCATGGATCTGCGGGCCAGCGCCAACCCGGCGAACCTGAGCCGGCTGAGCTGGCGATAGACGCCATCGCTCAAGGAGCACTCCATGCGTGCGATCGTTGCGAGCATCACCCGTTGGGACGCGGTCTGGCTGACGATGATCTTCGGACTCGAGGGCCGGCGGATGGTAACGTTCGCGCTGCCCCGAATTTCGCGGACCGCCAACGGCTTCGGCTACCCTCTGCTGGCCCTGGTTTTGCTGGTGGTGGATCCGGCGGTCGGGCGTGAATTTCTATCTGCGGCGTTGGCGGCGTTTGCCGTCGAGCTCCCGATCTACAAAGTCGTTAAGCAGGCCGTCAAGCGTGATCGGCCTTGCCAAATTTTGCCGGGGGTTGAGAGCCGGGTGACGCCCGGCGATCGATTCAGTTTCCCCTCCGGGCATACCGCCGCCGCTTTTCTGGTGGCGACCCTGCTCGGCCATGCCTATCCGGTGCTTTACCCGCTGACCGGCGCGTGGGCCGCGGCGGTGGGCCTCTCTCGCGTTTACCTGGGAGTCCACTATCCGACGGATGTGATGGCCGGGATGTGTCTCGGCGCCCTGAGCGCAGTTTGCGGCATCGCAGCGGCGGGTTGAAGTGGGCTTGCGAATTCTTTATGGAGTCCAAGGCACCGGCAACGGCCACATCAGCCGTTCGCGGGAGATTATCCGATATCTGAAAGCCGATGGCCATCGGGTAGACGTGGTCATCACCGGGCGGGATCCGGCGCTGCTATGGGATATGGATGTGTTCGAACCGCTCGTCACCATGGAGGGCTTGACCTTCTCAACCCGCCGCGGGCGGCTGCAATACCTCCAAACCGCTCGCCGCTTGAACCTTCTGCGCTTTTTCGCCGACATCCATCGCTATGACGCGAGAGGCGTCGATGTGGTGATCACCGATTTCGAGCCGGTCACGGCCCGCATCGCCCGGCGGCACCACTTGCCCTGCATCGGCATCGGCCACCAATACGCATTCCGCTACAAGATTCCCATCGCCGGGTGGGATCCCGCTGCGGTGTACGTGATTCGCAATTTCGCCCCGGCGCAGCACGCTTTGGGCTTGCATTGGCACCATTATAACCAGCCGATCCTGCCGCCGGTCATCCCGATGCATATGCCGGTTGAATCCCCGGCCCCTGCGAACAAAATCCTCGTATACCTCCCGTTCGAAGAAATTGAGGATATTCGACAGCTGCTGGCGCCTTTCGAGGCCTACCCGTTTTTTATTTATCACCAGCTTCCCGCGGCCGGCGACGAAGGCCATCTTCATCTGCGGACTTACTCGCGCCAAGGGTTTCTGAAGGACTTGGCCGAGAGCGACGGAGTCATCACCAATGCGGGGTTCGAGCTGGCCAGCGAGGCGCTGCATCTCGGCAAGAAAATTCTGGTCAAACCGCTGGCTCGCCAGATGGAGCAGCTGTCCAACGCCAAAGCCCTCGCGGAGCTGAAACTGGGGGCCGTGATGCAGCGGCTGGAACCGGATACGGTTAAGGGGTTTCTATCAACGCGGTCGGCTCCGACCGTGCGATACCCCAACGTGGCCCGCATAATCGCGGATTGGGTCGGGGCGGGCGACTGGCGGGACGTCGAAGGGCTTTCCCGCCAAGCCTGGGCCCAGACCGTTTTTGACATTTCCGCCCTCCTTTAACCCTCCGTCCTTTGCTTCCAACTTCCCCCATCCCACTTTCGCCTTGCCTTTCTATTCTTCAGCAATTCGCACGGACCCCGTCCCGCCATCGATGCTCACCCGCGCTCCCTCCGGAATCAGCTGGGTGGCGCGGCCCACACCGACGACGGATGGAATGCCGAGTTCCCGTGCGACGATGGAGCAGTGGTTGAGCAGACCGCCTTCCTCCATGACGATACCGCCGATGATGCTGAGGATGGGCGTCCACCCCGGGTCGGTATGGCGCGCCACGACCACGTCGCCCCGCTGGATTTTGTCGGCGCTGGGGTCTTCCACGATGACCGCTCGGCCGATGACATACCCCGGGCTGGTTCCGATTCCCTGCAAGACGGTGCCGCCGGCACAGAAATCAAATTCGGGGCGGCCGTCCAGCCAGAAGACGCTTGGTTCGACCGGGGTCAAAAAGCGCCGCCGGCGCAGGGATGCCAGGTGAGCCGCTTCTTGATATTCCAGTCGGCCGGACGTCATCTTCTCGATTTCCGGCGCCGTCAAGAAAAAAATACCCTCGCCCAGGCCGGAATGCCTTCCCAGCTCGAGCAGATCGCGGCGGATTCGGTAAAGCGCTTCATCCAGCAAAAAGCGCAACTCCTCACGAAGGTCCAGAAAACGACGTGTCAAGGTGGCCAGCCGCTTTAGAGCGGGCCTCCAGAACCCGGAGGGCGATTTCACACGAGAGTCGTTGCTCGTGAATGGGAGGGCCGTGTCCATCCCCTGTGGATGACGCACTAGAGACTGCAAGATGCCGATCACCTCCTCCGGGGCCTCCGCCCAGCGTTTCATCAGCAGGGTTCGATGCCGAGACCGGAAACCGTAGCGCTGCAAAAAGCCCTGGATTTCTGTTCGGAGGCCGGCCGGCAGGGCGACGGCCAGCTCCTCGGGCGGATCGGAGCGAAAACGATCGGCCAGGGCCGAATTTGAGCAGATATGCCGGGCTGTCCGGCGGAACCAATTCTCGATGAGGATCGTCACGTTGGCGGAGCCGCGGTTGAGCATGGTCAGGAATGCATTTCCGTCCATTTTCAGCCAGTCCACGGCAAGCCAGCGCAGAACCCAGGTGAGAAACGTTGCGTGAAAGTACGGCCATTGATTGTTCTCCTGGATCAGGGCCAGCGTTTCGAGGTCGTTGCGTAGCCGCTGCTGCAGGGCTCCCGCAGCAAGCCCCGCACCATGCGTCTCCTGCATGCGCGCCCGCAGCCGGCGGATGGTTTGCGGCGTTCTCCGCAGGCAGAAGAAGGGGATCATCCCGGCTTCATGCAGCGGTAGGAGGAACGCTCTGAACAGAAGGCGCATCAGTGTCGACACCCGGGGCGCGGGGATGTCGTTCATCCGAATCCCGGCCGGCAGCAGCGAACTCAGGTCTTTGAACCGCAGCGGCTTGGGGATGTGTGCGATGACGCGGCGGATGCTGTCGCAGTTGACGTATAAGTAGCCGTTGATAACCGCCAGGCCCGGCTCTACAGGCGCAATGCCGGCCAACCGGCTGATTCGCGACAGGTCGAACCGCGGAGCGTGTCTAAGCATGACCTCGGCCATGAAGGGTTCGAGCCGGTCCGCCCACAGGTCATCGGCGATTTTGCGGGTCCAAGCGCCTGCGGGCGGCAGCGTCTCCTCCTGCGCCAGGGTGGTGATCGGACGGACCTGAAGCAGCCAGAGCGCTCTGCTTTTATCAAGCGCCCATTCTACGTCGAGCGCTTGGCCGCCGTAGGAATCCTCCAGCCGCACCATGAGCCCGGCGATTTTGCGCCACGGGGTTGTGTGGGACAGCCGCAAATAAGCAGGCGGCCGGTTTTCGACGGACACTCGGCCGGCGCGGTCAACTCGCACCCGGCAGGGAGAGCGCCGGCCGTTGACCAGGTTTTCGGCATGACCCTTGACGGCTTCGATGACTTTTTCGTGGCGGTCGGGATGCAGCGGGTCGCGGCTGAAGGCCACGCCGGCGACCGATGCATCCACCATGCGCTGGACTATGACGGCCAGCAAAGGGGTTTCGGCATTGGCGCCCTGGACATTCAGCGCCCGGAGATAGCTGCAAACGGTTTCGGACCGTGCGCTTTCCCAGCATTCCTCGATCCGTTGCAAAAGCTCGTGCTCGCTTTTCACCTCGAGAAAACTTCGGTATTGGCCGGCGAAGCTCTGTCCGGCCAGGTCCTCGAGCGTTGCCGAGGAGCGGATGGACAGCCCCAGCGGCATCTGCAACCGGCGAGCAACCTCGACCACCTCCTCGCGCAACCCGTCGGGCCAATGTTCGGTGGCTAGAAAATGAGCGTGGGCCTTGGTTTCGATCGCTACGGCTTCCGGGACGTCGAACCCCTCGCGCGCCGCTCGGGCTAGGGCCGCAAATTTGCGCCCGACGATTTGGGGGTCCAGCGCCTGCGAATCTTCGAATTGAACGATAAAACCCATGCGGCCTCCGCTCCCGGGAATGGATCATCATGCCAATCTGGCAGGCGACCATTCTGTGCGGGTTAGGCGATGGTTAATTCTCGGTTTCGCGCGCGGCAGGAGCATCGTTTTCTCATGCGACGCTCATCAACTCTTAACCCTCAGGAGATAGCGTCGCTCCCACCAACCGATCGCCTCGAAGCGGTTTCTTTACGACCGGGGCCTCAAACGAAAGGAAGGATCCATGACCAGTCCGTGCCGCACCTGTTCCCTGGGTGATTCTGACAAAAACAATTCCACCTGCCGGACATGCAGCAAGCGGGTCGTTTACGTTTGCGAGTTGGGCCGTGATTTGTGCTTTGCCTCCTCGCGGTCGGACCTGGAGTCAGCCGCACCGCGATTCTCATTGATGTCCAGACAGGCGCAGTTCCTGACGGCAAGCCCTGAAATCTTCTATGAATGACGGGCGGACATGCAATCGCCGGCGGCCGACCGGTGCGCCCAACGCCGCCGACGGTTAATCAAATGTTAGCTCAATCCTAACATGGCTCTAACAATCGGCCCATACCTTTGCACGCAATAAATCCGGCGCTACTGGAAATCGGGGTATTCCATGCCTCCTGCATATCTGTTGATCACGCTGTTAGGGCTTTCCACGGCCGCCTATTACATCGGCAGGCGCAAGGCCTTCGCTCTCTCCGGACGGGCCGGAGAGGCGGTCAAGCTGCACTCCCGGCCGACCTACCACGGGGCCCTGACGGCCCTCTGGTGCGCCATACCGGCCTTGATTCTTTTCGGATGCTGGCTGGCGTTTGAGACCCAGATCATCACTCATCTGGTGGTGAGAGACCTGCCCGAATCCATCCGGGGGCTTCCGGCGGACCGGCTGAACCTGATGATCAACGATATCCGCAATATTGAAAGCGGAAGCTTCGTTTCCCAGGCCGCCGACCCGGCCATGCTGGCCGCCGCCGACCATTACCGCCGCCTGAGAGGCATCAGCCGCCAGGCGCTGGCCGTCGTTTCGATCGCCGTGGTAGCCGCCGCAGCCATGCTCGTTCGACGCCGGATCGACGCCGGCCTGCGCGCGCGGAACCAGGTGGAGGGCATTCTCACGGTCATCCTGGTCGCCTGCTCGACGATTGCGATTTTCACGACCATCGGCATTATCCTTTCCGTTCTCTACGAGGCCATCCGATTCTTCAACGTGATCCCGATCACCCAATTCCTGTTCGGTCTGGACTGGAGCCCTCAGATGGCCATCCGCGCGGACCAGGTCGGATCCTCGGGTGCCTTCGGGGCCGTACCGGTTTTTCTGGGCACGATCCTGATTTCGGCCATCGCCATGGCGGTGGCGGTTCCGATCGGCTTGATGTCCGCCATCTATCTCTCCGAATACGCCGGCAAACGCCTGCGGGCCGTCGCCAAACCGCTGATCGAGGTGCTGGCGGGAATCCCGACGGTGGTCTACGGGTTTTTCGCGGCCCTGACGGTGGCGCCGGTCATCCGCGACTGGGGCAGCCGGCTCGGCCTGGATGTCGCCTCCGAGAGCGCGCTGGCCGCCGGACTGGTCATGGGCATCATGATCATCCCTTTCGTATCCTCGCTGTCGGACGATTTCATCAACGCCGTGCCGCAGTCGCTGCGCGACGGCGCCTACAGCCTCGGAGCCACCCGGTCGGAGACCATCCGCCAAGTGATCGTGCCGGCCGCCATTCCGGGGATTATCGGCGGGGTGCTGCTGGCCGTGTCGCGAGCCATCGG
Organism: uncultured Desulfatibacillum sp.; assembly: GCA_964427375.1. GTDB lineage: Bacteria > Desulfobacterota > Desulfobacteria > Desulfobacterales > SpSt-501 > SpSt-501. Next base: position 29,694 of record CAYRUF010000004.1, on the reverse strand, counting down.
CGAGACCATGATCGTGGTCATGGCCGCGGGGCTTTCGGCCAACCTGACCGTCAATCCGCTCAAAGCGGTGACCACGGTGACCGTTCAAATCGTGACCTTGCTGGTCGGAGACCAGGAATTCGACAGCCCCAAGACGCTGGCCGCCTTCGCGCTCGGGCTGATTCTGTTCATCGTTACCCTATGCCTCAACGTCATCGCATTATATGTCGTCCGGAAATATCGAGAACAGTATGAATAGCCCGATCGACCCAGCCGCCGCTCCGGAGTCCCGACGGACCATCGACATCGTCAACCGCAGCCTGAAGCGCCGCTACCGCGCTGAAAAGCGGTTTCGCTTTTACGGACTGGCCGCGATCGTGATGAGCCTGATGTTCCTGGCGCTGCTTTTCGTCAGCATTGTCGCCAAGGGCTATTCGGCCTTCTGGCAGACGTCCATCCGGCTGCCCATCTTTTTCGACCCGGCGGTGCTCCAGCAGGACGCTCTGGTGAATGCGGACTATGCCGCCCTGGTTCGCGAAGCACTTTTCAAGAAGTTCCCGCAGGTGGACGGACGACAGGACAAGCGGCAGCTGACCGGGTTGATGAGCAGCGGCAGCGTCTACCTGTTGCGGGACATGGTGCTGAAGGATCCCGATCTGTCGGGCCGGGAGGCCGAGGTCTGGCTGCCGGCCGACGACGATATCGACATGCTCATCAAGGGCCATTTCCGGCGCGATCGGCCCGAATCTGAGCGGCGCGTCTCGGACAAGCAGCTCGCCTGGATCGAGCAGCTGGAATCCGAGGGACGCCTGGAACGCCGGTTCAACTCCACCTTTTTCAGCGCCGGCGATTCGCGCGAACCGGAACTGGCCGGCATCTGGGGTGCGGTTTCCGGTTCGTTTTTCACCCTGGTGATCACCCTGGTCTTGTCGTTTCCGATCGGGGTGGCCGCCGCCGTCTACCTGGAGGAATTCGCGCGGAAGAACCGCTGGACCGATCTGATCGAAGTCAACATCAACAACCTCGCCGCGGTGCCCTCCATCGTGTTCGGGCTCCTGGGGCTCGCGGTTTTCCTGAATTTCTTCGGACTGCCGCGCTCGGCGCCGCTCGTCGGCGGGCTGGTGCTGACACTCATGACGCTTCCCACCATCATCATCGCCAGCCGCTCGGCCCTGAAATCCGTGCCGCCGTCCATCCGCGAAGCCGCTCTGGGCGTCGGCGCCTCCAAAATGCAGATGGTGGTGCACCACGTGCTGCCGCTGGCCCTGCCGGGCATGCTGACCGGCACGATCATCGGCATGGCGCGGGCGCTGGGGGAGAGCGCGCCGCTTTTGATGATCGGCATGGTGGCGTTCATCGTGGATATCCCCAAAGGCTTCACTGACCCGTCTACGGTGCTGCCGGTCCAGATCTACCTGTGGTCGGACAGCCCGGAACGCGCGTTTGTGGAGCGGACCTCGGCGGCCATCATGGTGCTGCTGGCGTTTTTGGTGGTGATGAACGCCGGTGCCATCATCCTGCGGAAAAAATTCGAGCGCCGCTGGTAAGTCGGCAGCGTCGGCCTGCCAAATGAAATTCTAACACCGGCCTAACGCCGGTTAAGTGATCGGGAACTAGGTTTGGACCGCGACACGATCCAAAATTAGTTGAAATTCAACCCAAGGAGGAGTTAAATGAAAAAGGCAGTGATCTCTCTGATGACCGTTGCATTGCTCATGGCAGCGGCGGGAATGGTTCAGGCGCAGCAGCGGGACAGCATCAGCATCGTCGGGTCTTCGACAGTTTACCCGTTTGCCACCGTGGTCGCCGAGAAATTCGGCAAGGCCGGATCCTTCAAGGCGCCCAAAATCGAGTCCACCGGCACCGGCGGCGGGTTCAAGCTTTTCTGCGGCGGCGTCGGCGTTCAGCACCCCGACATGTCCAACGCCTCGCGCGCCATCAAGGCCTCCGAGTTCGAAGCCTGCCGGAAGAACGGCGTGACCGACATCGTTGAGGTCAAGATCGGCTACGACGGCATCGTGGTGGCCAATTCCAAGAAATCCGCGGCCTTGAAGCTGACCACCAGGGACATCTTCCTGGCGCTGGCCAAGGAGGTGCCGGATCCGAAAGGCGGAGAGGGCCTGGTAGCTAACCCCTATAAGACTTGGAAAGACGTCAACCCATCGCTTCCGGACGTCAAGATCGAGGTCTTGGGGCCGCCGCCGACCTCCGGCACCCGGGACGCCTTCGTGGAGCTGGCCATGGAGCAAGGCGCCCTGAAATTCGAAGGACTGAAGAAGCTCTCCAAAGAAGACGGGAAAAAATTCCAGAAGGTGTTTTCTTCGATCCGCGAAGACGGCGCCTACGTCGAAGCCGGCGAGAACGACAACCTCATCGTGCAGAAGCTGGGTTCCAATCCGAACGCATTGGGCGTTTTCGGGTTCAGCTTCTTGGATCAGAACACCGACAAGATCCAGGGCTCTTATGTGGACGGCAATCCGCCCAACTTCGAAAACATCGCCAGCGGAAAATACCCACTGTCCCGCCCGCTGTTCTTCTATGTCAAAAAAGCGCATGTCGGAGTGATTCCCGGCATCCCGGAGTATCTGGCCGAGTTCACCAGCGAGAAGGCCTGGGGCAAGGACGGCTACCTCAGCGAAAAGGGGCTGATTCCGCTGCCGGATGCCGAGCGCAAGCAGGTCGGTGAGAGCGTCAAGGCGCTGAAAACGTTGACCGAAGTGAAATAGGCGCTGCCGAAATTCAACAACGGGGCAGGCCCCCCCTCCCATGGGAGCCTGCCCAATTTTAACAGAGCCTTTACTGATCCTGAACCGAATCGTAGGTTGAGGGACAACTCGATATGCTCACATTCACACGGGTGGATGAAACGAACCTGGCGGACACGATGGTCGAAACTCCCTCCAAACCGAAAACCAGCGCCGAGACCGGCCGGCCGCGGGTCAGCCGCGAAAAGCGCGAGACGGTCGGCACCATCACGGTCGAGAATCCGCGCATGGTCTGCCGCAGCGTGAACGTCTATTACGGGGACAAGCACGCGATCAAGAACGTTTCGATCGACATCGGCCGCAACGAAGTTTTGGCCATGATCGGGCCGTCGGGCTGCGGCAAGTCCACCTTCATCCGCTGCCTGAACCGGATGAATGACACGATTGAAGGCTGCCGGGTCACCGGGGACATCCTCCTGGACGGCGTCAACATTCACGGCAAAGACGTCGATGTGGTGCCGCTGCGCGCCCAGGTCGGCATGGTGTTCCAGAAGCCCAATCCGTTTCCGAAGTCCATTTATGAAAATGTGGCTTACGGGCCTCGGATTCACGGGCTTTGCCGGACGCCCTCCGAACTGGACGGGGTCGTTGAAACCTCTCTCCGGAAAGCCGGATTATGGGAGGAGGTCAAAGACCGTATGGATCAGCCCGGCACCGGGTTGTCCGGCGGCCAGCAGCAGCGGCTGTGCATCGCCCGCACCATTGCGGTCAATCCCGAGATCATCCTGATGGACGAACCCTGTTCGGCCTTAGACCCGATCGCCACGTCGGTCATCGAGGATCTCATCTTCGAGCTGCGCAGCCAATACTCCATCTGCATCGTGACCCACTCCATGCAGCAGGCCGCGCGGGTCTCCCAGCGCACCGCTTATTTCCACCTGGGCGACCTGATCGAGGTCGGCCCCACCGAGCGCATCTTCACCAACCCCCGCCATGAACTGACGCAGGATTACATCACCGGCCGCTTCGGCTGATCTGCCGATTTTGATGTTGTCGGGAGCTGAAAAATAGCTTATTGTATAGAGGTCATATACAGACGGTTACGCATACGGAGTGCGTTATGGAGAAAATAATCAACATTCATATCGAGAAGCTGCCAGAAGGCGTATACTTGGCTACCTCAGATGACATTCAAGGGCTGGTGGCCCAGGGGAGGACAGCCACGGAGGCTTTAGAAATTGCCCGTGATGTGGCTCGCAAACTAATCGAAGCTCGCGCTCTCCGATCCGGTAGCATGCAACTTGAAGCCATCGCTGATTCCTTTGACTACCCTTTGATTGTCAACGCTTGAAATGGGGCGCTTGGCCGGCTTTAAGTACCGACAGATCATCAAACGTCTAAAGGCGTTTGGTTTTGCTTTTGATCGCCAAGCGGCAGGGAGCCACGAGATTTGGTACAATGATCAAACCGACCGTTACACCACCATCCCCAATCATCCCGGCGATATGCCCGAAGGCACGCTGCGGGTCATTCTGAAACAAGCTGATATCGAACCCGAAGACTTTCTAAAAAAGAAATAAGGATCCAAGGAAACATGAGCCCCGTACAGACGGCGTGATGCTGTTTGTTCGGGCTTTTTTTACGTTATGAGTAATGCCGCAAAAATGAGATACTTTTTATTTGGTAAGTGTTACAGAGGCTGTTGCCGTGCGGTTGGTGATAGATCCGGGGAAGTATAAAACAACCATGGCCCCCAGTTGAATTTCGAAATTAATTCCGGGATGGATGCACAGCAGGCTGCGGAGAATAGGGATCACCATCTCCGCAGGGGAAAACTTATCTGCAGGTCAGGCGTGCTCCGGGTCTCGCGGCAGGTGGATGGTGAAGCGGCTGCCTTCGCCCAGCCGGCTTTCCACCGTGACATGGCCGCCATGGGCTTGGGCGATGTGCTTGACGATGGCCAGTCCCAGCCCCGTGCCGCCAAGCGCCCGGCTGCGGGCCTTGTCGACCCGGTAAAAGCGCTCGAACAGCCGCGGCAGGTGCTTTTCCTCGATGCCGATTCCGTGGTCCTGCACCTGGATCTGGATTTCATAATCGACGGCCTGGGCCCGGACCCGGACAGTCTTTTCGGGGTCACTGTACTTGACGGCATTGTCCAGCAGGTTGACGACGGCTTGCTCCAGCAGGACCGGGTCGACCATCGCCTCAAGCCCCTCGTCCCCCGCGAGTTCGATCCGAATGCGCTTTTCGTCGGCTTGGGTCCGGCAGATCTGCACGGCGTTCTGGAAAAGATCCCGCAAACGGGTCCTTTCACGCCTGATGGCGCCGCGTTCGCCCTCGTTTTCAATGCGCGAGAGCATCAGTAGGTCTTCGATGATGGTGTTGAGCCGATCCACGTGCTTGGCGATGATCGCCAGAAACCGTTCGACCTCCTCCGGCGTTTCAACGATGTTGTGGTGAAGTGTTTCCACGAACCCCTTGATCGCGGTCAGGGGAGTTCTGATTTCATGGGAGACGTTGGCGACGAACTCCCGGCGCATGTCTTCCAGGCGGCGCAGCTGGGTGACGTCGTTGAAGACGATCAGGATGCCGATCGGCTCGGGTCCCACGTCGAGCAGCGGCGCGCTCTTGATGTTCAGGATGCGTTCGCCGTTGCGGTAAACCGCTACATCGTCTTCCACCGGGGCGCGGCTTTTCAGGGAACGCGTGACGAACTTCTGAATGGCGAGGTTGCGGATCGCCTCGGGGAGGTTGCGGTCGCGGACTTTTTCCGGATCGAGGTCGAACCACCGCGCCGCGGCCGGGTTGATGCTGAGGATGCGCTCGTCACGGCTGACCGCAATCACTCCCTCGAGCATGCTCGACAGAACGGCTTCGATCTGGTTGCGCTGGCTGACGACGGTCTGCATGCGGCTTTCCAGCTGAGCCGCCATCCGGTTCAAGGATTCGGCCAGGCCGGCCAGCTCGTCGGAATCGGGTATCGCCAGGCGGTGGGCGAGTTCGCCCTCGGCCAGGCGCGCGGCACTTTGCTTGAACTCCTGCATTTTCCGGCCGTATTGCCGGGAAATGGCGAAGGTCACCCCCAGCGCCAGGAGAGCCAGGAGCCCGCCGATGCCCCAGAATTCGGCACGGATTCGTGCCAGCTGCGTTTCCATGCGCGCCAGCGGAATGGATGCCCGCACCACGCCGATCGACCGGCCCTCCTGCCGAACGGCAATCGCTACATAGATGATGTTCTGCTGGAGGGTGTTGCTGAAGCGTTGCGACGTGGCCTGGCCGTTTGCCAGGGCCCCGGCAACCTCCGGCCGGCCGGCATGGTTGTCCATATTTTGCGGGGTCTCCCACGTATCGCCGATGACGACGCCGGAGGCCAGAATCACGGTGAAGCGAGTTTCCGAGGCCTTGCCGGACTGCTTGCAGATGGCGTCTACGGCCCCCGGATTCAGCGGTTCCAGATAGGAAAGGATCTGGTTTTGAAGCAGACGGGCCCTTTCGGAAAGCTCGACGACGACCAGATCATGGAGAAACGAGTCCAGCGAATGCACGAAATACCACCCGGCCACCAGCAGCGCACCGATCGCAATGAAAATATAGGAGAAGAACAGGCGCCAGATGAATTTTTTGCGCTTCTTCATGCCGCTTCCCTGAAGCGGTAACCGACCCCGCGCACGGTCTCGATGTAATGCCCGTACGCGCCCAATTTTTTTCGCAGGCCCACCACCTGGACATCGACGCTGCGATCGGTAACCGGGTAGTCGCTGCCGCGGACGGCATCGACGATCTGCGAACGCGTGAACACCCAGCCGGGCCGGCGCGCGAGCACGCAAAGCAGCTGGAACTCCGTGAACGTCAGATCCAAGGCCTTGCCGCCGGCCATCACGGTGCGGCGCCCAGGATGGATCTCGAGCTCGTGGATCAATATCACCCGGGCGTCGTCCACCCCTGCGCGGGACCGCCGCCGCAGCACGGCCTTGACGCGCGCGGTGAGCACCCTTGGGCTGAACGGTTTGGTGATGTAGTCGTCGGCCCCGATTTCCAGGCCGGTGACGATGTCGGCATCCTCGCCCTTGGCCGTGAGCATGATGATCGGCAGGGTCCGGGTCCTGGCTTCCGCTTTCAAAGCTTTGGCCACTTCCAAGCCATCCAGGCCGGGCAGCATCAAGTCCAGCACGACCAGGTCGAATGCCTCCCGGCCGGCCTTCTTCAAGGCCTCCTCGCCGGTTGCCGCCAGCGCCAGCTGGTAGCCTTCGCGCGACAGATGAAAGCGGATCAATTCCAGGATATCTTCCTCGTCGTCGACGACCAGAATGCGTTCTTTGGCCATACGTATGCGTCCTATTGGAGCCGATCAAAATCGGGCCAGGGTGAAAATGTCCAGCGCCCCTTTGATCAGCTTAGCGGTATTTCAAACAGGGATCAATTTATTTGTCGACGATTGGACCACGGTTAGGACCCGGTTAGATTATGGTTAAGGCCGGGTGACGTTGACACCTTCGCAGCCGGTCTTATATATGAAAGTATGTTCAGATATTCACGGAAAGGCGTTATGCCGCGGACGGAACTGATCGGATATCCGGACCCCGACGACCGGCCGAGGATCGTTCATGCCGATCGGGTGAAAAGCGCTCTCCGAGAGGCATCGCCGGATAACGAACTGGCAGCTCTGGCCTTGGTCTATCGCGTTCTGGGAGACCCGAGCCGACTGAAGATCCTAATGGCCCTGCGCCGGGACGAGATGTGCGTCTGCGACCTGGCGGCGCTGACCGGCATCAGCGAGTCGGCGGTTTCGCACCAGCTGCGTCGGCTCAAGGATTTATCCCTGGTTCGCAGCCGGCGGGATGGCCAGGTGGTCTACTATGCGCTGGACGACAAACATGTGGTGCTGCTGCTCGATATCGGGCTGCGGCATATCCGTGAATAGTCACGATTTCTCTAAAAGGACGCCGCCATGGCCTTCATCGTTGAAATCCTGAACGAATCCAGGCACCTGCTTCTGGATGCGGCCGTGTACATACTATTCGGCCTGCTGGCGAGCGGGCTTTTCCGGGTGTTGCTCAATCCGAATTCCATCGCCCGGCATCTGGGCAGCGGCCGCTATTCGTCGGTGTTCAAGGCGGCCCTGATCGGAGTACCGATCCCGCTCTGATCGTGCGGGGTGCTGCCCGCAGCCGTGTCGCTGCGCAAACAGGGCGCCACCAAAGGCGCCACCACCGCATTTTTGATCTCCACTCCCGAATCCGGCGTGGATTCGATCGCCGTGACCTACGCCATGCTGGATCCGGTCATGACTGTGGCGCGGCCCGTCGCGGCCTTTTTTACGGCTTTCGTGGCAGGGATCGCCGAAAACCTCTTCGGCTACCGCAGGGCCGCGGCACCGGCTGCCCCGGACCTGACCTGCCCGGTGGACGGATGCTGCGACGGCGTCAACTGCGATCCCCAGGTTCACCGGAATCATCACCGCTTTTACGAGAAGCTGCGGGCCGGGATCCGGTTTGCCGTCACCGATCTGTGGGGGGACATCGCGCCATGGTTTTTCTTCGGGCTGCTGCTGGCCGGCCTGATTACGGTCGTCATCCCCGACGATTTTTTCAGCCGTCACCTGGGGTCGGGCCTACCGGCCATGCTGCTGATGCTGGCGGTCGGGATTCCGCTTTACATCTGCGCTACGGCCTCCACCCCCATCGCCGCCGCCCTCATTCTGAAAGGAGTAAGCCCGGGGGTGGCCCTGGTGTTTCTGCTCGCCGGTCCGGCGACGAATATGGCCTCGATGACGGTGCTGATGGGAACCCTCGGCAAGCGGGCGACCGTCATCTATCTATCAGCCATCGCGGTCTGTTCGGTTCTGATGGGCTGGGCGGTGGACCAGGCCTACGCGGCCATGGGGATTTCAGCCAGGGCCGCAGCCGGCCAGGCTGCGGCAATCGTTCCGGGATGGCTGCAGTGGGGGGCGGCTCTGCTGATCGTCGCCATTTCGATCCAGCCGACCGCGCTGAAACTGAAATCGCTGCTTGAAAAAAAGAATCCGGCCGAACCTCCGACCTCGGCGAGACTCGCGGCGACTGCGTCAGTAAGCCCTCTGTCCTCAGCAGCTCCGTGCTGCGGCGCCACCTGCGGGTGCGCCGAAGCGCCGGCCGGAGACCGGCGGGATCAGACGCGCTAGGCCTCGTCGGAAGCTATGCCAGCTGGAACCGTTCGTGGCCGCAGAAGATGTATACCCCCTCTCCGGCAGCCAGACAGGCGATTCCCATTTTAAGGCGTGCGGCTAGCTCCACCGCCAATCCGGTCGGCCGGGACACGGAGAGAATGACCGGAATCCGTGCGCGAGCGGCTTTCTGCACGAGTTCGTAGCTGATTCGAGAAGACATAATCAGGAAGGCGGTCTGCGAAAGCCGGCCGTCGAGGAACGCCTTGCCGATGGCTTTGTCCAGGGCGTTGTGGCGGCCGATGTCCTCGGCCACCGCCACCAGATTGCCGGGCGCATCCCAGAGAGAAGCGGCGTGCGAAGCGTGCGTGCGGCTTCTGAGCGGCTGGTGGGCGGACAGGGAATCCAGCCTCCTGAGCGCCGTTGAGATCGAAACGGCGGTGCCGGCCGGCATGGGCCGGATCTCCTGATAGAGGTCCTGAACCAGCTCCTTTCCGCACAGCCCGCAGCTGGTCTGGCTGACGTAGCTGCGGCGGTCCAGAATCCCAGCAATGGATTTCCGGCGGGTCGGATTCAGGGTCACGGTGACCACATTGGTGCTATCCGCATCGCAGGTGGCGATGGACGTATAGTCGGCCGGCGAGTCGATAATACCCTCGCCGAGGCAGAAACCGGCGACATGGGCGATTTCCTCCCCGGGTGTGCGCATGACGACCGCGTAGGGCTTGCCTTCCACCCGGATAGACAGCGGCTCCTCTCCCAAAAGCTCCATCTCCAGGGAGGTGGTTCTGCTGCGGTCAAACAGGGTGACGGGCCGGGGAACGGACGCGTTCACGATTCCTCCTGATTTTTTTGTTGACATTTTTTTCGCATCATCTAATATTTACCGGTTTTTATGATATTATTTTTTCAGGAGGCCTCCGGATGTATGCGGTCGTAAACACAGGCGGAAAACAATACAAGGTCCAAAAGGGCCAGACCCTGCGGATTGAAAAAATCCCGGGCGAGGTCGGCTCCCAGGTGACCTTCGACAAAGTGCTCATGGTGGCGGACGGTGAAAACGTCCGCGTGGGCCAACCGCTTCTGGATAAAGCAGCGGTGCTGGCCAGCATCGTCGAGCAGGACAAGGCCAAGAAGATCATCGTCTTCAAGTACAAGCGCCGTAAACGTTATCGCCGGAAACAGGGCCATCGTCAACCCTACACTGCGATTCGCATCGACGGCATCGACATTCATTAGGAGCATAAGGATGGCACACAAGAAGGCAGCCGGCAGTTCACGAAACGGCCGCGACAGCGCCGGTCAGCGCCGGGGGGTGAAAATCTTCGGCGGGCAGACGGTCAAAGCGGGCAACATCATCGTCCGGCAGGTGGGGAGCAGGTTCCACCCGGGCGACAACGTGGGACAGGGCAAGGACTTCACCCTGTTCGCCAAGATCGACGGGAAGGTCGCGTTCGAGCGCTACGGACGGACGCGCCAAAAAGTCAGTGTTCATGCAGCCGAGTGAAATTTATTGACGAAGCGGTCATAACCGTTCAGTCCGGCGACGGCGGAAACGGTTGTGTGAGTTTTCGCCGGGAAAAATACGTGCCGCGCGGCGGTCCGGACGGCGGTGACGGCGGAAAAGGGGGCGACGTGGTCCTGGTGAGTTCTTCGGACCGCCGAACGCTGTATCCTTTCCGCTTTCAGCGCGAATTCCGAGCCGAACGCGGCGCAGGCGGACAGGGCCGGCAGCGCACCGGAAAAAGCGGAAACGATATCCTCATCGAAGTCCCGCCCGGCACTCTGGTTCGGGATGCCGGAACCGGTGAAATCATCAAGGATCTGTCCACTCCCGGTGAAACCTTTATCGTCGCCCGCGGGGGGCGCGGCGGCAAGGGCAACACCCACTTCAAATCCTCCACGCATCGCACTCCGCGTTTTGCCCAGCCCGGCGAGCCGGGCGAGACCCGCCGGCTGAAGCTCGAACTCAAGCTGCTGGCCGATGCCGGGATCGTCGGGTTGCCCAACGCCGGCAAATCCACCCTGATCAGCGTCATCTCCTCGGTCAAGCCCAAAATCGCCGACTATCCGTTCACCACCCTGGTTCCCAACCTGGGAGTGGTCCAGACCGGGTCGTGCGAACCGTTCGTGGTGGCCGATATCCCCGGTCTGATCGAAGGCGCTCACCGGGGCGCGGGCCTCGGCCTGCGCTTCTTGCGGCATGTCGAACGCACGCGCATCCTGGTGCATCTGATCGATGCCGCCGGGATCGATCCCGGGAAACCGCTGTCGGCATATGAGGCCGTCAACGCCGAGCTGGCGTTGTACAGCCCAGCGCTGGCCCGCAAGCCCCAACTCATTGCGTTGAACAAGCTGGACCTGCCCGGCGCCGAGGAGCGAGCCGGCGCTTTCAAGGCGGCCCTGAAGAAACGCCGGAAGGTCCACCTCATCTCAGCGGTGACCGGCAAAGGGGTCACTCCGCTCTTGTCGGAGATCGGCCGGCGCCTCAGCGAGCTCCAGCATGAACCGCCGCCAGATTTCGATTGACCGCGTGAAGCGGCTCGTGGTGAAGGTGGGCAGCAACGTGCTCACCGCCCCCCGCGGCCTCAACCTCAGGGCATTGCGGGGAATCGCCCGCCAGATCGCCGGGTTGATGGACCGGGGCCTAGATGTCATTCTGGTATCTTCCGGCGCCATGGCGTCCGGCGTCAAGAAGATCGGGCTCGATCGCCGGCCGGACGAGCTGCCCCGGCGGCAGGCGGTGGCCGCGGTGGGTCAGGCCGGCCTGATCATGGAGTACGAAAAAGCCTTCGAACGCTACGGCCGCAAAGTGGCCCAGATCCTGCTGACGAGCGAGGATCTCACCAGCCGCAAACGCTATCTCAACGCCCGCAACACCCTGAACACGCTCCTCGAGTGGAAGATCGTGCCGATCATCAACGAGAACGACACAGTCTCGGTCGAGGAAATCAAGCTCGGAGACAACGACAACCTGGCGGCCATGATCGCTCTCCTGATGGACGCCGACCTGCTGATTGCGTTGAGCGACATCGAGGGACTGTTTACCCAGGACCCCCGCGATCACTCGGATGCGGAGTTAATCCCGGTCGTTCGGGTGATCTCCAAGAGCACCGAAACCGCGGCCGGCCGCATGCCCGGGCCGCTCGGCACCGGCGGCATGCGGAGCAAGATCAACGCCGCCCGCAAGGTCACCGCCGCGGGCGTGCCCATGGTGGTCGCCAAGGGCGACAAACCGGACATCCTGTCGCGCCTGCTGGCCGGCGAAGCGCACGGCACCTATTTCGTGCCGCGTCGGGAGAAGCTCCCCCGGCGGAAATGCTGGATCGCCTTTTCACTCAAACCCAAGGGCAGCCTGTCCATCGACGCCGGCGCGGCGGCCGCATTGACCTCGCGCGGCAAAAGCCTGCTCGCCAGCGGGATCGTCGACGTCCGAGGGGAGTTCACGGTCGGGACCCCGGTAGAGCTTCAAACCACCGCGGGCGAAACCATCGGCGTCGGCCTGGTCAACTACAGCGCGGCGGACATCCGCCGGATTCGAGGGTTGAAGTCCCAGCACATCGGGCAGGTCCTGGGCCAGCAACCCTACGACGAGGTGATCCACCGGGACAACCTGGTGATTACGGCCGCCGATGCATTAGAGGACAGGTGATGATTGGGGAGGCCCAACCCCCGGCATCCAATATCGTTTCGGTCCGGATCGGGACCATGAAGAGTGAACCATGAGCACCATCGAGCAAACCGTTACGAGCATGGCCAAAGCCGCCCGGCAGGCGGCCCGCACGATCGGATGCTGCTCCACGCCGCGAAAAAATGCGGCGCTGGAGCGTTTGGCGGATGGGATTCTCCAACAGGCCGGCGTCATCCAGAAAGCGAATCGAACGGATCTGGAGGCCGCGCACGCCGCCGGCCTTTCGGCGGCCATGATTGACCGGCTGACCATCAAAGACGCCACCCTCGCCGCCATGTCCCAGGGGCTGCGGGAGGTCGCCCGGCTGCCGGACCCCGTGGGCAGCCTCGGCCCGGCTTGGATCCGGCCGAACGGCCTGCAGGTGGCGCGCATGCGGATCCCGCTCGGCGTGATCGGGATCATCTACGAATCGCGGCCCAATGTCACCGTGGATGCGGCCGGCCTTTGTCTCAAGGCCGGCAACGCGGCGATCCTGCGCGGCGGGTCCGAAGCCTTTCACTCCAACAGCGCCCTGGCCGCCGTCATCGCTCGAAGCCTTGCGGAGAGCGGGCTGCCGGAGGCCGCCGTGCAGGTGATTCCGGTGACGGATCGGACCGCCGTGAACGCCCTGCTCCAGCAGGAGGAATTCATCGACCTGATCATTCCGCGCGGCGGCGAAGCGCTCATCCGGTTCGTGGTGGCCCACTCGCGGATTCCCGTGCTCAAGCACTACAAGGGCGTTTGCCATGTCTACGTGGACGCGGGTGCGGACCTATCCATGGCCGAGGAGATTTGCTTCAACGCCAAGGTCCAGCGGCCCGGCGTGTGCAACGCGATGGAGACCCTGCTCGTGCACCGCTCGGCGGCGGAGCGCTTTCTGCCGGCGATGGCCCGGCGGCTTTGCGCGGCCGGGGTCCAGCTGCGAGGGTGCGAGCAGACGCGGCGGCTCGTCCCGGAAGCCGCTGCCGCCACCGATGCGGACTGGCCAGCCGAATACCTGGACCTGATTCTGGCGGTGCGCGTGGTGGCCGACCTGGATGAAGCCATGGCCCACATCGCCGCGTACGGATCGAATCATACCGAGGCCATCGTCACCAGCGACTATGAGCGGGCGCGCCGGTTCGTGCGCGAAGTGGACGCCTCCGTGGTGCTGGTGAACGCCTCGACCCGGTTCAACGACGGCGGCCAGCTCGGCCTCGGCGCCGAAATCGGGATCAGCACCTCGAAACTGCATGCCTTCGGCCCGATGGGCCTGGAGGAGTTGACCACGAACAAGTTTGTGGTGTACGGCAGCGGCCAGGTCAGGGAATGATGGCTTCGTAAATAGCCCAATTTCGGCGTTGCACTTCATCTCGCCGCCGCTGCGGCGTACGGCCAGTACGCCTCGCGTCGCGAGATTTGTGCGCCTTGAACTTGGACTCTTTTCGAAGCCATCGGGTCGGATGATTTTCAGCGGCCAGGTCAGGGAATAGGCAGGATGCGTATCGGATTGTTCGGCGGAACGTTTGATCCGATTCACTTCGGCCATCTGCGGGCGGCCCTGGAAGTGAAGGAGGGATTCGAGCTGGACCGGGTGTTTCTCATCCCGGCCGCCGTCCCGCCTCACAAAACCCCTGAAGGGGTCGCGCCGGCGGCCGACCGACTGCAGATGATCGAGCTCGCCGTAGCGGGCGAACCGGGCCTGGCGGCCTCCGACGTGGAGATCCGCCGCCAGGGCCCGTCCTATACCATCGACACGGTCCGGCATTTCCACCGGGAGGCCTCCGACGGGGCCGAGCTGTTCCTCATCATGGGCCGGGATGCGTTCCTGGAAATCGACACCTGGAAGTCCTATCGAGAGTTGTTGTCGCTCGTTACGGTGATTGTCATCACCCGGCCGCACGGGGATGGGCCGACGGCCGGTCGCTGCGGGGACGAGCTGGCGGATTTCCTGAGGTGCCGGGTTTCAGCGGATATTGCCGCATCCGGCCCCCCGGTCCGTTTCAGCGGCTCCGGCATCCGGGAGGTCAGCCTGTTTGCCGTGACGGCCCTGGACATTTCGAGCAGCCGGATCCGGAGCCTTGTGCGCGCCGGCCGTTCCATTCGGTTTCTATCGCCGGCGGCCGTGTGCGACTGCATTCAAACCAAAGGACTTTATTCATGACCGACGAACTGGACGCCACGCTGAGTCTGTTGATCCGGGCGGTGCTCGGCAGGAAGGCCGCCCACGTGGTGGCCCTGGACGTGCGCGAACTGACCTCGATCGCCGATGTGTTCATCATCTGCAGCGGCCGCTCGAACCGCCAGGTGGTCGCCATCGCCGAGCACATCGAAAGGCAGATGCGCCAGCACCAGATCAAACCCCTCAGCGTCGAGGGCACCGCTGAGGGTCAATGGGTATTGATGGACTACGGCCATGTGATTGTTCACGTGTTCTTCGAATCCGTTCGCTCGCTCTACGATCTGGAGGGCCTGTGGAGCGACGCCCCGCGGATTCCGATTCCCGCCGCAGCGAGCCCGAAACCGGTGTCTAGGGCGAAAACGCGGCGCGTGGTTGATGCCGAATAGGAACTCGGCCGCGATGTCCAACACCCTCAAACCGTATACCATGCTGACCGATTTCATCACCGGCCGGACCGTTCCGAACGTCGGCGCCGAGGAGAACCGCCAGCTCCTGGAGCGCTACCTGGTGGAGCGCAAGGGCTATCCCCGCGAGGACATCGAGGTGGATGCGCCGATCGAAATGGACATTGCCGGGGAGCGCTACCGGTCGGCCGTGGATTTGGTGGCTGGAGTGGGGGGCCGCCGGCTGGTCGCTTTCCGATGCGCGGCGGGGTCGATCGGCTCCTACGAGCGCGAGATCCTGGCCGCCGCCCGACTGCTGAGCGAATACCAGATTCCCTGGGCCGTCGCCTCGGACGGACGGGACGCCGTTGTTCTCGAAACGGCCTCCGGCCGCCGGGTCGGCGCCGGCCTGGAAGCCATCCCGGGCCGGGTCGAGCTGGAAGCGCAGCTGCCGGGGCTCGAATTCAAGACGCTGCCGCCGGACCGGCGGCAGCGTGAGCAGCTGATTTTTCGCACCTATGACCGCGAAGCCGTCAACCGCGCCCGGCGGTTGGCCGAGGAGTGATCCCTCCATCCACGCGTTGACACGCTATGGAGTTCGGGCTATGGTCTGAAAAAATCAGGAGGGACGCACACCGTTTTGCCGCATGCCGAGCGACATACCGATGCTTCAGTTCCATCCCGATCGATTCATCGCCGCCGGTTCCTGCGATGGGGATTGGCGGCGGCCTCCGCTATGTTGGCTCCCCGCGTTCTGAGGGCAGCCGTCTCCGAACCGGCCCCCGGGTCCGAGCGGCGGCTGGCTTTCTTCAACACCCACACCGGCGAACGCCTGGAAGCCTGTTACTGCAGCGCCGGACGCTACGATCCCGTCAGCCTGAGGGACATCAACCACATCTTGAGAGATCACCGCACCGGCGAGGTGGGTGCCATCGCCACCGATCTGCTGGACCTCCTGCACCGCCTGCGCCTGCGGATTCAAACCGCGCAGCCCTTCCATGTCATCTCCGGGTTTCGATCCGCAGAAACCAACGCCGTGCTGCACCGCAGGAGCCGGGGCGTGGCATCCCAGAGCCTGCACCTATTCGGCAAGGCGATCGACATTCGGGTGCCGGGGATCCGGACCGGCGAGTTGAGGGCGCTCGCGGTCGAGCTCGCGGCCGGCGGCGTCGGGTACTACCCTCAGTCCGACTTCGTTCATGTCGACATCGGCCGGATTCGATCCTGGTAGCCCATCATCCCGCGTCCGTTTACCCTCCGAACGAACCGTAATTCCGCGGCGGTGCCTTATGCAGCGCCCGGTCGAGCTTTGGGTCGCGCTGGTAGATGTCCGGCCAAAACCGGGGCCGCCCCTCGGGGGTTGCTCCGGCCGTCATGTAAAGCAAGTGCAGGGGGATCGGATTCGATAGGCGGATGGTGCGGTTCGCCCCCGAATCCACGGCCGCCGCCACGGCATCGCGGCTCCACCCCGGGGAATTCCTCAGAACGTATTCAGCCAGGTCCATGGGCTTTTCGATGCGGATGCACCCGGAGCTGAAGCCGCGCATGCTGCGATCGAAAAGACGCTTCGACGGGGTGTCGTGCAGGTAAACCGCAAATTGGTTGGGGAACGTGAATTTGATGCGGCCGAGGTCGTTGTGGGCGCCGGGGTCCTTCTTGAACTTGTAACGGAATCCCCGGCCGGTCACCTCGGTCCAATCGATGCGGTCCGGGTCGAGCTCGGCTGCGTTCCGATCCCAGCTTTCGAAGACGCGGATTTTCTCGCGGCGCATATAAGCCGGGTCTTTGCGGGCCTTCGGAAGAATGTCCTCGACCGCGATGCGGGTCGGGATGTTCCAGTCCGGGTTGAAAACCACGTGGTCCAACCAACTGCTGAACACCGGGGTGCGGCGATAATGCCGGCCCACGACCACCCGCATGCGCAGGACCTCTTGGCCATCCTCGATCACCGCCAGGTCGAACTGCGGCACATTCACGCGAATGTGGCGCGTTCCCAAATCGTGCGGCAGCCAGCGCCAGCGCTCCAGGTTCAGTTCGATCTGGCGAGCGCGTTCCTCGGAAGAGACGTTCAAGGCCTGCCGGGTCTGAGCGCCCATGCGCCCGTCGACCTCCAGGCCGTGCCGCTCCTGAAAGCGGCGCAGCCCCTCGAACAACTCGGCGTCCGCATCGGCGTCGGCTCCCTCCGGGCGCTGAGGCAGATCGCCTGAAAACCGCAGCCGTTCGCGCAGCCGATCGGCAATGTCCCCGCGCTGCCCCCTCTCCCAGGTGGATTTTTCCGGCAGCCGAGGCCCTTCAGCGACCGCCTCTCGGGTGCGATAGCTCTTCAGCACTTTCCGAAGGGCCCGGTATTCCGGATGAGGCGGCCGCAGCCCGTCGAGGGCCTCGCCGATCCAGCGGGATTCAATCGCACGCTGAAGCACCTCAGCCAAGTTGCCCTGCGAATCGATGCGGACCAGCCATTCACTGTCCAGCGTTTCCGGGTTGACCCGGCCGGCCCGCAAATGGGAGCCCAGCATCAGAAAGGCGTCGGCCAAGAGAAATTCGAGATCGGCGTGAACCTCCGGATCCACCCAGCGATCCGACCCCGCCTGCTGTCGAGCGGTTTGCAGCAGCGCGCGGATGGAATCCAGATGATAGTGCTCCGGAGCCAGACCGTCGTAGCGGGCATCCTCGAGCTGCTGCACCATCTCGTCCGCCAACGCGAAGGCCCGATCATCCGTGGTGATCCACGCCGGCCGATAGTTCCGCTGCGCGTAAAACCGCGGCAGCTCGGCGATGCCGCAGATCAGCTCGCCTGCACAGGCCAGATAGTTGGCGGCTTGGGCGGCGGCGATCCGGGCTTGGAGCTTACGGGCAGCGGTATCGTCGGGGAGGGCGGTCGAACCATCGGCCGCCGGCGCCGGCCAGACGCCTAACAGAACCATCGCCGCCAGCAGGCGAACGGCCACACTCCGAAGCGTGCCGTCGATACGGTGCGAAGGGGAATGAGGGCGGGAGGATGGAGCCATAGCCAATGCGAAGAAGGCGTCGAAAGGGTCGGCCGTGTCCTAAACGCCGGCCACATCCTTGCCGCAGTGCTTGCAGACCTTGGCGCGTTGCTTGATGATCTCCGCACAGAACGGGCATTCGCGCGTGAAGTGCCGCGCGTGGATCTTGGCGATGGCCTCATCCACTTTTTTTTGGAGGATCTCGGAAGGGAAGCGCATGTTGCGCATGGGCTCAACCGCTTCGGCCTCTCCGATGTCTCCGATCATCTCCGCGGCCTTGAGCCGGACGCGGGCGGGCTCGAGAGGGTCCTGCAGCAGCTGCAATACGGCGGGTCCGTCCTTGGTGGTGTAGTAATCGGCCAACAGGTTGAATCCGCGTTTGATGGCCTCCTTCATCGCTTCCTGCTCGGCTAGCGCCTGATCGTCCACGATCTGTCCGCGCATGCCCATGTCGCTGAACACCGGGATGCATTCGTAGACGTCGCTGCCCGGGTAGTTCATGCAGCGGTAGGAAGCGCGGTGGGCATAGCTTTCCTCGATATGCTTCCAGCCGGATTGGTACAACGGGCATTCGTCGTTGAAACACACGAACAGGTAAGGCGTCCCCCAGCCGAGCCCGTCGCCCATGCGCAGGGGGGGCTCCTCCCAAAGGCTCATTTCAACGCCGCAATGCGGGCACTTGGGTTTCGGCATGGCCATTACCTTTTCGAGCACCTCTTCCCTGGTTTCAAACGACATCGCTAGACCTCCGTTCGGATCGATTCGCTTCCATCCATAATTTGGATCCAACATAAGGCCGCCGCCGGTGATGTCAAATGGATGGGGGCGGCCGAAAACCCGCTGCGCCGGTTCTCGACTCCGGCGGCGCGGGTCAGAGCAGCCACCCGGAATGGCGCCCGGCGGCCTAGCCCTCAGCCGCCGAGCGCTTGAGTCCTTTGACGCGTTCCCGCACGAAATCGTATTCGATCCAATTGTCCAGAAAAGTTCCGAGAGCCTCGCGGTAAAACCGGATGGCATTTTTCCTGTCGCCGGAGCCCTCGGCCCAGAAGCCGGCCGCGCTGAACGCCGTGAGAATGTTTTCGGGTACATCGCCGGCCAGTCGGCGCAGTTCGTCCTCCGTCTGCTGCCCCCGCAGGTAATCGCACAGGGCTAAAAACCATGGATCCCGCGTGCGGCGGGCATAGTCCGCCAGGCACTCGTTCGCTGACTCCCGGCGGCCCTGGTTGTGCAAAATGACGGCTTCCAGCAAACCCAGGCTCAGGCGCATGGCCGTCTGCCGTCCATCGATCTTCAGATAGGCCCGCAGCCCGGCCAGGGCTTCCGGAAAAGCGTCCGCTGCCGCACGGGCATACGCCAGGGCGCCCAGGGCGGCCCGGTTCTCCGGGTCCTGTTCAAGGATTTTCTGGAGAGCCTCGATTTTCTCTTCGACCGTGATATCCCCCTGGGCCAGCTTGGCCATCATGGGGGACAACTCCGCCTGGCGCCCCTTTTTGGTTTCCAGGGCATCTTTCAACCGGCGGTCGAATTGCTGCAGGCGGACGCTGTCAGCGCTCCATTGACCCTGGGTTTTGAATTCGGTGCGGCGCTGCTGGCGAATCTCGTCCAGTTTGGCCCGCGCCAGCAGGAATTCCCATGCCTCGGGGTCGGCGGAAAGAAGGGCCTGTTCGATCAGGGCTTCCGCTTCTTCGACCCGGCCTTCGCGCAGGCGCAGCAGGCCGGCGATGTAGTGCAGCCAGCTTTTTTCGGCGGAGCCGGTCCAGGCGCTCAGGGCCGCTGCGGCCTCCACCTTGCCCTCCAGCACCTGCAACAGATACCCCTGGAACTCGGCCGGGCTGCGCCAGTCGGCTTCCGCCAGATACTGACGATGGTCCGTTTCGGCTCGGCGGTCTGTCAGCCAGTCGATCAAGACTATCATCAGGCGGGCCTGGTCGTCCTCCGGGTCCATGGACAGCGATTGGGTGAAGCGCCGGCGGGCGCCGGCATAATCGGCGTTGCAGAAGTGCAGCATGCCGGCGGCGACGACCATGACCGGCTGGGGATTGCGACCCAGTTTTTCATCGGCCGCCGCCATGGCCTCGGCCCAGCGCCCCTGCGCGGCGGTTTCGCGGATTTTGGCGAGCGAGGCTTCAACGGAAAAATCGATGAAGCCGTTCCATTTGGCATGGCCGACCTTGAAATCCCGCAGCAGCTGGACGCCGCCGGTAATCGGCAGGATCAGCCCGATGTCCCACACCGGGGTCGCCATCGGCACCAAACCTTGGCTGAAATCCATGGCTACGGCCGATACGATGCCGATGACCTTGCCGCGGGCATCGATCACCGGTCCGCCGCTGTTGCCGCCGTGCAGTGAAGCGTCGATCTGAAACATGTTCTCGAAAGCCCGGCGCACGTTGCCGCGCACGACGCTGGCATTGACCGTGTCGGCCTGCGTTCGGCTTCCCAGCGGGAATCCCAAAGCGATCACGCGGCTGAGCTTGGGCAGCCGGCGCGGGTCCATGGCCAGGTCCAGCGGCAGCGGGCTGATGCCCTCTGCCAGCCGGTCGACCTTCAGCACGGCAACATCGTCCTTGAGCGGGGACGTCACCATCTGTCGGGTGCGCACCGGCGGCCGCGCCACTCCTGAAATCTCGACCCGAGGCGAGCCGTCCGTACTGTAAGCGTTTTCGGTAAAGTAAATGTCGCCGATATCCGCACCCTCGATCATCCGCGCGGCCGGGTTGAAGGCCCGGGTTCCCTCGAACCACAGATAGAGGCGGTAGCCCATGACGGGCTCCATGCCTCTCATCCGCAAATACTGGACGGCGGCTGCAAAGCGGGGATCCTCGAGCCACGGACAAACCACATGCCGGCTGGTGAGCAGGTAGCCCTCCCGGTCCACCAGGAACGCCGTGCCTTCGGCCACATTGCGAAAAACCCGGGTTCCGTCGGCCTCCAGCCAATATTCCACCAAGACGAACCCGACCGCGGGTGCATACCGATTGGCATAGCCTTCCAGCACGCTCTCGGTGTCGCGACGTTCCCGATCCAGATAAAACCATGCCAGCGCACCGGCGGCGACCAGCAGCACGATGGCTCCCGCCAGCAGCCGGACCCTTTCTTGGAGCCGCCGGATCAGACCCGGCGGCGGAGGGGCTGTTTCCCGAGGCGTCTCCGGAACCGGGAGAGATTCAGGAACCTGTGCGATGCGCCTCAGCGATTCGGAAATCTCCGCCATGGACTGCGGTCTCAAATCGGGGTCGTCGGCCAGCATCACCCGCAGCAGGACCTTGAGGTTCTCCGGTATATCGAGATCGTCGACCCGCGCCTCAATGTCGTCGATATCGAGGTCGCCGGCGAGCAACTCGACGAATACCTTTCCGAGCGACCAGATATCGCTGCGGAAATCGAGCGGCCGCTGGTTGACGATATCCGGATGGCCGGCGAGCAGCTTTTTAAGCATCGGCGCCGGCCGGTCCAGTTTGGGGTCGATGAAGCGGGAAAGTTTGTAATCGATTTTGATGCGCAGGTCGCCGTCATCCCCGGGAACGACCATGATGTCGTTGAGGATGAGATGGGGGATGAAGTGCCCATGCGCGTGCAGGACCGTCAGGATCTCGGCCATCTGACGGAAGAGATCGAGCAGCACGGAGCGGGGTTGCAGCCGCCCGGAGGCGAGCAGCGATCCCCAGCTTTCGGTCTCGACCCACTCGCTGATGCGGTACCACAAACCATCCGAAGAGCGCCGGATCGCGTGGTGGCGCACGAAACCCTCGCCGGGGAGCTTCTTCAGTTCTTCCAGCTCGCGTTGAAGGCGCGCAGCGACTTCGGGGCTCACCCCCGCCCGGAGGGTGAAAAGACGGATCATCACGTGCTCGTTCGTGCGTTCACGGACGGCCCGGCAGAGAAACGTGGAATAACCCTCGTGGAGCACATCGACGATGCGGTAATCATCGATGGTTTGGCGGCGCTCGCTCAGGTCCCTGCCGCAGGCGGGGCAGGCGGCGATTTCCTCTGCGACAGATTGGCTACAAGCCGGACAGAGTTTCATGATCAGAATTCGCGCTGGACAGGGTGCGGTGCGCCGGGGACGGGAGCCCGTCGATTCTTTTAACACGGCCGGTTATCTTTTGCCAGGGGATCAGCGCAGCGATGGGTTTGATAAAAAAGAAGGGCAGGGATCGTACGATCTCTGCCCCTTCCTTGGCTTCCAGGGATGCCGTTGTTTCCTGCGATGAGCTTTCAATTGGCAGTTGTGAAAGTCACCCATGAAAGATGCACGCGCATTCTAGAAACCAGCTGCTCTCTGTGAGGGCATCGAGGGTTTTACTCCCCGATCATATCAAGGTTTCAAGCAAAATGTATGCACACAAAGCATGAACGCATCAATAGTCATAAAATATCAGGAAATTATGATTCGGATGGAGTTTGACCCGCCGAAGGTTGGGTAGTTGGATCGTCAATTTTGGGAAATTAAGTTCATGTCGTCTTTCAGAAGGTGCCGCGATTCCAGTACAGGATGAGGATCAATGCGCCGAAAAAAATTCGGTACCATGCAAACGGGACGAAAGACCGCCGGGAAACATAGGATAAAAGACCGCGGATGACCATTAGTGCGGAAAGGAAGGAAACGATAAACCCGACGGTAAACACCGGGATATCTGCCAGGGACATCAGTTCCCTTACTTTGACGAGCTTGATGAGCGAGGCCCCCAACATGGCCGGAATCGCCAAAAAGAAGGAGAACTCGGTTGCAGCCGTACGCGAAAGGCTCAGCGCCAGCCCGCCCATGATGGTGGCGCCTGAGCGCGAAACGCCGGGGAAAAGAATGGCCAGAACCTGAATCAACCCCACCCCGAAAGCCTTCCTCAACGGAATGTGGTCGACGCTTTGCACGCTGGGAGTGCCGCACCAGCGTTCGATCAACAGGATCGCCAGCCCGCCGGCGGCAAACGCCAGGCCGACCGGAAGGGGGCGGAATAAATGCGCTTCGATCCATTTTTCGGTAGGCAATCCGATCACAACGGCTGGAAGGGTCGCTACGATGAGGTTCATTACCAGGCCGCGCGCGGCGGGCTCGCGATGCAGGTTCAGGGCGATATCAATGAATTTCTTCCGATAGAGCCATACCACCGCCAGAATGGCGCCCAGTTGGATGAAAATGATGAAGGCATTTTCCTTGCGGCCGGTGAAGCCAAGCAGGTCCTGGCTCAGAATCAGATGCCCGGTGGAGGACACCGGGATGAACTCCGTCACCCCCTCGACGATTCCCAAGAGAGCCGCTTTGAGCAAGAGCAACAAGTCCATGCAGCGAAGCATCCTTTCCTGCCTGTGGTGTGGAGAATTGGGAAAACGGCTCCCCTATATAATGATCCATCCGTTACCGCAAACAGATTGAAGAAATAAGATTTCAGATCGATCGGCTATGTTTTTAAAGGGGTTACCATGCTGTTTTGTTTGGCAGAATCATCTTCAGGAAAATTTTGGAGTTTATTCCATTAAAATTGGAAAGAAGTTAAATTTGCTCTTGCATGCCTGATTTTTTCCCGGTAATAATCCTCGGCACTTGACCCGTATCGCTTTAACCCTCCAATTTGCTTTGGCGAGCGCATGGTCGTGCGGGCTCTCAAATTCAGGCCAGTTGATGCGTCGTATTCAGAACCGCGAAAAGAAGGGGTCCCCAGCGCCTTTAAGCCTGAGCGATCCGTCCAACCGCAGGCTCTCCAGGAAGTCATTTTTAAAATCCCCCCACCCCCTTTGCCAAAGGGGGAGACCGAGGGAAGTCGGCTTGTCGATTTCGTTGCCGAGCAGGATGGCGCTGCGCGTCATAACCCGCTTTTACTCAACTCACCAGTTATTCGGGAGCGGCTTTCCCGTGAGCCTATGCAATGAGGACAGGAGAAGCAGCGCAAACGGAAACCAGGCATTTCATCGGGAAAAAGGAGGGAGGAGATTATGCGAAAAAGGTTTATAGCGGTCGGTGTCGTTTTGCTAGTGGTGGGGCTGGCGTCATCGCTCCAGGCGGGGGGCATCATCAACAAACAAAACCTCAGCGCGGACTACATCCGAACGCTGAACCGCAACGCCGCCACGGACATGGCCGACGCCGCCGCATTCAACCCGGCCGGCACGGCCATGATGCAGGACGGTCTCTACCTGAAGGCGGATGTGATCTACCTGATGAAGGATTACTCAAACGACATGCCGTCCTCGCCGCCGTTTAACCTGGGGACCCTCGACTCGGAGGAACCATCCATCATCCCCGGCTTGTTCGCGGTCTACAAGCAGGATCGGTGGTCCGCCTTTTTCGCCGTTACCATCCCCGGCGGCGGCGGCGAGGTTAAGTACGACGACGGCAATGCCCGGACCGCCCTGTTGGCGCTTGGCTATGCGCCTCTATTGGGCTTTCCACCGGGGCCTGGAAGCTTGATTGCGCCGACGGCGACTGAACAGAAGATCGAGGCTGATAGCTATTATGTCGGCTACAGCCTGGGGGGAGCCTACAAGATTTTTGATTCGCTGTCGCTGTCGGGAGGAATCCGCTTTGTCGATGCCTACCAGGAATTCAAGGGCCGTGCCACCAACCCGGCCAACGGGCGCTCGCTGAACGTAAAGATAGAAAGGGAAGACGAGGCCTTCAACTACTTCCTCGGGCTTGACTATGCGCCGATCAAGGACCTCAACATCGGCCTCACCTACATGTCCAATACACCCCTGAACTTTAAATCAGAAACAAAAGACTCCACCTTCGGGGTGGTGCCTCCCGGCCAGTCCGTATCCGAGCGCGTCGGCTGGGTCGACGGGACCCACGAGCGCGAGGACTTGCCCGGCTACATCGGGGCCGGCATATCCTACTTCATCATCCCGGGAACTCTCCGGATCGAGCCCAACTTTACCTATTATCTTGAGAAGCAGGCCAAGCTGGAGGGAAGCCGCTTCCAAAATTCCATGCCCGGCAACAGCTATGACCTTGGCGTCACGCTGGAGTACATTCTGAATCCCCAGTGGAAGTTCAGCGTGGGGTATCTGCGAACCGAGATCAAGGGGATGGACTCGCAGGACCTGCTGCCGGAAGCGCCGGAGCTGGATGCCAACACGATCGGTCTGGGCCTGGTGTGGAGCCCGCTGGAACGTCTGAGCTTGACATTGAGCGGTCTCAAGGTCTGGTATGAATCCGTCAAGACCGGGGCGGAGTCGACTGCCGCCGGACGATCGCCGGCCGGAACGGAGCTCGACAAGGATGTCTGGGGCCTGGCCCTCGGCCTTCAATACCGCTTCTTCTAGCTCGCCCAAGGGGGGGTGGGGCTCACCCACCCCCTTCGCCACGTGGTCCCCCCTTTGATCGCATTGCCTTAACCGCATGAATAATGACCTCCGCGGCCCGATCGATCTCCGACGCCGTCGTCATCCGTCCGGTGGTCAGGCGCAGCGTGCCCTTGGCCCATTCCACCGGCACCGCCATGGCCTTGAGCACATGCGAGATCTCGACGCTGTCCGCATGGCAGGCGGCGCCGGCCGAAGCCGCCACCTCCAGGCCGATGGCCTCCAATATCCGGTTGGCTTCCAGGCCGAGGAAGGAAAGGCTCAAAGTATTGGGAAGGCGCATTTCCGGATGCCCGTTCAGGCGCACCTCCGTCAACCCGCCGGCGATCGCGGTGTACAGCCGGTCGCGCATGGCCCGCATGTGTCGGCCGGTTTGCTCCCTATTTCGGGCGGCGACCTCGCAGGCTTTTCCGAGCCCCACGATTTCCAGGATATTTTCAGTCCCCGCCCGGCGGCCCATTTCCTGACCGGCGCCGTGCATGAACGTCTCCAGGGTTACGCCCCTGCGGATGTAGAGAGCGCCCACGCCTTTGGGCGCATAGAGCTTGTGGCCGGCCATCGAGAGCAGGTCGATTCCCAGCGCGTTGACATCCACAGGAATTTTGCCGGGCGATTGGGCGGCATCGGTGTGCATCCGGACGCCGCGGGAGCGGGCGAGGGCGGCCATCTCTTCAATCGGCTGGATGGTGCCCACTTCGTTGTTGGCGTGCATGATCGTGATCAGGATCGTGTCCGGTCTCAGAGCGGCCCGAACATCCTCGACGTCCACCCGGCCGAATTGATCGACCGGAAGATAGGTGATTTCGAAGCCTTCCTTTTTCAAAAACGCGCAGACATTCAGAACCGCCGGATGCTCGAAGGCTGAGGTCACGATGTGCCGGCCCCGGCCGCGCAGGGCCCGGGCCGTGCCGGTGATGGCCCAGTTGTTGGCTTCGGTGCCGCCGCTGGTGAAGACGATTTCCTCCGGGGAGCAGCCCAACAGGCCGGCGACCTGCCGTCGAGCGGCATCGAGAGCCTGGCGGGGCTTCACCGCGTAGAGATGGCCGCTGGAGGGATTCCCGAACTCCTCTTCCAGAAAAGGCCGCATGGCGGCGACGACTTCGGGGTCGTGGGGTGTCGTGCCGTTGTAGTCCAGGTAGATCGGTTTCACCTTCCGAATCCTTTCAGATAAATGCAGACTCACGTTACCTCGGCGTTCGTTGGAGCCTGGCCAGTTCCGCTCGAAGAAAAGCCGAACATGGGACCTCGCGGCCATCGCCGAATCGGATGAGGTATGGCCGGCCGGAGGTCGAGGAAAACGAAGCTACCTTCTCGATGAACTCCTCGGCAGAGCCGACAAGCGATGCCTTTGCCCGCCACTTGCGGCGCAGAAATTCCGCGGCCACCGTCGAATCATAGGTTAGGCCGTTGCGAATGAACGCTGCATCGGTCATTCGCTCGACGGCTGCAATCAGGGCCTCGATTTGGCCGGCCCCCTGGATTCGCCATTCCTCGGCCGCCGCTGGCCGGGGCGGCATGACCGCAGCGGCCCAGAAAACGATCGGCAGGCCTATCCAGACCCATGGATGGCGAAGGCTGTGATGGCCGCGCATCACCATATTCTCCGAATCGCTTCTTCCGGATTCAAAGGGGCAGGCTCTTTTGGGAGCAGCCCGAAATCGTAGATTCCCGGGGAAGAGCCCTCGATGAGGGCGGCGCCGACCGTTCGGGCGTAGTACTCGGCCGGGCCCACCCCGCCAATGATGGCATAGGCATAGCCGGCGTCTCTCATCGCGTAAAGGCACGAGAGCAACAGCGCCAACCCCACGCCCTTTCCTCTCTCGTTTTCTGCAACCCCAGTCGGGCCGAAGAAATTCCTGCGGGTGCAGTCGTGGCAAGCAAACCCGATCAGAGTGTCGCCCTTAACCGCAATGAAACAGGCTGGCGGGACATGAGCGAAAGCCGCTTCACACTCGAGCCCCCATCCCTGGCTGAAATGCGTCCGCACCCAGTCGGCGAGGATGGCCTTTTCCCACGGATTGGAACGGCGGATGCGAATTCCCCGGCCGTCGATTTTCCTCAGCGGTGCATGAAGGTCGGGCAGGCCGTAGAGCTTGACGAGCATGTCGGGCATTGGGCGCCTCCATGGGCAAAGTCCCGGTCGCAGCTTCGATACTCGCTGGATGGTGGTCGTGCAGATGGGCCATCACGACGTTCAGCATTCGCCGGTTAATAGGTCCGTACTATAGAAAACTTTTTCTAAATTGCAATATCTTAGGACCGGGAACAAAATCGGTGCCCTCTTGAATCCGTCAACATCACCCGGGAAGAGGCGCCGGATTAGAGACGATCAATCCTGATTCATCAATTGATTCTGCAACGAATCATAGATGGTCTCGGACTCGATGCGGATCGCCAGTCTATCTGGTGCGGTCATAAAACCGCCGCGGTCAGGGATTGTATCCACTCATTTACTTTCAAGCATCACAAAAACCCAATTGGCAGTAAGGGTCTCCGTTGTGTCGTCAAATTGGCCCCTAGCGGCCATCAAGTTCACGCTTGCGTTTTCATTAAGGCGTTGAATGAGTTCGTCGGAAAACCCGCTGAAAGAAAAAAACAGTTGAGAGCTGCCGCCCTGGTGGATCACGAACAGGCCGCTTCCGGTCACCTGCGCCTTCACCTCCGGCGGTTTGGATAATCCATTCAGGTCCGTAACGACCCCGGCTCGATTCAGTCGATGGAAGTCCCCGGCGCCGTCGAGGTTGATCGTAAGGCCGCCGGCAGTAATGGTTTCAAAGGGATCCGCCGACGATGGGCTCCAATTAACGACCATCAGGCCTTTTACGTTCGACACATCCACCACGGCAACCGCTTCAAAGTCTGCCGAGGCGGCAGCGTGTCCAAAATCGGTCACAAATCCGCGGCATTTAACCGGTTTTCCGGCAGTCAACCCCGATACGTCCAATGCGCCGGCGGCGACATCATATTCGGCAGGGTCTGCGTCGTTGGCCGAATCGACACCCGTGCCGCTGAAGTCAAATAGACCGACGTCCCGGCCGTTGATTGCGGACAGATCGATATACAGGCTGCTATCGAGACGGGCGATATCTCCCCGGAGAGTTGTCAGATTCATACGGACGAATCCCTCGCCTGCATCCAGCTCGGTCTCTTCGCTGTTGAGACTGCCGAAGGCCGTAATAGACTGCCCCACCGAGATATCCTCAATACCAAACGCCGCGGTTGAAAGTTGTCGACTGACGGACGTATCAGGCCCCAATCGTATTTGAACGGAATCATTCGGCACGATGAGTCCATCGGACCGAATCAAAGTTGCTCCCTTGACGGTCAGTTGGTTCGCTTCGCGCCGCATGACGGTTCCGGTGACTGCGTCGAGGCTGCCGCCGGGAACGCTGGTGCCCGCATAAACCTGCCGGGCCTCGAAACGGTGCAAGCCGGGTTTGAGGTCTCCGACGACGATGACCGCCGTCAGCGTCTGCTGCTGATTCAGGGCCTGCAGCCCAGCTTGCCCTTCATATAAATCGCCATTGATGTCGAATATCGTGGTTCCGTCGGTCATGACCTTGAACACACCAAACCGGTCGTCGGCCCCGGTGAGGACATGGATGAAAGGGCGGATGATAAGGTCGAAGGTGCCGGCTCCAAGGTCCACTTCTTTCAAGGGGCCTCTCAAGCGATGGATTTTGGGCTCTTCCGGATTTACATCCGCCAGCAGCAGGGGCTGAACAGTCAAAGTGGGGATGTTGGCGCCGTCGAACGCAACCTCGTGAGATGCCTTGAGGTCGAAATCCAGTGTCAGGAAGGCTGGTATTCCCGGAACAATGACGAGGGAATTCCTGTCCTCCAGGTGAACGGAAACCGTCAATGTGGAGATCGGCGACCCGTTCTGATCGAGGATGGTTTCGACCTTGACGGGCTTGCCTGAAGCATCCTCCACCCGGATATCTGCATTCTGATAGTCCAAGACCAAGCTGGCCTTGGTATATTTTCCGGACGGAATCGTCGCCGCTGTAACGAACTCGGTCAGCTCGACATACTGGGAAAAATCAATGCGGGTGGTGAGTGGCAGGACTTCGACGATGGCGCCGTTTTGCTTGGTTAAGGTCAGTGCGACCACATCGACCCAATAGGCCGCGAAATCCCCTTGAACGTCGGTTATTCCGACAACCACCTGGCCGGAGCTGCTCGCGGTGCCGGATGCCGTATCGCCGGATCCGCCGCCGCTGCAAGCTGCCAGAAAAATGCTGAGCAGAAATCCGGTAAGGATCAAAGAGCTGAAGGAAATGAATCGGTTCCGCCGATCACGTTCTTGTCCGATGCATCTGTTTAGTCGCTCCATAAATTTTTCTCCTTTTTGAATAATGCACATGG